>CALCID010000007.1 GCA_937907535.1 uncultured bacterium | reverse complement strand
GCGGCCGGATCCCGTTCGGGTTGAGAAAGCCGGGGAGTTTCGTTAGATTTTACATGATTCTGCCCCCGTAGCTCAGGTGGATAGAGCGGCGGTTTCCTAAACCGCGTCCGTCGCAGGTTCGAGTCCTGCCGGGGGCACTGCGGTCAGCACCGCGACTCTCCCGAGGCGGGTTGAAACCCTTCTGGCCCGTGTTCCGTAGCGGAATCCATGGATCGGCACCGGGGCGGTGGTCCTCCGGGTGCACAGCGCGTGGTGGGCGAACGCCGACCGCCACGGCGGCCGGCACCGCTCGGGACCGATCCGTGCCGTATCGGGTGCTGGTCCCACGCCGGAATGGAGGAGGATGGGCCGTGTATCGTGAATGGCGGTCGCAGGTCCTGGCGGTGGTGGTGGCGGTCGTGGCGTTGGCCCTCGTGTCCGCCCCGGCGTCCGCTCAGTTCCGCATCCCCGAGCCCGTCGGCTTCATCAACGACTTCGCGAACGTCATCCCCCCGGAATACGAAGCGCGCATCCAGCAGGTCATTGACGAGGTCCGGGCCAAGTCCGGCGGCGAGATCGTGGTGGTCACGCTTCCGTCGCTGGAGGGTCGGCCGATCGATGAGGTCGCGCTGCGCATTGGCAGGGAGTGGGGCGTGGGCCGGAAGGGCGACCCCGGCGACCCCGCACGGAACACGGGGGTCGTCGTGCTGGTCGTCCCGAAGGAGACCTCGCCCGACGGCCGCGGGCACCTGAAAATCGAAACCGGGATCGGGACCACGACGTTCATCACTGCGGCGGAGGCGGGCCGCATCGCGGATGACTACATGGTCCCCGCGTTCAGGGAGCGGGATTACGGACGCGGGATCCTCGAAGGCGTGGTCGCCATCGCGCAGGAGTACGCGGAGCGGTTCGGCTTCGAGCTGACCGGCGAGGTCGTGCGCAAGGTCCGGCGGGACGGCTCCGGCACGGTGATCGGGCATCTGATCTTCTGGCTCATCGTGATCTTCGCGCTGCGCTTCCTGCTCGCCGCCTGGTTGCACAGAGGGCACGGCAGGCGGAACCGGCGCTTCGGGCCGTGGCCGTACGGCGGTTATGGACCGAGGGGAAGAGGCCACGGTGGCGGTTTCGGCGGCTTTGGGGGATTTGGCGGGTTCGGCGGTGGTGGGTTCGGGGGCGGCGGATTCGGTGGTTTCGGTGGGGGCGGCGGTTTCGGCGGCGGTGGCGCCGGACGGAGTTGGTAGAAGGTATGGCCAGGATCGAGAAGGACCCGGTGGAAACGGCGCGCGAGCTCGTGCGCGGCCTGGTCGACGTCTACGGCGACCGGCTCCGGTCGGCGTTGCTCCACGGCTCCGTCGCGCGCGGGGAAGCGGTGCCCGGGGTCAGCGACATCAACGTGTTCGTCCTCCTCGAGGCCATCGGGGCCGAGGATCTGCAGCGCGGCTCCCAACTGGCGCGGCGCTGGGTGGAGGCCGGCAACACGCCGCCTCTCTACATGGCCTGGCCCGAATGGCGCCGCGCGGCCGACGCCTTTGCCATCGACCTCGCGGACATGCGGGACGCCCACCTCGTACTCCACGGGCCCGATCCGCTGGAGGGGCTCGAGGTGGACCGGATCGCGCTGCGACTCCAGGCCGAGCGGGAAATCCGCGGCAAGCTCGTCCAGCTCCGCGAGGGGCTCCTGCTCGCGGCCGAGGAGCCCGAGCAGGTCGGCCGGTTGCTGGTGGGCGCGCTTCCGTCCTTCGCCACGTACATGCGCACCGCATTGCGCCTTGCCGGACGGCCCGTCGCCCGCGCCACGGCAGACGTGATCCGGGAGACCGCGCGCCTCCTGGGCGAGGACGCCACGCCGGTCCTCGAACTCTGGCAAGCACGCATGGCTGGGAAGCCGCCCAGGCTGTCCGTTACCGATTCCCGTTCGGTCGCCTACTACCGGTTCGCCGAGCGGGTCGCGGAATTCATCGACCACGTTTCTGAGGCCGAAGCTCCATGATGCGACGTCCGGTAATCCTCCTCCTGGTCCTGTTCGCCTCCGGCTGCGGCTACAACCGGATCCAGGAGCTCGACGAGCGGGCCGCCGCAGCCCGCGCCAACATCGACGCGGAACTGCTCCGCCGGAACGACCTCATCCCGAACCTCGTGGCCACCGTGGACGAGGCGGCGGCGTTCGAGCGGGAGACCTTCACCGAGGTGGCGCGTGCCAGGGCCGGCCTGACCCAGGCGCGCGACCGCGTCGACCAGGCCATTCGCTCCGGCGCCGACGCGGATGAGGTCGCCCGGGCCTCCGCCGAGCTGTCCGAGAACCTCCGCCTCTTCCTCAACGTCTCCGTGGAGGCATACCCGACGCTGACGGCCAACCGGAGCTTCATCGCGCTCCAGGACGAGCTGACGGAGACCGAGAACCGGATCGCCGTGGCTCGGCGGGACTACAACGAGGCCGTCCAGGCGTACAACACGTACATCCGCCAGTTCCCGCAGGTCATCACGGCGCGCATCATCGGCGCCGAGCGCCTCGAGCCGTTCCAGGCGCCCGCCGGTGTGGAGCAGCCGCCGGCGGTCCAGTTCCGACGCAGCGTTCCGCCGCCGCAGTAACCGTGGGTGCGTGGTCCTAAGCCGCGGAGAGACATTCGCTTAGGGCATATGTCTTGCACCTTTGCTTTATGCGTGAGCGAGACCAGGCACAGCGGGATGTCTCTCAGGAGGGACCATGGCAGCACGGCAGAACATACCGCACGAGGGTTCATCCGCCGGGCACCGGGGGGCGTCGGAGGAGTCCGGGCGCGAGGTACTGCGCGGCCGACCCGCCACCACGGGCGAGACCCGGGAGACGACGCCCGGGTTCGGCGAGCGGATGAAGAGCCAGGTGGGCGAAAAGATCGAGTCCGGAAAAGAACGGGTGGCCGGACGACTGGATGACCTCGGGGAGCGGATGGAGGAGCGGGGCCGGTCCATGGAGGAGGAGGGCGGGCTGAAGGGCAAAGTCGGGAAGGCCGTGCACCGCGCTGGGGATGCGCTGGAGCGCGGTGCTGAGTCCGTCCGCACGTCCGATTGGCAGAAGTTCCGTCACGGGCTCGAGGACCGGATCGAGAACCACCCGCTGCTGAGCGTCGGCGTCGCGCTCGGGACGGGATTCGCCCTGGGGAGGATGTTCAAGGGTGAGAAGGACCACGAGGAAGAGGAGTCCTTCGAGCGGTTCGACCGCGGTCGGCGGATGGAGCGGGGGTACCGGGGCGAGAGGCAGAACGGTATGAACCTCATGTCCCAGGTCCGGGGGCCGATCGGCCGCGCCGTGGTCGCTGGCGTGACGGCTCTCGCCGCCCGCAGGATCCGGGAGCGGATCTCCGGGCAGCATCAGGCCGAGTGCTGAACACAGGCCGGGGCGGGTCGCGCGTAGCGCCCGCCCCGACTCATGCGGCCCGACAGCCCCGGGAACGTCAGCGCCGGTCAATGTTCATCAACTCTGCACCAGTGCCCTGCGATCGAGCTCCAGCTCGTTCTCCAGGCTCGTGCACATCAATTCGCAGATCTCGAAGATCGCCGGGTCCGTGATCCGGTAGTAGACGTTCAGGCCGTCCTTCCGCCGACCGACGATCCGATGGCGGTGCAGGAGCCCGAGGTGCTTCGACACATTGGCCTGCCCGGCTCCGGTGATGGCCACCAGTTCGCTCACGGTCCGCTCGCCGTCGCGCAG
Organism: uncultured bacterium; assembly: GCA_937907535.1. Lineage (GTDB taxonomy): Bacteria > Gemmatimonadota > Gemmatimonadetes > Longimicrobiales > RSA9 > CALCID01. The sequence goes on along the minus strand of CALCID010000007.1, from coordinate 153,248 downwards.
CGCGTTCAGAATGCGGAGCCGCATGGGCTCCGCGAGCGCCTTGAAGCGCTCGGCGATCAGCTCCAGTGCCTCGTTGCTGAACTCTCTAGGCAATTCGTTTCCTTCCCCCGACGATCACGCCGGCCGGCCCAGCTCTGACCTCCCGATGCCGGAGCGTGGGGTTCCTGGTGCGTCACACCCATCGGGCATCACCCCCGGATCGACCGGTCCGCCGACTCCCCGATAGGGCGAGATCCGCTGCAGACAGCTCCCGATGGCCGGGCGACTCGACCCTGGCGATGCAACCATTGGGGCCACATGCCCGAATCGATACGGCCTGGCCCCGAGGGGCGCCTCACAGCGGTTCGGAGGACTCCTGTCATCCGGCGGACGCCACCACGTGTTTCGGTCGTATCCGGGCAGGTCTACCGCCTCGAGTGCCCCCGCTGCACGCGACCCGGCCGTCTTCCAGGCGATGGGACCGCGCGCGGGCGGCCGCCGGCGACCCGGCCGACCGCCGTCAAGTCCCGGGAGCGCCGACCGCGGTCCTCAGGAGCTCGTGGACCCGCGCCGCCGGGACGGCACCGGTCTCTCGCGCCACCTCCCGACCGCCCTGGAACACGATCAGCGTCGGGATCCCCATGATCGAGTACTTCGCCGCTGTAGCCGGATTCCGGTCCGTGTCCAGCTTGGCGACCACGGCGCGCCCGTGCCATTCCCGCGCGACCTCGTCCAGCACCGGCGCCATGATCTTGCACGGCCCGCACCAATCGGCGTAGAAATCCACGAGGACCGGGGCGTCGGACTCCGCGATCACCCGCTCGAAGACCTGGTCGGACAGCCGGATCGGCCGGTCCAGGAGGAACGGCCGCCCACACTTGCCGCACTTCGGGCGGTCGGCCGCCCGGGCCAGATCGATCCGGTTCAACGTCTCGCAGAAGATGCAGGGCAGGAGCGCCCGGCTGGAAATCTCCGTCTTCATGGCTCCATGCTTCGCAGCATCCGGCTGCCGTGGGTCGTGGCAACGATAAACTGGATAACTACGCAGTAATATAAGGGTGGCGCGGGGCCGGCCGCAAGGGGATGCCGCGGCCGGCCCCGCATGCGCGGCGGATCAGGTCGCCCGCCGCACGAGCGAGGCAATGAGCAGGATCACGCCGACGATCAGCAGCAGGTGGATGAGGAAGCCGCTGGCGCGGAAGACGAGCCAGGCGAGAGCCCACAGAACGATCAGGATGATGCCGATCCACAAGAGCGTGCGCATGGGTACACTCCGGGTTCGAGAGACGCCTCGGGGCCGGGCGGAGCAGCCGGATTCAAGAAGTGTTCCGCGCCGGCGGCCGGGGGCGCGCGCCGGGCGGCCAATACGGGGCCACAGCCCTACGGAGACGGCGTGCGCGGTTGACCGTGTTCGCGCCTCCCGGGTATCTTAAGGGGTTGAGCGGCCAACTTTTTCGGTGGCAGGGAATTGGAACGACGCCGTGGACCGGGGGGTGGTGCAGTGCCCGAGCGAGCGCTGGAGCTTTGCGGGCTCGGGCGGCGCTTCGGCCATCGCTGGGTGCTGAAGAGCGTCACGCTGGAGGTCTCGGCCGGGGAGGTGGTGGCGCTCATGGGGCGGAACGGGAGCGGGAAGACGACGCTGCTCCGCATCGTTGCCACCGCGCTCAAGCCGAGCAGCGGGACGGGCGCCGTGTACGGCCGGGATCTGGTGAGGGAGGCGGACGCGGTCCGGGAGCACCTCGGCATGCTCGGCCACTCGCCCGGTCTCTACGACGAACTGACGGCCTGGGAGAATCTCGCGTTCAGCGTGCGGATGTGGGGAGGGGCAGTGGAGCGGGATGCGCTCGCCGGGGCTCTGGAATGGGCCGGACTCGGCGCGCACCGGGATGAACGGGTCCGCGGGTTCTCCGCGGGTATGCGACGTCGCCTGGCGCTCGCTCGACTCTACCTCCGGCGCCCGCGGCTCCTCCTCCTCGACGAGCCCTACGCGAGCTTCGACGCAGAGGGGATCGAGCGTCTCAATGCGTTCGTCCGGGAGCTGGCTGGCTCCGGGACCGCGGTCCTCCTTGCCACCCACGATCTGGCGCGGGCGCGAGCCGTGATCGACCGGGTCGTCGAAATCCAGGGCGGCCGACTCGTCGACGCGGGAGCGTCGCACGGCGGAGCGGGGATGGGCGACGAGGCGCAGGGCGCCGTGGCCGAGGTGCGCGGCGGATGAGCTGGTCCCGGGAACTCGCACGGGCGCGGGCCGTGGCGTGGAAGGACCTGACCACGGAGCTGCGGACCAAGGCCAATTTCAACGCGGTGGTCTTCCTGGCCGGGCTCATCCTCCTGCTGTTCGGCTTCGCCCTCGGGCCGGACACGGAAGCGCTCCGCGCGGCGGGAGCGGGGATCCTCTGGCTGACGGTCCTCTTCAGCGGCGTGCTGGCCTTCAACCGCTCGTATCAGGTCGAGCTGGAGAACGGCGCCCTGGAGACCCTGCTCCTGTATCCGGGCGAACGCTGGCCGCTCTTCCTCGGCAAGCTGGCCGCGAACCTGGTGTTCGTCCTGCTCGTCGAGGCCATCGTCGTACCGCTCACGGCGGTGTTGTACCACCTGCCGCTGCTCGAGCCGTTCCCGGGGCTCGCGGGCGTGCTCCTCCTGGGAACGTTCGGGTTCGTGACGCTGGGCACCTTCTACGCAGCGATGGCGAGCCGGCTCAGGGCCAGGGAAGTGCTGCTCCCGCTCCTGCTCTTTCCGATGATGGTCCCCGTGCTCCTTGCGTCGGTGGAAGCCACCGCCGCAATCCTGGCGGGCGACCCCATGGGAGACGCCGCTTCGTGGGTACGGCTCCTGGCCGTGTTCGACGTCATCTTCCTGGTTGCAACGCTCTTCGCGTTCAACCACGTGATCGAGGCTTGAGCGTGCGGGCGGTTGCGAGGCGTGGCGTGCGTGCGGCGCGCCGCAGACGGGCGGGCCCGAGGCGCACCGGGCGTGCGCCATGACCGCACCGGAAACCGCGGAGAACGACCATGAACTGGAAGCGTGCGGCGTTGGCAGTGCTCGCGATCGTTCCGATCGTCCTGCTGCTCGCCTTCGGCCTGACCCGGGACCCGAACCGGATCGAGTCCCCGTTGCCCGGGCAGCCGGCGCCGGATTTCACGGTGGAGGTCATGCCGCCGTCGCCGGCCGGGGACAACGGCTGGCTCGAGGACGGCACGACGATCCGGCTCGCCGACCTGCGTGGGCACGTCGTGGTGCTGAATTTCTGGGCGTCGTGGTGCATCCCGTGCCGATACGAGCATCCGGCGCTGACGAAGGTGGCTCGCGTCTACCAGGACCGGGGTGTGCGTTTCGTCGGCATTCTATACAACGACTCGCCGGAGGCGGCGCGCCGCTGGCTGGCGGACCTGGGGGGCGAGAGCTACCCGACCGGACTCGACCCTGATTCCCGTACCGCCATCGCGTACGGTCTCTACGGGGTGCCGGAGACGTTCTTCATCGGGCGGGATGGCCGGGTCGGATACAAGCACATCGGCCCGGTGACCGAGTCGTTGCTCGTGGAGAAGATCGAAGAGTTGCTGAACTCGCCGGAGACGCCCACATGATCCGCCGACTTCTGGTCATCGCTGTCCTGTTGCTCTCTCCCGTTGCGACTCTGGCGGCGCAAGAAGGCAGCGACCCGGAGCTCGAAGCGAAGGTCCGGGAGGTGGCGTCCCAGCTCCGTTGCGTGGTTTGCCAGGGTCTCTCGATCCAGGACTCGCCCTCGGAGCTGGCGCAGGACATGAAGGCCCTCGTGCGCGAGCAGCTGGCCGCGGGCCGGACGCCCGAAGAGGTGAAGCAGTACTTCGTGGAGCGGTACGGGGAATGGGTCCTGCTGACCCCCCGGGCCGAAGGGCTGAACCTGATCGTCTACGTGGTCCCCTTCATCGGGCTGCTCCTCGGCGCGGTGTTCCTGGCACGGGCCGTGATGCGGTGGACGCGTCAGGGCAGTGAAGCAGCCGCGTCGGCGGACCCGCCTGTGGATCCGTTGGTATAATCATAATTGGACGTTGGTGCCGCGGCGCGGCCGACGGGTGTCAGGAACGCGAATGGGAGCATCATGTACCCGGAACTGATTCGGATCGGCGATTTCACTATCACGAGCTTCGGGCTCATGATGTTCCTGTCGTTCATCGCCGGTTCGTGGGCGCTCAGCGTGCAGCTCCGGCGGCGGGGGATGAACCCGGAGCTCGCGTGGGATGTCCTGGCCTGGGTGGCCATTGGCGGGATCGCCGGTGCGAAGCTGTACTACGTGGCGCTGCACTGGCAGGACCTGCTCGTGGACCCGCTCGGCTCGATCTTCAGTCGCGGCGGTCTCGTGTGGTACGGCGGCCTGATCGGCGGCGTCAGTGCGTACTACCTGTTCGTGCGTAAGCGGAATCTCCCGGTCGCCACCATGTACGACGCCGTCGCGCCCGGGCTCGCCCTGGCGTACGCGGTCGGCCGGGTCGGCTGCTTCCTGGTGGGAGACGATTACGGATTGCCGACCGATTCCTGGGTCGGGATCTCGTTCCCGAACGGCACGCCGCCGAGCACGGCCGGCTACCTCCGCTCCGTGGGCGCGGATGTGCCCGCGCACATTCCGGATTCCGCGGTCCTGGCCGTCCACCCCACGCAGCTGTACGAGGTGGGCGCGGCGCTGGTCATGTTCGCGATCCTGTGGCGGCTCGCGAGCCGCGCGCTCCGGCCCGGACAGCACTTCGCGCTGTACCTGGGGATGTACGGCGTGATCCGTTTCCTCGTGGAATTCGTCCGGGCGAAGGGAGACCGCTTCTTCTTCGGTCTCTCCACCTCGCAGGTCATGAGCCTGCTCTTGATGGCCATTGCCATGTACCTGTGGCAGCGGGCTTCGGCCCGGGCGGCGGAACCGGTCGTGGCGCGGCCGGATGCCGTGGCCAACAGGGGAGGCGGGCGCTCCGCGCGCCGTTGAGTCGACGTCATCGGGCGCCGGCGATCCGGCGGAAATCCGCCTCCGCGTCCGGGAGGAGATCCGGGTTGCGGAGCAGCGCCGCCGGATGGTAGGTCGGCAGCACCCGTAGCTCCAGCCCTGCCCGTTCCACCTGCTGGACCTTCCCGCGCAGCTCCGTGACCTTCCCCTTCGGAACGAAGAAGGCGAGCGCCGTTCGCCCGAGCGCGACGACGAGCCGCGGCCGGACGATCCGGAGCTGTGCGTCGAGCCAGGGCGCGTGTGCCGCGATCTCCCGCGAACGCGGCGCCCGGTTTCGCGGGGGGCGGCACGCAACGACGTTCGTGATGAAGACGTCGCCTCGATCGATCCCCGCCCCGGCAAGGAGCTGATCGAGCAGGCGGCCGGCCTTCCCCACGAACGGCTTGCCCAGCCGGTCTTCCTCCGCGCCCGGTGCCTCGCCGATCAGCATGATCTCCGCGCGGCGCGGCCCGACTCCGGGAACGACCTGCGTCCGCCCTCGCGCCAGGTCGCAGCGCGTGCAGCAAGCCATCTGCGCGAAGAGCGAGCGGAGCGAGCGGGTCGGCCGGATGGTCTTCGGGACGCCCGCCACGAAGGGACCCGCGTCATCCTTCCCTTTCCAGCAATCTTCCTTTCCGGTCACGGTCTCGTCTCCACCCGGGCTCGGACCGGGCCCTCTGGTCCGTGGAATATCCCTTGCACTTCGCGGTTGCGACCGGCGCGTTTCGCGGGCCGACGCGCGCACCGCGGTTTCGGCAGGGGAGGGGGCACATGGGGATCGGCGCACGGGGCTGCATGGCCGCCATCGTCACTGCGCTCCTGACGTTCGGATGCGGCGTGCGCCTCTTCGACCGATGGGACGGCGGGGCGGAGCAGCGGCGCGACGTGCCGGCTCCGCCGGACGAGGTCTGGCAGCGAATCGCCAGCGGGCTGGAGGTCCTGGACCTCGTGGTCGAAGAGATCCGTCCACAGGAGCGCATGATCCTGTTCTCCTGGATGACGGCGCCCGGAGACGGCCGGGAATACATCGTGTGCGACGGCACCGAACGGGTGGGCAGCGCCTCGCTCCGGCCACGGATCCTGCTCGTCCCGCGGCCGGGCGGGACGTCCATCGTCGTGTCGTCCGAAGCGCGCGGCACGGCGGCCCGGTCCTGTGAGTCCACCGGCCGCTTCGAGCAATCGATCCTCGCCCGGCTCGAGCCCGTGATCGCCGGAGCCGACCCGGCAGGCACCGACGCGGGAGACCCGCGGGCAGGGAACCCCCAACGCTGACGCTCAGTGCCCGGCGTCCCGGATGAGGATCGGCCTGGACGTCTGGACCTCGGTACCGGCCACGAGGTCGGCGACCACGAGCTCGATCCAGTGCAGCCCCGGCCGGAGCCCGGTCAGGTCGAGGTCGATGGCGATGATCTCCGGGCCGATCCCGTCGCCGGCCGCCTCCCAGGATAGCTCCGGCTCGTACCCGGGGCCCGCCAGGCCCAACCTGCGGCCGAGCCACCGCGCCGCGCGGGCGAGGGCCGGACCGTCCGGCGCCTGCACCGACAGCGTGACACGGTACGCGGTGGTGCCGCTTTCGTCCGCTTCCAGCCCATGGACCTCGGCGTAGAGCCCGATCTCCGCGCCCGTCGGGAGCACGAGCTCCGGGATGGCGTGCAACTCGGGAGACAACGGCCCCGTCGGACGTCTGCCTTCGCCAAAGGGGTGAGCGACGAGCAGATCCGAGAGCGCCAACCCGCCGGACGAAGGCAGATCGGGATCGATCGGGTGCCGGGCACGTCCGGCCAGCCGGGTGACGCCTTCGATGACCTCGAGACTGTAGTTCCGGACGTTCCTGTCCACCATGAGGGCATGGCTGACCAGGATGGTGTCCCGATGGGCGCGGATCTCGCCCCGGACCTCCGCCAGCTTATGGAAATCGGCGTCGAGGACGAACAGCCCGGTGGTCAGCCGCGGCACGTTCCTCCCCGCCTGCTCCCGGACATCCCGCGCGACCGAATCCAGGACGAGCGCCCCGTCCAGGCGCACGAGGATCGAATCCCCGCGTGGAAATCGGGATGCCTGGTGGGTGATCGGGATGACGCGGCGCACGGTGCGCGGCATGTGGGCGCTACGCACGCGCGTGGCCTCGAGAGGCGACGGCTCGCCCGGCAGGGGCGCGGCGGGAAGCCCCTGTCGGCGCAGCTCCGGGGGAACGAACGGCAATTGCTCCGGATCGAACTGCTCGATCATCCTGAGTTCGCCGAGGTTCATGCCGACCTCCCGCTTCCGGCCCGCCGGGGGGCCGTACCGTAGCGTGAGCTCTTCCAGGTCTTTACCCCAGCGATACATCCCGGAAACCACCGGAGCGCGGGAAAGCATCCAGACCCAGACCCCCCTCGCCAGGTGCTCGACCCATGCCTCGTTCTCGGCCGTCAGGTACAGGGGGTCCGCCGCGCGCCACAGCACGGCTTCGTAGGCTTCCCGTTCGGCGCCTTTGAGCGAGCGATAGAGCCGCGATTCATCGTTGTCGAGGAGGGCTTCCACCCAGGTGAAGCGCTCCCGGGTCTGCTCGTCCATGGCAGCCAGCGCCGAGGCGAAGTGGCGCTCGGCCGTGGAATCCTGGCCGTTCGCGTGATAGGCGAACGCCATCACGGCGGGGCCCCAGACCGGATCGCCGGAGGCCCAGGCGAAGGCCTCGGCCGCGGAGATCGCCTCCGGTGCGCGGTCACCCTCCACGAGGTACCGGACCAGCGGGGCCGCGGTGGACAGCTCGCCCGGCTGCAGCGCGAAGGCGCGCCTCAGGGCATCGACCGCCTCCCAGCGGGCGCGCGTCACGCGGCCGACCTCCGGCAGGATGGGCGGTTCAGGGCCGGCACTGAACCGGAGGCAGAACCGGCCGACTACCTCATCGCACTGTCCCGAGCCACCCGATCCGACCGTCGCCGGCGCCAGGCGGCGGAGGAGGCTCTCGTACTCCATTTCGGCTCGCCGGGCCTGTCGCCGGATCAGCTGAATGGAGTCCTCGGACGGGGCCGGCGGGGCCACCGTCTGCATGATCGCGGTCACCAGCGCTAGCCAGCACATGATTGTGCCCTCGCGATTGGAACCGTTCTTGCGTCCACTGTAGCGTCTTCAACAACCCACCGGAAGGGAGGCGGCCATGGCAAGAGAGCAGGTCGCCGGAGCGATCATCCTGGAGAAACTCCGTGAGCGGATCGTGTCCGGCCTCTATCTCGGGTACTGGCGGTCGGGTGAGCGACTGCCGAGCATTCGCGAGATCGCTGACGCCGAACGCGTGGATCGGAAGACGGCCGCGGCTGCATACCGGCGGCTGCAGGAAGAAGGGCTCGTGCGGGTGCGCGCGAGGTCGGGCGTCTACCTCTGCGCCCCGTCCCTGCCGGACGCGCCGGGCCCGCTCGAGAGGCTGCACCGCCAGTGGCTCGAGCACACGTACGACGGTGCCCGGGACCTCGGCCTCGGCACGCGGACCATCCTCCGGCTGATCAGCACGATCGCGGAGATCGAGCGGACCACCATCCCCGTGGTGGAGGGGAGCTGGGCCCAGGCGGAAGCCCTGGCGACCGAGCTCCGTCAACGCCTGGAAATCAACGCCACGCCCTACCTGCTCGAGGAGTTGCGCCCGAACGATCCGGTCCTGGCGGACGCGCCGCTGCTCATCACCACGCCGTTCTTCGGCGCGGAAGCCGCGCTCCTCGCGCCGGGGCGCGTCATCGTGGAGGCGACCCTCGCCCCGGCGGTGCTCCGCGAGCTGCGCCAGAAGATTGCGCGCGGATTCGTCGTCGTCGTCGTGGAGAGCGGGGAATTCGGCGCAAGGATCCGGCGCGCCTTCGACCATTGCCATCTCAAGCCATCGCCGGACCAGCTCCAGATCGTCTCGGCCGACGACCGTGCCGAGCTCAACAACCTCGCACGCCGGGCACGGACGATCTATCTGTGGCCGGGTACGCCGGGGTCCGTGGAGGACTCGCTGCCGCTCGGCGTCGAACGGGTACGGCCGCGCCGGACCATTTCCGAGGAGTCCCTCGACAGGATCCAGGCCGCGATCCTCGACGCCGCGATCCGCCGCCTCAAGGGCACGACGACGGCCCGAGCCCAGGAAGTGCGCGTGAGCTGACGCTGGCGCCGGCCATCGGGACGAACGGCGGTGGCCGCCTGTTTCCGGGCGTTGCCGCCCCCGGGTGCGCCGCCGTTCACTCTCGATGGATCGCAATCGGCTCCGTTCGCTCCTGGAAGTGCCACGGTGGGTAGCGCTCGCGGGCCGTTCCGGCGCGGCTCCGCGAGCGCATCGCCGGCCTCCTCGGCAGGCAACGGCCATGCCATACCCTCCGCCGGCGCACCAGAGCGATACGCCCGCCGCCATCGGGGTCCCTCCCGGCTGATGCCTCGCGTCTGCCGCACCCCGGTGCATGGCATCCTTCTTGCGACCCCACCCCGGCATCTGGAGCGCCGTAAGTGTCACTCCTGCTTGACGTTCCGTCAGGTGGTCCAATGCCCCTGAGGCAGTCTCGCGCGACCCGGCTCAGTGCCGTTGCCCTCCTCGCCTTCTCCATGTCCTGCGCTCGAACCGAACGGGATACCGAACCGGCACGCGACCGCGCGAGTGCACGCCGGCCACCCGAGCCCGCATTCACGCCCGTCACCGATGATGTCCTCCGGCGCACGGTGGCCGCCGCGGAGAACTGGCTCGTCTACGGCGGCGCTTACAACAACCAGCGATACTCGGCGCTCGACCAGATCACCCGGGAGAACGTATCCGACCTCGTCCCCGTGTGGGTCTACCAGACCGGGATCGCCGAATCGTTCTCGACCACGCCCATTGTGGTCGACAACACCATGTACGTGACCACCCCCGAAAGCGGGGTCGTGGCCCTGAATGCCGCCACGGGCGAGCGTCTCTGGGAGTTCCGGCCCGAGCTCCGGTCCGTGGCGCTCTGTTGCGGCCCGAACAACCGGGGCGTGGCCGCGTACGGCGATCGCGTCTACGTGGCCACCCTCGATGCCCGCCTGATCGCGTTGAACAACCGCACGGGCGAGGTGATCTGGGACATCGAGGTGGCGGATCCAGAAGATGGACACAGCATCACCATGGCACCCCTAGCCTATGCGGGGAAGGTCGTGGTGGGGACGAGCGGCGCGGACTACGGAATCCGCGGCTTCGTGTCCGCGTACGACGCGACGAACGGCTCCCTCGTTTGGCGCTGGTACACGATCCCGGAGCCGGGCGAGGTGCCGAATGGCTGGTGGGGCACCTGGGCCGAAACCGACCCGTTCGGTACTCCCGTCAATCGGAACATCATTCGGGAGCGTGAGGACAGCGCACGCTACCCGGAGGCGTGGCGGCGGGGGGGCGGGTCCGTATGGATGACGCCGGCCTACGAACCCGCGTCAAACACCCTCTACCTGGGGGTCGGGAACCCCGCACCCGGCTTCGATGGCGTGATCCGGCCCGGAGACAACCTGTACACGAACTCCATCGTGGCCCTGGACGGCGATACCGGGCAGCTGCGGTGGTACTTCCAGATGGTCCCGCACGACCGGTGGGGGCTGGATGCCGCCAGTCCGCCGTTCCTCTTCACCCTCCAGGGCCGAAGGTACCTCGGGCACGCCGGCAAGACCGGGTGGCTGTACATCGTCGACGCCGCGACGGGCGCGCCGATCCTGCGCTCCGACAACTTCGTGCCCCAGGACAATCTGTTCGCGCAACCGACCGAAGAGGGCGTGCGCATCGCTCCGGGCGTGAACGGCGGCAGCCTGTGGTCTCCCGTCGCCTACTCGCCCCGGACCGGCCTCGCGTACGTTCTGGGCGTGCACCAGCCGATGCTCTTCCGGCGCACCTTCCAGCCCAAGGAGCCCGGACGGCTGTGGCTCGGCGGGTCGGTCCTGCGGATCCCCGGCGAGGAGCAGTGGGGAATCCTCTCGGCGATCGACGTCGCGACCGGCGACATCCGGTGGCAGCGCCGCGTCCCGGTCCCGATGGTCGGTGGCGCCCTCGTGACCGCCGGAGACGTGCTCTTCGTGGGGCAGGGTACCGGGTACTTCGACGCGATCGATGCCGAAACCGGCGACGTCCTCTGGCAGTTCAACGCCGGCGCAGGCGTCCACGGCGGACCCGTGACCTATGCGGTCGGCGGCGTCCAGTACGTCGCCGTGGCCGCAGGCGGAAACCACCACCTCGACACGCCCCGCGGCAACGCGATCATCGCGTTCGCTCTGCGCTCCGTCCGCCAACCCGGGCCCGTCAACCAGTACGAGGCGGCCCAGTATCCTCGATTCGGACCGGTCCGCTACGGCGCGGCCCGCCAGATTCCGGCGGCGGAGCTCGAACGGGTCCGCCGCCAGCAAGAGACGCAGAACGCTCAGCAGTAAGACCCATCTTCGGTCCGCGAGCGTTGTTGGGTACGCCGTCACAGGCAGGGAAGCGCGGCCCCGACGGGCGCGATCTCCGGATCCGACGGGTGGGACCGGAGATTCCGGCCCGACAACGCGCCGAAGCCGCCTCAAATGAATACGCTAGAAACGCTTGACGCGGAAATCGAAATTCTCTAACTTTGATAGGTTTAGAGCATCTTGCCGGTCCGCCCGCGCCGCCTCCGGCACGCGGGCGGTCCCGTTCCAGGACTCTCGATTCTCGAGCGGATATGCCACGGCATCCAACCGCCCGGCGCATTCACCGGGCCGAAACATCGGCGGACGACGCGTTCATTGCGCGTACCCTCGAACTCTGGGCCTGGGCACAGAAGAACGCCCGGATCCTGACAATCGCGGCAGTGATCGTGGTCCTCGGCGCCGCCGGCGGCCTGTACTACCGGTCGTCCCAGGCTGCCATGCGCGAACGGGCAGCCGCGACCCTGACCGAGGTCCGCCAGACCGTCGCCAGCGGGAACACGGCTCTCGCGCTCCGCGATCTGGAGAGCTTCCTCGCGCGCTTCGACGGCACCGACGCAGCGGACGAGGCCAGGATCCTCATGGCGCAGATCTACCTCACCGAGGGGCGCAACAGCGAGGCGATATCCGCGATCCAGAAGCTGGCGGGCGATCCGTCGCGTCCGCTCGGCGCCTCCGCGGCGCTCCTGCTCGCAGCGGCCTACGAGGCCAGCGGGAACGCGGCCGAGGCCGAGGCCGCGTATCTGCGGGTCGCCGATCGGGCGCCGTACCCGTTCCAGCGGCGACAGGCGCTGGACGCCGCGGCGCGTGTCCGGCTCGACCAGGGGAACGTGACCGGCGCGATCACCTTGCTCGAGCGGCTCGTCGAGTCCACGTCGGAAGAGAATCCGGAGCACGGCATCTACGCCATGCGCCTCGCCGAAGCCCGCGCCATGGCGGCCCGGCCGGCGGGCACGGCCTCGCAGGGCCAGTGAGGTAGCCGCCGGAGGTAACGGTCGGAGGCTGCCGACCAAGCGCCGCGAGCCTTCGCCGGAACATCGGCCACCTGGGAGACCGAGCCAGGCGCTCGTACAATCAGCTCGAAGACCCGGACCGTGGAAACGGTCCGGGTCGTTTTGCATCCGGACCAGGAATCACAACCTGCGGGGCCAGGGAGCGTGCGACTGGCGAGTCCGCGATGCCTTGCGCCCGATGGCTGGAGTCTGCCGGTCCGGTGGAAAGTGCGGTCGGCCGATCGTGCGACCGTGCAACGGGGTCCGGCTCGTTGCGCAGCACGAGGTGGGCCGGTGGTTGGATCGGTGGTCGGGTCGGTCGTTCTCGGGTGCGAATGGCGCGGTGTGAGTACGCATAACATGCATTATGTAAACTAAAGTGGCGGACCGGTGTGGATAACCGCCGCCGTTCTCCACGGTCTCCGAGGACGGGCGCCGCCGAACCCACTCCCCCGCCGCACCGGGAGCGCGAAAAGGCGCCCCGGCGCCGGGTCCGTCGGCGGGTTCGGCGCTATGCTGGGATCGAGCGCGGCGTGAGCGGCTTCAGACGTGTGATCGGTCGGCTGGATTGGCGGTCGGCGCCGCGACGGCGACCTCCGGATCTTCGAGCTGGCGCCGGAGCGCGGTCATGATCCGATCCGCGGCTTCGGCCAGCGCGGCCTCCCGGGCGGCCCGGTCGTCGTACTTTGGAAAGATCAGCGGCCTGCCATAGGCGATGGTGACGTGGGCCGGGCGGACGCCGCTCGCCCAGCGCGGCCAGGCGTCGTAGGAGCCGCTGATCGTGGCGGGGATCACCGGCACGCCGGCCTTCAGTATGAGGCGCACGGTGCCGAGTCGAGGCGCTTGCAGTTTCCCGTCCCAGGAGCGTTCGCCCTCGATGTAGATCCCGACGCCGTGCCCTTCCCCCAGCCTGCGTAGCACGGTGCGGACCGCCTGCGGATCGATTTCGTAGCGACGAACGGGAAACGAATAGAGGCGGGTCATCAACGGGCCGATCACCGGCGCGGCGAACTGCGTGCTCTTCGCCATGGTGTGCAGCAGCCGCGGGCAGTACGCCTGGATGAGGATCGCGTCCAGGACGCTCTGGTGGTTCGAGATCAGGAGGAATGGCCCCGTGCTGGGGATGTTGTCGAGCCCGAGGACCGTGATCGTCCCGATCCGCGGCCACGCGAAGCGGACGGTCCGCTGGATGAGTCGGTAGAGGATCATCGTACGGCGATCCTTGGTTGGAACTCGATGATCTCGCCGAGCCCGCGCTCCCGGTACAACCTCCGCAGCGCCGCACAGATGAGCTCTTCCCAGAGCCGCGGCGAGCTGTTCACGAACTTGAAGCTGACCACGGGCTCGTTCCGGACCTTGATCTGGAGCGAGCTCGAGCTCGGTTGGACGGCGGTGATCCGCTCCAGGGGCCAGGCGCGTCGTTCGTCGTCGGGCCCGACCAGCTCGAGCTCGCGGGGGTATAGGCGGAGCTTGCCAGGACGGCGAGGGCCGAGTCGTTCGATCCGGCCGAGGTACTCCCTCCCCCGGTGCACGGTGCGGTAGCCGGAAGCGAACCGGACGAGCACGTCGGCTTCACGGATGAGGCCCGTGGCCGTCGCGGCGCGATCAGCCACCACGAAGGCGGATTCGGGATCCGGGAGCTTGGCCGCCCACTCGGAGGCGGCTCGCGCGACGCGCGTTCCGTCGCGCAACGTCGCCTCGATCGTGGCGCCGGCTCCCCGGCGGAAGCGTGCGCCGCACGCCTGGCACTCCTCCTCGCCCCGCTTCAACGGCACGATCCCGTCAATGGTGCCGCATTCCGGGCAGGCCCAGAGCAGATCCCGGATCATGATCGCCTCCCTAGAGGCGGCCGAAGAGGTCGAGGAACCGTAGCTTCCACACCTTCCAAACGGCCTCCCACACGATGCGCTTGGACATCTTGGACTGCCCGAGCGTCCGGTCCACGAAGACGATGGGAATTTCGCCGATGCGGAACCCCTTGCGCCAGGCGCGCAGGCTCATCTCGATCTGGAACGCGTAGCCCTCGGATTCGACGCGCTTCAGGTCGATGGCTTCCAGGACTTTGCGTCTGAAGCACTTATACCCGCCGGTCGCATCCGCTACTGGAAGTCCGGTCACGATGCGGGCATAGACGTTCGCGAAATAGGACAGGAGCAGCCGGCCGATCGGCCAGTTGATCACGGTCACTCGCCCGTGCAGGTACCGGGACCCGAGGACCAGGTCGTACTCCTTCGCGGCCTCGATGAACTCCGGCAGGTGGGCCGGGTCGTGGGAGAAGTCCGCGTCCATCTCGAAGAGGAGGTCGTAGCCGCGCTCGAGGCCCCAGCGGAACCCCTCGAGATACGCGGTGCCGAGGCCGAGCTTGCCTGCGCGGTGAATCACGTGGACGCGCGGACTCTGCCGCGCGAGGGCGTCTGCCACGTCGCCGGTGCCGTCGGGCGAGGCGTCGTCGATGATCAGGACATCGAGGCGCTCGTCCTTTTCGAGGACCATGGGCACGAGCCGCGGCAGGTTGTCCCGCTCGTTGTATGTCGGAATGATGACGAGTCCGCGTTCGAACCGGTCAGCGTTGTTCACGGTGTTTCCAGGAATTCACGGTTCTCGTGGTTCGCGCGTACGGGTTCGCGAAGCCAGGGCAATGCGGCGAGGGGCAGCAGCTCGGCCGCGGTGAACCAGAGGCGCGATGCGACGGCGATGACGATGGCCGCCGAGGTCGGCACGACCTGCGCGAGCAGCGCGGTCATCACGCCCTCCCGCACCCCGACTCCCGCGGGTGCGAGGAGGAATAGGTAGCCGCTGAGGTATGCGGCCGCGATGGTGCCGGCGAAGTGCCGGGCGTGGGGCCCCACGCCGTCGACGAACGCACCGACGAAAGTCGCGAAGGCCGCGCCGAGCACGAGCCAGGTGAGCCCGTACGCGACGAGCCAGAGGGCCGCGGTTCCGGTCCGGACCCGGTCGGCCAGGTCGAACAGCCCGGCGATCCTCGGTGACCGGGTGCGCAGCCAGGCGCGCCAGCGAAGGCCGGAATCGGTGTGCGACAGAACGAACACCGCGCCAGCGCACAGGATCAGGACGGCCACGGCCGCAATGGCGGCGGTCGGCCCCTGCCATCCCGGGAGCAGGGCCGTGACGAAGAGGAGGCCGGACGTGAGGAACCCGATCTGCCCGATGAACGCGGCCGTCGTTGCCTCCAGCGGAGGCATCCCCGCCCGCCCCGCGAAGTACGCGAGCCCCGCGACCTGCCAGACCTTGCCGGGTACGTATCGGCCGAGGCTGGACAGGAAGTAGACCCGCACCGTGGCCCGGCGAGAAGGCCGCGCGATCCCGAGATCGTGCATGATCCGGCGCCAGAGGAAGGCGTGGGCCAGATAGACCAGGACGAGGAGCGCGGTCGAGGCCACGATCGGCCCGGGTGCGGGGCGCCACTGGCGCAGGTCGGCCGTGCTCAGCGCGCCGAGCTGGATCCCCGTCGCCCGGAGGATCGCCCAGGTGACGACCGCCACGAGCAGGAGCTGCCCGACCCGCGTGACCCAACGCATGCCCTTCGTCACGGGACCCCAGGCTTCGAGGCGACGATGCCGATCCGCCGGCGCAGGAGCGGGATCCACCGCCCGAGCGCCCGCTCCAGGAGCGAGAACAGAGGCAGGTGGGAGGGCAGATAGTCGACGCGGCGCGTCACCAGCCCGCACGCCTCGATCGCCGCGCGGAGCGCATCCGCGGTCCGCATACCGATGTGGGATGGCTCGGGCGGCAGCAGGATCCCCCGCATGCGGAGCTGCTCGAAGAGGTGGGTCGGCGAGGGCGTGTAGAGGATGAAGCTGCCGCCGGGCCGGAGCACTCGCCGCACCTCATCCAGGACGCGCCGGAGGGTGTCGTCGTCCAGGTGTTCGGTGACGTCCGCGGCCACGACGATGTCCGCGCAGCCGCTCGCGAACGGGAGCCGCGCGGCGTCGCCCTGGACGAAGCGGGCGTCCGCCTGCCCTTCCTGCGCCGCCACGGAACGGGCGACCCGCAGCGCGGCGGGCGCGAAATCCAAACCCACCGCCCGGGCGCCCTTCTTCGCCGCTTCCAGCGTGAAGGTGCCCATCCCGCACCCCAGATCGATCACCCGTTGCCCCTCGAGCGGCGGCAGCAACGAGAAGACGTTCTGGATGCGCCGGCGGGCGAAGCGGTTACGCGTGGAGTACCGCTGCGCCAGGTCGCGGAAGTACGCGTCGTCGTAGTGGTCCACGACGTCGTACGCCGTGGGTCCCGTGCCGGTCATCGTCCTCCCAGGAGTTCCCGGTAGATCTCGCGGTGCCGCCTGGCCAGCCGTTCCAGGCTCCAGTGCTCGACTACCCGGCGCCGACCCCGGGATCCGGCTTCCGCCAGGTCCGGCCGCTCCAGCAGGGCGACGACCTTCTCCGCCAGGTCGTCGGGGTCGGCCGGCCGGAAGAGCGTCCCGACCTCCTCGTCGACGATCTCCGGAAGGCCGCCCACCCGGGACGCGGCGACCGGCACCCCGCAGCTCATCGCTTCGAGCGCGGCAACGCTCGTGGCCTCCATCAACGATGGGAACACCGCCACATCCGCGGAGGCGAACAGGCCGGGCATTTCGTGGTTCGGCCGGGCTCCGAGGAAGCGGACCGCGGCCGCCACGCCCAGATCGCGGCACAGCGCCTCGAGCCTTCCCCGCTCCGGCCCGTCGCCCACGATCACCACCTCGGCGTCCAACCGTGCCAGGATCGCCGGCACGGCCCTCACCAGGTACTCTACGCCGTTCTTCTGGAAGAGCCGCCGGGGCACGATCAGGCGGCGCTTCCCGTCCACCCGCGGCAACGTCGGCTCCACGGGCGCGAACATCGACGTGTCCACGCCGTTCGTGACCGCCTCGGCCCGCGGGTGCGGGTACAGCTCCAGCGCCACGTCCCGGATCTCCTCGCTCGCCGCGAGGAGCCAGTCGGCCGCCGCGATGATCCGGCGCAGCACCGGCTTCCAGGCCGGCTTCTTCGCCAGCCGGAGAAAATGGGACGTGTGCAGCGTCAGGACCAGCGGCTTGCCGTAGAGCCGCTTGGCGAGCATACCGGGCGGCGCCGAGGCGAAGGTCTGGGCGTGGAGTACGTCTGCGGATCGCGCAAGACGGAGATAGCGCGGCACGGAGCCGAAGGTGTGCAGCGCCCAACCCACCGGGTGCTTCCCCGGGAACCACGTCCGCACCACGCGGACCCCGTCCGTGACCTCGAACCGCGGCGTGCCCGCCACCGACCGGGACGTGACCATAGTGACCTCGTCACCCAGTCGGACCAGCTCCCGGCACAGGTAGTACGCGTGGCTCTCGAGCCCACCTACCTCCGGCGGGAAGTAGATGCACTGTTGGAGCACCCTCACGCGCCTGCCTCCCAATCCGTCAGCGTTCGCGGCGAGCCCGTGAGCGCATGGACGATCACGTCCGCGATCCGCTCCCCCGCCCTGCCGTCACCGTACGGATTCGCCGCTCGGGCCATCCGCTGGCGAGCCGTCTCATCGCCGAGCAGCCGATGCGCTTCCTCCAATATGCGGCGACGGCTCGTCCCCACCAGCCGCGCTACGCCGGCCTCGATCCCTTCCGGCCGCTCGGTCACCTCCCGCAGGACGAGGACGGGCGTGCCGAAACTCGGCGCCTCTTCCTGGATCCCGCCCGAGTCCGTGAGCACCAGGACGGCTCGGCGCAGCGCCGCGACCAGGTCCGGGTAGTCCAGCGGTTCGGTCAGCAGGATCCGCTCGTGTCCGCCGAGCACCGCCGACGCCGCGGTCCGCACTTGAGGGTTTGGGTGAACCGGATAGAGAAAAACGACGTCTCGGTAATGATCTGCGAGCTCGCGAACCGCGCCGAACGCCTCCTGCAGCGGCGCGCCGAAGGACTCGCGGCGATGCGCCGTGAGGAGCACGAGGCGCGCACCGCCGTCCAGGGCTGCCCGCAGTCGGGCATCCCGGACGGGCCGCTCATTCCGGGCGATGGCGCGCAGCGCGTCCACCACCGTGTTCCCGGTGACGTGGATCGATTCGGGCGCAACGCCTTCGGCCAGGAGGTTCGCCCGGGCGCCGGCCGTGGGCGCGAAGTGGAGGTCGGCCACCACGCCGGTGAGGCGGCGAAGAATCTCTTCCGGAAAGGGCTTCCACTTGTCCCGGCTGCGCAGCCCGGCTTCCACGTGGGCGACCCGGGTCCGCTCGAAGAACGCGGCGAGCGCGCCGAAGAAGACGGAGGCCGTGTCGCCCTGGACCACGACGAGATCCGGGCGGTAGTCGCGGAAGATGGGCCGGAGCCCGGAGAGGGTGCCCTGCGCTACGTCGTATAGATCCTGTCCCTCCCGCATGATCCCGAGGTCCCAGTCGGGAACGAGGTCGAAGATCTCCAGGACATGGTCGAGCAGCTCGGAATGCTGCCCGGTGAGGGCGGTCCGGACTTCGACCTGTTCGGACCGGCGCTCGAGCGCCTCCACGACCGGGGCGAGCTTGATCCCCTCCGGCCGGGTCCCGATCACGACGAGGACTCTCGGTCGATCGCTCATCGATTGGCCCGCACCAGCGAATTCGGTAGGCATTCGATTACGCAGGTCTTACCCCTCTCCATGGCACGCGTTCAGGTCATTGTCGCCTGGCGACGGGCTGGGAGGGACCGTGAAGCGTGGCCCGGAAGCGGTATCGCCGTAGAGTCACTTCGTGCGCCGTGAGCCCTGCGCGGCGAGGCGACGTCGCAGCGCGTCGAGCTCGGTGCGCTGCTGAGCCGTCAGCTCGGCGAGGAATCCGAAGCCGAACAGGAGGAAGCCCAGGGTTTCCAGGAGGATGACGAGGTAGAGCAAGGGGCGGAAACCGAAGGGCAGCATGACGTGCTGGACACGGAGCACGATGGTCACGAGCCCTACCAGCACGCCGAGGCCGGCGAGCACGAGCCCGGTCAAGCCGAAGAGCATCATCGGCTTGCGGGCGAAGAACATGAAGAACGCCACCGAGATCAGGTCGAGCAGTCCGACCACGATGCGGCTCCGCCCCGAATACTTGGGCATGCCGTGCCGCCGGGGGTAGAGCGTGATGTCGATCTCGGTGATCGAAAAGCCGCGGGCGTACGCGAGAACGACGAAGAACCGGTGCCAGTCGTGCCGGAGGAAGACCTCGTCCAGGATGTCCCGGCGGAAGGCCTTCATCGAGTTCAGGTCGCTGACCGGGACCTTGAAGAGCAAGCGGTTGAGCCGGTTGTAGATGCCCGACACGAACCCCTTCTCGTATGCTCCCACCTTCCGGCCGGTGACGATGTCCCAGCCCTCGTCGAGCTTTGCCAGGAAGCGGACGATCTCGTCCGGGGCGTGCTGGAGGTCCGCGTCGTAGAGGACGATCCAGCGGGCGTCGGTGGCCTCGGCCCCGGTGAGAAGGGCCTCCGTCTTCCCGAAGTTGCGCCGGTGACTGAGGACCTTGAAGTTCTCCCAGTCGGCGGTGAGGCGGCGGGCGAGGTCGGCGGTCCCGTCGGTGGATCCGTCATCCACGAGGATGACCTCGCCTTCCAGGCCGAAGCGCTCGAAGGTGGCGCGCAACTCGCGGACGAGGTCCGGGATGTTCTCGGCCTCGTTGTATGCGGGGATGACCACGGCAAAGTCCCCCCTCGTGGTGTCCGAGAGGCGGATGGACGAGGCGGCCATCTGCGCGTCCAGGACCTGGGTCATCGCCACGTCGTCGCCACCTTGCCAGCAGCGCTAGATCCGCTTCCGCATCCGCGCCGAGAGGATTCCGAGCTGGTCCCGGTACTTGGCCACGGTGCGGCGGGCGATCTGGATGCCCTCCTCCTTGAGGATGTTCACGATCGCCTGGTCCGTGAGCGGGCGCTTCGGATCCTCCTCCGCAACCAGCTTCTGGATCTTCGCCTTGATCCCCCGCGCGCTGACATCCTCGCCCGACGTGGTGGACAGCCCGCTCGAGAAGAAGAACTTGAGCGGGAGCACGCCGCGCGGCGTCTGCACGTACTTCTCGTTCGTGACCCGGGAGACCGTGGACTCGTGCATGTTGATGACCTCGGCCACCTCGCGGAGCGTCAGCGGCTTGAGGTACTGCACGCCCTTCTCGAAGAACTCGCGCTGGCGATCCACGATGAAGTTCATGACCTTGAGCATGGTCTGACGCCGCTGCTCAATGGCCTGGATCATCCAGTTCGCGCTGTTCAGCTTGTTGGAGATGAACTCCTTGTTCTCGCCCTTGAACTTCGACTTGTCCCGAGCGATCTCCCGGTAGGTCCGCGACAGCTTCAGCCGCGGCAGCGACGTATCGTTCAGGAAGACCAGGTACTCGCCGTCGATCTTCTCGACGATCAGGTCCGGGATGATGTAGTTGTCCGACTGTGCCGCGTACTTCAGCCCCGGCTTGGGGTCGAGCTTCGCGATCTCGTCCGCGGCCGCCTGGACGTCCCGTGGCGTGATCGAGAGATCCTTGGAGATCTCGGACCACCGGTGGTTGATCAGCTGGTCGAAGTAGTCCGATACGATCCGGTAAGCGAGCGTGTCTTCCTTGCCGGCATCCTGGAGCTGCAGGAGCAGGCATTCACGCAGGTCCCGGGCGCCGACGCCCGGAGGATCGAAGCCCTGGATGATGCGCAGGAGCTCCTCCGCCTCTTCGACCCGGAACGGCTGCAGGTCCTCGCCCTCTTCGGCCCAGTCCGCGCCGCTCGTGGCCAGCCACTGGTTCAGCCCCTCGACGACCTCTTCCAGGGAACAGGTCAGATACCCGTCGTCGTCGATGTTGCCAATGATCTCCTCACCGAGGAGGATCTGACGGGACGTGAGCCGGAGGAGCTTCAACTGATCGTGGAGGTGGTCCGCCAGATCCCGCGTATCGACCGGGACGGGCTCGTAGTACTCCCGCTCCTCGTATTCCGGCCGCCGCCCTCCGGCCTCGAACCCGTCGAGGAGGATCTCCTCCCAATCGATTTGCTCTTCCTTCTCCTTCTCTTCCTTTTCCTTCTGCTTGTCCTGGATCGTATCCTCTTCGGTGGTCGCGGGCTCCTCCAGTTCGAGGAACGGATTGTTCAGCAGTTCCTGCTTGATGTGCTGTTGCAGGTCCAGCAAAGGCATGTACAGGAGATCCATCGCCTGGTACAGGCGTGGATTGATCTTCATCTCCTGGCGGAGCTGCGTTCCCTGGTACAGGCCAGTTCTGATGCTCATGCTTGATCCGGTCGGCGGTAGCGTTGCCGCATCCGCGCGGTCAGAGTTGGGCCGAGATAGATATCGGCCACTTCATCGTTCCAGACCAGCTCTGCAACAGTACCGGAGACGCGCACGCGTCCCTCGTACATGATGTATGCCCGATCCACGATGTCCAGAGTCTGCTCCACGTTGTGATCGGTGATGATCACACCGATCCCGCGGTGCCGGAGTCCGGCCACGATCTGCTGAATGTCGTGGACCGCGATCGGATCGACGCCCGCGAACGGCTCGTCGAGCAGCATGAACTTCGGCTCGCTCACGAGTGCGCGGGTGATCTCGAGACGCCGACGCTCGCCCCCGGACAGGGTGTATGCTCGGGACTTGCGCAGGTGCTTGAGGCCCAGCTCGTCCAGCAGGACCTCCAGCCGCTCTTTGCGTTCCGCGCGACTGAGCCGCATGGTCTCGAGGATCGCCATTACGTTCTCCTCGACGGTCAGGCGTCGGAACACGGATGGCTCCTGGGCCAGGTAGCCGATCCCGCGCCGGGCCCGCTGGTACATGGGTACGCGAGTGATCTCCTCGTCGTCGAGGTAGACCTCGCCCCGGTTCGGGGACACCAACCCCACGATCATGTAGAAGGTCGTGGTCTTCCCCGCCCCGTTCGGTCCGAGCAGCCCGACGATCTCTCCCTGCGCGACGTCGATGTCCACCTCGTTCACGACCTTCCGCTTCCGGTAGACCTTCACCAGGCCGCGCGCGGAGAGACGGCTGCCGCCTTCGACCCGGCCTCTGACCGTACGATCGTCCGCCGGAGCCGCCTGGTCGAGTGAGGGTAGCAAGTTCCTTACCGCTGTCTCGAGCTCGGCGAGAACCGCCTCCCGGCGGGGAGAAACGTCTGCCCAGACGTCGGGATCGATCCGGATCCGCTCCCAACCCTCCCCGTCCGGCTCGGTGTGCACGAGATGCGTGGTCGCCAGCCGCGCCACGATGCCCTCCTCGAGGTAGCGTGACGGGCCGGCCGTGGAGAGCGCACCGTCCGTGCCGCCAGGCGATGCCCCATCGACCGCGCGCGCCATCGCGCTCCGCACCGCGGCAAGCCATTCGCCCCGGTCCAGTCTCCCGTCGTCATCCGCGCGCCGGACCAACTCGACCAGCGCAACGGCCAGGGAGCTGTCGTGCGGTCGCAGATTCTTCACGAACTCGATCAGAGTCTCGGCCTTCATGAGCTCCCGGTCTTCTCCGCCGCGGCGGCGTCGTTCCGGCCCGAAGGCCGCTCCGCCCGTTCGGAACGTCGATTCGGCTGGAGATGTATACCCCTGATATCCTGGTTTTCGCCAACTGCTTCGGCTTTCTCGACTTCCCCGTTCCGCAGGACGAGAACGATCCGGTCCGCGATCGTGTAGGAAATCGCTGGCGGGTCCTCCGGCCCGGTGTTGCGGTCACGGAAGCGGAACAACGCCTGGGCGGTGCCGTTCGGCCCGGATGCAATGAGCCGTTCCAGGACCACCTCGTTCCGGCTCGAATCCGCAGCCGCCGCCGACGCCGCGGTATCGGGATCCGCCGCCTTCGTGGCCGGCGCGAAGTGCCCGGTGATCGTATCCCCGCGGACCCAGTCCTTCGCCGCGATCTCGGGCAGCCCGACATCCACCGTGTCCGCCGTCCGCTCGGCGTAGGCGCGGCCCACGGCGATGAGCGTCTCGATGCGCTGGCCCGGCGCGAGCACATCGAGGGAGTCCGCCAGCAACAGGAGTTCCTCGGCCGTGGCCCGGACCCGATCCGCGTTCGGGTCCGGGAGCCCGCCCCGGGTGCGCGCCACGAGCCGGCTGAGCGCACCGTCATCCGTGAACATGCGGATCTCGTACGACTCGATCGTGACGTCCTCGCCGGTCAGCCTGGCGTTCGTGCTCGCAAAGAGCTCCGAGAGCTGCTCCCCCACGAGTACGGCCTCGATCCTCTCGGCGGTCAATTCGTACTGTTCGTCCAGCACCCTCGCGCTGCCGGTGAGGACGAGGCGTTCGGTCTCGTTGTCGAATTCCGCCCAGTTCGAGAATCCGCGCAGCGCCCCCCGCACCAGCTCGACGTTTCCCGAGGCACGGAACGCCCGCTGGCCGATGAACTCCATCCATTCGGCGTCGACTTCGAACGGCTGTGTCGCGGTGTCCGCTGCGGCACCATCACGGCGCTGCGGTCGGAAGACGCCATGGGGGCGGCCCTGGACGACGGTGCGGGACTCGGCCCGGACCGCGCTCTCCCGCTCGTGGTGCAACTCCTGGCCCTGGATGGTGGACCCGGTCGCCCGGTCGAGGTATTCCACGTCGCCACGGGCGAAGAGGCGCCCTTCGCGTGGGAAGTAGTCGAGTTGCCGCGAGGTCAGCGTCTTGACGGAATCCCCGTAGAACACCTGGCCGATCAGCTGCAGGCGCTCGGGCATGCGGACCGCGCTGTCCGCCTTCACCGTGATGCCGCCATCGCACTCGAAATGCACGGGGCCGCCCATGAAGACGACCTCGTTCGGCGCGCCCGCGTTGAAGATGTTCCAGTCGCCGGAACGGATCAGGTTGCAGCCGTGCTGGCGGCCGCTGAGACCCGTCGGCAGGATGACCAGAAAGCCGAGCGCGAGGAGCCCAGGGATGAATCTCATCAGAATTCGATGCGAACGCCTTCGATGCGGCCTGTCGGCCGGATGAGCCGCACGTTCGCGAGCTTGCCGTCCGAGGTGAAGCCTTCCCCTCGCATGACGGTCCCGTTCTCGTAGATCGTCGTGGCGGAGTCGCTCCAGATGCGGTCCGCCGGCGGGTCGAAGTTGAGCTCGGAGGATTCGATCCGCCGGTTCGTCTCGAGGGTGATGAGGACGACGTTGCCGCGAACGGTCATGGCCTCGGTGCGGAGGTCCAGGGTGCCGGAATCCGCGGTCAGCCGGCCGGACTGAGCACCGAATTCGTTGAAGAACTGGACGCGCGGGCCGAAGAACTGGATGCGCCCTTCGTCGTCGTAGGAGTAAGCGCTGTCGGCGTCGATGATCGCTCGCCGCATGCCGTCGGCGGTCAGGATGCTGCGCACGCCGTAGGTGACGTTGTCTGCGGCGAGGTTCTTGAGATCCTCTCCGACCACGGGCCCGGGCGTGTCGGAGCCGCAGGCCGTGCCCAGGAGGAGGCATGCAGCCAGGATGAGCGAGGTACGCAGCGTCATACGGCCCCCGCTCGCATCAGGTCGTGGAGGTGGACAATACCAATGAGCCGGTGATCGTCGTCGACGACGGGCATGGCCATGATCCCGTGCTGCTCCATCTGGTAGACGGCGGCCGCGCCGAGGATCTCGGCGCTGGTGCACTTCGGCTGCCGGTTCATGACTTCGGACACCGGTACGTCGAGAAAGTTCGGCTCCCGCTCCATGAGCCGGGTCAGGTCCCCGGCGGTGACCACGCCGACCACGCGCCTGTCCTCGTCGATGATGGGCACGGTGCCGCGCTTCTCGGCCAGGAGCACGATGCAGTCGCGCATCTTCTGGTGCTGGAAGAGCCAGGGCACGTCGGACGTGATCATGACGTCCTTGACGCGCAGCGTGAGCCTGCGGCCGAGCGCGCCGCCCGGGTGGAAGCGGGCGAAGTCCTCGCGGGTGAAGCCCCTGGAGAGGAGGAGCGCGACGGCGAGGGCGTCGCCCATGGCGAGGGCGGCGGTGGTGGAGGTGGTGGGCGCGAGGTCGAAGGGACACGCCTCCTCGGTCACGGAACAGTCGAGCACGACCGTCGCCGCGCGGGCGAGGGCCGAGTCGAGGCGTCCGGTCAGGGCGATGATCGGAACGCCCAGCCGCGCGAGGTACTCGAGCAGTCCGATGAGCTCGCTCGACTCACCGCTCTTGGAGATGAGGATCGCGGCGTCGTTCCGGCCGACGATCCCGAGGTCGCCGTGCAGGCCTTCCACCGGGTGCAGGAAGAAAGCCGGCGTCCCGGTGGAGGTCAGCGTCGCGGCGATCTTGCGAGCAATGATGCCGCTCTTTCCGATCCCACTCACGATGACGCGCCCGGACGCGCCGAGGATGAGCTGCACGGCCCGTACGAAGGACGCGTCGATCCGCGGCTCGAGCCGCTGGAGCGCCTCGGCCTCGGTGCGAAGCACGCGGCGTCCCCAGGCGACGAGCTCCTCCGGGGCGAGCCCGGCTGCGGGCGCGGCGCCGGCCTCGGCTGGCGCGGTGCCGGCGGGCGGCTCCATCACAGGGTCCAGGCGGGTCATCGGACCTCTCCTGCTTCACGGATCCTGCCGGGATCGGCCGCGCTGATCTCCAGGCCATCGGCCTCGGATCCCGCCTCCCGGTCCCGGCAATAGGTCTCGACGAGCGCAGACCATTCGCCGCGCGCCCGGAGGAGCGCTTCCGCGAACTCCCGGACCGCGCCATTGCCCCCGGCCCGGGACGTCTGCCAGAGCGCGGCGGCCCGGACCTCCGGTACGGCGTTGGCGACGGCCACCGGGAGACCGACCCGCCGCAGGACGGGCAGGTCGGCGAGATCATCGCCGACGAACGCCATTTCGTCCCACTCGAGGCCGTGCTCCGCCCGGAGCCCTTCCAGGACCGGTATCTTGTTCGCGCCGGCGTCCTCGTAGCACGGCACGTTGAGCTCCATTGCCCGGAGCCGGGTGGCGGCCGAGACCCGGCCGCTCACGAGGACGACCCGGAGCCCGGCGCGAGCCAGCATCTTGATGCCGAGGCCATCCGTAATGTCG
The DNA here is from genome assembly GCA_937907535.1 of uncultured bacterium. GTDB lineage: Bacteria > Gemmatimonadota > Gemmatimonadetes > Longimicrobiales > RSA9 > CALCID01. The sequence continues at coordinate 127,081 of CALCID010000007.1, read as the reverse complement.
AACCGCTTCAGCTCCACGGGGGTGCCGTCCGCGGCCTGGCCGAGGTAGACGCCCCCGTCCGTGAGCACGCCATCCACGTCCAGTCCGACGAATCGGATCCGGCGCACGAGATCCGGGGGGAGCCGGTCAATCATCGGCCCCTCCCGGGCTCGCCGCGACCGTCGGGCTCGCCAGCGCAGCGCGCAACGCCAGGACGTCGGCCAGGAGCCCGCGCAGCCGGCCGAGCGGCAGCATGTTCGTGGAATCCGACGGCGCGCGCTCCGGCGTCGGGTGCACCTCGAGGAACAGGGCGTCCGCGCCTGCGGCCACCGCGGCCCGCACCAGCGCGGGGATGAAGCGAGGATCGCCGCCGCTCGCACCGTCGGCACGGCCCGGCCGCTGAACCGAGTGCGTCCCGTCGAAGATGGCCGGCGCGCCCGTGGCCTCCCGGAGCCGCGCGAACGACCGCATGTCCACCACCAGATCGCCGAAACCGAAGAAGGTCCCGCGCTCGGTCACGGCCACGGCGCCCGCTCCCGCGGCTCGGGCCTTCGCCACCGCCCCCCTCATCTCCTCCGGCGCCATCCACTGGCCCTTTTTGATATTGACCGGGCGTCCGGTGCGCGCCGCCGCTTCCACCAGGTCCGTCTGCCGGCAGAGGAACGCCGGGATCTGGAGCACGTCGCAAACCTGTGCGACCGGCTCCGCTTGCCACGTCTCGTGAATGTCCGTGAGGACGGGCAGCCCGCTTTCGCTCCGCACCCGGGAGAGCTGTTCCAGCCCCCGCTCCAGTCCGGGCCCCCGCGGCGCCCCCGGCTGGCTCCGGTTCGCTTTGTCGAACGAAGACTTGAAGATGACGGGGATCCCGAACTCCTCCGAGATCCGCGCCAGCTCCAGGGCCACGGACACGTTCAGCGCGTCATCCTCGAGCACGCAGGGCCCGGCGATCAGGAAGAACGGACCGCCCGGCGTGAACAGCCCGGCCACCTCCCCGTTCCCGTGTTGCGGTGCGGTCACGTCCATGCCTTTCGTCATGACTTCCTTTCAGTCCGCGATCTCGGCCGAGGCCGCCTCGACGGGCGCCTCCCCGGCCTCCATCAACGCCCGACGCTCCATGGCCGCCTTGATGAACGCCGCGAACAGCGGATGCGGGCGCATCGGCCTCGACTTCAGCTCCGGGTGGAACTGACAGCCGATAAACCACGGATGCGACGGTAGTTCGATCATCTCCACCAGACCGCCGTCCGGCGACAGCCCGCTGAACCGCATCCCGTGCTCCGCGAGCACATCCCGGAACGCGTTGTTCACCTCATAGCGATGCCGATGCCGCTCGCTGATCTCCAGCGTGCCGTAGATCGCCGCCGCCCGGGACCCCGGCCGCAGCTTGCACGGGTATGCGCCCAGCCGCATCGTCCCGCCGAACTCCGTGATGTTGCGCTGCGAATCCATCAGGCAGATCACAGGCTGCGCAACGTCCTGTGCGAACTCCGCCGAATGGGATTCCGTGAGCCCGCACACGTTCCGGGCGTACTCGATCACCGCGCACTGGAGCCCGAGACAGATCCCGAAGTACGGCAGTTCGTTCGTCCTCGCCCACTGGATGGCGCGGAGCATCCCCTCCACCCCGCGAACCCCGAAGCCCCCCGGGATCAGGAGCCCGTGGTAGTCCGCCAGGGTCGCCACCATGGCATCGTTGTCGAACGCCTCGCTCGACAACCAGTGGATGTCCACGCCCACGTCGTTCGCGATCCCGCCGTGGATCAGCGCCTCCTGGACCGACTTGTACGCGTCTATCAGCGCCGTGTACTTCCCCACCACCGCGATCTTCACCACGCCGTTCGACGGGTTCTTGATCCGCTCCACCATGGCGGCCCAGGGCTCCAGGTTCGGCGACGGCGCGTCGAGCCCCAGCTTGGCGCAGATCAGATCGTCCAGCTTCTGCTGGTGGAACAGCAGCGGCACCTCGTAGATCGTCTCGACGTCCCGCGCCTCCACCACCCCGGCCATGTCCACGTTCGTGAACAGCGCGATCTTGCGCTTCAGGTCATCCGTCAGCGGATGCTCCGTCCGGCAGATCAGGATGTCCGGCTGGATCCCGATCTCCATCAGCTCCCGCACCGAGTGCTGGGTCGGCTTCGTCTTCAGCTCGCCCGCCGCCGAAACGTACGGCAGCAGCGTGAGATGCACGAAAATCGCGTTCTCCCGCCCGACCTCCTGCCGGAACTGACGGATCGCCTCCAGGAACGGCAACGACTCGATGTCACCCACCGTGCCGCCGATCTCCGTGATCACCACGTCGTGGTTCGGCGCCAGACGGCGGATAGCGGCCTTGATCTCGTCCGTGATGTGCGGGATCACCTGCACCGTCGCGCCCAGGTAATCCCCGCGCCGCTCCTTCGTGATCACGTCCTGGTAGATCCGGCCGGTCGTGATGTTGTTCGCCTGAGACAGCGACTCGTCGATGAACCGCTCGTAGTGGCCCAGGTCCAGGTCCGTCTCCGCGCCATCGTCCGTGACGAAGACCTCCCCGTGCTGGAACGGCGAGAGCGTCCCCGGATCGACGTTGATGTACGGGTCGAACTTCTGGATCGTGACGCGCAGGCCTCGCTCCACGAGTAGGCGCCCAAGAGACGCGGCGGCGATCCCCTTACCGAGTGAGGAGACGACGCCGCCGGTCACAAAAATGTACTTCGTCGGGTTTCGGTTCTGATCGATCATCGCGTTCAGGTGATTTCGGGATTCGTTGCCGCCTGCGTGCGACGGAGTCGTTCCTCGGCCCGCTGCGCGTCCGCCGGCGTGTCTACACCGCCCTCGGCGTGGGACACGACGCCGACGCCGATCCGGATGCCGGCCTCCAGTGCGCGCAGCTGCTCGAGCCGCTCCGTGCGCTCGAGCGTGGACGGCGGGAGCGACACCCACCGTTCCAGTGCGTCCCGCGTGTACGCGTAGATCCCAACGTGCCGCAGGTACAGCGGCGACTCCAGCTCCGTGGCCGTCGGCTCACCGCCCCGCCGGTGCGGGATCGGCGCGCGCGAGAAATAGAGCGCGCCGCCGTCCTCCGCCCGGACCACCTTGACCACCGACGGGTCACGGTACGCGTCCAGACTCCGGATCGGCGTGGCGACCGTGCCCACCTCCCAGCCATCCACGACCATCCGCACTGCCGCAGAAACCTGCTCGTCCGTCAGGAACGGCTCGTCGCCCTGGATGTTGACGACGACGTCGAACCCTCGGAACCTCGGCCTGCGTACCACCTCCGCGACCCGATCCGTGCCCGACTCGTGCGTGGCCGCAGTGAGCTCCACGTCCGCGCCGAACGCGCGGCACACCTGGGCCACTTCCTCGCTATCCGTCGCGATCACGAGCGCATCCAGCGCCGCGACGGCGCGCGCTGCGCGCCAAACCCATTCGATGAGAGGTCGGCCGGCCAGTGGGTGCAGCGGTTTACGCGGCAGGCGCTCCGAGCCGAGTCGCGCGGGGATGACACCGAGCACGGAGACACGGCTCATAGGGCTGCGAGCGTCACGGAAACCGGTGCGGTGCTGCAAAATTCACGCCGAAATCTAACGATCGCCCGGCCGACTGTCAAAGCCCGATCGGACCGTAGATCTCATTTGTTGCTCCCATGGCGCACGGGCTTCCACCGGGGACTCGAGGAGGAAGGAGAGTCGAGCACCGCGAAGGCCGGCTTCCGGGTTCGTGATCGCGCGGACGGAGAAGCCCGGGAAGCGGAGGCCGACACCGACGTTCTGCTCGAAATCCCGTGGGTCATCGGCGGTCCAGGCCATGCCCACGGCGTGCACGAGCTCGAAGTCGGGCGCGCCGATCACCGGGAGGGCGAGCCCGTCCGGGAGCGGGATGCCGTACCGGGTTTCGGTGAACACGAGGCGGTCCCCACGGAAACGGGCAATGGAGAAGGTGGGGAGCGTGCCTTCGCCCCCTACGAACATCCAGCGCTGTCGCGGGAGGTCTTCGGTGCCGGGGAGCGGGCCCTGGAAGCGCCAGCGCACCCGGAGGGCGTGGTTCGCCAGGGCACGCATCGCGGCTCTACCGGTCACGAGAAAGCGGCTGAAGGCGACGTCGCCGCCGGCAGCGTTCCCGGCGAACTCCAGCTCCACGGCGTTGTCCAGGACCGCGCTCGAGCCGAACCAGGTGGCGGATCCGCCGAGGATCGCGCTCGCGATCGTGCCCGGGTCGATCGGAGGATTGGACCGGGGCTCCCCGCCGAACAGCGTCCAGGGATCCGAGGCGGCCAGGGAGCGTGCGCGCTCGAGCTGGGCGCGGAGCCGGGCGCTCCCGCGGATCCGGGTGCCCTCGAAGTCACGTTCCACCGTGGCGTAGAGCCGATCCGCCTCGAAGTAGTCCCGATAATCCCGCCCGGTCGTCAGGAACGTGAGGGAGTTGTACGCGTCGCCCCGGATCCAGCGGTCGTTCGTGTCGGTCTCCCTGCGTGCGCCGATGGCGACCCGGGTGCCGCCGCGGGTTTCGGCGATCTCGAGTCCGCCGGCCGGCGCCGAGCGTTCGGTACGGTACGCCACGCTGCCGCGCACGGTCTGCCGCCCGCCTCGCCAGAGCCGCGCGCCGTAGCTCCCCTCCCAGCGTAGCGTGAGCCCGTCGACACGGTCGTACGTCGGCGGCCGGAGTCCGAACGGCCAGGCCAGCTCCCACCCCGCGGGCGCCTGGATGCCCTGGATCCGGACCGTGCCGTCGGACCGGATCACGCGATACGGGGCAAGGGGGTGGTCCTCGATGGTCCCCGCGATCATGGCTTGCTCGGAACGATACAGGCCGCCGGCCAGGTTGATGGCATCACCGCGGATGCGGGCGGTGGGCCGCAGGAAGACGTTGGCGCCTACGGCGAGGAGGTCGCCGGCGACGTCCCCTTCCAGAATGAGCGAGGCATCCAGGACGAGGACCGATCGGGGAACGGTGTCCTGCCTGGCGATGAGCGTGTCCCGGGTGACGAGGAGGAAGTCCCCGGCGGCGAGCAGCGCATCGATCCGGCGGTCGAACGCCGGGATGCCCTCCCCCTCCCGCACCACCACCTCCGCCGGGGGCAGCGGGCCGGCAAGCGAGACCGCCGCAGCGAGCAGGACCGGGAACGACGGGGCGAGAGCCGGGATCGGCACGTCAGGCGGCTTCCAGGAAATTCGCGAGGATCTGTCGCCCGCCCTGGCCGGCGATGGACTCCGGATGGAACTGCACGCCCCAGACCGGGTGCTCCCGGTGCCGGAGGGCCTGGATCTCTCGCATGTGCTCGGGCTCGTCCGTCCACGCGAGGACCTCGAGCTCCGGCGGAAGCGTCGATGCGTCCACGATGAGCGAGTGATAGCGCGTGACCTCGATCCGGGGCTCGAGCCCCCGGAAGATCGCCTTGCCCGTGTGGACGATCCGCGAGACCTTGCCGTGCATGGCTTGCCGCGCCCGGACGACCCGACCGCCGTATGCGACGCCGATGGCTTGATGGCCGAGGCAAACGCCGAGGAGCGGGACGGACGGGCCGAACCGCCGGATGCACGCCACGCTGACCCCTGCGTCCTCGGGCGTGCCCGGGCCGGGCGAGATCACGATCCGCTCCGGCGCGAGCCGCTCGATCCCCTCCAGGTCGATTTCGTCGTTGCGCTTCACGACCGGCTCCGCCCCCAGCTCGCCCAGGAGCTGCACCAGGTTCCACGTAAAGGAATCGTAATTGTCGATGACCAGGATCATTCGGAGTCCTCTCCCATCGGTCCACCCGGGAGCCGCCATGACGGCCGATGGTCGGTTGCCGGGTGCTGGCAATGCCGCCGGGGTTGCGCGGCCGCGGGGGAGCCCCGGGGCGCGCCGGTCCGGTGCATCGCGTTATGAGCCATAGAGAGAACGTAGATGCCCGGCGGGACGCATACAAGGCCACGGCTTCCCCGGCCCGGGGCCTATCTCCGGCCGGTGGCGGTGCGGCCGCGCCGCGCCCGAGAGCGACCCGCTCAGGCGCGCGGATGGAAGCGGCGGTGCGTGTCGCGCAGGAATTCCCGGTCGACGTGCGTGTAGATCTGCGTGGTGGAGATGTCGGCGTGACCGAGCATCTCCTGGACCGCAGCGAGGTCGGCGCCGCCCTCCAGCAGGTGCGTGGCGAACGAATGCCGCAGCGTGTGGGGCGTGACCCGCTTCGTGATCCCGGCCCGCTTCACGTGCTTGCGCAGGATCTTCCAGACGCCCATCCGGGTGAGCGGCCGGCCCCGGGCATTGACGAAGATCTCGGCCACCGGGCGCCCCTTCACCAGCTCGGGGCGGACCTCGCGCAGGTACACCAGGAGGGCCCGGATCGCGCTCCGCCCGACGGGTACGAGCCGCTCCTTGTTCCCCTTGCCGATTACGGTGGCGAAGCCGTCCTCGAGGGAGAGGTCCCGGAGCCGGAGCCCGATCAACTCGCTGACGCGGACGCCAGACGCGTAAGCGAATTCGAGCAGGGCCTTGTCCCGCCAGTACAGGGGATCCTGGATCGATGGGGCCTCCAGCAGGCGCTCCACCTCCGCCCGGCTCAGCACGCCGGGGAGGCGCCGCCACGTCCGCGGCAACTCGAGCCGGTCGCTCGGGTCGGTCACCACATGGCCTTCCCCGAGGAGGTACGCGAAGTAGGTGCGGACTGCGGAGAGGTTGCGCCGGATCGACGTCGGCTGGAGCCCCCGGTCCTTCAGGTGGTAGATGAACTCCCGGAGGTCGCGGTGGGAGACGTCTCCCGGACGCTTGACGCCGCGCTCCTCGAGGAACTCCACGAGCCGGGCAATGTCCCGCGTGTACGCGTCCAGCGTGCGCGGCGACAGACCGCGCTCGAGGAGGAGATGGTCCCGGAACGTCTCGAGGTGGAACACGTCACGCCCTGTGCTTGCGGCTCCAGATCCACCAGCAGATGACGACGATGGCGATCGCCGCCCCGACCCATGCGAGCCCCCCGCTCACCCGGTCGAGCCACGCCACCAGCGCGTCCCAGTTTCGACCGGCGGCGGCACCCACGTAGACGATGATCCCATACCAGATCCCGGACGCGAGCGCCATGGGGATGATCACCCGGCCGGCCCGCATGTGGCTGATCCCGGCGAAGACCGGCACCATGGCCCGGATCCCCGGAATGAAGCGGCTGAGGAAGATGGCCGGGGTCCCCCAGCGCTCATAGAAGACGCCGACCTGATCGAGCTGTCTGGGGTGAAGGAGCCAGTGGCCCGCAGGCGTGCCGAAGAACTGTCGGCCGTACCGGTGCGCGAGGCGGTAGACCAGGAACCCCGATGCCACGTTGGGGATCCACGTGAACACGAAGACGAGCCAGGGCTCCGCCCGGCCCGTCTCGGCCAGGAAGGCTCCGAAGAGAACGAAGGTGTCGGCCGGGACCGGCGGTACGAAGTTCTCCACCGCCGCGCCGGCCCCGATGACGACGTACAGCAGTATAGGTGGCAGCGCGCCCAGCCATTCCAGTGCAGCTTCGATGGCGCACCCCCGCCGGTCAGCCTAACGTCCGAGAAGCACGGCCACGGCGAGAGCGGCAATCCCCTCGCCGCGGCCAATCCACCCCATGCCTTCGTTCGATTTCCCCTTGATCGACACCTCTCCCACCCCGACACCCAGCGCGTCGGCCAGGCCCGCGCGCATCGCCTCCACGTACGGTCCGATCCGTGGCGCTTCGCAGATCACCGTCACGTCCACGTTCCCCACCCTGTAGCCGCGCGCGCCGAGCATCCCCACCACCGAGCGCAGCAGCTCGATGGAGTCCGCATCCTTCCAGGTCGGCGAGTCGGGCGGGAAATGCGTGCCGATGTCCCCCAGCGCGGCTGCGCCGAGGAGCGCGTCCGTGACCGCGTGCGCCACCACGTCCGCGTCGGAGTGGCCGGTGAGCCCCCGGTCGAACGGGATCTCGACGCCGGCCAGGACCAGCCGCCGGCCCTCCGCGAAGCGATGGGAGTCGTATCCGATCCCGATCCGCATGAACGGCGCGGCGCTCAGCGTGCTGCGGGTTTCGCTTCACCGTGCCGCCACGCGCAGCACGGGCACCCGCTGCTCTCGTCCTCGACCAGCGTGTAGTCCTGGTAGCGCCGGGCCGGCCGGAAGCCGGCGTCCTCGATGATCCGCCGCATCTCCGCTTCCGGCATGATGAAGTTGATCCCCGCGGCGCTGACCACGTTCTCCTCGATCATGAGCGAGCCGAAGTCGTTCGCGCCGAAGCGCAGCGCGATCTGCGCCATCTTCGGGCCCTGCGTCACGTAGGAGACCTGGATGTTGTCCACGTTGTCCAGCACCAGCCGCGAGAGCGCGGTCACCCGCAGGTAGTCCATCCCGGTGCCGAGCGGGATGTCCCAGCCCTCCATCTCCGTGTGCAGCGGCTGGAACGACCAGGCGATGAACGCCGTGTAGCGGCCCCGTCCGCGGGCGAGGCTCCGCGCCTGCGACGCCCGGATCTTGAGCAGGTGCTCCAGCCGGTCCGCCCAGGTCTCCCCGACCCCGTACATCATGGTCGCGGTGGTGTGGAGCCCGACTTCGTGCGCCGCCTCGTGGATCTCGATCCACCGCGACGCATCGATCTTCTTCGGCGCGATCACGTCACGCACCGCGTCCACGAGGATCTCCGCGCCCGCGCCCGGCATCGAGTCGAGACCCGCCTCGTGGAGCTGACGCAAGACCTCGTCCACCGGGAGCTTCGTGACCCGCGTCAACAGCTCGATCTCGGACGCGCTGAACCCGTGCACGTGGATCGGGTGGTGCTCCTTGATGTAACGCAGGAGCTCGAGGTACCAATCCAGCGGCAGATACGGATTGTGGCCGCCCTGGATCAGGATCTGGACCGCGCCCAGCTCCTTCGCCTCGTCGATCTTGCGCCCGATCTCCTCATAGCTCAGGACGTACGCTTCCTCGTCCTTGGGCCGGCGGTAGAACGCGCAGAACCGGCAGTCGGTGACGCACAGGTTCGTGTAGTTGATGTTCCGGTCCACGATGTAGCTGACCAGCCCGTCGGGGTGCAGCTCTGCGCGGACGGCATCCGCGCGCGCCCCCAGCTCGAGGAGCGGCGTCGTCTCGAGGACTTCCAGCCACCTGGCGATCTCATCCGCGTGCGGCCGGCTCTCGAGCGGCGGCGGCGTGTACACCGGCTGCGGCGTCGACCGCTTGGCGCCGGCAGAGCCGAGCGCCGTGGGGGCGCGCAGCCGGGGCGCCATGGTCTGGAGGATCGGCAGCGAAGGGCCCGATGCCCGGAATCGAGTGCCAGACATCACCACTCCCGGATTTCGTTGTACAGGGCGTCCCGCTCCACGGGCCGCTTGCCAGCGTCACGGATCAGCCGGATGATCTCGTCGAACGTCAGCCCTTGCGGCGTCGTGGCGCCGGCATCGTGGTAGATCCGCTCCCGGACCACGGTGCCTTCCAGGTCGTCCACGCCGAAGTGCAGCGCGATCTGGCTGACCTTGGGCGTGTTCATGATCCAGTGCGTCTTGATGTGCTGGAAGTTGTCCAGGAACAGCCGGCCGATCGCCAGGTTCTTCAGGTCATCGAACCCGGTGGTCGCGGTGCCGCGCCGGCCGAGCCGGGTGCCCAACTCGTTGTTGTCCGGATGGTATGCGAGCGGAATGTACGTGAGGAACCCGCCGGTCTCGTCCTGGAGGTCCCGCAGCATCATGAGGTGGTCGACCCGGTCCTCGTACGTCTCCACGTGGCCGTACAGCATCGTGCAGTTCGTCGGGATGCCGAGCCGGTGCGCCGTCCGGTGCACGTCGAGCCACTCCTCGGCCGCGAGCTTGCGCTGCGCGATGGTCGCCCGCACGCCCTTGGAGAAGACCTCGGCGCCGCCGCCGGGCATCGAGTCGAGCCCGGCCGCCCGCAGGCGCAGCAGGACCTCCTCCACGGAGATCTTCTCGATCCTGGCGAGGTGGGCGATCTCCACCGCGGTCAGGGCCTTGATCTCGACCCCCGGATGGCGCTCCTTCAGGCCGCGGATCAGCTCCTCGTAATAGGAGAGCCTCAGCTTGGGGTGGAGGCCCCCGACGATATGGAACTCCTTGACCGGAACATCCTTCGCCGACGCCGCTTCCGCGAACACCTCGTCGAGGGTCATCGTGTACGCGCCCTCCTCCTTCGGGCGGCGCGCATACGAGCAGAACACGCACGTTGCGCGAAGGATGCAGATGTTCGTCGGGTTGATGTGCTGATTCGCCACGAAGAAGACGCGGTCGCCGTTCTTCGCGCGGTTGACCCGGTCCGCGAGCGCGCCGATGGTCAACAGGTCCTTGGATTCGAACAAGACAATGCCGTCCTCCCGACTCAGCCGCTCGCCATCGAGCACCTTCTCGACGATGGGTTCGAGCCGGGGATCGGTCGGACGCACCCTCAATTCTTCGGCTATGGCGGGAATCATGGATTCACCAGTGAGCTGGACGTAATCCGAGTACTGCCACGACGGGGCGGTAGAATAAGGGAGCACATCCGGTCCGGCAAGCGAAACGGCCCGCCGGCGAGTGCCGGATCGGGCCGTGCTCAGTCGCCGGTCCAGCGGCGAATCGCCAGGCAGACGTTGTGACCGCCGAACCCGAATGAGTTCGACAGCGCAACGTCCACCTGCCGCTCGATCACGCCGCCGTGAGCGTACTCCAGATCGCAGTCGGGGTCCGGCGTGGTGAAGTTGATGGTCGGCGGGATCGTCGACTCGCGGCAGACCAGCACCGAGATGACGGCCTCGACCGCGCCCGCCGCGCCGAGCAGGTGACCGGTCATCGACTTCGTCGACCCGACGACCATGCGATAGGCATGGTCACCGAACACCGCCTTGATGGCCAGCGTCTCGTTCAGGTCGTTCGCCGGAGTCGAGGTGCCGTGCGCGTTGATGTACTGCACGTCCGTGGGTTGGAGACCGGCGTCGGCGAGCGCCGCGCGCATGGCGAGCTGGGCACCCGCGCCCTCCGGCGCCGGCGCCGTCAGGTGATAGGCATCCGCCGTCTGGCCGAACCCGATGATCTCGCCGAGGATCGTCGCACCGCGCGCAAGCGCGTGCTCCAGAGACTCCAGGACCAGCGCACCCGCACCTTCCCCGAGGACGAAGCCGTCCCGCGTCGCGTCGAACGGCCGGCTCGCCGTCTCCGGCGAGTCGTTCCGGCGCGAAAGGGCGCGCATCGAGGAGAACCCCGCGATGGTGAGCGGCGTGACCGTCGCTTCCGCTCCGCCCACGATCATCACGTCCGCTTCGCCTCGCTCGATGATCCGGAACGCTGCGCCCACTGCGTGAGCACTCGACGCGCATGCCGACACCGTCGCGTAGTTCGGCCCCCGGAATCCATACCGCATGGACACGTGGCCGGCCGCGATGTCGGCAATGAACATCGGCACGAAGAACGGGCTCACGCGCTGCGGACCCCGTTCCAGCATGACCCGGGTCTGGGCTTCGAAGGTGGCAATGCCGCCGATCCCGCTGCCGATGATCACACCGACGCGGTCCCGATCGATCCGATCGAGCTGCTCGTCGATCCCAGCATGGCTCACCGCCTGCTGGGCGACGGCGATCGCGAACTGAGCGAAACGGTCCGTCCGCTTCGCCTCCTTGCGATCCATGTAGTCTTCGGGCTCGAACCCCTTCACCTCGCACGCGAAGCGGACGTCGAAGTCATCCGTCACCTCGAACTGCGTGATGGGGCCCGCGCCACTCTTCCCGGCGAGCAGAGCGTCCCACGTGGAGGCCACGTCGCAGCCGACCGGCGTGAGCAAGCCTACGCCGGTGACGACAACCCGGTGTCCCTTGTGGGTACGCGTCTCCATGACCACCTCCGACCAACCCTATGACCTCTGACAACCCTGCCTTACTTCGACCCGTGCTCCTTGAGGTAACGGATCGCATCTCCGACGGTCTGGAGCTGCTCCGCCTCCTCATCCGGGATCTCGATCCCGAACTCCTCTTCGAAGGCCATGACCAGCTCGACCGTGTCCAGCGAATCCGCGCCGAGGTCTTCGACGAACGATGCCTCCGGCGTCACCTTCTCGGGCTCCACGCCGAGCTCGTTGATGATGATCTCGCGAACCTTCGCCTCGATGTTGTCCGCCATGATGCCCTCACCGTACGGGTGTCACATGACCATTCCGCCATCCACAACGATGACCTGGCCGGTAATATAGCTCGCGCCCGGCCCCGCGAGGAACCGAACGACCGCAGCCACATCGTCGACCGTGCCGAGCCGCCCGAGCGCGATCTGACCCATGAGTTGCTCTCGGGCGGATTCGTTGAGCGCTTCCGTCATCTCGGTCTCGATGTATCCGGGCGCGACCGCGTTGCAAAGGACGCCGCGGGAAGCGAGCTCTTTCGCCACGGCCTTGGTCAGGCCGATGAGCCCGGCCTTGGATGCGGCGTAGTTCGCCTGCCCCCGGTTGCCGACGAGACCGACGACGCTCGTGATGTTGATGATCCGCCCGGTGCGCCGCCGCATCATCGACTTGGCGACCGCCCGGGTCATGAGGAACGCGCCCTTGAGGTTCGTGTCCAGGACGCGGTCCCAGCTGGCGTCGCTGAGCCGCACGAGGATGTTGTCCTCGGTGATGCCGGCGTTGTTCACGAGGATGTCCACCGGCCCGAGCTCGGACTCGACCGTGGCGAAGAGTGCCTCGACCTGAGTTGGGTCCGCCACGTCGCACGCCAGACCAATGTGCCCTTCTCCGGGCAGCTCCGCGGCGGCGCTGGCCGCCCGTCCCGCATCCCTCGCGACCACCACCACGCGAGCCCCCGCCTCGGCGAGGTGCGTTGCGACCGCGCGGCCGATCCCGCGACTCGCCCCGGTGACGACCGCGATCTTCCCCTCCAGCTCCTTGACGGATCCGGTCATAGGTCCCCCTGCTCTTCCAACCAGCGCTCCACGTCCACGACCTTGCCGAGCGCCCGCGCCTCGGCCTCGCCGTCGATCCTGCGGACCAGCCCCCCGAGCACGCTCCCCGGTCCGATCTCGATGAACCGACGGACGCCCGCCTGGCGCATGGTGCGCACGGAATCGACCCAGCGAACCGGGGCCGTCAACTGCTCGATGAGGAGCCGCCGCGCCGTGCCGCCGTCCGTGACGGGACCGGCGGTCACGTTGGACACCACCGGAAAGCGCGGATCCGCGAACCGGACCGTCTCGAGATGGTTGGCCAGCTCGGCCTCCGCCTCGGCCATGAGCGGCGAGTGGAACGCGCCCGAAACGTTGAGGCGCATGGCGCGGCGCGCGCCGGCGGCCCGGGCGAGCTCAACAGCTCGTTCGACCGCGGCCTCGTCCCCGCTGATCACGACCTGTCCCGGCGCATTGAAGTTCGCGGGAACGCAGATCGCGGACTCGTCCGACGCCTCCCGACACGCGTTCGCGACCGCCTCGTCCTCGAGGCCGAGTATGGCCGCCATGGTCCCCGGCCGTCGATCGCCGCTCCGGTACATCAACTCGCCCCGGTACCGCACGGTGCGGACGGCGTCCGCGAAATCCAGCGCCCCGGAGGCGACGTACGCGGTGAACTCTCCTAGGGAGTGGCCGGCGGCGAAGGCGACGTCGCCCAGCGTCTCCGAAATCACGCGGAGCACCGCGACCGAGTGCACGAGAATCGCCGGCTGCGCGTTGAGCGTGGCCGTGAGCTCATCCTCGGGCCCTTCCCAGGCGATCCGGGACAGGGCGAACCCGAGGATTTCGTCCGCCTCTTCGAACACCTGGCGCGCCGCAGGGAACCGCTCCGCCAGGTCACGGCCCATGCCGACGAACTGCGATCCCTGACCAGGAAAGAGAAGCGCTACCACCGCACCACCGCCGAGCCCCAGGTGAAACCCGCGCCGAACGCGACCATCAGAATGTTCGCGCCCGGTTGTATCCGCCCCGCCTCGAGCGCTTCATCGAGAGCGATGGGGAGCGTAGCGGAGCTCATGTTGCCGTATCGATCGACGTTGACGAACACCTTCTCCATCGGGATGCCCGCGTACCGGGCCGTCGCTTCGATGATCCGGATGTTCGCCTGGTGCGGGACCAGGAGGTCGATGTCGGCGCCGGTGAGACCGGCACGGATCAGCGCCTGGTCCGCGGCTTCCGCCATCGACCGGACCGCGGCCTTGAACACCTCCCTGCCCGCCATCTTCACGAAGTGCGACCGCTCCTCGAGGACCGTCGCGTCGAAGGGGATGCGGGCGCCACCGCCCGGCCGCCAGAGCAGCTCGGCCAGCGTGCCGTCGGAGCGCATGAAGCTGGACACGATCCCCCGGCCGTTCGTGCTCCGCCGGACGATCACCGCGCCGGCGCCGTCGCCGAAAAGCACGCACGTGGAGCGGTCGGTCCAGTCCGTGATGGCGCTCATCTTCTCCGTGGACACCACCAGCGCCACCTCGCCCCGCCCCGCCGCCAGGTACCCCTCGGCGACCGACAGCGCGTAGAGGAACCCGGAACACGCCGCGGACACGTCGAACGCCGCCGCGTTCGTGGCGCCCAGGACCGCCTGGAGATCGCACGCCGTGGACGGCAGGAGGCGATCCGGCGTGGCCGTCGAGACCACGATCAGGTCCAGCTCGCCCGGATGGACGTTCGCCCGGCACATGGCGATGCGCGCCGCCTCCGCGCCCATCTCGGCGCAGCTCAGCTCCGGCCCCGCGATACGCCGCTCCCGGATCCCCGTCCGCTCGACGATCCACTCGTCCGACGTGTCGACCATCCGCTCGAGATCCGCGTTGGTCAACACGCGCTCGGGAAGGAATCGTCCCGTGGCCGCGATCTCGACCAGCGGTTTCGGTGTCCTCATGCACCCTCCACGATTCGGCCAGCATTCGGCCCGCCGGCAACGCCACCCTGCGTCACCGGCCCGCAACCGGACGTCGGCCGCTCCGCCGACGTCCGGGCGCCCAGTTCCTGCCGGATGCGCCTCACCATTTGCGCTTCGACCGACTGCACCGCCACGCGAATCGCGTTCTTGATCGCCCGCGGCGGCGACCCACCATGACAGATGATGGAGACCCCGTTCACGCCGAGAAGCGGAGCACCGCCGTACTCCGTGTAATCCAGGACACGCCGGATCCGCTCGAGATCCCGATCGTCCGTCCCGGGGGCCGCCAGCGCCCCGACCATCAACTGGTAGATGTACGTGGCGACCGATTCGTAGAACTTCAGCAGCACGTTCCCCACGAAGCCGTCCGTGACCAGGACGTCGCACACGCCCGTGATCACGTCGCGGCCCTCGACGTTGCCGATGAAGTTCAGACCGCTCTCCTTCAGGAGGCGGTGCGTCTCCACCGCGACCTCGTTCCCCTTCTCAGGCTCTTCGCCGATGTTCAGGAGCCCAACCCTCGGGTGCGCCCGGCCCAGCACGTCCTCGGCGTAGACCGCGCCCAGGTGGGCGAATTGGAGGAGATGCAGTGGCTTGCAGTCGACGTTCGCGCCCGCGTCCACGAGCACCAGCGGATCCTTGGCCGTGGGCAGCGTCGTCGCGACCGTCGGGCGGTCCACCCCGGGCAGCGTACGCAGGATCAACAGCGAGGCGGCCATCACCGCCCCCGTCGAACCCGCGCTCACGAACGCATCGACCTCACCGTCTCGCTGCAGCCTCAGGCCTACAGCGATCGACGAATCCGATTTGCGCCGCGCTGCCGACGCCGGTGGCTCTCCCGGCTCGATCCGCTGCGACGCGTGCACCACATGGAGCCGGCCGCCAGGCAGGTCCCCGACTTTCGCGAGTTCGGCCTCGATCCGTGCAGCATCGCCCACGAGCACGAGCTCGAACTCGCCCGGTATCTCGCGCAGCGCTTGGACCGCGCCCTCGACTTCGACCGCAGGGTGGCGGTCACTGCCCATGGCGTCCAGCGCGATGCGCAAGTGAGGTCCCCCTTAGATCTCTTCGACTTCGATGACCTGCTCGCCGCGGTAAGTCCCGCACGTAGGACAGACGCGATGCGGGAGCTTCGGATCACCGCACCGCGGGCACGACACCAGCGCCGGCACCGACGCCTTGTAGTGCGTCCGCCGCTTCCGCTTACGCTGCTTCGAGACCCGCTTCTTAGGAACCGCCATAGACTTTCCCCTTTCAGTCCAGCTTCAGGTTGCGAAGCGCCGCCCAGCGGGCATCCACGTCTTCAACCGTGCAGTTGCACGTCTCTTCGTTCAGGTTCACGCCACAGTGCGGGCAAAGTCCTCGACACGACTCGCTGCACGTGGCGAACAGCGGCGCGGCCAGGAGCACGTGCTCCCGAACCGGCTCGCTCAGGTCCAGCACACGGGCGCTGGCCGGAAGCGCATAAACGCCGTCCCGGTCCGCTTCGAACCTGTCGATGCCGGCCCGGAACACCAGCGAAACCTCCTCGTCGAGCTCGTGATCCACCGGTGCCAGGCAGCGCCGGCACTCGTACGAGAGGCCTCCCGAGATCGTGCCCCGTATGACGACGTCGTGCCCGGCGCGCTGCGCGATGAGCACAGCGCGAAGCGGCCGGCTAGGACGAAGCTCGGTCCCCTCCCACACCGCATCATCCTCGGGCACACTTTCGTCGATCCGGACCTTCCCGTGTCGCTCCAACTGGGCGAGGTCGAGTTCCAGCATAAGCTTGAAAGATGACCAACTGGAGCGACGATGTCAACCAACCGTTGCGTGCCTCCGTGCCCGCCGCGCCGGCCCGGCGCACGAGGCGGAAGCTACCCCGTGACGCCGGTTTCCAGGACGTCGGCCGCGGCGAAGAAGAAGGCGATCTCCCGCCGCGCCGTCTCCACCGCGTCCGATGCGTGGATCACGTTCCGCTCCTTCGACTCGGCATAGAGCGCCCGAATCGTCCCGGACGCCGCCTCCGCCGGGTCCGTGGCGCCAATGACCTCACGCAGCCTCGCCACCGCGTTCTCGCGCTCGAGCAGCACCGGCACGCAGGGACCGGACGTCATGAAACGCACCAGCGACGTGAAGAACGGGCGCTCCTTGTGCACCGCGTAGAATTCCGCGGCCTGCGCTTCCGAGAGGCGGAGCGTACGGATACCACGGATACGGAACCCGTCCTCCTCCAGATGTGCCAGGATCCGGCCCGTGAGACCCCGGGCGAACGCATCCGGCTTGATGATGGCAAGTGTCTGTTCCATGGGATCAACTCATGAAGAGTGCACGAATGATGTCTCTCCGGGTGATCACACCGACGAGCCTGCCTTCGCTGACCACCGGGAAGAGGTCGACATCCTTGTTGACCATCATGTTGGCGGCCTCGTCGAGGCTCAGGTCCTCGGAGACGCAGAGCACGGACCGGGTCATGAGATCCCGGACCCTGACCCTGGTCGGGCTCGTGGGTGTGGTGGAATCGGCCTCGCCGCCGCGCGGGAGCTGCGGGATGATGGCCCGCATGATGTCGCGCTCGGAGGCGATGCCGAGGACCTCGTGCTTCTCGCCGACGACGGGCACCGCGCGCATGCGCCCGCGGGTGAGGACGTCCACGACCTCCCGGACGGTGGCGTCCGGCCCCACGAACGGGGGGTCGTACCGCATGACGTCGCGCACCGCGAGTCGTGGGAGCAGTTCGAGGTCGCGAAGCGCTTCAATGGCGAGGATGTCATCCGGCGAGCGGGCGGCGAGGATGGCATCGATCACGCCGTCCTGCCGGAGGACCCGCGCCAGTGCGGCGATGGTGCGAAGATGGGCGGTCGCGGTATCGGCCGGCGCGAGCACCAGGATGACGATCCTGGGCCCGGCGTCCACCCCGGTGCCGCGGGTGTCGAGCGGCTGCGGGGCGACGCCGAGGGCGACGAGCATCCGGTCCACGGCGTCCGTCCGGACATGGGGCAGCGCGACGAGATCCTTGATGACCAGCGTGTCCCGCAGTCCGGTTTCGCGCACCACGCGCTCGGCCTCGTCCGCGTCGCGGAGGGCGCCGAGCGCGTGGAGGTGCCGGATCAGGGCGAGGACTGCTTCGTCCAGCGTCGCCGCCTCCAGGGGTACCTGGATGTGGGCGCGCGGGAGCATGGTGCCGGTCGTCTGCATGTCGAGCCGCCCTGCCCAGGACCGGTTCAGAGTACTGCGCGAATCAGGTCGACGACGTCGATCGGTCTACGCGCCACGCGAATGCCGTTCTCTTCCAGGGCCTGCATCTTCTCGGCCGCGGTCCCGGTCGATCCGCTGATGATCGCGCCGGCGTGGCCCATGCGCCGTCCCGGCGGCGCGGTCTGCCCGGCGATGAAGCCGACCACGGGCTTCGACATGTTCTCGCGGATGAAGCGCGCGGCATTCTGCTCGTCGGTGCCGCCGATCTCGCCGATCAGCACCACAGCGCGCGTTTCGGGATCCTGCTCGAACGCCGCGAGGCAGTCGATGAACGACGTCCCGATGATGGGATCGCCACCGATCCCGATGCACGTGCTCTGCCCGATCCCCGCCCGGGTGAGCTGATAGACCACCTCGTACGTGAGCGTGCCGGAGCGGGAAACCACGCCGACCGGTCCCGGAGTGGCGATCTGCCCGGGCATGATGCCGACCTTGGACTTCCCGGGCGAGAGCAGGCCGGGGCAGTTGGGCCCCACCAGCCGGGCGCCACGCTCGGCCACGAACGCGTAGACGCGGGTCATGTCGAGAACCGGGATCCCCTCGGTGATGGCAACGATGAGGGGGACGCCCGCGTCCGCCGCTTCCATTATGGCGTCGGCGGCGAAGGCCGGCGGCACGTAAATCACCGTGGCGTTCGCCCCGGTCTCGGCGACGGCCTCCTCCATGGTGTTGAAGATCGGCACGGTCTTGCCATCCGGCCCCTCGAAGCGCTGTCCGCCCTTCCCGGGCGTGACCCCGCCGACCACGTTCGTGCCGTATTCCATCATCTGGCGCGCGTGGAACGAGCCGTCGCGGCCCGTGATCCCCTGCACCAGCAGTCGCGTGTTTTCGTCGATGAAGATTGCCATGGGTCAGCTATCCGCTCCCGGTGGATTGCTCGCCAGCGCGACGGCCTTCTCGACCACTTCATCCATCGAGGTCGAAGCGCCGAAACCGGCCCGTTCCAGGATCTCGACCGCCAGGGCCTCGTTGGTGCCCGTGAGCCGGATCACCAGCGGGACCCGGATGTCGATCCGGCGCGTGGCTTCCACGATGCCGTTGGCCACGTCATCACAGCGCGTGATCCCGCCGAAGATGTTGAAGAGGATCACCCGGACGTTGGGATCGCTCGTGATGATGCTCAGCGCGTTGACGACCTTGTCGGGGTTGGAGGAGCCGCCGATGTCCAGGAAGTTGGCCGGCTCGCCACCGTAGTACTTGATCAGGTCCATGGTGGCCATGGCCAGCCCGGCACCGTTCACGACCGCGCCGATGTTGCCGTCCAGCTTGATGTAGGTCAGACCGGCCTCCCGGGCCCGGATCTCGGCAGGCGGCTCGGCGGACTCGTCCCGGAGCGCCGCGATCGACGGACGCCGGAACAACTCGTTGTCATCGATGTTCATCTTGGCGTCGATGGCCTTGACCTCCCCCGAGGGCGTCGTGATGAGCGGGTTGATCTCGGCCAGCGAGCACCCCGAGTCGATGAACGCGGCGTAGAGCTGTTGCAGGATCTTCGCGCACGCCCGCTGCTGGGCGGGGTCATCGTAGAGCGAGCACGCGAGCCAGTAGGCCTGGTGCGGGAGCAGCCCGTAGCGCGGGTCCACGGTCAGCCGGCGGATCGCCTCGGGTGACCGCGCGGCAACCTCCTCGATGTCCACGCCTCCCTCGCGGCTGACCATGAAGACGGGGCGCTTCGACGCCCGGTCCACGATCACGCCCACGTAGCTCTCGGAGGCGATCTCCTCGGCAGGGGTGACCAGGACTTTCTCGACGGTCAGCCCCTTGATCTCCATGCCCAGGATCCGCTCCGCTTGCGCCCGCGCCTCCTCCGGCGTCTTCGCCAGCTTCACGCCGCCCGCCTTGCCGCGGCCGCCCGCATGCACCTGGGCCTTCACCACGACCGTGCCGCCGTACTTGCGGTGGATCGCTTCGGCCTCTTCCGGAGTCGTGGCGATTTCGCCCGGAGGAACCGGCACGCCGTAGCTCCGGAGGATCTCCTTCGCCTGGTATTCGTGGATGTTCATCTTCTCCGCCGTTCTGGAATCCCGGGCAGATCTCACCGCGCGCGTGTCGTCACGCGGTTTCTCGATGGTCGTTCACGATCACCGTGCCCGCTTCCCCTCTGACCGCTTCGAGCCCACGGTCCAGCCGGGCGATGTGGGCTCGTTTCCCGCCGCCTCGCACGAAGGCGACGGCCGCCTCGACCTTCGGCTCCATGCTGCCGCGTCCCAATTCCCCGGCCGCGATCATCTTCTCGGCCTCCGCGGCGGTCATGTGCCGCACCAGCTCCTGGTCGGGCCGACCGAACGCCCGGTAGACGCCGTCCACGTTGGTCAGGATGGCGAGCACCGATGCGCCGATCTCGTGCGCCAGGATCTGCGCGGCGCGATCCTTGTCGATCACGCCGTCCACGCCCTCGAGGCCGAGCACCGGATCCCGCCGGACGGGTGTGCCGCCGCCGCCCGCGGCGATCACGATCGTCCCGCCGTCGACGAGCCGCTTCACCTGCTCGCCCTCGACGATCCCGATGGGAAGCGGCGAGGGCGCGAGGCGGCGCCACCCGCCATCCGCCTCCCCCACCGTCCAGCCGTACCGCTCGGCCAGGTCGCGGGCAACCGCCTCGTCCATGACCCGGCCGATCGGCTTGACCGGCTCGTGGGTCGCCGGATCGTCGGGGTCGACGAGCACCTGGGTGATGACCGTCACCACGTCTCGCCGTATGCCCGCGCGCTCCAGCGCATTGTGGAGCGACTGCTGGATCATGTAGCCGATCCAGCCGGCCGTGGCGGCCACGAGCACCCCGAGCGGCAACGGAGGCAACCGGTCCCGCGCGGATTCGTTGCGCAAGAGCTCATCCCCGATCTGCGGTCCGTTTCCGTGGACCACCGCGATCTTCCAGCCCTCTCCGGCCAGCGCGACGATGGGTGCGAGACTCTCGCGCGTCCGCGCGAACTGGTCGTGGATGTCCCCACGCTCCCCGGGCACGAGGAGCGCGTTCCCTCCCAGTGCGACGACGATCGTCCGATCGTCCGGTCGCTCGCGTTCCGGGTGCGGAATCATAACGGTGGTATGGACATGGTGCAAGCGCGCACCGGTGGTTTTCTGCGATTCCTACCAGGGCCGGGCCCTGCGTGACCCGCAAACGGACCCGCGCGGTTCATGGCACCGTTTGCGTGGAGGGCGGGAGCGCCGCCCGCCGGAGGAACCGCTGCAGCTCGTCCCACGCGGCGCCGAAGCCCGCCCAGTCCCCGGCCCGGAGCCGTTCCTCCGCCCGCTGCATGATCTCCAGGGCCTGGTGCGGCCAATCCGCCTGCGGCGCAAGCCGTTCGTCGCGCCCGGGATCCTCGGGCGTCCCGGTCATCGGTTCGGTCCGGCGCAGGTGCGCGACCGCTTCCGCGAGCGTCGGCGCCATGCTGACCGAACGGCCGTCGCTCGCCACGATCCGGGTGAGTTGCGGGATCGGGTTGCCAGGGTTCGAAATGTAGAGCGGCTCGATGTACAGGAACATGCCGTCGAGCGGCACGACGCGGAGGTGGCCGAAGCTGACGTCGCTCCCGGACTGACGCCAGAGCGACAGCTGCTGAGAGATGACCGGATCCTGCTCGATCAGGGTTTCCACCTGCCTGGGGCCCGGAATCTGCTGATCCCGGGGGAGCTCGAGGAGGATCAGGTCGCCGTAGTGCGGCGGATCGCTCCGCGCCACGAGCAAGCCCGTCATGTTCTGGCGCTCCCGGGCGATGAACGGGATCGTGAGGAGGAACTCCGTTCGTTCTTCTCCCGGGAGCCGCATCAGCGCGTGTTGGGGGCGGTACGGCCGGGCGTCCGCCCCGAGGCCGCCCGGCACCTGCCAGACGTCCTGGCCTGCGTAGAAGGCGTCCGGCCGTTCGAGATGGTATTCCTCCAGGATCGCAGCCTGGACGCGGCCCATGAGCGCCGGGTAGCGGAGGTGGCGCCTCAGCTCGGGCGGCATTTCGGCGATCGGCCGGAACAGGTCGGGGAACACGCGCCGGTAAGCTTCGACCAGTGGGTCCGGCCGATCCAGGGCATATATCACCACCTCTCCGGTCACCGCGTCAATGGTGGCCTTCACGCTGCTGCGCAGGTACCGAACCGTGCCCGCGCCCTGGAGCTGGATCGGCCGCGAGAGCGGATAGGTCGTGGATGAGGTGTAGCCGTCCACTATCCAGACGATGCGCCCGTCGTGGATCACCGGGTAGGGATCCGAATCCCAGAGGAGGAAGGGCGCGATCGTCCGGATCCGCTCGCTGACCGTCCGCCGGAAGAGGAGCCGACTGTCCTCGGTAAGCTCTCCCGAGAAGAGGAGGTTCTTGTCGCCGAATCGCCAGGCGAACGCGAGGAGGCGCGGGAACGGCCCGAGGCGGATCCCCTCCGGATAGTCCCTCCCGGCCGTGCCGACCAGAACGCTGTCCCGACCCGGGACGATGATCGCGTAGTCGGTCATGGTCTCGCCGAAGTAGATGCTCGGCTTGACCAGCGAGTCGAGCTCCGGAGGCGCGATCGCGGCCCGTTCGACGGGATCGATGTTGCCGAGCCAGAGGACCGGATCGCCGAAGCGGCCGGACTCGGCCGCAGGGGTGACCACCGCGCCCAACCCGCGATAGAAGTTCGGGTTGAGCCGCAGCGTCTGCCAGGTGCGCGATCCGGCGGGCATGCCACGCGGATTGAACTCCCGCACGGCGATGGCGACCTGCCGCTCGGCGCCCGGAGGGCCGTAGCGGTCATAGTCCACGTGGGGGAAGTGGTAGTACCCGTAGATCGCCTGGATCTGGTTGTAGGTGGTCTGGAGCGGGTCCGGGTCCCACAGCGGGAGCCGGGAGAGCGCGGGCTCGAGCTCCTGCCACGGCGGGACCTGCACGGCGTGGTACGACATGCGCCGGCGCTCGATCCGGTCGACGTCGTATGCTCTCCGTGTGAACTCGAGGTTCCAGCCGATGTACGGGGCCTCGCGGGCGAATTGGTTCGGCTCGACCTGGAATCGCTGGATCAGGGCCGGGTAGAGGTACCCGATCCCGAGCGCGCCGACGAGGAGCACGCCGAGCGCCACGGCCGGCGGCGTCCAGCTCCGGCGCCAGCCCCCGTACAGGATCGCCGCGCTCGCCATGACCGAGAGGACCGCCATGGCCCGATGCGCCGGGAGGCGGGCGTGCACGTCGGTGTAGCCGAGGGCGTCACGGAACCCGGAGCCCGCCAGGAGGAGGCCATAGCGGCCGAGCCAGTACCGGACGCCCACGATGAAGACCATTGCGGCGACGAGCACGACGAAATGCAACCGGGCTCTGTCCTCGATCTCCAGTCGGCCTTCCCGCAGCCGGAGGGAGCCGGAGAGCACGTAGCCGAGTGCGACGAGCATCCCGGCCCAGAGGACGGCCAGGAGTAGGAAATCGACCGCACGGACGAGAACCGGGAGCGAGAAGACGTAGAAGGCGAGGTCGTGTCCGAAGATGGGGTCGGTCACGCCCCACTCGGCCCGGCGCAGCCACAGTACGATGCTGATTGGGGACGTGCCGCCGAACTTCAGCTCCGAGAGCCAGAGGCCGGCCAGCGCCGACGCCAGGAGGATGCCGCCGATGATGTAGGCCCGGGGCACCTGCTCCGCGATCTCCAGGTTGCCGTACCGGCGGCGTAGCTGGACCGGCCCGATCTGCCGCGTCACGGCCCAGAGGTTCACGAACACGATCCCCGCGGCAAGGGCCCCCGCAACCGCGCGAACGCCGAGCCCGGCGGCGATACGGGTCCAGAAAACGGACCCGTACCCGAGCTCGGCGAACCAGAGGGCGTCCGTGTAGAATTCGGCGAGCGCGCGGCCGCCGATCAGTACGATGAGGAGGGCGATGCCGCTGAGGATCAGGATCCTGCCGGGCCTACGAAGCATCTCAGATGTCGACGCCCTGCTCCCGGAGCCATGCTTCGAACATCCCACGGACGCGCTCGAGACCCTCGGGGGTTCGGGCCTCGAAGCGCAGCACGAGAACCGGCTGCGTATTGGATGCACGTAGCAGGCCCCAACCATCGTCGAAGAGGACCCGCGCGCCGTCCACCGCGATGACCTGGTGCCGGCTGCTGAAGTGCTCGACGGCCCGTTCCACGATCCGGAACTTCTCCTGCTCGGGCACGTCCACGCGGATCTCCGGCGTCGACACGTAGGACGGGAACTCGGCCACCATCTCCGCGAGCGTGCGCTCCGAGCGGGAGACCAGGGCCACGAGCCGGCACGCGGCGTAGAGCGCGTCGTCGAAGCCGTAGTAGTCGTCCGCGCAGCAGATGTGGCCCGAGAGCTCACCGGCGATGGGCGCGCCGAGCTCCTTCATCTTCTCCTTGATCAGCGAGTGCCCGGTCTTCCACATGATCGGCTCCCCGCCGCGGGCCGCGTAGACCTCGGGCACGGCCTGGGAGCACTTCACGTCGAACACCAGCTTCTGCCCAGGCCCCTGTCGCTCCAGGATGTCCAGTCCCAGCAGCAGCAGGAGGATGTCGCCGCGGACGATCCCTCCCTGTTCATCGACGGCGCCGATCCGATCGGCATCGCCATCGAAGGCCACGCCGAGCGCCGCGCCCTCCGCACGAACCGTGTCGATGAGGTCCCGCAGGTTCTCATCGACCACCGGGTCCGGATGATGGTTCGGGAAGGTGCCGTCCGATTCGCAGTACAGCGGGATGACCTCGGCGCCGATCCCGCGGAGGAGATCCACGGCCACCAGACTGCCCGTGCCGTTCCCGCAGTCCACCACGACCTTGATCGGCCGCGGGAGCGTGAAGCGGGGGATCAGGTCATCCAGGTAGGGCTTCAGCGCGTCCCGCTGTTCGTACCCGCCCTCGCCGGTCTCGAAGTCTCCCGCCTCGATCCGGGCGCGCAGTCGCTGGATCGCCTCGCCGTACAGCGCACGGCCGCCGACCACCATCTTGAAGCCGTTGTACTCCGGCGGGTTGTGGGAGCCGGTGATCTGGATGCCGCCATCCGTCTCGAGCTTGATGGCCGCGTGGTAGAGCACGGGCGTGGGCACGGTCCCCACATCGATCACGTCTATGCCCGCGGCGCGCAGGCCACGGGCCACGCCCTCCGCCAGGCCGTTCGAGCTCGGGCGGTTGTCCCGCCCCAGGGCCACGGTCAGCCGGCTCGCGCCCTGACGGATCCGGCGCAGCTCGCTGCCGTACGCCCGGCCGATGAGCTCCGGGACCTCACCCGCCAGGTCCCGCTCCACGACTCCACGAATGTCGTATTCGCGGAAGATGTTCGCGTTCACTCGCATGATACCACCCCCCTGCCTCGGTCACTGGATCGTGGATCGCTCCGGGGAACGTAGGAGGCGACGTCGTCGAGCGTCAAGCGACGTCGCCCGATCCTCCCTCCTCGGGTGGCCGACCCCGCTGGTGGTCCCGGCACCTCCGGCGCCCGACCCGACCCCGGGCGAAAAACGATCGGCCGACGCAAGGCGCGCGTCGGCCGCAGCACGTAGACTCGGAAAGGGCCCGGTCTTGCCGGTGCGGGGCCGGCCCGGTGGCCGCGCCCCGCCCCGCCGCCCCAGCGATCACCCGCCCGGCGCGCAGCGCATCACCGCGCCGAGAACCCTCCGACCATGCCCTGGACGTTGATGAGCGTGGCCGCGCCCCGCTCGGCCAGTTCGAGCAGCTGGCCCGGGAAGATGCCGAGGAGCACGACCCCCGCGACCGCCGCCACGAGCGCCACCCGCATCGCCGGCGACACGGTGATCCCGGACGCCGAGTCCGCCGACGGCGCCTCACGGAACCACATGTACCACGCCACCCTCAGGTAGTACCAGTAGGAGACGAGGCTGGCCATGACGAGGATCACCGCGAGCGGCACGAGCCCCTTCTCCACCGCCGCGCGCAGGATGAAGACCTTCCCGATGAACCCGCCGGTGAACGGGAACCCGGCGAGGGAGAGGAGAAAGATCGTCATGCAGACGCCGAGGAGCGGCCGCTGCCACCCGAGCCCGCTGTACGAATCCAGGTCGACGAACTGCTCCCCTTGCCGCCCCACGAGCACGACCACGGCGAACGCGCCCAGCGTCATGAGCGTGTAGACGACCAGATAGAAGAGGAACGATGCCGCACCGAGCACGCTCGCCGCCGCGAGCGCCACCAGCAGGTAGCCGGCATGGGCAATGCTCGAGTACGCGAGCATCCGCTTCACGTTGCCCGCCACGAGCGCCACGAGGTTCGGCGCGATCATGGTGATCACCGCAAGCCAGTAGACGATCGCGCCCCACGTATCGTAGAGGCCGGGGAACGCGGTCATGAACACCCGGCCGAACGCCGCGAAGCCCGCCGCCTTCACCGCCGCGGCCATGAAGCCGGTGATCGGCGCCGGGGCCCCCACGTACGCGTCCGGTGTCCACATGTGGAACGGCACGGCGGCGACCTTGAACCCGAAGCCGACCACCAGGAGCACCATCCCCGCGAGCACCAGCATGTTCGCGCCGAGTCCGTCCACCCCCACGATCATCGATACGATCGCGAGGTTGATCGTGCCCGTGCCCCCGTAAATGAGCGCGATCCCGAACAGGAAGAAAGCGCTCGAGAACGCACCGAGAAGGAAGTATTTCAGCGCGGCCTCCGCGGCGCGGAGATCCCGCCGGTTCGCGCCCGTGAGCACGTACACCGCCACGGACATGAGCTCGAGCCCCAAGAAGATCACGATCAGGTCCCGCGCTCCCGCGAACACCATCATCCCCACGACGGAGAGGAGCACGAGACTGAACAGCTCCCCGTGCCGCATGTTCTCCTGCTCGAGGTACCGCATGGAGATCAGCACGAACAGCGCCGCCGCGAGAAGGAACAGGTAGTTCGTGAAGACGCGGAACTCGTCCACCGCGATCATTCCCGTGGCGGAGACTTCCTGGAGCGTCATCAACCAGCCGTTGGCAACCGCCGCCGCCCCCACCCCGACCAGGGTCAGCCACCCGATCGCAGGGCTCGACGGCACGCTGCGGTCGCCCCTCTGGAAGACGTCCACCAGGAGCACGAGCATCGCCCACGCGGAGAGTACGATCTCCGGCATGAGCGCCCACACGTAGTGGATCTGGCTGGAAAAGTCGATGACCATCGAGTCGTCCGGTCTATCCGCTCAGTCGCCCGAGCCCACAACCGTCTCCGGCTGCAAGCTGATCAGTTCAGACAGAGGATGCGCCGTGGCGATCCGTTTGCGCTCCACTACGTCCAGGAGCTGGACGAGCGAGACTTCCATCCGTTCGAGGAACGGCTTCGGGTACAGCCCCAACCAGAGGATCCCCGCCATGAGCGGGATGAGGACCGCGAACTCCCGCCGCGACAGGTCCGACAGCTCCCGGTTCTCCGGCTTGTCCAGGTCGTTGAACACGATGCGCTGGACCATGGGGAGCATGTAGTAGGCGGCGAAGATCACGCCGGTCGCGGCCAGTACCGCGATCCACGGGTGCGTCTGGAACGTGCCGATCAGGGCCAGGAACTCGCCGACGAACCCGCTCGTGCCGGGGAGCCCGATACTGGCCATGGCCGTGAACACGAAGAGCGTGGCGAACACCGGCATGACCGCCGCCAGGCCCCCAAAGTCCGCGATGTTCCGCGTGTGCCGCCGCTCGTACAGCATGCCGAGCAGGAGGAACATGGCGCCCGTGGACAGCCCGTGGGAGAGCATCACGATCATCGCGCCCTGGAAGCCCTGGAGCGTGAGCGCGAAGATCCCGAGGACCACGAAGCCCATGTGCGCCACCGACGTGTACGCGATCAGCTTCTTCGCGTCCGGCTGGACCGCGGCCACCCACGCGGCGTACGTGATCCCGAGCAGGCCGAGCACGAGCAGGATCAGCACCACGGTCGGGTGCGTGGCCGCCTGCGGGAAGAGCGGCAGAAGGAACCGCAGGAAGCCGTAGGCCCCCATCTTCAGCAGGATCGCCGCCAGCACCACCGACCCGGGCGTCGGCGCCTCCACGTGGGCGTCCGGGAGCCACGTGTGGAACGGCATCACCGGCACCTTGATCAGGAACGCCAGGGCGAACGCGCCGAACAGCCAGAACTGCTCACGGAACGTCAGCGGGACCTGGAGCAGATCCGCGTACGCGAAGGAGAGCCCGCCGGCCAGCGCCCTGTACTTGAAGACCAGGTACAGGATCGCGACGAGCATGAGCAGCGAGCCCAACGCCGTGTACAGGAAGAACTTGATCGCCGCGTAGATGCGCCGCTCGCCGCCCCAGATGCCGATGATGAAGTACATCGGCACCAGCATGATCTCCCAGAACATGAAGAACAGGAACAGGTCGAGCGCCACGAAAACGCCGACCACGCCCGTCAGCAGGAGCATCATCATCGCGTAGAACGCGCGCTCCCGCTTCTGCACGTAACGGAAGGAGCCGAGGATCGCGAGCGGCGTGACGAAGGTCGTCAGCAAGACGAGGAAGAGGCTGATGCCGTCGATCCCGACCCGGTAGTAGATGCCCCACTGGGGGATCCAGGGCACGGTGCTCGCGAACTGGAACGAATGGCTCGCCGCGTTGAACGCGAACCAGAGCGGCGCGGACACGATGAACTCGACCAGGGACACCCCGAACGCGGTGTGCTTCGCCCGGCTGTCGGGGCCGGCGAGCACGAGCGCCATGCCCACGAGCGGGAAGAACACCAGGAAATGGACCGCCCAGGTCGAGTAACCGATCACATCGAGAAAGGCATCCATGCGAGCCTCAGAGCACCACGAAGCCGAGGAGTAGGATCACGCCGATGATGACCGCAAAGGCGTACGTGTTCAGCTGCCCGGTCTGGAGCCGTGAGCCGATGGCGCCGAACCCGCGGGCGAGGTGCGCCGCGCCATTGACGAGGCCATCGATGATGAGCTGGTCCACGTAACGCCACAGGAACCGGGAAGTGGCGATCACCGGCCGCACGACGATGGCGTCGTAGATCTCGTCCACGTACCACTTGTTCTGGAGCACGCGGAGGAACCCGGTCGCGGGCGCCGCCTCGTGCGCCGGCCGGTAGCTCCTGCCGAGGAGCGTACGGGCCGTGAGGGCGATCACGACAGCGGCCAGCACGAAGGAGATGACCGCCCACGCCCCGGCCCCGCCGCCGACGGGCGCCGTATCGCTCAGCTCGCCCAGATTGCCCGCAATGATGGCGTCCGCCGTGTGAGTGAGCGGCTCGAGCCAGTGGTGGAGCCACTCCGAGGTCGGGATCCAGCCGAGGACCGGCAGATCGGCGATCTCGTGCGGCACGTTGACCCACCCGCCGACCACCGAGAGCACGGCCAGCACCGCGAGCGGGACCCACATGACCGGCGGCACCTCGTGCAGGTGCTTCGCCTCTTCCTTGCCGGAGCGGTTCTCGCCGTGGAACGTCAGGATCATGAGCCGCGTCATGTACACCGCCGTCAGGATCGCGGCGGCCAGCGCCATGAACCAGATCAGCTTCGCCCACCCGGCGTACGGCCCCACCGCGTGCACCGCGGCCTGCCAGATGATCTCATCCTTCGAGAAGAAGCCGGCGAACGGCCAGATGCCCGCGATGGCCAGGGTGGCCACCCACATGGTGATCCACGTGATCGGCATGAAGCGCCGCAGACCGCCCATGTTCCGCATGTCCTGCGGATCCCAGTCCTTGTGCGTGGCGTGGAAGGCCTCGTGCATGGCGTGGATCACCGCGCCCGCGCCGAGGAACAGGAGCGCCTTGAAGAAGGCGTGCGTCATGAGGTGGAACACCCCCGCGGCGTACGCACCCACGCCCACGCCGATGAACATGTACCCGAGCTGCGAGACCGTCGAGTACGCGAGGACCTTCTTGATGTCGTTCTGCGCCAGGCCGATGGTGGCCGCGAACAGCGCGGTCAGTGCACCCACGAACGCCACCACCGTGCTCGACAACGGAGCGAGCGCGAACAGCACGTTGGCCCGCGCCACCATGTACACGCCCGCCGTCACCATGGTCGCGGCGTGGATCAGGGCGCTGACCGGCGTCGGACCGGCCATGGCGTCCGGGAGCCACACGTACAGCGGGATCTGGGCGCTCTTCCCCGTAGCGCCGAGGAAGAGGAAGAGCGTGATCGCGGTGACGACCGGCGCGCCGTACGTGAACATCTCCGGCGCCGCGGCGAACACATCACGGAAATCCAGCGAGCCCAGGTTCGTGAAGATCAGGAACATGGCCACGAGGAAGCCGAAGTCCCCGATCCGGTTCACGATGAACGCCTTCTTCCCCGCGTCCGCCTTCTCCCGGTCCTTGAACCAGAACCCGATCAGCAGGTAGCTGCAGAGCCCGACGCCTTCCCAGCCCACGAACATCACCGGGAAGTTCGCGCCCAGCACCAGCACGAGCATGAAGAAGACGAACAGGTTCAGGTACGCGAAGTAACGCGGGTACCCGGGGTCCGCCTTCATGTAGCCGATGCTGAAGATGTGGATCAGCGACCCGACCCCGGTGATGATCAGCGTCATCAGGATCGAGAGCTGATCGAGCTGGAGCGCGGCATCGATCTGGAGGCTCCCGACCGGCATCCAGGACCAGTACGAGACGATGACCGGATCGAGATGCTCCGCCCCGCTCATACGGAAGAAGTTGACCAGGGCGATCACGAACGCCGCGGCCACGACGCCGGGCCCGACCAGCGTCGGGATCTGCTTCCGCTCCGGCGCGAGGAACGCCGTCAGACCGTTGACGACGAAGCCCGTCAACGGCAGGAGCAGGATCGCCCAGAGCAGCGTCGGCTCGAAGCTCACGCTATCCCCGCAACAGGTTGAAGTCCTTGACGTCGACCGATTCCAGGTGCCGGAAGATCGAGATAATGATCGCGAGCCCGACCGCGGCCTCGGCCGCGGCAACGGTCATGACGAAGAACACGAACACCTGGCCTTCGATCCCGACCGATCGGGAGAACGCCACGAACGCGAGATTCACCGCGTTCAGCATCAGCTCGATGCACATGAACAGGATGATCGCGTTCCGGCGGACCAGCACACCGACCGTGCCGATCGCGAAGAGGATCACCGCGAGAAAGAGAGACTGATCCGCCACGTCCTATACCCTCCGCTTCGCCAGAAGGACCGCGCCGACCATCGCGACCAGGAGCAGGACCGCCGTGAGCTCGAACGGCACCACGTAATCCCGGAACATGGGCAGCGCGATGGCGCCGACCGCATTGTGATTGCGCAGCGCGGCGTCGATCATCTCGGCGCCGCCCTGGTCGACGATCGCGCCCTCCGTGGTCAGGGCGCGGGACAGCATGTAGCCGATCACTCCCGCGCTCACCGAGCCCACCACGATCCATGCGAGCCCGCGGAGATCCGCACGATAGTCATGCCCCAGGTTGAGCAGCATGATTACGAAGAGGAACAGCACCATGATCGCGCCGGCGTAGACGATGATCTGGACCGCCGCGATGAAGTGCGCCTCGAGCAGTATGTAGATCGCCGCCAGGCTGAAGAACGTCAGCACCAGCGAGAGCAGGCTGGCCACGGGCTGGCGTCCCATGACCATCCCCACCCCGCCGCCGATCGCGAGCGCCGCGAAGATGTACCAGAGTAGTGTCGTCATTCGGACAACGGGTCTGCCGGGTCCCAGAGTTGTGTGACCGGGTGGTCCTGCGCCATGAGCCGGTCCAGGTCGTAAACGAACCGCTCCCTCGTGAATTCCGCGTTCTCGTAGTCCTGCCCGACGTGGATCGCCTCGACCGGGCAGACCTCCTGGCACATGCCGCAGAAGATGCAGCGGAACTCGTCGATCTCGTAGACGATCGGGTACCGGTTCCCCTGGTCGTCCTCCCCGGGCACGAGCCGGATGCAGTTCGACGGACAGATCGTCGGGCAGAGGCCGCAGGCCACGCACTTCGGGCGCCCATCCGCGTGCACCTCCATGCGATGCGTGCCCCGCCACCGCTTGGACAGCTCCCACTTCTCGTCCGGGTACTGCATCGTGACCTTTCGAGGGTCGATGAGGTGCCTGAACGTGAGAGCCATGCCCCTCAGCGAGGCACGCAGGTACGAGGGCGAGCCCTCGGGGCGCTTCATGACCTTGACGCCAATCGCCATTGCGCAGCCTATCGGTTCAACGGACGTGCAAGACCGCCACTTCCATCACTCTGCGGGTACGCGAGCGTACCCGGGTACGGCACGGGGTTCCCCTTCCACCACGAGCGCCCGCTCCGCCGGCCGGCGGACCCGGACCCGCTCCGGGCGAGGCGCCGCGCCGCTGATGACCCGGTCACGGTCGATGATGAAGAGGAACACCGCGGTGACCGCAACGCTCACGGCCGTGAGGACCAATCCGTAGCCGAGACCGTACGGGAGCCCGATCGAGTCCAGGACGAGGATCGTGACCGCGATGACGAGGACGTACGCCAGCGCCACCGGCAGCATGACCTTCCACCCGAGGTGCATCACCTGGTCATAGCGGAACCGCGGTACCGTCCACCGCACCCACATGTAGAGCACGATGAAGAACGCCGTCTTGACCGCGAACGAGAGCAGCGTGAGAAGCGTCTTCAGCACGTGCGGCTCGGCGCCCTGCACCACGCCGGGGGCGACGACCACCATGTTGTCGCCCTTCCAGAACGGGATGTCCCACCCGCCGAGGAACAGCGTGGCCATGAGGGCGGACGCGGTCAGCATGTTCGAGTACTCGGCAATGAAGAACATGCTGAACTTCATGGACGAGTACTCGGTGTGGTAGCCGGTGACCAGCTCGGACTCGGCCTCCGGCATGTCGAACGGCAGCCGGTTCGTCTCCGCGAACGCGGAGATCACGAAGAGGAAGAACGAGAGGCCGAGCGGGAGGGCGAACCAGAGTCCGATCCCCTCCTGCTGCGCCCAGACCACCTGGGGGAGCGTGACGTTGCCGACCACCATGAAGACCGGGATCAGGCTCAGCCCCAGGGAGACCTCGTAGCTGATGAGCTGCGCGCTCGCGCGCATGCCGCCGAGGAACGCGTACTTGTTGTTCGACGACCAGCCGGCCATGACGATCCCGTAGACGCCCAGGCTGGTCAGGGCGATGATGAACAGGATCCCGATCGGTATGTCGGCGACCACCATCTCCACCAGCCCCCACGGCGTGGGGAGCGGCGCCGCGAACGGCACCACGGAGAAGGTGATCAGCGCCGGAATGATGGAGATCATCGGCGCCAGGATGAAGTAGAATCGGGAGGCCTGGGCCGGGAGCGTCTCCTCCTTCAGGATGTTCTTCAACCCGTCGGCGATCGGCTGGAGGAGCCCGAACGGCCCGACGCGGTTCGGCCCGAGCCGGTCCTGGATCCACGCCGAGATGCGGCGCTCCAGGAGCGTCAGCATGGCGACGGTCACCATGACGACGGTGAAGACCGCGATGACCTTGATGGCGGAGCTGACCAGGAACGCCGTCGGGGAGAGCGCGCCAACCTCGTGCATCAGCGCACCTCCGTCGAAGTGGCCGCGATCAGGTCGACCGGTTCGTTGATGAGCGCGCCGCGCGTGCCGATCACAGCGTAGCTGAGCCCTGCCAGCTCGGCGAAGTGTTCACCGAGACGCAGGAACGCATCCCCGGCCGTGGCCGGTGCCGTGGTGTCTTCGAGACCCGCGAGCACCACGCCGAGCACCTGCCAGGCGGGCCGGGCGAGGCCGGGGGCGTGCCGCGCGGGCCAGAACCTCTGCACCCGGCCCTCGTAGTTCGTGAACGTGCCTTCCTGCTCGGCGAACGTCGTCACGGGCAGGACCAGGTGCGCGTTGCGCATGGCCGGGCTCGGATACTCGCCCATGTACACGAAGAACGCGGCGTCCTGGCCGAACGTCTCCGGCACATCCAACAGCTCGTCGCCGAGGACGATCAGCACGGCCCCGGCGGTGGAGAGCCCGTCGAGCCCGCCACGGCCGTCGTCGCCGCCGACGCGGCGATAGCCGAACAGCTCCGCCCCACGGACGTTGGCCGCCAGGTCCCGCCGCCGGGCGAGCTTCGGGAAGCCGGGGAGCACGACCTCATCCTCCGCGCGGGCGCTGCGGAAGACCCGCTCGCCCCCGCCCAGCAGGTCGCCCACCCGCCCGAGCAGCCCGAGGTCCTCGTTCGCGTGCACCGGGGACCCCACGATCACCACCGGCGCCGTGCCGCGCAGCGCCTTGAGCCGCTCGATCAGCACGAGCGCGGCATCGTGCCAGGAGGCATCCGCGAGCACGCCGTCGTCGTTTCGGACCAGCGGCGTCTCGAGGCGATCCTCCCGGTTGATCCACTCGTAGCGCAGGCGGCCGTAGTCGCACATCCAGTACGAGTTCACGTCCGGGTTCGCCCGCGGCTTGAGCCGCATGACCCGATCGTCCCGCGTGTCGATGGTGATGTTGCAGCCCTGCGAGCAGTTCGGGCAGATGGACGGGTACCGGTCCAGGTCCCAGACCCGCGCCTTGTGCAGGAAATCCTTCGAGACGAGCGCGCCCACCGGGCAGATGTCCACGATGTTGCCCGCCCACGGCGAGTTCTCGAGCCCGTCGCGGAAGAACGTGTCGATGACCGAACGGTTCCCGCGCTGCACCACGCAGAGGCGGTCATCCTGCGCGACCTCGCGCATGAACCGGACGCAACGGGTGCACATGATGCACCGGTTGCCGTAGTAGAGGATGTCGCCGCCGAAGTCGTCCCGGCCGAAGATCCGCTTCGGCTCGATCGTCCGTCCGTGCTTCCGCCCCTCGGCGGCCACGTAGTCCTGGAGCTTGCACTCGCCCGCCTGGTCGCAGATCGGGCAGTCGAGCGGGTGATTGACCAGGTAGAACTCGAGGACGCCCTCGCGCGCCTCCCGCGCCTTCGGACTCTCGGTCAGGATCGACTGGCCGTCCGCGACCTCCGTGACGCACGCGGGCGCGAGCTTCGGCGCACCCTCGATCTCGACCAGGCACATGCGGCACATGGCCGGAGCCGAGAGCCCCGGATGGTAGCAGTAGTGCGGGATGCCCACGCCGAGCTGCTCGGCCGCCTCGATGATGCGCGTGCCTTTCGGGACCTCGATCGTACGGCCGTTGATCGTACAGGTGACCGTGTTCTTCGGTTCGTTGGCTGCCAACCCGTGCCTCGCCTTCTGCGCTCCGCCGGCCTGACCCACCGGCCGGACCGGATTGTGATCGTTCAGGCTGCGACCGTTGCGGCGGATCCCTTGCCGCCGCGAATTAGCGCAAGGTACTCCTCCCGGAACTTCTTGATCGAGCTCGCGACCGGCGCGGCCGCCGAATCACTGAGCACGCAGATCGTGGTGCCGGTCATGTTCCGGCCCAGGTCGAGCAGCGTGTCGAGATCGGCCTCCGTCCCCTGCCCGCTCTCGATCCGCCGGAGGATCTTGACCAGCCACGCCGTGCCCTCACGGCAGGGCGTGCACTGGCCACAGGACTCGTGTGCGTAGAATTCCACGATGCGCCGGACCGTCTTCACGATGTTGGTCCGGTCGTCCATCACGATGACCGAGGCGGTGCCGAGCATGCTCCCGGCCCGGGCAACGCTCTCGTAGTCCATCGGGATGTCGATCTCGTCCGCCGACAGGATCGGCACCGAGCTCCCGCCCGGGATCACCGCCTTCAGCTTGCGCCCGTCGGGGATCCCGCCGCACACGTCGTAGATGAGCTCCTTCAGGTTGAAACCGAGCGGCAACTCGAAGTTGCCCCGCCGCACCAGGTGTCCGGACATGTTGAACAGCTTGGTGCCAGGGCTCTTCTCCGTGCCGAAGCTGCGGTACCAGTCACCGCCGTTCTTGATGATGTGCGGGACCGTCGAGACCGTCTCCACGTTGTTGATCGTGGTGGGCATGCCGAACGCGCCCACGGCCGCGGGGAACGGCGGCTTGATCCGCGGCTGCCCCCGCCGCCCCTCCAGCGAGTTCATGAGCGCGGTCTCTTCCCCGCAGATGTACGCGCCCGCCCCGAGGTGCAGCGTGACGTCGATGTTCACGCCCGCCCCCAGGATGTCCTTGCCGGCGAGACCCGCCTCGTACGCCTCCTCGATCGCCCGGGCCACGATCTGCGCGGGCTCGAAGAACTCGCCCCGCATGTAGATGTAGACGTGCTGCGCCCGGATCGCGTACGCGCCGATCAGCGCGCCCTCGATCACCTGGTGCGGCGTCCACCGCAGGAGCTCCCGATCCTTGAAGGCGCCCGGCTCCGACTCGTCCGCGTTGATCAAGAGATAGTGGGGCTTGCCCGAATCCTTCGGCATGAAGCTCCACTTCACCCCGGTCGGGAAGCCGGCGCCGCCACGGCCGCGCAGCCCGCTCTTCTTCACTTCCTCGATGACGGCGTCCGGGCCCATGTTGAGCGCCTTCTCGAGGGCGGCGTACCCGCCTCGCGCACGCCACACGGCGAGCCGGCGCGCCTCGGGGTCGCCGAAGTACTCGCTCAGGATGCGCGTTTCCCTTTCGTGACGGTAAGGATATGCCATACGCCGCTCAGTCGTCTCCAGTCGGTTCGCCGGCCGCGGCCGCCCCGAGTTCGTTCCGTAGACGCGTTAGGATCGCAGGTACGTCCTCCGGCGTCACGTTCTCGAAGTACCGCTCGTTGATCTGCACCACCGTCGGGAACCCGCAGGCGCCGAGGCACTCCGCCTCGATCACCGTGAAGTTGCCGTCCTCGGAGATCTCCCCGACGTCCGTGTTCGTGTGCTCGAGGAACGCGGAAAGCACCTCTTCCGCCCCGCACAGGTTGCAGCCCACGTTCGTGCAGACCTGGATCAGGTACCGCCCGACCGGCCGCTTGTTGTACATGGTGTAGAACGTGGCCACCCCACGGACGTACGCCGGCGAGAGACCGAGCACCCGCGCCACCTCCTCCATGGTCTCCGCCGAGATGTGACCACGGATCTCCTGCGCCAGCCCCAGCACCGGGAGCAGCGCGGCCTGCCGGTTCGGATACCGCGAGAGGATCTTCTCCAGCCGCTCGGCATATGGACCCTCGAACAACGGCGCGTCCGGGTCACGCTCCGCCCGCTGGTACGGGTACGAGCACGCCCCCGACGGATGTCCGCCCTCCAGCGGCCGGACTCCGACGTAGGCGGTGCCCCGGATATCCGCTTCGGTCAACCCCGGGAAATCTCCGGTCTCGCCGGCCCATCCCGGGTTGCGGCGCCCATTCTCGTTGCCGCTCACCGGTCGATCTCTCCCAGTACGATGTCCAAGCTCGCGTTGATGGCGATCACGTCGGCCAGCAGATGCCCCTCGACCAGCTGGGGCAACGCCGACAGGTTCACGAAGCTGGGGCCCCGCACGCGCCAGCGCACCGGCTTCGTGCCGCCATCGCTCACCACGTACATGCCGAGCTCGCCCTTCGAGCTCTCCACGCTGAACCAGCTCTCGCCCGGCGGCACCCGAACCCCCTCCATCACCAGCTTGAAGTGATGGATCATGGATTCCATGTCGCTCATGGCGTCGCTCTTGCGCGGCAGGATCACCCGCGGGTCATCCACGTTGATGGGCCCGTCGGGCAGCCGGTCCAGGGCCTGCCGGAGGATCCGGACGCTCTGCCGCATCTCCTCCATCCGCACGAGGTACCGGTCGTAGGCATCCCCGTGCTCGCCCACCGGCACGTCGAAGTCGTACGTCTCGTAGTCGTAGTACGGACGGTCCTTCCGCACGTCGTACGGGACGCCGCTGGCCCGCAGGTTCGGGCCGGAGAGACCGGCGTTGATCGCCTCCTCCGGGCCGATCGCACCAACGTCCTTCAGGCGCCCGATCCAGATCTGGTTGTTCGTGAGGAGCGTCTCGACCTCATCCAGCGTCCGCGGGAACGTGTCGAGGAACTCCCGCAGCTTGTCCGTCCACCCCTCCGGTAGGTCGGCGAGCATCCCGCCGACCCGCGTGGCGGACGTGGTGATGCGGGCCCCCGTATACCATTCGTGCAGGTTGTAGATCCGCTCCCGCTCCTGGAAGGTGTACAGGAAGACCGTGAACGCGCCGACGTCGATGGCCGTCGTCCCGAGCCAGAGCAGGTGGCTGAAGATCCGGTCCAGCTCCATGCAGATGACCCGGACCACCTTGCACCGCTCCGTCACCTCGAGGCCCATCAGCTTCTCGACGGCCATCACGTACGCGCAGTTGTAGATCAACGGCGCGAGGTAGTCCATCCGGTCCGTCAGCGGGACGATCTGGTTCCAGCCGCGATACTCGCCGAGCTTCTCGAAGCTGGAGTGCAGATAGCCGATGTGCGGGATGCACCGGACGACGGTCTCCCCGTCCAGTTCCAGGACCAGGCGCAACACGCCGTGGGTGGCCGGGTGCTGCGGCCCGATGTTGATGAGCATGGTTTCGCCCTCGAGCTCCGGCTCCACCCCGACCGGGAACACCGGCGCCATGGCCGGCCGGCCGTCCATGCCCATCTCCGGATTGCGCGAAACCAGATACTCGACCGTCCTCGTGCTCATAATCAGGCTCCGTCGGCCGATCCGTCGGCGTGCGCGGTGGCGCCGGATTCGGTTCCGGACGCGGTTGCTTCATTGCCGAGCCCGATCGCGATCTCCTCGGCCGTGTAGTGGTCCACCACGTCCATGGCCAGGGCGCGGCGGGTCTGCTCGGCACGACTGAACCGGCCGCGCAGGGGGAAGTCCTTGCGAAGCGGATGGCCCTCGGCGTAATTGTCCGGCATCAGGATCCGCCGCAGGTCCGGATGACCGCGGAACCGGATGCCGAACATGTCGTACGTTTCCCGCTCGAGCCAGTTGGCCGCCCGCCAGAGTCCGTAGACCGAGTCGATCTCCAGCGCGTTCAGCGGGAGCAGCGCCTTGACCCGGAGCCCCCGACGGTGCGGGATCGACCAGAGCTGGTAGACGACCTGGAGAGGACGGCCGCCGCCGAAGTCCACGGCGGTTACATCCTTGAGCATGTCGTACTCCTGGCCCGGCTCGTTCTTGAGCCAGCCCAGGATCTCGAGGATGCGCTCCGGCGGCACGTAGACGACGTGCTCGTCGCCCGCCATGACCTCGTGATGCAGGATCGCGTCTCCGAACTTCTCGCGCAACGCCGCGACCGACGGATGGAACGCGGAATCCGCCCCGGCCGACGGCTGCTCCGGTTCCGCGCCGTCGCTCGCGGTCGGGCCCGCCTCCAGCCCGTCCAGCGCTCCCTTCAGCTTCTCGTCCATGTCACGGTTGCCGGTCGGAGGGGCGCGCCAGCGCCCGGGTCGCCACGAATCCACTCACCCGGTTCTGCTTCGTCGAATTCCCGAACGGGCCCGCGATCTGCTCGATCACTTCCGCCGGGAGGTTCGGTTTGCCCGCGGCATCCGGGTCCTCCGCACGCAGGGCCGGGTTCGTGATGGACTCGCCCTTGATCTTTTCGTGCAGCATCAGGATCCCGTAGATCAGGCCCTCCGGCCGCGGCGGGCAACCCGGCACGTACACGTCCACCGGGATGATCGTGTCGATCCCCTGCACCATGGAGTACACGTCGAACACCCCGCCCGACGACGCGCACGCCCCCATCGCGATCGCCCACTTCGGCTGCGGCATCTGGTCCCAGATCCGCCGCAGCACCGGCGCCATCTTGTAGGTGACCCGCCCGGCGCAGATCAGCAGGTCCGCCTGGCGCGGCGAGAACGACATCCGCTCCATGCCGAACCGGGCAATGTCGTAGCGCGACGCGGCCGCGGCCATCATCTCGATGGCGCAGCACGCCGTGCCGAACGGCATGGGCCACAAGGAGTTGCGGCGTGCCCAGTTGACCACGAAGTCCAGCTTCGTCGTCAGCCAGGATGGCTCGCCCTTCGGGACGACCGGCAGCGCCTGGCGGCTACCCTTCCCTAGTCCCATTGGAGCGCCCCTTTCTTCCATTCGTAGATCAGGCCCACGGTCAGCACGGTCAGGAAGATCATCACCGCGATGAACCCTTCCCACCCGAGCACGCGCATCGCCACCGCCCACGGGATCAGCAGCACCGTCTCCAGGTCGAAGACGATGAACAGGATCGCCACCATGTAGAACTTGACGGAGAAACGCTCCCGCGTGTCGCCCAGCGGGACGATCCCCGACTCGTACGGCGCGGACTTCACGGGCGTGGGGCGATACGGATTGAGCAAATGCGACGCGACGACCATGCCGACCGCATTGATCAGCGAGATCACCGCGATCATGAGGATCGGCGCGTACGACTCGATCATCGGATCGATCCGGGGAAATTTGTGAAAAGGTTCACTTGTTGGCGTCGCGGAAACATAATCCAACCCGGTGCAAGGGTCAAGCTCGCGCCGCCTTGCCGACCGCGGACCACGATGCCTAATTTGCCCGCACTTCTGCAACAACTACCCTGCCGGGGAGGCGCCGTTCCAATGCCCATCAGGAGTGATCGTTGGATCCGCCGGATGGCGGAAGAGCATGGCATGATCGAGCCGTTCGTGCCCACCCAGGTCCGTGAGGGCGTCGTGAGCTACGGCCTGTCGTCGTTCGGCTACGACATCCGGGTCGCGGACGAGTTCAAGGTGTTCACGGACGTGCACAGCGTGATCGTCGACCCGAAGGCGTTCGACCAGCGGTCGTTCGTGGACATCCGCGGCGACTACTGCATTATCCCGCCGAACTCCTTCGCGCTCGCGCGGACGCTGGAATACTTCCGGATCCCGGCGGACACGCTCGTGGTGTGCGTCGGAAAGTCCACGTATGCGCGTTGCGGCATCATCGTGAACGTCACGCCGCTGGAGCCGGAGTGGTGCGGGTTCCTGACGCTGGAGATCTCGAACACGACGCCGCTCCCGGCGAAGATCTACGCGCGTGAAGGGATCGCGCAGCTCCTGTTCTTCCAGGGCGATGAGATCCCGGAGATCACGTACGCGCAGCGCAAGGGGAAGTATCAGGACCAGCGCGGGGTGACGCTCCCCAGACTGTAATCGCCGAGCCGCCCGCCCGGTTGGGGTTCGGGACCGGCCGCCGACGCCCGCCGGGAGCTGCGCGCGTGCCGGTCACGGGCGGGCGCGCCCACCTATGGGAGGTCTCAAGCGGCGCGCCGCCAGAGAGAGAACGCGGTCCAGACGAAGATCAGGAAAACGACCGCCCAGACGATCCAGAGAGCGATCGAGCCGGCCGGGCCGAGCTGCTCTCCGAGGTACGCCAGCGCTCCGAGCCCCCAGAGTACGGGCATGACGAGTGCGATGAAGGCCAGGATGGCGACGACCGCGAGGATGACGGCCCTGGACGTACCCGGGTGGTCGTGGGGACGTTCGGGTACCGGCTGGGATCCACCTTCGAATTCCGGTTCACGCTGAGCAGGCGTGAGGGCCATGAGGACTCCTGTCTGACGTCCTCATGGCCCTCATTGCAAGGCGTGCACCAGCCCCGGCTCAGGTGGACTGCCGGTAGAGGATGGCCTGCTTGACCTCCCCGATGGCCTTGGTGACCTGGATCTCCCGCGGGCACGCCACGGTGCAGTTGTAGATCGTGTGGCAGCGCCAGACGCCGGTGCGGGAGTTGAGCACCTCGAGCCGCCGGGCGGCGCCCCGGTCCCGCGAATCGAAGATGAAGCGGTGCGCGTTCACGATGGCGGCCGGCCCCACGTAGTTCTCGTTCGCCCAGAAGGACGGGCAGGACGTGGTGCAGGCCGCGCACAGGATGCACTTCGTGGTGTCGTCGTACCGCTCCCGCTCCTCGATGGACTGGAGCCGCTCCCTGCCGTGCGGTGGCGGCTCGTCGTTGATCAGGAACGGCGAGATCGAGCGATACTGCTCGAAGAACGGATCCATGTCGACCACCAGGTCACGGATCACCGGCAGGCCGAGGATCGGCTCGATGGTGACCTTGGGGCCCACATCGCGG
Source organism: uncultured bacterium (assembly GCA_937907535.1). Classification (GTDB taxonomy): domain Bacteria; phylum Gemmatimonadota; class Gemmatimonadetes; order Longimicrobiales; family RSA9; genus CALCID01. The sequence continues at coordinate 85,408 of CALCID010000007.1, read as the reverse complement.
ACGAGGACCTTGCACGCCAGTGCGTTCGTCCCGTTGATCCGCATGGCGTCCGAGCCGCAGACGCCGTGCGCGCAGGACCGCCGGTACGTGAGGGTCCCATCGATGTTCCACTTGATCTGGTTCAGACCGTCGAGAACGCGGTCCGTCGGCTCCAGCTCGACCTCGTATTCCTTGTAGTACGGAGCCTTGTCGGTCTCGGGGTTGAACCGCTGGATTCGGAAGACGTAACGCATCAATACACCCGCTCTTGAGGTTGGAACCGGGTGATCACGACCGGCTTGTACTTGATCTCGATGGTCCCGTCGGGCTTGCCGTAGGCCAGCGTGTGCTTGAGCCAGTTGGCGTCATCCCGCTTCGGGTAGTCCTCACGGTAATGGGCCCCGCGGCTCTCGGTCCGGTTCAGGGCGCAGGTCGCGGTGACGAGCGCCAGGTCGAGGAGCGCGCCGAGCTCCCAGGTTTCCGTGAGCTCGGTGTTGAACGCCCGACTCCGGTCCTGGACGCGGATCCGGCGGTACCGCTCGCGGAGCTCCTGGAGCTTCTCCACGGCCTCGGCGAGCCCCTTGGCCTCCCGGAACACCCCGACGTTGTTCATCATCAGCGTCTGCATCTCACGCCGGATGGTCGCGGCGCTCTCGTCGCCGTTGGCCGAGCGGAGCCATTCGATCTGCTCGACGACCCTTTCGGCCGCATCCTGCGGCAGCGGGGGGAGATCGGCCTCGAGGGCGAAGCGAGCCATGTCGATTCCGGCCCGCCGGCCGAACACGACCAGGTCCAGGAGCGAGTTCGTGCCGAGGCGGTTCGCTCCATGCACGCTCACGCAAGCGCACTCGCCCGCCGCGTAGAGCCCGGGGATCGGGGTCCGCTTGTCATCGATCACGACCCGGCCGTCCACGTCCGTCGGGATGCCGCCCATGGCGTAGTGGGCGGTCGGCTGGACGGGGATCGGATGGTCCGCCGGGTCGATCCCGAGGTACGTGCGGCAGAAGTCCGCGATGTCCGGGAGCTTGGTCTCGATGGCTTCCCGGCCGATGCGCGTGGCGTCCAGGTGCACGTACCGCTTGCCGTCAATGCCCCGGCCGGCCTGGATCTCGTGGTAGATCGCGCGGCTGACCACGTCCCGGCTGGCGAGGTCCTTCATGGTGGGCGCGTAGCGCACCATGAACTCTTCGCCCTGGCCGTTGACGAGCACCCCGCCTTCGCCCCGGACACCCTCGGTGATGAGGATCCCGAGCTTGGCGATCCCGGTCGGGTGGAACTGGAAGAACTCCATGTCCTCCAGCGGGATCCCGCGGCGGTACACGATGGCCGGACCGTCCCCGGTGAACGCCAGCGCGTTGGAGGTGACCTCGAACATCCGGCCGAAGCCGCCGGTCGCGAAGAGCACGGCCTTGGCGCGGAAGATGTGGAGGTCGCCCGTGCGGATCTGGTAGGCGACGACGCCCGCAGCACGCCCCTCGGAGAGGATCACGTCCATCACCTGATACTCATCGAAGAACGTGACCCGGTTCTTGATGCACTGCTGGTAGAGCGTCTGGAGGATCATGTGGCCGGTCCGGTCGGCGGCGTAGCAGCTCCGCCGGACCGGGCCCTTGCCGAAGTTGTGCGAGTGGCCCCCGAACCGGCGCTGGGCGATCCGTCCGTCCTCGGTGCGGGAGAACGGGAGCCCCATGTGCTCGAGCTCGAGCACCACCTCCACGGCATCCCGGCACATCAGCTCGATGGCGTCCTGATCCCCGAGATAGTCGCTGCCTTTGACCGTGTCGAAGGCGTGCCACTCGGGGTGGTCCTCCTCGAGATTGCCGAGCGCCGCACCGATCCCGCCCTGCGCTGCGCCCGTGTGCGAGCGAGGCGGATACAGCTTGGATATCACCGCGGCCCTGACCTGGCCGCCCCGCGAGAGGTGGAGCGCGGCCATGAGCCCCGCGCCCCCGCCCCCCACCACGATTGCGTCGAACGTATGCGTATGGATCATGGCAGCACGGCCACCGGCTCCGGCGGAACGAATGTGAAGATGATGTACGCGCCCATCCCGATGAACGCGATGTACAGCACGAACAGCACGGCCTTGAACGCTACGGCGAGTCCGGGCCGTCGAACGTAGTCATCGCCGATCATGCGCAACCCGTTCATGCCGTGGGTGAGCGCGAACGCGAGCAGGAAGAAGTCGTACAGCTTCCAGAGCGGATTCTCCCACCGCGCAGCCACCACGGCGAAGTCGATGTTGTCCACGCCGATGACCACGTGCATCCAGAACAGGTGGAACACGGCGAGCGCGAGGAGGAGCACCCCGGAGATCCGCATGAAGAACCACGCGTAGAGCTCGAAGTTGCCCCCGGGCGGCCGCCCGCGACGATTCACGAACGCGGCGTTGAGCGTCTGGTTCATGTCACCTGAAGAGCGGCTGGAGGAACACGTACGCTCCCCACAGGAAGATCGGGATGAAGATCGCCATCTCGGCCCAGATGAGCTGGCGCTCGTAACGCCAGAGCCTGGGCCAGAAGTCCTGCACGATGATCCGGGCGCCGTTCAGGGCGTGGAAGAGCACGCCGAACAGGAGGAAGACCTCCAGGATGCGCGCCCACCACGCCTTGTACAGGAAGAGGAGCTTGTTGAAGACGTCTGGCCCGAACCCGATCAGGAAGATGTCGAAGATGTGCACCAGCAAGAAGAGGACGATCCCCACCCCGGTGGCCCGGTGCAGCAGCCAGGCAAACATACCTTCCCGGCCGCGGTAACGCAGCCCCTCCAGGATCGGGCGTCCTCGCCGGTACACCGTTCTTGAACTGGTCATGGATCCCTATTTGAGCAGCGCCATGGTTTCCTTGACGGCCTGCGCGGAGCGGTAGAGCTGCTCGCGCTCCTCGCCGGTCAGCTCGACCTCGATGATCCCCTCCAGACCACGCCGTCCGAGCTTGCAGGGCACGCCGAGGAAGAGGCCGTCGAGCCCGTACTCGCCCTCGAGCCAGGCCGAGCACGGCAGGATGCGCTTCTTGTCCCGCACGATCGCCTCGACCATCTGGACGGTGGCGGCGGCTGGCGCGTAGTAGGCGCTGCCGGTCTTGAGGAGCGAGACGATCTCGGCCCCGCCGTGGCGGGTCCGCTCCACGAGCGCGTCGATCCGCTCACGGGCCAGGAGCTGGGTCAGCGGAATGCCGCTCACCGTGGTGTACGAGGCGAGCGGGACCATGGTATCGCCGTGTCCGCCGAGCACGAGCGCCTGGATGTCCTCGACGCTCACGTCCAGCTCCATGGCGATGAACGAGCGATACCGCGCCGTGTCCAGCACACCGGCCATGCCGATCACCCGCTCCCGCGGGAAGCCGGTCGTCTCCTTGCACACGTACGCCATCACGTCGAGCGGGTTGGAGACCATGACGACGATGGCGTCCGGGGAGGTCTCACGGATCTTCTCCGACACCTGCCGGACGATCCCCGCGTTCGTGTTGAGCAGGTCCTCCCGGCTCATCCCCGGCTTGCGCGCGATCCCCGCGGTGATCACGACCACGTCCGAGCCCGCGGTCTCCTCGTACCCGTTCGTGCCGATCACCCGCGTGTCGAAACCCTCGATCGGCGCGGACTCCCACTGATCGAGGCCCTTCCCCTGCGGGATGCCTTCGGCGACGTCGACCATGACCACCTGCTTCGCGAGCTCGCGCCGCGCGATGCCCTGAGCCGCGGTCGCCCCGACGTTGCCGGCACCCACCACCGTGATTTTATCGACCATTGCCAGTAACCAGGAATTCGTGGGACGGCTGTACCATCGGCTGGGCAAACTATGGAGGGCGATGCGCGCTGTCAACGCACGATCGCCGCCTCTGCGGACGAGGGCCGGGGCGTCAGCCCCCGACCTGGGAGAGGGCCAGGAGCCCGCCGGAGCCCGCGGCGCTCCCGAGCACGAGAAAATGCCGTTCCGGCTTGATCCGCAGCGTCTGCTCGATCAGCGGCCGCAGCGGTTCACCGCGCCTCAACGGATCCCGAAGATTCGTCTCGATGGCGCCGAACAGGCACGGGCGGAGTCTGCCGTTCGCCGTGAGGCGCATGCGGTTGCAGCGGTCACAATAATTGTGGCTCATGGGCGTGATGACGCCCACGGTGCCCGCCGCGCCGGGGAACCGGAAGTAGGTGGCCGGCCCGTTCCCGGGCGGGCCCGGGACCGGCTCCAGCTCGCCGATCCGCCGCAGCCGCGCCAGCATCTCCATGGCCGGCACGAACTCCGACGCGGAGATCCCCAGATTCTCTCCCGTGGGCATGAGCTCGATGAACCGGACGTGCCACGGGCGCTCCATGGTGATCCGCGCGAAGTCCGCGAGCTCGTCGTCGTTGCGGCCGCGCATGACCACCACGTTGATCTTGATGGGATGCAGTCCGGCCGCCTCCGCCGCGGCGATCCCCTCGAAGATCGACGCGTGGCAGCCGGGGCGGCGGGCAATGGCGTCGATCCGGTCCGGCCGGAGGGAGTCGAGGGAGAGGTTGACCCGGTTCACGCCCGCATCCCGGAGCGCTTCGGCCAGCGGGGCGAGGAGGACGCCGTTCGTGGAGAGCGCGATGTCCTCGATCCCGGGGACGGCCGCGAGGAGGCGCACCAGCCGCGGCAGGTCCTTGCGGACGAGCGGCTCGCCGCCCGTGATCCGGAGGCGCCTCAACCCCATGGCGGCCATCTCGCGGACGATCGCCTCGATCTCCTCGAAGTCCAGGATCTCGTCCCGGCGCAGCCACGGCAGGCCCTCCAGCGGCATGCAGTACACGCACCGCAGGTTGCACTTGTCCGTGACCGAGATCCGGAGGTACTCGATGCGCCGGCCGAAGCCGTCCCGCATGGCCGCGGCTTCGGTGGCGCCGTCCGCCGGGTCCGGGCGCGATCCCCCGCCCTCCGCGCGGGCGCCCGATTCCACCGTGCGCCGCAGGTCGGCCGCCCGGGCGAGGAGCTCACTCATGCGCCGCCTCCGGCGTCGGGGGCGTCGCGCCGTCCAACCACGCCGAGCTCCCATCCGTGTAGTGCTCTTCCTTCCACACGGGGAGCCGGCGCTTGACCTCCTCGATGATGTACCGGCACCCGTCGAAGGCTTCCGCCCGGTGCGGGCTGGACACGGCGATCGCCACGCTGACCTCCCCGACCGCCAGCTCGCCGACCCGGTGCGCGACCGCGATCCGGTCGCTCCCGATCCGGGCGGCCGCCTCCGCCGCGATGGCCGCCAGCACCCGCCCGGCCATGGCCTCGTACGCCTCGTAGCGCATCCCGCTCACCGGCCGGCCTTCGTTCTCGTTCCGGACCGTGCCAAGGAAGACGAGCACCGCGCCGTCCTCGGGTGCGCCGACCCGGCTCAGGACCGTCGAGGCGTCCAGGGGCTCCCGCGTGATCCAGGCCTCCATGGCATCACCCTCCGGCCACCGGCGGGATCAGCGCCACCTCATCGCCATCGGACAGCAGCGTCCCGAGAGGCGCATACTCCAGGTTGATGGCGACGATGGGCGCCTCCGGCAGCCGGGCGAAGCGACCTCCGCCGGCCCGGAGCCGGTCCACGAGCATGGCGGCCGTGCTCCCCGCCGGCAGCTCGACCTCCAGCCCGTCCGTGCCGACCAGGTCGCGATAGTGCGCGAAGAAAAGGACTTTGACCCGCATGGCGCCTCGATCTCGAAGCTAGCCCGATCGACCCGGCCGGGCAACCCGCGGACCCGGATCACGCCGGGCGGCTGGCCGAACGCCGGCACGGGGCATGGCCCGTCGTCGCCCGTGCCCCGAAGCTCCGGACGTGCCCCCTACCCCGCAATCCCACGGCCGAAAACGCGCAGCGCCCCCTCCGACTGCCGAAGGGGGCGCGTGCACGGAATCCGGAACGACCCGGGGAATCAGCGGTGGGCCCGCTTGCCGTTCGCCACCTGCAGCCGCAGGTCCTTCGACGGCTTGAAGATCGGCACCGCCCGCGAGGGCACCTCGACCCGATCCCCGGTGCGCGGGTTACGCGCCACCCGCGACTTCCGCTTCCGAACCTTGAACGTTCCGAAGCCGCGGATCTCGATGTTCTGATGCTCCGCCAACGCTCCCTTGATGGCGTTGAGCAGCCCATCGACCACCAACGCGCAATCCTTCTTGGTGATACCCGGGCCAATGGCGTTCGCCACCTGCTCGACGAGGTCGGCTTTGGTCATTTTGCCTCCGTACCGGATCCGAGTGTGGAATCAAGGCGAGAGCTACGCTTCCGCCATTCCTGCCAACGGACGGCAAACTTGGGCCGCAGCCCCGGAACCCTCATGCGAGGCCGGGTCCAGCGCGTCTGAGCTGCCGTCGAAACACGCTCCGGAACCGCGCAGAGCGTGACACCCCCATCGGACGGGCTCGATACCGGCAAAGTCAATACACAGCCGATCATGCGGCCCGCCAGCTAAAGCACTGCGTTACCTCTGCTCCAAGGTCGGATCGCCTGCGCCGCACCCGCCGAGCGGCAACAACGCCCGGCCACAGTGGTCTCCCCGCGCCGCGATGGGCCCGTTGGCCCGCGATCCACCGGCCGGCCAAGGGCGGCCACGCCCACCTTCCTGCTTCAGCACGATGAAAGACCGGATCACTCCAAGCGACCACCGGGCATGAAGGTATGCATCTTGACCGGAGGTGGGCGCCTAGCTTAATGCCCGTAACCCATTTGCGTCAAGACTCGCCCTATGCCCGGTCCATTGCCGCGATGAAAAGGTCGAACAGGTAGAGCGAGTCGCGGGGCCCGGGCGACGCCTCCGGATGGTACTGCACGCTGAACGCCGGGAACTCCCGGTGCCGCAGGCCCTCGATGGTGCCATCGTTGAGGCTGACGTGCGTGACCTGGAGCGCCGGAGCGCCTTCGACGTTGCCGTCGGCATCCTCTTTCACCACGAACCCGTGGTTCTGGGAGGTGATCTCGACGGCGCCGTCCTCCAGGCGCCGGACCGGGTGGTTCGGGCCGCGGTGCCCGTAGAGCATCTTATACGTGCGCCCGCCGAAGGCCCGGGCCAGGAGCTGGTGTCCGAGGCAGATTCCGAAGACGGGGATGCCGCGTTCGGCGATTTCGCGGATCGCGCGGAGCGCGTGGCCCACGGCAGCCGGGTCGCCGGGCCCGTTGCACACGAAGAGCCCGTCGAACTCGAGCTCCAGCATCTCCTCGAGGGTGGTGGACGCGGGGAGCTTGGTCACGCGGCAGCCGCGCTCGGCAAGGAGCTGAACGGAGCGGCTCTTGACGCCGAAGTCGTACGCCAGGACGTGGAACCGTTCCGGCCCGACGGCGGGGATCACCACCGGCTCGGCGGAGCTCACCTCCCCCGTGAGGTCGAGATTCTCCATGCGGGGGTGCGCCTCGATCCGCTCGCGGACGGCGTCGACGGGCTCGTCCGCGGGAGCGATGGCCGCGCGCATGGCGCCCGCCGAACGGATGTGCCGCGTGAGCGCGCGGGTGTCGACCTCCGTCAGTCCGACCAACCCGTGGCGCTCCATGTATTCCTCGAGCGAGCCCTTGGCGCGCCAGTTGCTGTACATGGGGGAGATCTCCCGCACGATCAGGCCCGCCGCCTGTGGCCGCTCCGATTCCTGATCGGCCGCGTTCACGCCGTAGTTGCCGATCAGGGGGAACGTCATGGTGACGATCTGGCCGGCGTACGAGGGGTCGGTGAGGATCTCCTGGTACCCCGCCATGGAGGTGTTGAAGACGATCTCGCCCAGCGCGATGCCTCGCGCGCCCAATTGTTGGCCGCGGAAGATGCGGCCGTCCTCCAGGAGGAGGTATCCAGCTTCGCGCACCCGACCTCCGAGACGAAAACGTGCAAGTGACAACCGGCGCAGCAATTTACGGTAACTGGCCGGGGTGTCAAGCGGCCCCGCTTGCGCGGCGGCCGTCGAAGCGCGACCTTGCGGGCGCCATGAAGCCGAGAGTCGACATCTACGCCGATGAATCCTGCCTGGGCGTCCAGTTCACGGACCGGGCGGCGCCGGGCGGGGCTGCGGGAATCGTTGAGCACTGGCGGGATAACCGCTGGATCCGCAAGGACTTCTGGGTCAGCGAGCCGGACACCACCAACAACCGGATGGCGCTGCGCAGCGCCATCGAGCCGCTGCGGATGCTGCGCCGGCCCTGCCGGGTGGTGTTCACCTCCGATTCCCAGTACCTGGTCCGGGGGATGACCGAATGGGTGCCCGGCTGGATCCGCCGGGGCTGGCGGCGGCGCGACGGGCCGGTGGAGAACGCGGACCTCTGGCAGGAGCTCGTGGAGGTGGCGCGGCCGCACGACATCGATTGGCGCTGGGTGCGGGGGCACGCCGGCCATCCGAAGAACGAGTACGCGAACTGGTTGGCGATCCGGGCGGCGAAGGAGCAGTCCTGTTCGGATGGCCTGGTGCCATCCGGATTCGAGGCCTGGCTCGAGCGCATGCGGGAGCGCGGGCAGTACCTGGACTACTTCGAGTTCGAGCCGCCGATGGAGGTGGACGCCTGAGCGGCCGTTCCGGCGGCCTTCCCGGAGGAGAGGCGGGATGCGCGGCAGGCCGGGCGGGACGGGGGGGCGGGCTCCCCGAGGCCTGCCCCGCCGGGCGCCGGATGCACGAAGCCCCCGGGCCGCGGCGTGTCGCAAACCCGGGGGCGTCGTCCGCTGGCGGGAGAGTATCCGTCTGGTTCGGCGCCACCACACACGGTGGCCGGATCGATCTCCCTTCCCCTTGCCTCGCGGTCAGAGGCGCAGGTGCCCCGGAGCTCTCGGGGCGTCGGTTGCGGCCAGCGACCCCGCAACCGTCTCACCGGAGGCCGAACTCTCCGGTGAGCCGCCGTCCGGCGGCGTCCCGCCGGTCCGGCCCGGCGCCCGGACTTGCAACCGCATGCCCGAACGCCTGAGTCCGAGGATGCACCCCCCGCGGACCGGCGTCAAGTCTTTCGGCTCGTATTCGGTTCCGGGCCGGATCAGGCGCGGCCGAAGACTTCCCGGAACCGGGCGGCGACCCGGGCGCGGACGCGCCCCATGTCGACGTCGTCCCCGAGGACCCGCGCCATGGAGGTCACGCCGTACTCCCGAATGCCGCACGGCACGATCGCCCCGAAATAGTCCAGATCGTTGTTGACGTTCAGGGCGAAGCCGTGGGACGTGATCCAGCCGCTGGACACGCGGACGCCGATGGCGGCGATCTTGACGTCCCCGACCCATACGCCGGTGAGGCCCGGCTTCCGGCCGGCCAGGATGTCGAAGTCCGCGAGGGTGCGGATGAGCACCTCTTCGAGATCGCGGATGTAGCGGTGCAGATCCTTGCGGTCCGGCTTCAGGTCGAGGATCGGATAGCCGACGAGCTGGCCAGGGCCGTGGTAGGTCACGTCGCCGCCCCGGCCGGACTCGTGGAGCTCGATGCCGAGGAGGCGCCGCTGCTCCTCGTCCACGAGGATGTTCGACTCGTCGGCGGATGCGCCCAGGGTGATGACGTGCGGGTGCTCCAGCAGCAGGAGCTGGTCCGGGATCTCCCCCGCCCTGCGCCGCCGGACGAGCTCCTCCTGCAGCCGCACGGCGTCGGCGTAGGGAACAACCCCGAGGTGTCGGACCTCCAGGGGGGGAAGAACGCCGCCCGCAGCGGCACCGTGGTCGCGGCGGGCGGCGGTATGCGACGTCATCGGATCCACCCTCTCGGGCTCAGGCCACGTCCTCCGGGAACGCCTCCAGCATCTGCTTGAGACGGGCGAGGAAGCGCGCGGCGTCCGCGCCGTCGATGAGACGGTGGTCGTAACCGAGGGAGAAGAACGAACGCAGCCGGATGGCGATGGTGTCCATGCCATCCACCTCGACCACGACCGGCCGCTTCTCGATCGCGCCGGTGCCCAGAATGGCCGCGGTCCCCTCCGGGATGATCGGCATGCCGACCAGCGTCCCGAGCACGCCGGGGTTCGTGATGGAGAACGTCGCGGCCTGGATCTCCTCCGGCTTGAGCTTCCGGGCGCGGGCGCGCTCCGCCAGGTCGTTGATCCTGCGGGCGATCCCCACGAGGTTCAGCTCATCGGCGTTCTTGACCACGGGCACGATCAGCCCGGGGTTGAGATCCACCGCGATCCCGATGTTGACTTCGCCGCGGTAGATGATGTTGTCGCCGGAGACCGTGGCGTTGACGCCCGGGAACTCCCGGAGCAGGCGCGCCACGGCCCACGCGACGAAGGCGGTGTAGCTGACCTTGGCGCCCTGCTCTTCCCAGCGGGCGCGGTTCTTCCGCCGGATGCGGTCCACCGCCGTGAAGTCGATCTCGATGAACGAGTGGACGTGAGGCGCCACGCGCTTGGCCAGCACCATGTGGCGGGCGGTCAAGCGGCGGATCCGGTCCATGGGCTTCACGACATCGCCTTCGCGGACCGGGTACTCCGGATGCCGGACGTCGCTGTAGAACTGCTGCCAGAGCTGGTCGATCCCCATGACGCCGGCCCCGGCGGGCGCGGCTGCCGGCGCAGCGGGTGCAGTCGACGGCGCGGCGGCCGGCCGCGGCGCCTCCTCGGCCGGCTTCGCGGGCGCGGCCGCCTGCCGGTCGAGGTATGCCATGATGTCGTTCTTGGTCACCCGGCCGGCATGCCCGGTGCCGGGCACCTGGGCGAGGTCCACGCCGTGCTCCGCCGCGATCCGACGGACCAACGGCGTCGAACGCCGGCGCAGACGCTCTTCGGCCGTCTCCTCGCCCTCGGCCGCCGCAGGCTCCTCCGCCTGCGCCGCCGGCGCCGCGGGCGCGGCAGGAGCTGCGGGCGCCGGTGCGGGTGCAGCCGCCGGCTCGGCAGGCGCCGACGGCGCCGGGGCAGCCGCCGCTGCCGCCGCCGCATCCGTCTCGATCACGGCCACCACGGTCCCGACCTCGACGGTCTTCCCTTCCTCGACCAGGATCTCGACGAGCGTCCCGGCCGCCGGCGCCGGGATCTCCGCATCCACCTTGTCCGTCGAGATCTCCAGGATCGGCTCATCCCGCCCGACGGTGTCCCCTACCTTCTTCAGCCACTTGGATACGGTGCCCTCGGCAATGGATTCGCCCATCTGGGGCATCGGCACCTCGATTCGCGCCATTTCCGACTCCGATGCAAGGAGTTAGAGCGAGGTCCACGCGCCGCCACGGGCCGCCGCGCGCTCCCGCCTCGCCGATGTCAGGGGTTCAGTACCGAGCCAGGTACCTGCACGCCGTCACAATGTCCGCCACCTGCGGCAGGAAGTAATCCTCCAGCGGCGGCGAGTACGGGATCGGCGTGTCGATCGCCGTCACGCGGAGGATCGGCGCATCCAGCCATTCGAACGCCTTCTCGTTGATCCGCATGGCGATCTCGCCCGCGATCCCGCCCGTGCGCGTGTCCTCGTGCACCACGAGCACGCGGCCCGTCTTCTTCACGCTCGCCACGATCGCGTCATCATCGAGCGGCAGGAGCGTGCGCAAGTCCAGGATCTCCACGTCGAGCCCGTCCTCTTCCGCGAGCTGCTCCGCGGCCTTCGCGCTCTCGTGGACCATGTAACCGTAGGTCACGATCGTCAGGTCCTTCCCCTGCCGATGGATCCGCGCCTTACCGAGCGGCACCACGTAATCCTCGTTCGGCAGGACCTCCCGCAGCCCGGGCGCCCGGTAGAGCTTCTTGTGCTCGAAGAAGAGCACCGGATCATCGTCCCGGATCGCGGCCTTGAGCAGCCCCTTCGCATCCGACGCCGTGGCCGGATACACGATCTTGAGGCCAGGCGTATGGAAGAACGCCATCTCGGGGTTCTGCGAATGGAACGGGCCGCCGCGCACGCCGCCGCCGACCGGGCCCCGCACCACCATGGGGACCGGCCCGCTACGGCGGTAGCGCGACGTCGCAATGTAGTTCGTCAGCGGCTCGTATGCACACGAGACGAAATCCATGAACTGCATCTCGACGACGGGCCTCATCCCCATGTGCGCCGCGCCCGCCGCTGCGCCGGTGAAGCCGGCCTCGCTGATGGGTGTGTCGATGACCCGCTCCTCGCCGAAGTAGTCGAGGAAGCCCTCGGTCACCTTGAAAGCTCCGCCGTAGACCCCGATGTCCTCGCCCATCAGGAAGACGTTCGGGTCCCGCTCCATCTCCTCCCACAGCGCCTCGCGGATCGCCTCGAGGAACGTGACCGGCTTGCCGAGCTCCGTGAGCCTCACATGCTCCGGCTTCTCCCGCTTCGCGCTGATCTGATCGGATACGGTCGCCATGGCTCACCAGAGATGAGGATCGGGATTCGGCAGCCGGGTCCAGAGCGGACGGATCGGCGGCCAGCCGTACACGTCGTCGAGCGCGGACTCGGGCTCCGGGAGCGGAGACGCCTCCGCTTCGGTGCGGGCCCACTCCACCTCCTCCGCCGCCCGGGCCCGGATCGCCGCCAGCTCGTCCGCCGTGGCCCAGCCCCGTGCGAGGAGCTGGCGCTCGAACCGGTCGATGGGATCCTGCGCCTCCCAGTAGGCGAGCTCCTCGGGAGGCACGTACGCCTGGTTGTCGTGCTCCGCATGGCCCTTCCGGCGGTAGGTGCGGACTTCCAGGAGCGAGGCGCCGCCGCCCGCGCGCGCCCGCTCCACCGCCCGCTTCGTCATGGCGTACACCGCCAGAACGTCATTGCCGTCGCACGACTCCCCCGGCACGCCATACGCCGGCGCCCGCGCCACGAACGACTCCGCCGCGGTCTGCTTGGAAACCGGCGTGGAGTACGCATACTGGTTGTTCTCGATGATCACCACCAGCGGCGCACGCTGGACCGCGGCGAAATTGAACGCTTCGTGGAACGCGCCGGTGGAGGCCGCCCCGTCGCCCGAGTAGCCCAGGGCCACCCGCGGCTCGCCCCGCAGCTTGAAGGAGAGCGCAACGCCGGCCAGGACCTCGATCATCACACCGAGGTGCGAGATCGGACCGAGGTACCCCTTCCCGAAGTCCGTGAAGTGGACGTTCAGCTCCCGCCCGCCCGTCGGCGAGTTCCCCTTCGCCATGTACTGACGGAACACGTCCACAACGGGCGCGCCCATCACGAACATGGAGCCCAGGTTCCGGATCGCCGGGGCCATGAAGTCGCCGGTCCCGTCCGTGCGGCGGTGCAGCGCGTACGCGCTCCCCACCGCAGTGGCTTCCTGGCCCAGGGACCGGTACAGGCCGCCAATGACCTTGCTCTGACGGTAGAGGTTGACCAGGGCTTCCTCGGCCTGGCGAGTCAATTGGAGGTAATAGTAGATCTCGTGCAGTTGCTCGCGGGAAAGGCCGGTCTCCCCATCACCGTTGAACGCGTCCCCGGTCACGTCGGCCATGGTCCTCGATCTCGTCGTAATCGCGGCGCGGAGCGAGTCTCCGGGCCAGCCGGGGAAATTATGGTCAGCGCCCGACGTTGCGTCAAGCGCAGGGCGGCGGGTGCGCTGAGCCGGAATTCCCGCGACCTGGCACCCGTCGTGCGTGTCCGCAGGGCACGGTCGCGACGCGCCCGGCGAACCCGGTTCGGGCCGCGTGTCGGACGTCCCAACGGCGTTCGCTCCACCTGCATGCTGCGGGAGATCACACATGGGCAAACGACCACAACGTCGGCGCCGGCGGCGGGAGCCCGGGCGGGCCGCCACGACGAGGCGGGAGCGCCCCGCCTACCCGCCCGGGTCACGCTCCCCAGAAACGCCTCGCCCGGTCGCCGAGGCGGGCCGCCCGGACCAGGACCTCGGCCCCTATGAAACCCGTTACGCCATCCAGCGTGGGTACGACGTGGAGCGCGTCGTGGTGATGCCCTGAAACGCCGCGGGGCGGACCCGGTGGGTCCGCCCCGCGCTGCCGTCTCACTGCTCCGGAGAACTCTCCGTCGGCGGTGCGGGCGGCGTCTCGCCAGCCGCCGGTTCCGCCCCCTCTTGCTGCACGCCCGGGAGGATCGGCTGCGGCGCCACCGGCACGGCCTGCTGGAACTCCTGACGCAGGAGCGAATCCGGCCGCGCCTGCCGCGATGACATGACCGACAGGATGAAAGCCAGGATCATGAACGCGGCGCCGGTGACCCACGTCGTCTTGACGAGGATCGTGGCCGCCTGTCTGCCGCCGATGAACGTCTCGGTACCGGCGCCACCCATGGCGGCCAGCCCACCGCCCTTCCCGGCCTGCAGCAGGATCGCGACCGAGAGCACCAGGCCATCCAGGATGAGGAGTGCCAAGAGCAAATAGAACACGGTGTCACGCTCCGAGAGGTCTGAACAGACAACCTTCTAACATCGCGACGAACGCACCGGTTGTCAAGGAAATGCGCGGCGCCCGTCACTCGATGATGGCGGCGAAGGAGTCCGGGTCGAGGCTCGCGCCGCCGACCAGGAGCCCATCCACGTCGGACGCCGCCAGGAGTTCCGCGGCATTTTCCGGCTTGACGGAACCGCCGTACAGGATCGGGACCGCGGCCGCCGCCCCGGCGCCGAGCTCGTCGGCGAGGAGCGAGCGGAGCACGGCGTGCGCGGCCGCCGCGTCCGCCGGCGTGGCGGTGACGCCGGTGCCGATCGCCCACACCGGTTCATAGGCGACGATGATGAGCGGCCGCTGCGCGGCGTCGAGCCCCGCGATGGCCGCGGCGAGCTGGCGGCGGATCACCTCGTCTACCCGTCCCTCCCGCCGTTCCTCCAGCGTTTCGCCCACGCAGACGACGGGGCGCAGCCCGGCCTCGAGCGCTGCGGCGGTCTTCCGCTTCACGTCCTCGTCGGTCTCGCCGAAGATGTGCCGGCGCTCCGAGTGGCCCACGAGGGTGTACCGCGCGCCGGCATCGAACGCCATGGCCGCGCTGATCTCCCCCGTGAACGCGCCCTTCGGTTCCCAGTGGATGTTCTGCACCCCGAGCTGCAGGTCGGGCCTGTCCTGGACCATGTCCAGCGCCGCGGCGAGGGAGATGGCCGGCGGGAAGAAGAGCACGGTCCGGTCCGGGCGCGGCGAGTAGCGGGCCTTGAACCGCTCGAAGAACTCCCGCGTGGCGCCCGGGCCCTTGTGCATCTTCCAGTTCCCGGCGATGACCGGGGTGCGGAGCGGGGTCGCATCCGGGGCCGGACTCACGGCTCGCCCTCCTTGTCCGAGAGCGCCGCGACGCCGGGGAGCGTCCGGCCCTCGAGGAACTCGAGGGACGCGCCGCCGCCGGTCGAGACATGACTCATCCGGTCGGCGACGCCGGCCGCTTCCACCGCCGCGGCGGTGTCCCCGCCCCCGACGATCGTCGTGGCACCCTTGTCGGTGGCGTCGGCCAGCGCCCGCGCCACGCCGATCGTGCCGTGGCTGAAGTCGTCGATCTCGAACATGCCCATGGGCCCGTTCCACACAACGGTCCGGGACCGCTCCACGAAGTCCCGGAAGGTGGCCACGGACTTGGGGCCGATGTCCAGGACCATCCCCTCGGGCGGGATGTCGTCCCGGTCCACGATCCAGGACCGGATGCCCGCCCGGGCCTCCCCGGCCACCACGCAGTCCACCGGGAGCACGAGCTTGTCCGCCGCGGTGCGCAGGAGCTCCCGCGCCATTTCCACGCGGTCGTCCTCCACGAGCGACTTGCCGGTCTCGAGCCCGAGAGCCTTGAAGAACGTGTTGGCCATGGCGCCGCCGATCAGGAGGTGGTCGACGCGCGGCAGGAGGTTCTGGATGACGTCGATCTTCCCGGAGATCTTGGCGCCGCCGAGGATCGCGGTGAACGGCCGCTCGGGCGATTCGAGCGCGCCCTCGAGATACCGGAGTTCCCGGGCCATGAGGAACCCGGCCACGGCGGGCCGGCCGTCCTCGCGCATGACCTCGGCCACGCCGCAGGTGGAGGCGTGCGCGCGGTGCGCTGCGCCGAACGCGTCGTTCACGTAGACGTCGCCGAGCGCGGCGAGGGCTTCGCTCAACGCCCGGTCGTTGGTCTCCTCGCCGGCGAGGAAGCGGACGTTCTCGAGGAGCAGGATCGACCGCGGCGCGAGCGCGTCCGTGGCCTCGTGCGCCCGCGAGCCGGTCACGTCGTTCACGAACTGGACCGGCGCGTCCACGAGCTCGGCCAGACGCCGGGCCACCGGGGCCAGCGAGTACTTCTCGTTCCACGTGCCCTTCGGCCGGCCGAGGTGCGAGACGAGCACGATCCGGGCATCCCGTTCCAGCAGGTACTCCAGCGTCGGGAGCGTGGCGCGGATGCGGGTGTCGTCCGTGATCTCGCCGCTCTCGTCGAGCGGAACGTTGTAGTCGACGCGCATCAGGACTCGCCGTCCGCTCAGCGCGCTGTCGGGCAGATCGGTCAAAGTCAGTTTTTTCATGGTTCAGGCGTCCCCGGGCGTCCAAGGAACAGGTTGCCGCCGGCCGGGCGGCCGGGCGCGGGCGTAACGTACGCCGCCGCGTGGAACGGATCAAGGTGATCGGCGGGGGGCCTCCACCGACCTGGACGGCCGTTCCCGGGGACCCGGTCAGGCGTCGGCGCCGTGGGCGAGGAACGGGACCAGGAGGCGGTTGACCGCGTCCGGCGCTTCCCAGTTCGGCGAATGCCCGGCGTTCGGGATCGCGCAAAAGACGGCGTGCGGGATGAGGGCTGCCGCCCGCTCCCCGTGGGCCGGTGGGAGGAACCGGTCCCGCGCGCCCCAGAGCACGAGCGTCGGGGAACGGATCGATGCGAGCTCGGCGTCCGAGAGGCGTTCGCGCTGCCCGCGGAGACCGGTGAAGTGGCCGAGCGCCTCGGCCATGGTCCCGGGGGGCGCCGCGGCCGAAGACCAGTACAGGTACTCGACGAGGGCCCGTTCGTGCTCGGGGCCGATCCGCGAGCGGTCGGCGGTGAGCAGGAGCCGGAACTGCCACCGGGTGCCGGAGAGGCTCGGTTCGAGGGCGAGCCGGCCGAGCGGCCGGCGGCCGGCGAGGCGCACCAGGACGGGGAGCGCCCTTCCGAGCCCCGCGGAGTCGAGCAGGACGAGTCGCCGGACGGCGCCGGGCCACTCCAGGGAGAGGCGCAGGGCGATGAGTCCGCCGAAGGAAGTGCCGACGACGTCGAAGCGACCGATCCCCAGGGCCTGGAGCCAGCGGCGCACGAGCCGTGCGGCGTGCGAGCCGAGCGGCAGGGTGATGGGCACGGCGTCGGAGAGGCCGAAGCCCGGGAGATCGGGCGCGAGCACCCGGAACGACGCGGTGAGCGCGGGAAAGACGCGGTACCAGTTCGCGGCGCCCCCGCCCGCTCCCTGGAGCAGCACCACCGGGTGACCCTGGCCGCCCTCCAGGTAGTGGATCGCGCCGCCGTCGAGTGGAACGAACCCGCTGGCCATCCTGGCCCCGCCCAGCTCGAGCAGGCGGTGCATGGCCCGGGCGAGCCGCTCCCGGGCATGTGCCGATGCCGAACGACCGCGGCGCGCAGTCACGCCGCGGTCGTTCGATCCATCCTTCGACCCGATCCCGACTTCCCGATCCATTACCGCGTGGCCGGTTCCTCCGCGATCTGGGCGGTGAACCGCATGTCGTACGGAGATCGTGCAGTCACCTCGAGCGGGGTATCGCAATAGCTGCAGACGATCTGCCCGCGCGGATCCTCCCGCGGCACCTCCGCGCCGTCGCGATGGCCGCAGACCGGGCAGCGATACGTCCCGAACAACCGGTCCGTGTTGCCTGGCATCCGACACCTCCAGCTCCGGGTACGCAATGAACCGTTCGCCATGTGCCAGTTGCGTGCCAGTCGAGTCGACCGGCTCGGGCTACTCGACGGGTGGCGCTTCAGCGAACGTCGAGGCTGGCGCCCGCTGTCGGAATCGGGCCCTCCAAAGGCATCTACGAGCCGCGGGGCGGGCCGGTGTCAATCTGGCGGCACCGGCCCGCACGACTCACGAGCGGGACGCGATGTATTGCGCCAGGTCCACACACCGTAGTGAGTACGCCCACTCGTTGTCGTACCACGCGAGCACCTTCACGAGCCGGTCACCCACTACGAACGTGGACAGGAGATCCACGATCGAGCTGGCAGGGTTCCCTATGTAATCAACGCTCACGAGCGGCTCATCGGACACGGCCAGGATCCCCTTCAGGGAGCCCTCGGCGGCCCGGCGGAAGCTCTCGTTCACCTCCTCCACCGTGGTGTTCCGCTCCACCTCCACCGTCAGATCCACGATCGAGACGTCCGGCGTGGGCACGCGCATGGCGATCCCGTCCAGCTTCCCCTTGATCTCCGGGATCACGAGCGACGTCGCCTTGGCCGCGCCCGTGGTCGTCGGGATGATCGACATGGCGGCCGCCCGCGCCCGGCGCAGGTCCTTGTGCGCCAGATCGAGGATCTGCTGGTCGTTCGTGTACGAGTGCACGGTGCTCATGATCCCGCGCACGATCCCGAAGTTCTCCAGCAGGACCTTGACCACCGGCGCGAGCGCGTTCGTGGTGCAGCTCGCGTTGCTGATCACGAAGTGTCGCGACGGGTCGAACTGCTCGTGGTTCACGCCCATCACGATGGTGATGTCTTCACCCTTCGCGGGTGCGGTGACGATCACCCGCTTCGCCCCCGCATCCAGGTGCTTGTCGGCGTCCTCCCGCTTCGTGAACCGGCCGGTCGCCTCGAACACGATGTCGACCTCCAGGTCCTTCCACGGCAGGTTCGCCGGGTCCTTCTCGCTGGTCACACGGATCTCGTCCCCGTCCACCTCGAGACCCTCGTCGGTCACTTCGACGGTTCCGGGGTAGCGGCCGTGGACCGAGTCGTAAGCGAGCAGGTGCGCGAGCGTCTCGTTGTCCGTGAGGTCGTTGACCGCAACGAAGTCGATGTCCGCGCCGTGCCGCTTCGCGGCCCGTAGAATGTTGCGGCCGATTCGGCCGAATCCGTTGATCGCTGCGCGAATGGCCATGATGTTCTCCAGATCAGGTTCCGATCAGCCGGCGCGCATCGAGCGCCCGGGCGAAGGTAATCACACTCACCGACCGTGCGCCCGCGAAGGCGAGCGTGCGCGCGCACTCGGCCACGGTGGCGCCGGTCGTCAGTACGTCGTCCACCAGGAGGAGGTGCTCGCCTTCGATGCGGCGTTCCGCCCCCGGGACGACGGTGAACGCGGATGCCACGTTAGCCGCCCGGGCAGCCGGTTGCAAGGTCGTCTGGGTCCGGGTGGCGGCCGCGCGGTGGAGTACGGGCTCCAATCGCCGCCCGGTCTGCCGCGCGAAAGCCCGGGCGAGCAGCTCCGCCTGGTTGTAGCCTCGCTGCCTGATCCGTGCGGGCGTGGTCGGCACGGGCACGACGATGGCGGTGTCGGCACGGACGTCCTCGGGCAGCTCGACCTGGCACATCCGGGCGGCGAGCGGTTCCGCGAGCGCGCGCCAGCCCCGGTACTTCAGCTGATGCACGAGGCGGTCCGCCGGCGGGTGGAGCACGCAGGCCGAGCGGGCGCACCGGAGCTCCGGGGGCCAGCCCCTGCACTCGTCGCACACTGGCTCCGGTGCGCGGCCGGTATGGAGCCGGGGCGCACCGCACCGGGCGCAGATGGGCGGGGGGACGGCGCGGAGCCGGCTACGGCAGCGGCCGCAGACGAGGCGTTCCGCCGAGGAGGGCGGGATCGCGGCGTCGCACCCGAGGCAGACCGGGGCGAAGACCAGGTCGAGCAGGCTCTCCAGGAACGCACGCATACGGATCGAGGCGCGGTAGGCACTGGAGGGCCGACCGGGTCCTGCGAGGCGCGGATCGGCCGTGTCCGACCGGAAGGTGCGCGAATGCCCGGGACGGGGCCATGGCGGAACGGGTCCCTCCGCCGCCCGACAGGGTAACGCTCAGCGCGCCGCGGCAGCCCTCTCCAGCGCGGCCGCCATCACCTCGATCGGCGCGGGCAGCCCCCACCACCGCTCGAACGCGGCGGCGCCCTGGTGGAGCAGCATGTAGCGGCCGTCCTCGGCCGGGAAACCGAGGGTCCGCGCGGACCGC
This sequence comes from uncultured bacterium, assembly GCA_937907535.1. Taxonomy (GTDB): domain Bacteria; phylum Gemmatimonadota; class Gemmatimonadetes; order Longimicrobiales; family RSA9; genus CALCID01. The sequence continues at coordinate 65,590 of CALCID010000007.1, read as the reverse complement.
ACCCACTCGGTCTCGCCGGGGGCGTACACGAGGTCGAGCACGGCCGAGGCGCGGCGGAGCCGCTGCAGGTCGACGGGAGCGGGGTCGCCGGGATGGAGGCCGAGCGGCGTCGCGTTCACCACCAGATCGAACCCCTCGCGGTGAACCGCGCCGGCGTCCTGCGCCACCCGCACCCGGCGGCCGTTCGGATCGAGTCGTTCCCGGAGAGCTGCGGCGCGTTCGAGGGACCGGCCCCAGACCGTGACGGCATCGACGTGGGCGTCCAGGAGCGCGCACAGCGCCGCGCGGGCGGCGCCGCCGGCGCCCACGATGAGGACGCGCGAACCCGCAGGCGACCCGATCAGGCGGCGGACGGCCGCGTCGAACCCGGCCACGTCCGTGTTGTCCCCGCAGATCCTGCCCTTCTCCGACCAGAACGTGTTGCACGCCCCGGTCCGCGACACGGCAGACGTCTGCATGTCCAGGAGCGCCGCCGCCCGTTCCTTGTGTGGCACCGTGACGTTTCCCCCGCCACCGCCGAGCGCGATTCCGCGGAGCAGGCCTGGGAAAGCCGCCTCGTCGCAACGCAGGGCGAAATAGACGCCGTCCACGCCCGCGGCCCGGAACGCTTCGTTCTGGAACACGGGCGAGAACGAATGGGCGACGGGGTCGCCGAGCAGGACGATGGGCCGGGTTCGGGCGGTGATGCTCGTCACGGCGAGAGGATCGGCTCCAGCCGCCGCAGGACTCCGTCCACGGCGTTGCGGATCTGCTCGAACGCGCGCCGGTAGGCGTGGATGTCGGCGCCGAAGGGATCCTCCACCGGTTCGCCCTGCCCCTCCCCGTCGAGGAAGTCCGTGAGGAGCGCCGCTTTCGCGCCGCCGCCCTCGTCCGCGATCGCGTGAAGGTGCGACAGGCTCATCCCCAGCACGAGGTCCGCCCATTCGAGGAGCTCGCGGGTGAGCGGCCGGGACTCGTGGTGGGAGAGGTCGAGGCCGTGCTCCGCGGCAACCGCGACGGCGAGTCCGCTGGCCGCCGCGCCCGGCAGCGCAGCGGTACCGGCGGAGCTCACGGAGACGTGATGCCAGCCGCGCTCATCGAGGGCCCGGGCGGCGATCGCCGCGGCGAGCGGGCTGCGACAGGTGTTCCCCGTGCAGACGAAGAGGATGTTGTACGTCGTCGGCTCGCTCCTGTTGTCGCGGAGATCATCCATGGCCATCGGTCACTTTCACTACGCTTTCGATCTCCCGCCGCCCGATCGCGCCGGCGCGGACGATGCGCGGGACGTCTCCGGTGCAGTCGATGATCGTCGAAGGGAGCGACGGCGGCAGCTCGCCTCCGTCGAGCACCCACACGTACGGTGGATTGCCGAGCTCCCGGAGTACACCCCGGACCTCGTCCGCCGAGGCCGCAGGCTGCCGGCCGGGCCGGTTCGCACTGGTCGACGTGATCGGCTCGCCCAGGCACCCCAGAATGGACCGGACCGCCGGATGGGGCGACGCTCGCACGGCGACCGTGCCATCGGGGGCCACCACTGCTTCCGGATAGCGGCCGGGCTCGGCCCGGAGCGCCAGGGTCAACGGCCCGGGCCAGAACCGTGCGGCCAGCGCCCGGGCCGCATCGGTCCACACCAGGTCCGGGAGCTGATCCGGGTCCTCGATCAGGATGAGGAACGGCCTGGACCGCTCCTTCAGCGACGCGAGCCGCGCCAGCGCCTCCGGCCTCAGCGCGCACCCGAAGCCATAGACCGTCTCCGTCGGGTACGCGATCAACCCGTTCGCGTGCAAATGCTCGGCCACGCGGGGGGCGTTGCGGGCCCGGTCGTCGGCGCCGCGGAACGGCAGGACGTACGACGCGTCAGACATGGGGCTCCTGTCGCCCGTAGGACGGGGCTCCCCTGCGCGCGTTCGGGTCCGCCGTGGCATCCGGCCTCCGCCTGGCGAGCAGGAACTCGGCCAGCGCCAGGTCCTCGGGCCCGGTGATCTTGAGGTTCTCCGCCGAGCCCTCCACGACCCGTACGGCGCCGCCCACGGATTCGACCAGCGCGGCCTCGTCCGTCACCCCCGGCCCGCACGGATCCGGCCGCGCGAACCCACGGACGAGCATCTCCCGCGGAAACGCCTGCGGGGTCTGGGCACGCCAGAGGCGGCTCCGGTCCACGGTCCGCTCAATGAACCCGCCCGGACCTACCGACTTGACCGTATCCGCCATGGGGATGGCGACGACGGCGCCGACGCCCTCCGCGGCCACGCTCAGCACCCGGTCGACCAGCGTTCCCGTGACCAGGGGACGGGCCGCATCGTGGACCACGATCACGTCCGCGGCCTCGGGCACGGCGGCCACCCCGTTCCGCACCGAGTCGCACCGCTCCGCCCCTCCCGCGACCACCGTGATCCGCGGGTCGAGCCCGGTCAGCCATGCCGGCGGGGCCGAGGCATCCTCTGCCGGCAGCGCGACCACGACCCACTCGATGGCGGGGTGCGCGAGGAACGGCCGCAGCGCATGCACCAGGACCGGCTCGCCGCACAGCTCGAGGTATTGCTTCCGTACGCCGCCGAGCCGCCGCCCCGCCCCGCCCGCCGGCACCACCAGCGCAGCCCGGATCCTCATGGGAACAGGATCTTCAGGAGCTGCTGAACGTCATCCACGCCGGTCACCCGGACGCCCGCGGGCGCCCGCTGCGGCACCGCCCGCCGGGGCAGGTAGACCGTGCCGAACCCCATGCGGCCCGCCTCGACCAGCCGCCGCTCGATCTGCCCGACCGAGCGCAGCTCGCCGCCCAGCCCGACCTCCCCCACGAACACGGCGTCATCCGGGACGGGGCGGTCGTACACGCTGGAGACGAGCGCGGTCGCGAGCGCCAGATCGCCGGCCGTCTCGGCCAGCCGCACGCCGCCCACCACGTTGACGAATACGTCGAGCTGGCCGAACGGGATCCCGGCCCGCTTCTCGAGCACGGCCAGCAGGAGCGCCAGCCGCTGGCGGTCGTATCCCGTGCTCACCCGCTGCGCCGCGCCGTACGCCGTGCGCGTGCACAGCGCCTGGACCTCCACCAGGAGCGGACGCGTTCCCTCGATGGTCGCGACCACCGCGGCGCCGCTCACCCCGCCCCGCCGCTCACCCAGGAACAGGGCCGACGGGTTCGGCACCGGCACCAGTCCCGCGGCGGACATGCGGAACACCCCGATCTCGTCCACGCCGCCGAACCGGTTCTTCGTGGCCCGCAGCACCCGGTGGTCGAAGCCGCCGGCGCCCTCGAAGTAGAGGACGGTGTCGACGATGTGCTCCAGCGTCTTCGGCCCCGCCACCGTCCCGCCCTTCGTCACGTGACCCACCAGGAACACGGTCACGTTCGACTCCTTCGCAAAACGCTGGAGCCGCGCCGCGCACTCCCGGACCTGCGTGACGTTTCCCGGCGCGCCCTCCAGATCCGGGGTGTAGACCGTCTGGATCGAGTCGATGAAGAGCACGGCCGGTCGATGCTCGGCCGTCCGGGCGAGGATCGCGTCCAGGTCGGTTTCGGCCAGGAAGGTCACGTCGCCCGCGCCGGCGCCGAGCCGCTCCGCCCGCAGACGCACCTGCATGGCCGACTCCTCGCCGGACACGTACAGCGTGCGCTGCCCCGCCCCCTCCAGATTCGCCGCCACCTGGAGGAGCAACGTGCTCTTCCCGATCCCCGGCTCGCCGCCCACGAGCACGAGCGACCCGGGCACCACGCCCCCGCCGAGTACGTAGTCGAATTCGGCCAGCCCCGAGGACCAGCGGGAGGCCTCCCTCCCCTCCACCTCCGCCAGCCGGACCGGCGCCGCGGCCGACCCGCCCACGCCGACGGGTCCGCGCCCGGGACCGCTCCGCGCGTTCCCCCCGCGCCGGCTCCGGCGCGCCACCGGCTCCTCCGCCAGCGTGTTCCACGCCCCGCACGCAGGACACTGCCCCTGCCAGCGGAGCGTTTCGTTCCCGCATTCCGTACAGAAGTACGCGGTCTTCAGCTTCGCCATGCCCACGAGTACCCCGCTCGGCCGCGAGGGTTACTCCCGTCGACCCGGTCGGCCCCGGGCCGCGGGCGCGAGCACCGTCACGGCTCCGGCCGGTCCGTGCGCGACTCGAACCGCGTGGATTCGCCCCGGAAGTACAGCGGGACCATCCCCGTCGGCCCGTTGCGCTGCTTCGCGATGATCAGCTCCGCGAGACCCGCGACCCCCTGCTCGATCGCCTCCTCCCGCGTCGCCAGGTACCGCTCCGGACGGTACAGGAACAGCACCACGTCCGCGTCCTGCTCGATCGACCCCGACTCGCGCAGGTCCGAGAGCTGCGGCCGATGGTCCGCCCGCTGCTCCGGCGCACGGGACAGCTGGGACAGCGCCAGGATCGGAACGTCCAGCTCCTTCGCCAGCGCCTTCAGGCTCCGGCTGATCTCGCTGACCTCCTGCTGCCGGTTCTCCACCTTGCCCGCGGAGTGCATGAGCTGGATGTAGTCGACGACGATCAGGCCGAGCTCCCGGTGGTCCGCCTTGAGCCGTCGCGCCTTCGCCCGCATCTCGAGATTCGTGAGCGACCCGGACTCATCGATCCAGATCGGCGCCGTGTTCAGGTGCCCCGCGGCCTGGGCGAGACGCACGTAGTCATCGTCATCCAGCATCCCCCGGCGGAGCTTGCCCAGATCCACCAGCGCCTCGTGACAGAGCATGCGCTGGACGATCTGCTCCTTCGACATTTCCAGCGAGAACACCGCCGTGGGCACCTGGTGGGAGATCGCCGCGTGCAGCGCGATGCCGATCGCCAACGACGTCTTCCCCATGCTCGGCCTCGCCGCGAGCACGATGAGGTCGCCCCGCTGGAGTCCGCCGGTCATGCTGTCCAGGTCCGGGAAGCCCGTGGGGACCCCGGTCAGTCCGCCCTTCGCCGACTGGAGCTTCTCGATCTCCTCGAAGGTCGGGTAGAGGATCTGCTTGATCCAGACGAAGCCGCCCCGGTCATGGGACTGGGCGACCTGGAAGATCCGCTGCTCGGCTTCGTCCAGGATCTGGTCGACCGTCTTCTCCCCGACCTCGTAGGCGCTCCGGATGATCTGGGTGCTGGCGTCGATCAGCCGCCGGAGCAGAGCCCGCTCCCGGACGATGCGGGCGTGGTACTCGACGTTGGCCGCCGTCGGGACGGCGTCCAGGAGCTCGGCCAGGTAGGCCACGCCGCCCACGGCCTCGAGCTCGCCCGTCTTGTTCAGCTCCTCGCTCAGCGTGACCGGGTCCACCACCTGGCCGCGTTCGAAGAGCCGTGCCATAGCCCGGAAGATCCGGCGGTTCGCCTCGCGGTAGAACATGCCGTCATCGACGATCTCCACCGCCTTGGCGACGGCGTCTCCGTCGATGAGCATGGCGCCGAGCACGCTGATCTCCGCCTCCGGCGCGTACGGCGGGTGCCGGTCGGCAACCGGGCTGGCCATCACGGATGCTTCACTCGGTCTCATCGAGCACTTGCCTGAGCAACTGGAAGTCCTGCCAAGCCGTCCGCAGCTGGTGCGGCGAGCGGAGCAGGTACGCCGGATGATAGGTGGCGACGAGCGGGATTCCGTCGTACACGTGGATTCGCCCGCGGAGCTGCCCGATGGAGGCCTCGGAGCCGGTCAGCACCCGGACCGCGTGCTTGCCGACCGCGAGGAGCACGCGCGGCGCGATCGCGGCGATCTGGCCGCGGAGGAACGGCACGCAGTGGTCGACCTCGTCCGGGAGCGGATCCCGGTTCTGCGGCGGACGGCACTTCAGGACGTTGCAGATGAACACGTCCTCGCGCGGCAGGCCCACCGAGAGGAGGAGCCGGTCGAGGAGTTTCCCGGCCCTGCCCACGAACGGCCTGCCGGTCCTGTCTTCTTCCGCGCCGGGCGCCTCGCCCACGACGACCACCTCCGCCGCCGGGTTCCCTTCCCCGAACACCACGGTCGTCCGGGTCTGGTGCAGCCTGCACCGGGTGCACGCTTCGGCTTCCTGCCGGAGCACCCTCAGCGCGGCCGCCCGGTCTTCCCGGCCGCCCGCCGCCGGGGACGGGGGCGGCGGCGCGGCGGTGACGGCGGCCTCCACAGGCGGTGCGGCGGGTCGGGGGGCCGGGACCACCCGGCGCTTGCCCGAGAGAATGTCCACGGCCTCCTCGGCCGTGAGTCCATCGAGAAATACCTCCTGCTCACCGAGCTCGCGCTGCTGGCGGAGGTAGCGGGACAGCAGTTCGGGGAACGTCATCACGAACGGGGCTCGAGAAGCGCGGCGACCCGGTCGAGGATCGCCTCCGCCACCTCGTGCTTCGACATAAGCGGCAGCGCGGTCTCCCCGCCCGAGCGGTCCAGGATCACCACCTGGTTCGTGTCTACCTCGAACCCGGAACCCGGGCGAGTCGCCTCGTTCAGGACGATGAGGTCGAGGTCCTTGGATTCCAGCTTCCGACGCGCGTTCGCCGCGGCGTCCTCGGTCTCGAGCGCGAAGCCCACGACCACCATCCCGGGACGCCTCGCGGCCCGCGTGGCCCGGAGCACGTCCGGTGCCGGCTCGAGCGGGATCGCATCCGGCGCGTCGGCTTTCTTGATCTTCTCGGCGGCCACGCGCGCGGGGCGGAAATCCGCCACGGCCGCGGCCATGATCAGCGCGTCGGCGCCCGGCAGGGCCCTCGCCACGGCGGCCTCCATGTCCGCCGCCGTCTCGATCCGCTCGACGCGGACGCCCGGGGGCGGCGAGACCGACGTCGGCCCGGCGATCAGGTGCACTTCCGCGCCGCGGCGCCACGCGGCCCCGGCGAGCGCGAAACCCATCCGGCCCGAGGAACGGTTGGACAGGAAACGGACCGGGTCCAGGGGCTCCCGGGTAGGCCCCGCGGTCACCACGATGCGCCGCCCGGCGAACGGAGCTTCCCGCCCGAGCGCACGGCCCACGTACTCGACGATGGTCTCCGGCTCCTCCATCCGGCCGGGGCCCTGGCCCTCCCCGTACGCCAGCTCCCCTTCCGCCGGACCGACGATCTCGTAGCCCAGCACGTCCCGGAGATGCGCCACGTTCGCCCGCGTCTGCGGGTGCGCCCACATGGCGTCGTTCATGGCTGGACAGAGGAGCACCGGCGCCCGGGTGGCCAGCAGGATGGCCGTCAGGAGGTCATCCGAGCGCCCGGCTGCCGCGCGGGCGAGGAAGTCCGCGGTGGCCGGCGCAACGCACACCACATCCGCTTCCCGGGCCAGCCGGATGTGTCCGAGCGCGTTGCCCGGCGCCAGGATGTCGAGCTCCACGGGCCGCCCCGTGAGCGCCTCGAAACTGAGCGCGCCCACGAACTCCCGGGCGCCACGGGTCATCACGACGTGCACCGTGGCGCCCAGACGCGTGAGGTCCCGCGCGACCTGGACGCTCTTGTACGCAGCGATACCCCCGGTCACGCCGAGGACGACACGGCGCCCCTTCCAGGGACGCCGGGGTTCCAGCGCACCGGGCATTCGACCCTCAGATCGTGGTCTTGCGACGACGCTTGATCAGGCGGAACTCGATGTCGCCCCTGGCAAGCGCCTCGAGTGCACGGGTGGTCAGCTTCTCTTCCAGCCCCGCCGGCACCGCTTCCTTCGGGAGCGCGTTCAACTCGCGCGCATACTTCGCGGCGACCAGCACCCCGAGGTACTTGCTGCCGGCGTTCTTCGCGACTTCGGCTGGGGTGAAGACCTTCATCTAACTGCTCCTTTCCAGGATGGCGCCAAGTTCCCGGTCGAGATGCTGGATGTAGTCGGCGACCGAGGGCGTCCGCGACACGCGCCGCGCCTCGGCTCGCACTATGGCCTCCAGCGAAGCCAGTGCGTCTTCGAGCACGTCGTTGACGATGACGTAGTCGAACTCCTGCACCGCGGCGAGTTCGCCACGGGCGTTCGTCAGCCGCCGATGGCGGTCCTGGCTCTGCTCGCTGCCCCGGCCGGTCAGACGACGGTTCAACTCCTCCGCCGAAGGCGGCAGGATGAACACCAGGACCGCTTCAGGGAAGGCGGCCCGGATCTGGCGGGCGCCCTGGACGTCGATGTCCAGGACCACGTTGTGCCCGCGCTCCAGTCCGGCCGCGATCTCCCGGCGCAGCGTTCCGTAACGGTGCCCGTGGACGACGGCCCACTCGACGAGTTCCCGGTTCGCGATGAGCGCGTCGAACCCGGCGTCGTCCACGAAATAGTAGTCCCGTCCGTCGCGTTCGTGTTCCCGGCGCTTGCGGGTCGTGGCGGAGATCGAAAAAACGCAGTCTTCGTTCCGTTCGACCAGGGCGCGCGCGAGCGTTGTCTTGCCGGCGCCGCTAGGCGCCGCGATCACCAGCGGGAACGGCCGGCCGCGTAGGATCATTCCACGTTCTCGATCTGCTCGCGCAGTCGCTCGATCTCGTTCTTCATGTCCACGACCAGGTGCTCGATCTGCGCGTCGTTCGCCTTGGACCCGATCGTGTTCGCTTCCCGGTGCATCTCCTGGTTCAGGAAGCCCAGACGCTTCCCCGCAGGCTCCGCGGTGTCCGCGTTCAGGATCTCGCGGAAGAGCTGCACGTGGGAGCGGAGCCGGACCATCTCCTCGCTGATGTCCCAGCGTTCGGCCAGGATCGCGATCTCCCGGGCGATCCGCTCCTCATCCACCGGTATGCCCTCGAGCAGCTCGGTCACGACCCGGCGCATCCGGTCCCGCTCCGCCACCAGTCGGGCGGGCGCACGCTCCGCGATGGCGTTCAGGGCGGTCTCAATGGCCTGGAGGCGCTCCTCCATGTCGGCCTTGAGCTTGCGCCCCTCCTCCTCGCGCATGGCGAGCGCGTCCCGCGCCGCGGCCTCGGTCACGGCCCGGAGATCGTCCAGGTCGACCTCCGCGGCCTGCTCTTCGTCCCGCACGAAGAGGTCGCCGAACCGGCTGAGCAGCGCAACGTCCACCTCGCCCGGCAGCTCGAACCGCTCCTTCAGGGATCGGAGCGCATTCAGGTACTGGCGGGCCCTGGCTTCATCCAGCCGGAGGACCGTGTCGGTGCCGTCCTGGTCGGCGCGCTCGATGCGGATGCTGAACGAGATGTGGCCGCGCGGCAGGTACTCGCGAAGCCATTCCCGCACCTGCGGCTCGTATCGCTCCAGCGCTGCGGGCAAACGCAGATTCGCGCTGAAGTATCTATGATTTACCGTCTTGAGCTCCGCCCGGATCGACCCGCTGCGGGTCTCGATGACCGCAGCGCCGAACCCTGTCATGCTCCGGATCATGCCGCCTCCAATCCCTCTAACTTACCGAAGCACCGGGAAGCGGTCAACGCGGGCGGCGCGGCTCAGTTCCTGAACTCCCACTTCACCCCGTACAGGATGCGCTGGCCGGGGAGCTTGCGGCCGGGCAGGTCATACTGGTCGACCCGGTTCGTGAAGTTCTCCCACCGGAGGAACGCGCGCACGTCCAGGATGCGGAACTGGAAGTAGAGATCGAAGGTGGTCCGACCCGGGACGACCTCGGAGTCCAGGACCTCCTCGGGGGGCGCTTCCTCGTCCTCGGGTCGAACGGTCGTGAACGCCGGGACCCGCATGGCGCCGCGCCGGTGGGCCTCGATCCGGGCGATGAACTCCAGGTTGCCGCTCTCGAGCGGGAGGTGGTGGTAGCTCAGGCCGGCCCGCCAGGTGGACGTGGGCAGATACGCCCAGGCGAGCCCGTCCGTCCAGGTCATGTACCAGCCGTGGGCGGACAGCGGCTTCCAGAAGAGCGGCAGCCTGCCCGTGAACTCCCAGCCCGACACCTCGCCTCCGGGCAGCCGGAGCGCGGGGAAGTCGAAATCGGGTCCGAGGCCCGCCACGGAATCCGTCTCCATGTTCAGGTACGCGACGGCGCCGTGCGCGCCGCCCAGGGTCATCTCGCCGCCGACCCGGAAGGCGGATCGCTCGGTGATGAGGGGGACGCCGTTCTCGTCGTGGGAGAACGGGACGCCCCGGGAGCCCGAGGTCCACTCGGCCACGCCCCGGAACCAGCGAACCGGCGCGAGGGTCGAGCGGAGCGATACGCTCGTTGCCCGGCGCCCCTCGCGCCAGTCGGCGGTGGCCACGTCCCCGCCGATGGCGAGCCCGCCCGGGAGCGCCATCCCGGCCGTGACCTCGGCCTCGGTCGCGGGGAGCCATTCGTTGGTCCTGCGCCGGACGGTCCCGCCGATCCAGTGGCTGTCCCGGCGGTAGAGCGCCCGGAGTCCGGCCTGCGTGTCCGACTCCCGGGCGGTATCGGTTCCGAACGTGTCGTCCTGGGTGGAGGAGCCGTAGAAGGCCTCGGCCACGAAACCCTGGAAGGGCGCCGTGCGCGCGCGGACGATCACGTCGCTCCGTTGCCCCTCCCCCGCTCGCAACGCGCTGGTTTCGTCGGTCTGCTCCAGCTCCCGCTCGATGGAGCTGCGGCGGTACTCAACCTCGAGCCCGTGGGCGCCCCGGATCAGCGCCCACTTCACCCAGCCGCTGAAGGCGCTCGCGGGCGCGTCGAAACCGGTCCCCTGGGTCTCCAGGTGATCCACGCCCAGGCTCACGGGGCCGCCCAGCAGCCGGGGGGCGAGGAATGCGCCACGGAACTGGTTCGTTCGGTAGTCCCCGGTGCCGGCCTCGATGATGCTGTACGGCCGGGGGTCGTCCAGCGTCATGGTCTCGAGCTCGACGCGCAGCGCATCCAGGTCCCGGTGCACGGTGACGCGCTCGAGGTGGACCAGTTCGATCCGGGACAGGTCGTACGTCCCCGAGATCAGGGGATCCAGCTCGAAGCCGTCGAGGAAGATCCGGACCCGTTCCGGATTCGCGCCGAAGGGCGCGGCGATCTCCGGCACGCCGTACAGACCTGAGCGGATGGGGGCGACCCCGACCACGCGCTCGAGCAGGTCGCTGAGGGAGAACGCGCCGCTGTTGAGGATGTCCGCCCGCTCCCAGACCCAGGTCGCCTCGGCCCAGCCGGCGCTCCGGGTCGCGGGGAAGCGCACGAGGCCGAGGGGCGCCGCGGTCGGCCCCCCGCTGTCCACCCGCTGCACGACCAGGGTGTCCAGCGCGACCGAGTCCGGAACCACGACCGCGGAATCCGGCGGATCCGGGGGCGGCGGCCGGACCGGCGGCGGTTCCTGCGCCGGGAGCGCGGCGCTCGAGAAGAGGAACAGGACTACGGCCAGCAGCGAGGCCCTCGACTCGTGCCGAGGGCGGTCGTGAACGGCATTTTGCATCATGCTCCTGCGCGGGCCCTCACCCACTCGATGAACAGCCGGGTCGGTACGCCGGTCGCACCCTTGGCGAGGTACGGCGGGACCTCGTCCCGATACGCGGTGCCCGCAATGTCGAGATGGGCCCAGGGCACCCCTTCGGGGACGAATTCCTTGAGGAACCGGGCGGCCGTGATCGTGCCCGCCGGCCTCCCGCCGGTGTTCTTGATGTCCGCGATGTTGCTGTCGAGCTGGCGCCGGTATTCTTCCCAGAGGGGGAGCCGCCAGCAACGCTGCCCCGCCCGGTCGCCGGCCTCGAGGACGGCGGACGCGAGGGCGTCGTCGTCGCTCATGAGCCCGATGGCGGTGTGTCCGAGGGCGATCACGCACGCGCCCGTGAGCGTTGCCGCATCCACGATCGCCTGCGGCGAGAACCGGCCGGCGTAGGCGAGGGCGTCGGCGAGGATGAGCCGGCCCTCCGCATCCGTGTTGATGACCTCGACCGTCTTGCCGGCCAGGGTCCGGATCACGTCTCCCGGCTTCAGCGCGCGGCCGGAGGGCAGGTTTTCCGTTGCGGCGATCAGCCCCACCAGGTTCACCGGCAGCCCCAGCGTCGCCACGGCCGAAACCGCGCCGAGGACCGCCGCCGCGCCGGACATGTCGTACTTCATGTCCTCCATGTTCTGCGCGGGCTTGATGGAGATGCCGCCGGAATCGAACGTCACGCCCTTGCCGACCAGCACCAGGGGCCGGTCATCGGGGTTGCCGCCCCGGTACTCGAGGACGATGAAGCGCGGCTCCTCGTCGGTGCCCCGGGCCACGGCGAGCAGCGCGCCGAAGCCCTGCTCCTCCATGGCTGCGCGGTCGAGGATGGTGACGTTCAGCCCGTGCTCGGCCGCCAGGGACTCCGCCACGGAGGCGAGGTACGTGGGCGTGGCGACGTTGCCGGGCCGGGTCGCCAGGTCCCGTGCGAGGTTCTCGGCACGGGCCGCGACGCGGCCGAACTCGGCTCCCGCCTGCACGGCCCCGGGATCCAGTGCGTCGCCCGCGATCATCAGCGTGAGGGATCCGACCTCGGACCGGGCGGTCTCCTCGGGATCCGGACTCTTGAGCTCCCGGAACGCCCACGCCGCGAGGGTGCCGCCCTCCGCGAGGGACTGCCCCACGCGGGCCGCGTCCGGCGCGCCCTCGCCCGAGTCGCTCGAGGCGAGCGGGTCGACCAGGATGGCGAGCCCCCGGGTGCCGAGCCGCTGCGCCTGGCGAACCGCCGTCCCCGCAATGCACCGGATCCGCTCCGCGTCCAGCCGGTCCCGACGGCCGGCGCCCAACAGAACCACCCGCTCCGCCGCGAGCGCGCCCGGCGCGGGGTACAGCACCAGGGTTTCATCCGGCTTGCCGCGGAAATCGCCGCGGTCGAGCACGCGGGAAACCGCCCCGCCCATGGCCTGGTCCACCATGCGTGCGGGTTCGGAGGCAAGGCCCTCCCCCTCGAAGACCGGAAGGGCCAGCAAGGGTGTCGACGCGTCGGCGACGGCCGACTTCATCACGGATACGTTCAGTTCCGCCATACGATCGCCGTTCTACAACGCCTCTCAGCAAAAGGATCCGGAGCAGGCCTGCGGCCGCTCCGGACTCACGTGGTCAGCGCGCCGGACCGACCCGCGCGCGCGTCAGAGGTTCTCCACGATACGCGCCGCGAACTCGGACGTGGAGACACGGGTCGAGCCCGGCAACTGCCTCGCCAGGTCGTACGTCACCGTGCCGGACTGGATCGCCCGCTCCAGCCCGCGCACGACCCGGTCTGCCGCTTCGTTCCAGCCGAGATGCTCGAGCATCATCACGCCGGACAGGATCAGCGAGCCGGGGTTCACCATGTCCTTGCCGGCGTACTTGGGCGCGGTGCCGTGCGTGGCCTCGAACACCGCCACCGTGTCTCCCACGTTCGCGCCCGGCGCCATGCCCAGCCCGCCGACCAGCGCGGCGGCCGCGTCCGAGATGTAGTCGCCGTTCAGGTTCGGCGTGGCGATCACCGAGTACTCGTCCGGCCGGAGGATCAGCTGCTGGAACATGGCGTCCGCGATCCGATCCTTGATGATCACCCGGCCGCCCGGTCCCGCATCGCCCACCTCGGACTCCGGCACGGTCTGGTCCGCGAAGCGTTCCCGGGCCAGCTCGTAGCCCCAGTCGCGGAACGCGCCCTCGGTGTACTTCATGATGTTGCCCTTGTGGACGAGCGTAACCGAGGGTCGGCCCCGCTCGAGCGCGTACCGGATCGCGGCACCGATCAGACGCTTGGACCCGTACTCGCTCATGGGCTTGATGCCGATGGCACTCTCCTCCCGGATCTCCGACCCCATCTCGCGGACGAGGAAATCCCGGACCCTGGCCGCTTCGTCCGTGCCGGCGGCCCACTCGATCCCCGCGTACACGTCCTCCGTGTTCTCGCGGAAGATCACCACATCCACCTTCTCCGGCTCCTTCAGGGGCGACGGCACGCCGGGGATGTACCGAACCGGCCGGATGCACGCGTACAGGTCCAGGATCTGACGCAGCGCCACGTTCAGGGAGCGGATACCGCCGCCGACGGGCGTGGTGAGCGGACCCTTGATCCCCACCTTGAACGCCTCCAGCGCGCGGAGCGTCTCATCCGGCAGCCATTCGCCGGTTTCGCGAGCGGCTTTCTCCCCGGCCAGGACCTCCATCCACGCGATCCGGCGCCGTCCTTCGTACGCCCGCTCGACCGCCGCGTCCAGGACCATGCGGGTGGCCCGCCAGATGTCCGGGCCCGTGCCATCGCCTTCGATGTAGGGTACGATCGGCCGGTCGGGCACCTGGAGCGAGCCTTCCTGGAGCTGGATCGGTTCGCCGTCATCCGGAACGCGGGCGTAGCGGTATCCTTCGTTCATGGGCAGCTGTCGTGGTTGTCAGCGAGTGGATGTGGTCGGCCGTCCCGGTCGTGGACGGCGCTCCGTGCGGCGCCGGGCCGGCCCGCGAAGGGGCACGTGGGCCGCGGCGGATTCCGGGTCGGCCGGGCGGTCGCCCGGCGCGGTGCTCGGACAGATCCCGCGGCGGGCGTCAGCGATCCCCCGTGGTCCGGACCGCCCCGGGACGGGAACCCGGGCACGGCGCCCGGCCGGAGCCCTGCGCACCGCCGCGCCATGGCCGGCAGCGGGTCGAGTATAGCGGCGGTCCGGGGGCAATGCAAGTAAGAGCGGCCGGTCGCGGGAGGCCCGGCCGGGCGGTTCCGGGATGCAGGGCGGTCGGGGGCGGAAGCGGCCGTGGGAGCCTGCGGCCGGGTGTCTCCGCGTCCCCGTCGCCAGCCCGTCGCAGGCGCGAACCGGCCACGCGGAGCGGGGGGATACCCGGGCGCGGCAGTCGCCGGACTCCCCGGGCGCGCCGGGAAGGTTCGAAGGACTCGAGATCGGCATCCGGCAGGGTTACCGGAGGCGGCCGCACCCCGGGAGGCGGCTTGCGCCGGGCACGGTGCCGTGGGCGACGTCGCCCGGAACCCCCCGGCGCCCGTCACGCTCCGCGCGGTGGGCCAGTTGCGTGAACTCCCTGGTTGGGTGGAGCACCAGCCCCCCCGCCCCCTCCCCCCTCCTCCCGTGGCGCGGACGGCGCGGTGTACGCGCGGTGCACTGGCTCCATAAGCCGTACCCGGCCTACACCTTATGCCCTGGAACCTGCAGTCGCGCATGAAGTCCGCCCCGGTGCGACCGGCGATCCGGACCGCGGCGCTCTCGCTCCGGCTGGAGCGGTCCGGCGCGCAGGACCCACCGCGACCCCGCCCGCCCCGATCCCCGGGCGCACGCCTTGCGCGCGTGAACGCCGGGAAGTAGATTTTCACCTCACTTGGGTTGGCGGCCGGTGCATGGCGATCCGGCCGCCAACGTTCGTTTCCGGGCCCGGTGCCGGGCACGGACGCGGTCGGTTACGAGCACGCAAACTCGCGAAGGCGCTGCGCATCCGCGGCGCCTTCTTCGTTTTCTCCACCGGCTGCAGGATGGGATTCATGTCTGGTACTTACGGGGCCGTTCGTAACCGTAGCCTCGCCGCCACGAGGACAGGCGAAGCGGTAGAGATCCAGCGGATCCTCTTCGAAGCGCTCCGAGGGTTGTGCGCGGACCTCGGCGTCCACGAGGGAGACGTCGTGCGGTGCCGCGCGGGCACGCCATCTCACTTGCTGCTCGAGACGCCCGCGGGCCGGACCATCGCGCTCGAACGGGATTGGGCGCGCTTCATACAGGTGAGCTCGCCGGTGCAGGCGATGACGCCCGCGGCGGACCCGGCCGTGGCCGTCCGGGCTTGACGGGTGGGGCCGCCGCCCGTATGCGTTCCGGGTGTCGAGCCCGAACCGGAATGGCTGCCGTCATGCGGCCTTCCGCTGGAACGCCTGCGGTTCGCGAGGCCCCAGATGCCAAGGAATCTGACGCTGGTCTTCTTCGGACTCCTGCCCCTCGTCCTCCCGTCCTCCGTACGCGCACAACGCCAGGTAGAACCCTATCAGACGTTCGCGGCCTACGTGGGCTGGGGCGCCGTACGGCGGGCTGAGTCCCCGACGATCGAGGGCTCGGCCGCGGATGCCGACGCCGGCCTCTACCTGGGCTTCGACTTCGAGATCCGCAACAGCAATCGCGCGTACACCTACGGCCGGCTCGAAGCCGACGCCGCCCAGGTCCGGCAGCACCTGGCATTGACCGGCGGCGTGCGCATCCGGCCGGTGCTCGAGCCGCAACTTCGCCCGTATTTCGGCCTTGGCGTGGGGCTGTACTGGCTCGAGCCGAAGATGCGTGCGGCACGCGTGCTCGACCGGGAGTTCGCGCCCCGGTTCGAGGCGCTGGTCGGCGGCGAATGGGCCGCGAGACCGGGGATCCGGCTGTTCGGGGAATACCGGATCAGCGGCGCGCGGCTCCGGGCCGTCAACTACATGCCGGGTTGTGGGACCGGCCCCCAGTGCGTGGTCTCATCCAGCGACCGGGTCCTCCATCTCGGCCACGTGGTGTGGTCTGGGGTGCGGCTCAAGATGTTCTGACATCTCCGCCAAAGCAATCGCGCGTACGCCTTCGGCCACCTCGAAGCCGCCGCCCGGGTTCGCCGACGCCTGGCGTTGGTCGGCGGAATGCGCTTCCGGGTACAGGTTGCATGGGAACCCGCGGCGCCGCCGGTCCGGACCCGGACGCGGCTCCCTGCGGTCGTGACAGGCAGTGAACCGCCGACGGCAGGGCCACGCTGGCGCCGGGCACGCCCCCGATGCGCGGCGGCGACCGTCGGGGGGCGGCGTCCTCGGTGTTGCGCAAATGCCTCCCTGCACGTCGTCCGTGGCGGCGAACCCGCATCCGATCACGCCGGACCCGTGCCGACGCGTCGTCCCACGGCCATGCCGTGGCGCATGTCCGCGGCCGCGTCCTGGACGATCCGCTCGCGCTCGGCGCCCCGCCCACGGCGGCGAGGTGGAGAGGGACGCAGCACACCCGTTCCCGGGGGCGTCACGGTGCGCCCGTGCGATCGCCGACCTCCGGAGCCGTAGCCGAACCGGACCCTCGCGTGGCCCGGCGCGTGGGACGGAATCCTCCGGCGACGGCGGCCGGGCGTCCTCCCACGCGCCCCGCACGTTCGCGGAAACGGCAGAGCGAAAAGCGAGGCGGCCGGGGTCCGGGTGACCGGATCCGGCCGCCTCCTCGTTCTCGGGTCCGGGTGGGGCTCAGCGAGCCATCAGCACCTCGGCAATGCGCGGCAGCGCCTCTTCCAACTGCTCCCGCGTCACCACGAGCGGCGGCGCGAACCGGATGACCTGTTCGTGCGTCTCCTTCGCGAGGATCCCGCGCTCCTGGAGCGCCTCGCAGAACGGACGGGCAGGCCCCGACTCCTCCCGGATGAGCACGCCGATCAGGAGCCCGCGACCCCGGACCTGCGCCACGTGCGGCGAATCGATGCGCGCCAGCTCGCCCATGAACCAGGTGCCGAGCTCGTTGGCCCGCTCCGGGAGCCGCTCCTCGACGATCACGGACAGCGCCGCCCGCGCCACGGCCGCGGCCAGCGGATTCCCGCCGAAGGTGGAGCCGTGCGTCCCAACGGTGAAGACATCCATGATCTCGGAGTCGGCGAGGATCGCGGACACCGGGTACACGCCGCCGCCGAGCGCCTTGCCCACGATCAGGATGTCCGGCCGCACACCCTCCCACTCGCTGGCGAACATCTTGCCCGTACGGCCGAGACCGGTCTGGATCTCGTCCGCCATGAGCAGGACCCGGCTCTCGCGGCAGATCCGCGCCGCTTGCCGGAGGAACCCGTCCGGCGGGACCACCACCCCCGCCTCGCCCTGGATCGGCTCGACGAGGAAGCCCACCGTGTTTTCCGTGATCGCGGCCGCGAGCGCCTCGGCGTCACCGTACGGGATCAACCGGAAGCCGGGCGCGAACGGACCGAACCCCGCGCGGTAGAGCTCCTCGGAGGAGAAGCCGACGATGGTCGTGGTCCGGCCGTGGAAGTTCCCCTCGCAGACGATGATCTCCGCCTTGTCCGGCGCCACGCCCTTGACTTCGTAGCCCCACTTCCGGGCTGCCTTGATCGCCGTCTCCACCGCCTCGGCCCCGGTGTTCATCGGGAGCGCCTTCTCGTAGCCGCTGAGCTGGCAGAGCTCACGGAGGAACGGGCCGAGCTGGTCGTTGTGGAACGCCCGGGACGTCAGCGTGAGCCGGTCCGCCTGCTCCTTCAGGGCGGCGACGATCCGCGGGTGCCGATGTCCCTGGTTCAGCGCGGAATAGGCCGAAAGCATGTCGAGGTAGCGCCGCCCCTCGATGTCCCAGACCCACGCGCCTTCACCACGCGTGAGCACGACGGGCAGCGGAAGGTAGTTCTGCGCACCCCAGCGGTCCGCCTCCTCGAGCAGGGCGCGGGTCCGGTCTCCAGCTTCCATAGCGATTCTCGTTTCCTCGTTCGAAGGGTTCTCTGCGTCCCGGTCGGGCGCAGTGCTGCCTTGATCCGATTCGCCCGGGCCGACTCAGATGCGGGCGGGACTCGTCCGGGTCCGTCGCTTCAGGGAGCCCATTCCCCCGCCCCGGGCTCGTCCGGCACGCCGCACTCGGGGCACTGTGTGGCCAGGAACCGCAACCACTCCACGATCTCCCGGATGTCCGGGAGATCGGTCGCGGTCGGGCCGTGCCAGACAGCGTACAACTGGCCCCAGCGATCCGCAATGAACAGGGCGTAGTCGTCCTCGATCCCGAGCCCGCGCCGCAGCTCTCCAGCCGGGTCCGGCACCACGGGAGAGGCAGGGCGGCCCGAGGGGAGAGCCTCCCCGGCCACTCCCGTCTCGGGACCGGTGATCACGACCGTACGGCCGTACCATTGCCTGAACTCCGGCTCCATGGCCCGCAGCGCCGCCAGGTATTCCCGGGCCTCGGCGGCCTCCGGCCGCGCCAGGTAGGCGACGACGACCGCGCCATGCGCCGGATCACGCAGCCTCACCGGGCCGCCGCCGGCGTCCGACAACTCCAGGCGCGGCAGGCGGTCCCCGGGTGCGAGCGACTTGCCCGGCGTCGACGATGCTCCCATGCCGGGGGTCAGCTCGTCAGCGACCGGCCGAGCTCCTCCTCCACGTCCCGCACCGCCCCGTGGAGACGGTCCCTCGAGCCCGGACGATCGTCCATGACGAGCACCATGTAAACACGATCGTGCTTCTCGCGCAACCGCTGCTCGGCTCGCTGGATCACCGGCATCACTTCGTTCCACTCCCCCTCGATCACCGTGTCCATCCCGGTGACCTCATAGCGGAGACCGGCCTTGTCGATCTCGTCGATCACCTCGGACACCGGCTGGACCAGCGAGCTTCCCTCGCCAATGGGGAACATGGACAGGCTGAAGAGCATGGCACGACCTCCGCGCTGGCTGGGTACTCCGGTGGGATGACCCGATGACTCGTCCGCTCCCGATTCGTGGCATTTCCCGTGCCGCCCCTCCCCCGCCCGTCCCCACCCGGGGCGCGGAGCGCTTCCGGCCGTCTGGCGTCGCCACCCTCACTCGCCCCGACCGACCCCACGTGCCGACCCCCGAGCAGACGCGCGGCCGCGACCACGACGGTCCGTTGCCGGGACGACCCGCTTCCACCCGGCGCGCGTGGCACTCCCGTGAGAGCGGCACGTCCCCGCCTTCCCCGCGGGCGGCTGCGGGTCTCCCGGCGGAGCGGCAGGATCCCGTCCCCCCGCCTTCCCCGACCCGGCGACCGGAAGGGAGCGCCTCCGCGCACACCCTGCCCCTCGGTCCCGGCACTCCGGCACGCGACGGGTACAGCGGCCCGGCCGACACGAAAAGACAACGCCCGGCCCCTCCGTTCGCGGAGAGGTCGGGCGCCTTTGTCGATCCCTGCGTCGACTTCGCTCTCAGGTCATCGACCCCGGCGGCTCTCGCCGCCGTCGTCATGCCCGGGGTGGGACTCGAACCCACAAGCCCTTGCGGGCAACGGATTTTGAGTCCGCCGCGTTTGCCGATTTCGCCACCCGGGCGGAGTATTACAATATAACGGAATACACACGGTCATTCCAGGGCCTTCGGGGGCCCCAGGATCTCCCGGAGAACCACCGCGCGCCGCAGATTCCCCAGCCGCGCAACCCCCGACGCCCTGCGGCGGCCGACGGAACGCGGCTCCGCCGCAGGCGCCGTGAGCTCGACCACCGGCTCGTAGATCGGCGAGCCCGGCTCCTGGACCAGCCACGATGGCTCCTCCACGCCGCGGAGTCCGGGCCCACCCGGAGCGGCGGCCCCGGCCGGTCCTTCCATCACCCCGGCCGGTGCGTACCGGTCGTCCTCCCAGAACGGTTCGTCGGTGTTGAACGACCAGGGGCCGGTCGGCTCGAGGGTGGCCGGCTCGAGCTCCGGCTCCGGCTCCGGCTCGGGCCGCGGTGCGGGCCGCTGCGCCGGAGGACGGGACCGGCGCTCGCCGGTCAGGATCTCCCAGAGATCGTCCGGGATCAGGTCCGCAGCCGTGAGCTCCTCCGGCTCCTCGTCTCGCAGCACGGGGCCGCCCACCCGGCCGGCGGCAACCGGCGAGCTCCCGCCCTCGACCGACGGCGAGCGGTCCTCCGACCCCGGGACGCCCGGTCCTTCCCCCTGGCGCCGGGGCGCGCGCGGTGACCGCCCCCCTTGCGGCTTCTTCCCGAGCGCCGCCTGCAGGAACGACCAGAGAATCGCCAGGGCGACCAGAGTGGAGATGAAATCTTCCACTCAGTTCTCCTCGCTGAGGACGTCATCCGCGCCACCGGCGATCGCACGGCGCATCTCCGTGTCGGCCGCGAGGTTGCGGTAGCGCATGTAATCCATGATGCCAAGGTTGCCCGAGCGGAACGCCTCCGCCATCGCCAGCGGGATCTGGGCCTCCGCCTCCACCACGCGGGCGCGCATCTCCTGCACCTTCGCCCGCATCTCCTGCTCCAGCGCCACCGCCATCGCCCGCCGCTCCTCGGCCTTCGCCTGCGCGATCCGCTTGTCCGCCTCGGCCTGGTCCATCTGGAGCTGCGCGCCGATGTTCTTCCCCACGTCCACGTCCGCGATGTCGATGGACAGGATCTCGTACGCGGTCCCGGCGTCCAGCCCCTTGGCCAGCACCGTCTTCGAGATCTGGTCCGGGTTCTCCAGCACCGCCTTGTGGGACTCGCTCGAGCCGATCGTCGACACGATCCCCTCGCCCACCCGCGCCAGGATCGTGTCCTCGCCCGCACCGCCCACCAGGCGGTTGATGTTCGCCCTCACCGTCACCCGCGCCACGGCGATCAACTGGATCCCGTCCTTCGCCATGGCCGCGACCCGCGGCGTCTCGATCACCTTCGGGTTCACCGAGACCTTCACCGCCTCCAACACGTCCCGGCCCGCGAGATCGATTGCCGCCGCCTGCTGGAACGGCAGGTTGATGTTCGCCTTGTCCGCGCTGATCAGCGCCTTCACCACCCGGTCCACGTGACCGCCGGCCAGGTAGTGGGCCTCGAGCTGCTTCGTGGTCAGCTGCAGGCCCGCCTTCGTAGCCGCGATCAGCGGCCGGATCACCGCCGCGGGATTCACCTTGCGGAGCCGCATCCCGACCAGGTCGCCCAGGCCGACGGGCACCCCGGCGAACACGGCCTCCATCCAGAGCCGGACCGGAATCGCCCAGGCGATGACGAGGATCAGGAGGATCGCGATGACGAGCAGCGCAGTGGTGCCCAGCGCCATTCCATCCATGCGTGTCTCACGGAAAAGGGTATGATTACGCCTGTTTTTTATTACTCCAATGGGCGGACTACGTGCCGATATCCTTCAGACTTCACGACCCGGACCGGCGTGCCGGCGCTGATCCACCCGCCCTCCGTGACCACGTCGAGCCGCTCATCGTTGATCAGCGCGGTGCCCGACGGATGCAGGTCCGTCAGCGCAACGCCGGTCGCACCCTCCAGGTCGCTCCGGACCGCGGCCGAGATGTATCCGCCGGACACGGCCGTCTCCTCGTCGAGGAGGATGCCGGATTTCGCGAGGCGCCGACTGTTCGGGAACGTCCGGAGCAGCGCCCAGAGGCTCACCAGCACCACGAGCACGGCGACGGAGAGGATCGTGGCTGCCTGGCCGAGCTCGGGTGCGGTTGCGAACTGGCCGATGAGACTCAGGTACAGACTCACGAGCACGGCGAGGATTCCTCCAATGCCGAAGATTCCGAACCCCGGGACCACGAAGATCTCGATGGCGAGCAGCACCAGCCCGATCAGCAGGAGGAGGATCTCCTCCCAGCCGGCTAGGCCCACGATGTAATGGCTGCCGAAGAAGAGGGCGAGCGAGAGGACGCCCGCGACGCCGGCGAGGCCGAACGCCGGCGTCTTCAGCTCGATGATGATCCCGAGGAAGCCGAGCGAGAGCAGGAGCGGCGTGACGAGGGGGTGGGTCAGGAACCTGACCACGGACTCGGCCCAGTTGACCTCGGCGTGCACGACGTCCGCGCCCTCGAGGCCGAGATGGGCGAGGAGTGCGGCCCAGTCATCGACGGCGCTGGCATAGCCGACGCGGACCGCCTCCTCGGTGGTCAGCGTCAGCAGCTTCCCGGCCTCGGCCAGGTCCGGGACCACCACATCCTCGTCGACCGTGGCTTCCGCGATGCGCGGATCGAGACCCCGGGCCTCTGCGAGGGCGCGCATCTCGCTGCGCATGGCGCTGACGATCTTTTCGGGCGCCTTCTCCCCTTCCCCGGTCACGGGCGTGGCCGCCCCGATCACGGAGCCGGGCCGCATGAAGATCCCGTCCGTGGCCAGGGCGATCATTGCACCCGCCGAGTACGCCCGGTGGTTCACGAACGCGTAGACCGGGATGGGCGCATCCGCGAGGGCGTTCACGATGCGCTGCGCCGCGTCCAGGCGGCCGCCGGGCGTCTCCATGTCGAGGATCGCCGCCCGGGCGCCCGCCGCCCCGGCCTCGCGCAGGCTCCGCTCGATGAAGGGGGCGAGCCCCAGCTCAATGACGCCATGGACGGGGATCCTGTAGACGACGACGTCGCCTCCTGGCTCCGCGGCGGACAGCTCCGCCCGCGGCGGTTCCGGCTCCTGGGGCTGCGCCTTCGCCGGACCGGCGGTCGAGGAGCCGACCGCACCCAGCAAGCCGGCGGCCAGGAACAGGATGGGCCAGAGCGGACGTGGACCGGTCATCAACGCCTCCGGATGGGACTACACCGGCATCCTACCCCGTCGGGGCCGTAAAGATACGGGGCCGAGCGGGACTCGTACCAGAGCCGGTCCGCAATCGGCGGGAGGTCCGGTCGGCGGGTCGAAAGTCGGATCAGCGCAGGTCCAGGAGCTGGTTCGCGTAGTACGCGCGCCGGATCGCCAGGGCGTGGTCCCCCTCGGCGAGCGCTTCCCGCGCGCCGCGGATGAGGCGGTCGGCCCGTTGCAGCGTTTCGTCCGCCGCCCGGCGCGGGCTGTCGGCCAGGATGCGTGCGAGATTCACCTCGGCGCTTCCGATCAGCCGCGCGGCGACCGACCGGGGCGTGGTCCGATCGAGGGCGTCCGCGGCCCGGAGGAGGGCGCTCACCGCCGCGGTGGAGTCGTGCGCGGACATGGCGTCCCGCGCGGCATGGAGCTCTCCGCGCCCCGCGTCCAGGGCGGCCCGGATCCCCACGAGGTCCACGCCGCCCGCCACGGCCTCGGCGGCGGCCAGCCAGCGTTCCAGTTCGTAGAGGGAGCGGGCCATGGCCGCGGAGTCCAGCCGCTCCGCCAGCACGGGCGCCGCGAGGCCGATGGCGGCCTCGCGCAGCCCCGCGGATTCCGCCGCGTCCGCCGCCCGTTCGCTCGCTACCCACATGGCGCGTGCTGCGAGCAGAACGCTGTCCGCCGGGCTGCCTTCCCGACCGGCATTGCCCGGGCCGAGGACATCGTTGACCAAGCGCGGGAGCGTGGGCAGGAGAGCGAGCACCTCGATCGCGGCCTCGTGGCCGGCCCCCAGGAGGAGCGCACTCGGCTCCGTCGCCGTCTCTGAGCAGGCGGCCAGCGTGGCGATCGCCAGGACTGGGGCGACGGGACGTATCGGCAGACGAGCCATGGCGCTGAGCGTGTTGGAGGAGGCCTCGGTCGATCTCCAACCTACGACGCCGGCGCCCGGAGGGCAAGTAGAATCGCCACTTGACCGGCTTCCTGGCGCCGTCTAGCTTCACGGACGGACGTTCGACCAATCAGGCGCAGGAACGGATGTCGGAGGAACCGCGAACCTACGACGAAAAACTGGCGCTCATCCTGCGCCGGTCCGCTGCGGTGTTCGCCGAAAAAGGCTACCACCAGGCGAGCATCCGGGACATCAGCAAGGCCACGGGCGTCAGCCTGTCGGGGCTCTACTATTACGTCTCGAGCAAGGAGGAGCTGCTCTTCCTGATCCAGGACCACTGTTTCGGGACGGTGCTGGAGAAGGCGGAGCAGGAATTGTCCGGGATCGAGGACCCGGTGGAGCGGCTGCGGGTCTTCGTGGAGACGCACCTCCGGTTCTTCGTGAACAACATGAAGGAGATGAAGGTGCTCTCCCACGAGGCCGAGTCGCTGACCGGGGAGTACCGGCGGATCGTGAGCGCGAAGAAGAAGCGCTACACGGAGCTGTGCATGGGGATCCTGGAGGCGCTGAAGGGGCCGGGGCCCGGTCCGAACGTGCGGGTGGCCACGTACGCCCTCTTCGGGATGATGAACTGGATCTACAACTGGTATCGTCCGGAGCGTGACGTACCGGTGGAAGTGCTGGCCGCGGAGATGACCGAACTATTCCTGCGCGGCTACCTTGGAGGCGGGTGGGCGAAAGATCGGGCCGCGGCGCCGAGCCCGGCCGGGGCGGAGGCGAGCCATTCGATCTGGCGGCGCTAACGACAACGGACTGGAGGAACGCATGGCGAAGGTGGTCGAAGCGGAGCAGGCGCAGGCTGAGCGGACGCTCGTGCATTACGAGGTGGTGGACGGCGTTGCGCTGATCACGCTGGACGATCCGCCCGCGAACACGTACACCTACGAGATGATGCGCCAGCTCGACGATGCCATCCTGCGGGCGAGGATGGCGGATGACGTCTACGTGCTGGTGGTGACCGGTGCGGGCGAGAAGTTCTTCTGCGCGGGCGCGAACATCAACATGCTGGCCTCGGTCACGCCGCAGTACAAGTACTACTTCTGTCTGCACGCCAACGAGACGCTGAACCGGCTGGAGCAGACGCCGAAGCTGGTGATCGCGGCGCTGAACGGGCACACGGTGGGCGGCGGCCTGGAGATCGCGATGGCGGCGGACCTGCGCATTGCCCGGCGCGGCGCGGGGAAGATCGGGCTGCCGGAGGTGAACCTGGGGGTGCTCCCGGGCACGGGCGGCACGCAGCGGCTCGCGCGGATGGTCGGCAAGAGCAAGGCGATCGAGCTGATGGTCACCGGCCGGACGTTCGAGTTCGAGGAGGCCCAGGCCCTGGGGATCGTGAACGAGGTCTATGATGCGGCGAGCCGCCAGGAGTTCCTGGACAAGGTGCTCGAGTACGCGCGGGGCTTCACGCCGCCGTCCCGGGCGTCGAAGGCGGTGGGTCACATCAAGCGCGCGGTGCAGACCGGTTGGGAGGTGCCGATCGCCGAGGGGCTGGCGATCGAGCGGGAGCTGCAGCAGCTCCTCTTCCAGAGCGACGATGCGCGGGAGGGGCTGACCGCGTACACGGAGAAGCGGAAGGCGGTCTTCAAGGGTCAGTGACCCGCTGGCGAGGACCGGTGTGCGTGAGCTCCGGCGCTGGGGCGCTCGGGGCCGCGGCCGGTCCTCGCGCACATCGGCCGGGGTCGGCGTCAGGCGCCCGGACGTCGTGGGGACTCGCGGACCAGGCGGGGCGGCGCCGTGCCGCCCGCGTGGTGAATCGGTGCACGGGGGAGAGCGATGGCCATAACGGAGATCATGCTCGATCGGCAGGCGCCGGGACGGCTGTTCGTGGGTGGCGAGTGGGTGGACCCGGTGGAAGGTCGGACTTTCGAGACGCGCTTCCCGGCGACGGGCGAGGTGCTCGCGGAGGTGGCCGAGGCGGGCCCTGCGGACGTGGACGCGGCCGTCACGGCGGCGAGGCAGGCCTTCGAGAGCGGGCCGTGGCCGCGGATGGACGCGGCGGACCGGGGCGCATTGCTCTGGAAGCTCGCGGACGCCATCGAGGCGCGGAGCGAGGCGCTCGTCCGGCTGGAGGTCCTGGACAACGGCAAGCCGTACCGTGAGGCGAAGATCGACATCCAGCAGACGGTGGACGCGTTCCGCTACTACGCGGGGTGGGCCACGAAGCTGGAAGGCGAGACGATCCCGGTGCGGGGCAACATCCTGAACTACACGCTGCGGGAGCCGGTGGGCGTGGTCGGCGCCATCATCCCGTGGAACTTCCCGCTGCTCATGGCGGCGTGGAAAGTGGCGCCGGCGCTGGCGTGCGGGAACACCATCGTGCTGAAGCCGGCGGAGCAGACGCCGCTGACGGCCCTGGAGCTCGCGTTCCTGGCCGCGGAAGTCGGCTTCCCGCCGGGCGTGCTGAACGTGGTGCCGGGGTTCGGTGAGACGGCGGGCGCGGCGCTGGTCCGGCACCCGGGCGTGGACAAGATCGCGTTCACCGGGTCGACGGCGGTCGGCAAGACGATCATGCGGGAGGCGGCCGCCTCGCTGAAGCGGGTGTCGCTGGAGCTGGGCGGCAAGTCCCCCAACGTCGTGTTCCCGGATGCGGACCTGGACGCGGCCGTGCGGGGCGCGCATGCCGGGATTTTCTACAACACGGGGCAGTGCTGCACGGCGGGCTCGCGGCTGCTCGTGCACCGCTCGATCCACGATGAGTTGCTGGATCGCCTGGTGTCCCGCGCCAGCGCCCTCCAGCCCGGCGACCCGCTCGATCCGAAGACGCGGTACGGTCCGCTGATCTCCGACGAGCAGATGGCTCGGGTCCTGGGTTACATCGCCCGTGCCCGGGAGGAGGGCGCGGAGCTGCGGCTCGGCGGGGCGCGGGCGCCGTACCAGGGCGAGGAGAAGGGTTACTGGGTCCAGCCGACGATCTTCGATGGCGTGAAGGCCGAGCACACCCTTGCCCGGGAAGAGGTCTTCGGGCCCGTGCTGGCGGTCATGACCTTCGACGACGAGGAGGAGGCGGCGCACCTCGCGAACGCCACCGAATACGGCCTCGCCGCGGGCGTCTGGACGAAGGATGTCGGTCGGGCGCACCGGTTCGCGCGCTTGCTCCGCTCGGGCACGGTGTGGATCAACACGTACCATCCGCTGGACGCCTCTTCCCCGTTCGGCGGCTACAAGCAGTCCGGGTTCGGCCGGGAGCTCGGCGGGGCTTCGCTCGACCTGTACACACAGGTGAAGAGCGTATGGGTCAATCTCGGCTGACGGGCGCCCGGACCCGAATCCGGGCCGGCGGTGCGACATGACGACTGAAGTCTGGATCATCGATGCCGTGCGGACGCCGATCGGCCGTCATGGCGGTGCGCTCGCCTCTGTCCGGCCGGACGACCTGGCCGCGCACGTGATCCGCGCCCTGCTCGACCGGACCGGTCTGGATCCGGCGGGCATCGATGACGTGATCTTCGGCTGCGCGAACCAGGCGGGCGAGGACAACCGGAACGTGGCGCGGATGGCGGCGCTGCTGGCCGGCCTGCCGGTCGAGGTGCCGGGACAGACGGTGAACCGGCTGTGCGGCTCCGGGCTCCAGGCCGTGCTCTCGGCGGCGCACGCGATCCGGGCGGGCGAGGCCGAGGTGGTCGTCGCGGGCGGCGTCGAATCCATGAGCCGGGCGCCGTATGTGATGCTGAAGCCGGAGCAGGCGTACCCGCGCGGCGCGCCCGAGGTGGCGGACACGGTGCTGGGCTGGCGCTTCGTCAACGGCCGGATGCCGGCGGCGTGGACGGTGTCGCTCGGCGAGACCGCGGAGATCGTAGCGGAGCGGTACGGGATCACGCGGGAGGATCAGGACAGGTTCGCGCTGCAGAGCCAGCGGCGGGCCGCGGCGGCCATTGCGGTGGGCCGGTTCGCGGCGGAGCTCGTACCGGTTCGGATCGAGCGGCCACGGAAGCCGCCGGTGGTGGTGGATCAGGATGAGCATCCGCGGCCGGACACGACGTATGACCGGCTGGCCGCGTTGCCGCCGGCGTTCCGGGAGCGCGGGACGGTTACGGCGGGCAACTCGTCCGGCCTGAACGATGGCGCGGCCGCGTTGCTCCTGGTCCGTTCGGACCGGGCGGAGGCGCTGGGGCTGAAGCCGCTCGCCCGCGTGGTCACGGGTGCGGTCGCGGGCGTATCGCCGGAGGTCATGGGAATGGGCCCGGTCCCGGCGACGCGAAGGGCGCTCGCGCGCGCGGGGCTCGGCGTCGGGGACCTGGCGCTCGCGGAGGTGAACGAGGCCTTCGCGAGCCAGGCGGTGGCGTGCGTGCGCGAGCTCGAGCTGGATCCGGAGCGGGTGAACGTGAACGGCGGCGCGATCGCGCTGGGGCACCCGCTCGGCTGTTCCGGCGCCCGGATCGTGACCACGCTGGTCCACGAGCTGGCGCGGCGCGGCGGCGGATTCGGACTTGCCACGATGTGCATCGGGGTTGGACAGGGTATCGCGGCCGTAGTGGAGGGGTTGGCTCAATGACGGAGGAAGGCGGAATCGTCGTAGAGCGGGATGGCCCGGTCGGTTGGATCCGGATCAACCGGCCGGAGCGGCTGAACGCTCTTGCCGGCACGATGCGGGAAGAGCTGGCCGACGCGCTCGAGACCTTCGAAGCGGATCCGGACATTCGCTGTGTGGTGATCACCGGGACCGGCCGTGCGTTCTGCACCGGCGGGGACGTGTCGGTGATGGCGCGGCTGCTCGATTCCGGCGAGGAGGCGGCGTTCGACGCGCTGGTGAGGGCGGGCGCCCGGGTCGTCGAGATCATCGATCGGATGAACAAGCCGGTGATCGCGTCGGTGAACGGCCCCGCGGCCGGGGCCGGCGCCTGCCTCGCCCTGGCGTGCGATCTCCGGATCGCGAGCGAAGCGGCGTCCATCGGATTCACGTTCGTGCGGGTGGGGCTCCACCCGGATTGGGGCGGAACGTACTTCCTCCCCCGCCTGGTCGGCCCGGCGCTCGCGGCGGAGCTGATCTACACCGGCGGCATGATCGGGGCGGAGCGGGCGGAGCGGCTCGGGCTCTTCAACCGCGTGGTGCCGGCGGCGGAGCTGGAGCCCGCCACCCGGGGGCTTGCCGGGCAGATCGCTGCGGCGCCGGCGGTGGTGGTGGCCCACGCGAAGCGGGCCCTGCGGGAAAGCCTCAATTCCCCGCTCTCGGCGATGCTCGAGCGCGAGCGGGCGGCGCAGATCGCGGCGTTCCGGTCGGCGGATTTCGAGGAAGGGGTCAAGGCCTTCCTGGAAAAGCGGGCGCCGAGGTTCGGGCGCTCGAACCGGGCCGGGCACGGGACGAACGGCGTATGAACCACCCGATCGAGCGTGTGGCCGTGGTCGGTGCCGGGACCATGGGCCACGGGATCGCCCAGGTCTCGGCCATGGCCGGCGCGCGTGTACTGCTCGTGGACCAGACGCTGGAGCTGGTCGAGCGCGGGATCGAGCGGATCGCGCGGAACCTGGACGAAGGGGTCGCCCGCGGGAAGGTCTCGGACGAGGAGCGGGCGGCGGCGCTGGCGAGGGTCGAAGCCGCGACGTCGCTTGCGGAAGCCGTGAGGGACGCCGACCTCGTGATCGAGGCGGTGCCGGAGCGGATGGATCTGAAGCTGGAGGTCCTGGGAGAGGCGGAGCGGCATGCCCCCTCCCACGCGTTGCTGGCCACGAACACCTCCAGCCTGAGCGTGACCGAGCTCCAATCCGGCGTTCGCGACCCGGAGCGCGTGCTCGGGATGCATTTCTTCAACCCCGTGCACATCAACCGGCTCGTGGAGGTCGTCCGCGGCAAGCGGACCTCGGAAGCCGCGGTGGAGGCGGGTGTGGCGTTTGCCGCGCGGCTCGGGAAGGAACCGATCGTGGTGAACGACTCGCCCGGGTTCGCGTCCTCCCGGCTCGGCGTGCTCCTCGGGCTGGAGGCCATGCGCATGGTCGAACAGGGCGTGGCGAGTCCGGAGGCGATCGACAAGGCCATGGAGATCGGCTACCGGCACCCCATGGGGCCGTTGCGCCTGACGGACCTGGTCGGTCTGGACGTCCGGCTGGACATCGCGCGCTACCTGTACCGGACGCTCGGCTCGGAAGCGTTCCGGCCGCCGGAGATCCTGGAGCGCATGGTGCGGGAGGGCAAGCTCGGGCGGAAGACGGGCGAGGGCTTCTACCGGTGGGAGGACTGAGCGGGGCCATGACGTACGAGACGCTGCTGGTGAACATCGACGCTCCCGTCGCCACGGTGGTGGTGAACCGGCCGGAAAAGCGGAACGCGCTGAACGCCACGGTCCACCGGGAGATGGTCGAGGCGCTCAATGCGCTGCGCGAGGATCCCGAGGTCCGTGTCGTGATCATCACGGGCACGGGCGACCGGGCGTTCATCGCGGGGGCGGACATCGGGGAGTTCCTGGAGCGCACCCCGCTCGAGCAGCGGGAGTTCATGCAGACGCCGCGCGCGTACGATGCGATCGCGTCGTACCCGAAGCCGACCATTGCCATGATCAACGGCTTCGCTCTCGGCGGGGGGTGCGAGGTGGCCCTCGCGTGCGACATTCGGGTAGCGGCGCAGACCGCGAAACTCGGCCAGCCGGAGATCCGGCTCGGGATCATACCGGGCGGCGGGGGCACGCAGCGGCTCCCGCGGCTCGTGGGGTTCGGCCGGGCCATGCGCCTCATCCTGACCGGGGAGCTGATCTCCGCGGAGGAAGCGGAGCGGATCGGGCTCGTGGACGCCGTGGTGCCGGACGAGGAGCTGGTGCCTTACACCCGCAAGCTCGCGGAGGCGATCGCCGCGCATTCGCCGGTCGCGCTGCGGGTGGCCAAAGACGCGGTCCGTGCGGCGCTCTCCATGCCCCTGGACGAGGGGCTGCGTTACGAGCGGGAGCTCTTCATCACGGCGTTCTCGAGCGAGGACAGGGTCGAGGGAGTGCGGGCGTTCCTGGAGAAGCGGGCACCGGAGTTCCGGGGGCGCTAGCGCACCGGCAACAAGTGGATTCGAGCCATGCGCAATCCATTCGGCGAGGAACCGGACCGTGGCCCGCGCCGGGTGAACCCGTTCGGCGAGGCGCCGCCCACGCAGACGCCGGGCGAGGCGGCCACGCGGATCGAGAACGCGGCCAGGCGGATCCGGGGGCTGCGGGCACAGCTCGGCTCGGAGGGGCTCACGCTGTCGGCCACGCGCGAGCTGATCGATGAGGTGGCGGCGGCGCTGGAGTCGGCCGCCCGGGCGCTCCGCGGGCTGGAGGAGAAGTGACCCGGACGGGTCTCCGCCGCGAAGGTTCGTCACCCCGTGGAGGGTGGCAATGGTGACGTCGCCTGGGAAAGGCGACACGGAGGGTGGACGTTGAGCAGTGCGAACGGAGGGGCGCCGCTGCGGGTGGCGTTCCAGGGTGAGCTGGGGGCGTTCAGCGAAGAGGCCGTGCGGCTGTACTTCGGCGAGTCGGTCGTGCCGATGCCGTGCCGCACCTTCGCGGATGTCGGGCGCGCCGTTGCCCGTGGCGATGCGGATTTCGGCCTGCTTCCCGTCGAGAACACGCTGGCCGGGAGCGTGGTCGCCACCTTCGATGTGCTCGGCTCGGAGGACCTGGAGGTGGTCGGCGAAGTCATCGTGCCGATCCACCACTGCGTGCTGGGCGTTCCAGGCGCGACGCTGAAGACCGTCCAGCGCGTGTACTCCCATCCCGTGGCCCTCGCCCAATGCGCCCGCTTCTTTGCCGAGCACCCCCAGATCGAGGCGGTGGCCAGCTACGACACGGCGGGTGCGGCGAAGGAGGTGGCGGATCGAGGGGAGCCGACGGAGGCGGCGCTGGCCGGCCGGGCCGCGGCCGAGCGCTACGGGCTCGTCATTCTGGCCGCGAACGTCGAGGACCGGCACGACAACCAGACGCGGTTCCTGGTGGTGAAGCGGACTGGCGCGGAGACCCCGCTCCCACGCCGCGGCGGCGACGATGGGGACGCCGAGCGGAAGACGGCGTTGCTCGTGGAGACCGAGAACACACCGGGGGCGCTGGTCCGGGTTCTGCTCCCCTTCGCGAACCGGGGGATCAACCTGGCGAAGCTGGAATCCCGGCCCGCGGACGAGCCGTGGACCTACCGATTCTTCATGGAGCTGGAAACCGACGCGGCGTCGCCCGATGCCCGGGACGCCCTGGAGGAAGTCCGACGCCGGGCCACGGCCCTGCGGTCGCTCGGCACCTATCCGCGATGGCGCCCCCGATGAGCGACTCCGAACGCCTGAGCGAATTGCGGGATGCCATCGAGGATCTGGACCGTGACCTGGTCCGCCTCCTCGCCCGCCGCCTGGCGCTGGCCGCGGAGATCGGCCAGATCAAGCGCAGGCTCGGGCTGCCGGTCATGGACCCGGCCCGGGAGGCGGAGGTGGTGAGGAGGGGGGCGGCGCTCGCCCGGGAGGAGGGTATCGACCCGGAGCTCGTCCGGGACGTGATGTGGCGCATTATCGCACAGGCGCGAGGGGTCCAGGAACCGCCCCGCCGCCCCACCCGCCCCACCCGCCCCACACCGCCCGACTAATCCGCAGCGCCGAACTCCGGAGAACCGGACGCCTCCCCGTCCACGTCCCCACCTCCCCGCACCACCTCCGCCGCGGGCAGCCGGTGCGCGATGCGCGCGAGAAGGATCCGCTCCGTACGGATGTCGTGACCCACGTGGACCAGGAGCCGCGCGAGATCCCCGCCGCCCCAGAGCACCAGCGCGAGCACCACCGCCCGTACCACCTGACCGAGGAGCTGAGGGAGCACGCCGAAGCCGACCGCTGCCACCCCGGCGATCAACTCCGCCAGCACCGCCACCGCGAGGAATACGGCGGCCGCCTTGAACAGCGTCCCCACCCAGCGCAGCGCGGTGTACGGCTCCAGATCTCCACGGCGGATCGACCCGGCGCGTACCCGACGAGGTCCGTTCCCTTCCTCCATGACCCCGCTCCTCGTTCCGGCTTCCCCTGGACCCGTGTCTGCGCACGATCGGGGCCAGTTCCGCCGTTGGAGCCGCGCAGATCCGTCGGCCGGTCCGGTCGCCGCCGGCATGCGGGTCGGACGGGGTGCCGGTTGCCGACGCGGTGGTCGCCGCGGTCCCCGGAGTGCGCGGCGATCCAGGGGGCGGCCGCCGGCGCGGGGAGCGAAGACCCCCGGTCCGGACGGGAGGTCCGTTCGCGCGCGTACACTCCCGGTACTGACGCGGCCGCTCCCCTCCCCGGCCCGTTCCCGGACGCTTGCCGAACACGTTCCATGGGGGTGCGGTGGGATGGCGGATCGGGCGCGCGATTAGAGCGACGACGACGCGTGACCCACGCGCTGTGCATGGCAATGTCGCAGGCTGTGCAGAGGACGGCGTCCGGGGGCGCGGATGGCCGGGGAATGACGCGCCGCCCGGAAAGACGAAGGGCCCCGGCCGTTCGTTGGAACGGCCGGGGCCCCTGCCTCTCCCGGTCGGGCCCGCGCCTCGCTCAGGCCTCAACCGGGTAGACCGATACCATCTTCCGACGACGGTCCCGCTGCTCGAACCGAACCACCCCGTCGATCAGCGCGAAGAGCGTGTCGTCCTTGCCCTTCCCCACGTTCCGACCCGGGTGGAACTTCGTGCCGCGCTGCCGCACCAGAATGTTACCGGCGAGCACGAACTGCCCACCGTACCGCTTCACGCCGAGCCGCTTCGCGTTCGAGTCCCGACCGTTTCGGCTCGAACCGACGCCCTTCTTATGAGCCATGCGCCCTCCTCACCCGAGCCGGATCTCGTTGATCCGGACATCGGTGTACTTCTGCCGATGCCCCTGCTTCCGGCGATAGTTCTTCCGCCGCTTCCACTTGAAGACGATGATCTTCTCGCCCTTGCCGTGGGCCACCACTTCGCCCGAAACCACCGCCCCGGGGACGGTCGGCGTGCCGACCGAGACCTTGTCCCCGTCCTTGGCCAGGAGCACTTCCTCGAACGTCACCGGCTCGCCGACCGGCACGTTCAGGGCCGGGATCCGGACCGTCTTTCCGGGCTCCGCACGGAACTGCTTGCCACCGGATCGAATGATCGCGTACATAGCCTCGTGGAATTCGAGTGTCGCTACAGACTACGAAACCTGCACAAGTTCAAATAATTTGTCAAGGGCTCGGCGGCACGCCCCATCCGGTCGGCGGGCGCCGACCCGTGTGGCGGCGCGGTGCCGACGGCGCCGACGCCCGGACCGTGGCGCCGGAGCCCCGGTCAGGCAACCGACACGGAGCCGGTGCGCGCAGATCCGACCGGCTCCGTTCCTGCCAGGTAGCCCGTCCGGCCCCTGGGTACGCGGCAGACCCCGGGCGCGGAATGCGCCCGGGGCGTTATTGCCCTGCCCCGGGCCGACGCGCCCGTGGGCGGACCCGCCCGCCGTCCGGATCAGCCGCGGGCGTACTTCGCCGTGACGTCCGTTTCCGCGGGGCCGAGCAGCAGTCGGAACTCGTCCTGCCGCATGAGAGGATCGTCCCGGATGTCCACCTCGAACCGGTACGTCTTCTCCATGCGCCGCAGGAAGTTGGGCTCCTCCTCCAGGACGTGCAGCGCGACCTGCGGGTGGACGCGGATCGTGATCTTGTGCTCCACGCCTTCGACGGCGGCCCGGCGGATCGCTCGCTCGATGCGCCGGACCACCGTGTCCGGGGTGAATACCCGGCCGGTCCCGCCGCAGTGCATGCACGGCTCCGTCAGCGACTGGAAGAGCGGCGGGCGCACGCGCTGCCGGGTCATCTGCACGAGCCCGAGCTCCGATACCTGGAACGCCCGGGTGCGGGCCCGGTCGCGGTTGAGGTACGTCCGGAGCTCCTGGAGGACCCGCTCCTGGTTCGCCTTCGACTCCATGTCGATGAAGTCGCAGACGATGATGCCGCCCACGTCCCGGAGCCGTAGCTGGCGGGCGATCTCCCGGGCCGCGTCCAGGTTCGTGCGCAGGATCGTCTTCTCCGGATCCTTCTTCCCGGTGTAGCGCCCGGTGTTGACGTCGATGGAGACCAGCGCCTCGGTCGGCTCGATGATGATGTAGCCGCCGGACGGCAGGTCGACCCGCCGCTGGAACGCCTCCCGGATGGCGTCCTCGATACCGTATTTGTCGAAGAGCGGGAGCGGATCGGTGTACAGGTGCACGCGGTCGAGGAGGTCGGGGTCGACGTTCAGGAGGTACTGCTTGACCTCGTTGTAGACCTCCTTGCTGTCGATGATGAGCGCGTCCACCCGCTCGCTGAACACGTCCCGGATGATGCCGCTCGTGAGCTTGGCCTCGCGGTGGATCAGCGCCGGCGGTCTCGCGCTGCGTGCCCGGCGCTGGATCTTCTTCCAGGTGTTGAGCAGCATCTTGAGCTCGCGCTCGAACACCTCCCGCGTGAGCTCCTCGCCGACGGTGCGGATGATGAGGCCGCCGGCGCCTTCGGGGAGGATCTCCGACGCGAGCTGCCGCAGGCGTGCCCGCTCCTCGCGATCCTCGATCTTGCGGCTCACGCCGATGTGGCGCGAGCCGGGCATGTACACGAGGAAGCGCCCGGGGAGCGAGATCTGGGTGGTGACGCGGGGACCTTTCGTGCTGATCGGTTCTTTCGTGACCTGGACGAGGAGCCGTTCTCCCTTCTTGACCAGGTCCTGGATCGGCGGATAGCGCCGCCCTTTCTCGCCCTCCTCGTCCTCGTCGTCTTCGTCCTCGTCCTCGGATTCGGAATCGAATTCCGAGGTCGCGTCCCGGGCGACGTCGGACACGTGGAGAAACGCGGCCTTCTCCGTCCCGATGTTCACGAAGGCCGCCTGGATGCCCGGGAGCACGGCTTCGACCTGCCCGAGGTAGATGTCCCCGACGAGCCGCTCGGTGTCGGGCCTGTCGACCATGAGCTCGACCAGGCCGTCGTCTTCGAGAATGGCCACCCGCGTCTCTTGCGGCGTGGCCGAGATCAGGATCTCACGTTTCATAGAAGCGGAACTTGTCCGAAGCCCTGTTGCGCCCCAACGGTGACACAGGATGCGGAGCCGGGGCGTAGATCCTGGTCATGCCACGGCTCCGTCGGCTTCACGGAAGATGTTGCGCGCGATGACCATGCGCTGTACTTCGCTCGTGCCCTCCCCGATCTCGCAGATCTTCGCGTCACGCATCATGCGCTCGACGGGGTACTCGTTGGTGTAGCCGTACGCTCCGTGGAGCTGCACGGCGCGCGTCGTGACCCGCATGGCCAGCTCGCTGGCGTAGAGCTTCGCCATTGCGGCGGCGCGGGTGTAGGGCAGACCGCGCTCCTTGAGCCAGGCCGCGTGATACACGAGGTGCCGCGCGGCCTCGATCTCGGTGGCCATGTCGGCGAGCGTGAACTGGACGCCCTGGAAATCCCGGATCGGCCGGTCGAACTGGCGGCGCGAGCCGGTGAAGCGGAGCGCCTGGTCGAAGGCGCCCTGGGCGATACCCAGGGCGAGGGCGCCGATCCCGATCCTCCCGGCATCCAGGGTCTTCATGAAGTTGATGAACCCCTGGCCGCGCTCGCCGAGCATGTTCTCCGCCGGCACCTCCGCATTGTCCAGGAGCAGCTCCCGGGTGTCCGACGCGCGCCACCCCATCTTGTCCTCTTTCTTGCCCGCGCGGACGCCCGGCGTGAAGGGCTCGAGCTCGGGCGCATGTCCGATCCCGAGCCGATCGGCGATCTCCCGGTCTACAGTCTCCTTCGTCACGATGAAGCTGCTGATCCCGTACTTCCCCCGGTCCCGGTCCGTGACGGCCGTGATCACGAAGACCTCCCCCACGCCGGCGTGCGTGATGAAGATCTTGCTTCCCGTGATCCGGAATCCCGAGCCGGTCTCCACGGCCACGGTGCGCGTGGCGCTCGCGTCCGAGCCCGCGCCCGGCTCGGTCAGACCGAAGCCGGCAAGGACCTGTCCCCGCGCGAGGAGCGGCAGGTAGCGATCCCGCTGCGCGTCGCTCCCGAAGTTCAGGATCGGCGAGGTTCCGAGGGTGGAGTGGGCGCTGACCGTAATTGCGTGGCTGGCATCCACCCGGGCCAGCTCCTCGATGACCAGGAGGTAGCTCAGGTAGTCCAGTCCGAGCCCGCCGTACTGCTTGGGAACGTTGACGCCGAAGTAGCCGAGCTCCGCCATTTTCTTGACGTTCTCCCAGGGGAACCGGCTCTCTTCGTCCAGCGCGGCGGCTACCGGTGCGATCTCGGCCTCGGCGAACTCGCGGACGCTGCGGCGCAGCGACTCATGTTCGTCGTTCAGGTATGGATTCATCGTTTCAGCTACCTGGTCGTGGAGCGTGATCCGCGGGGCCGGTCAGCCGCCGGCTTCCACGGTGCGGGTCTTCAACGTGGCCCGGCGGCCGCTCGCCTCCTGGATGGCGATGCGGAAGAGCACGGTCCGATCCGGCGTCGGATCACGTTCGGTCAATGCATCGGGCACGAGCGTGCGGAGAAGCTCCACCGCACGCCGGTACACCTCCCGGTCCTGCTCGGTGCCATCGTCAGGGATGATGTAGACCCCGCCGTGGACCACCACGCTACGCCATTCGAACAGCGCATCGATCTCATCGACCTCGAACGCGACCCACCAGTTGCGCTGGACGACGGCGAGCTTCGTTCCGGGCGAGGTCCGCGCCCAGATCCAGTCGTCGTCGAAGACGTAGTGTATGGGCTCGATGTCGACCCGATTCTGGTAGCAGTACGCGATGCGCCCGACGTGGTTGCGCCGGAGTATCTCGCGGATCGCTTCCTGGTCCAGTGGCTGAATGTCCACATACGGGATCTCGGGCACGGCACCTCCTGGTTCGCGGGAACGAGACACGCCCCCTTGAACATAAGAAAATCCGGAAGGCGGAGAAAGCCGCGGGAGCCGCAGCCGGGCGCCGGGCCGCGGTCAGTCCGCCTTGAGGAGTCCGGTGCGAAGCGCGAAGCGGACCAGCTCCGAGCGGTGGGTCAGCCCGAGCTTCTGCATGATGCGCGCGCGGTACGTTTCGACCGTCTTCGGACTGATGTAGAGCCGGCTGCCGATCTCCGAGGAACTGTAGCCCTCGGCCGTGAGCGTGAGGACTTCCCGCTCCCGTTCGGTCAGGCGCTCCACCGGCGGCCGGTCCTTCGAGGATTCCACGACCTTGTAGCGCTGGAGGAGCAGCCGCGCTGCGCTCGGATAGATGAAGACGTCGCCCCGGGCAACGGTCCGGATCGCCTGGATGAGCTCCTCGTCCGCGCTCGACTTCGTCACGTACCCGCTTCCCCCCGCTTCGAGCACCGGGAGGAGATACTCCTCTTCCGCGTGGAGCGTCAGGACCAGGATGCGGGTGTCCAGCCCCATGGCCGCGATCTGCCGCGTGGCCTCGAGGCCCCCGGCGCCGGGCATGGAGAGGTCCATGACGACGACGTCGGGTTTCAGCTCCCGCACCCGCTCGACCGCCTCCTCGCCCGTGGCCGCCTCGCCCACTACCTCCAGGTCGGGCTCCATCTCGAGCAGCGCCTTGAGGCCCGACCTCAGCACGGCGTGGTCGTCCGCGAGCAGGATCCGGATCTTCTCACTCACTTTGCCACCTCCCGGCCGCTCGAACGCGCGGCCGTTCTGGCATCCTGGCCTCGGTCTGTCTCCCCTGCCCCACCCCGGCTCAGTTTACTGCGCTCCGGGCCGGGGTCAATGCCTCGCGGTCGGAGTTCGTGCCGGCGAGTCGGGCGCGACGGAGGGCTCGCTCGACGGGGAGGGCCGTGGTCGCCGGCGCTGGCCCGGGTGCCGCCGCCCCGTGGGGAGATTGCCCGATGCGTGCCCACACCGCTCGAGGTGCCGGCACGCCTCGACACCGCCGATCCCCTACCCCGCGACCGGCAGGGAGGTATCGCGTGGCCGCGACGGACCGCGGCGCCGGACCCGGACGCGATGACGGATCCGGGTTCCGGCGATGCAAAGAAAAGAGACGGCCACCCGTGACGGGCGGCCGTCTCTCCTCAACCCCTTCCCCGGCACGGGTCGGACGGCCGGGTGACGGAGATGTCCGCTCGAGTACGGCACGAGCGAGAGGCCCCGGGCGGATTCGAACCGCCGAATCGAGGTTTTGCAGACCTCTGCCTTACCACTTGGCTACGGGGCCGCAAGGGAGTCCGATACCTTGCGTGAACTGGAGAGAGCGGGAAACCGGACTCGAACCGGCGACCTTCTGCATGGCAAGCAGACGCTCTACCAACTGAGCTATTCCCGCGTCGGTGGCCTGGCCGGCCAGAGTTCTAAATTAGCGAAATTCGGCATTTTCGTCAAGGACGCCCGGGGGCGCCCGCCCGCGAGGCGACCGACTCGTAGAGCGCCTCGTACTCCGCCGCGGAACGGGTCCAGGACCAATCGAGCTCCATGCAGCGCTTCTGGAGGTCGCGCCAACCGGATCCGTTCCAGGCGGCACACGCGCGGACGACCGCATCCAGGAGCGCGTCCGCCGTGGGCGACAGGAACGCGAAACCGGTCACGGCGTCCACCACGGTGTCGACCAGGCCGCCGGTATGCCGCACCACGGGGACGGTGCCGTATCGCTGCGCGATCATCTGCCCGAGGCCGCAGGGCTCGTAGCGGGAGGGCATGAGGAAGAAGTCGCTGCCGGCGTAGATGCGGCGGGCAAGCGCGTCGTCGAACCCGATGACCGCGGCGACGCGGCGGGGGTAGCGATCCGCGGCGTCGCGCAGCGCCCGCTCCAGCGCGGGGTCTCCGGTCCCGAGGGCCGCCAGCCGGGCGCCGGCCCGGACCATGCCGGGAAGCGCTGCGAGGACCAGGTCGATCCCCTTCTGGTGGACGAGCCGCGAGACGATGGCGAAGACC
This sequence comes from uncultured bacterium, assembly GCA_937907535.1. GTDB lineage: Bacteria > Gemmatimonadota > Gemmatimonadetes > Longimicrobiales > RSA9 > CALCID01. The sequence goes on along the minus strand of CALCID010000007.1, from coordinate 26,086 downwards.
GGCCCGCGGCCGTCCAGTTTGAGCTCGTGGAGGAGCGCGTCCCGGTCGATCTCCTTCCGCTCGATGGAGTCGGCGTCGTAGCGCGCGGGGATGGCCGGGTCCGTGGCGGGGTTCCAGTGGTCGGCATCGATCCCGTTCAGGATCCCCTGGAGCCGGTCAGCGCGGTGGGCAAGGAGCCCGTGGAGCCCGGCGCCGAACGCTTCCGTCTGGATCTCGCGGGCATAGGTCGGCGAGACGGTGACGAGCCGGTCCGCCAGGGCCAGGCCCGCTTTGAGGAAGGACGCCTGGCCGTAGAACTCGAGGCCATCGAGGGTGAAGAACGATTCGGAGATCCCGGCTGCGGCCAGGATCGCGGGGTCGAAGTTGCCCTGGTACGCCAGGTTGTGGATGGCGAACACCACGGGGGCCTCGAGGCCGTCGATGCGGGCGTAGACGGGGACGAGGCCGGTCGGCCAGTCGTTCGCGTGCACGACGTCTACGCCGAGTGCGCGGGCCCGTTCGACCACGGCGCGGGAGAAGAGCGCGAAGCGGAGGCCGGCCTCCAGCGGGCTGGCCGGGTCGCTGGCGTAAGGGTCGGGAGCGTCGAACGCCTCGGGCGCGTCCACGAAGAGCGCCGGGGCGCCCGACGGCGGGTGATGCAAGAAGTAGCGGACGGTGCGTGTCCCTCCGGGCCAGGCAATCGATGCGGAGCCGGCCTCTTCCAGGGGGATCGACCGGCGGGCGTCCGCGTACAGCGGCAGCATGAGCCACACGTCGTGGCCGCGCCGGACGAGCGCGTCCGGGAGCGAACGGGCCACGTCCGCCAGCCCGCCCGTCTTCCAGTACGGGACCGCCTCGGAGGTCGCGAAGAGGATTCTCACCGGATCAGTAGTTTCCCGTCGAAAGAGGTCGGTTGCCCGGCACGTCCTCCTCCAGGATCAGCTCGGCGCCGGAACGGAGCTGAGGTCCGATCGGGTCGTCCAGTACGATGACCCGATCGTCCCGGCCCGCGGCGCGCGGCTTCAGCCGGTATCGCGTTTTCTCCGCGGGATCGATGCCGAAGTGATAGAGGCTGCGCAGGAGGAGCTGGTCGCCTCGCTCGTCCGGATCGACCGCGGCGAAGTACAGCCCATCCTGGAACTGCACGGAGACGGTGATGGCCCGGGCCATGGTTCCTCCGCTCGCTGGAAAGGCCGTCCAGCGGCGGAGGGTGCAAGCTCCGGTCCAGCGGCGCGGGGGATCACTCGTGGAGCGCATGCCAGAGGCTCCAGGCGAGGAATCCGGCGAGGGCGGCGTGGCGCCGCCCCGCCCGCGGCCGCGCGGTCTCGGGATTGTATGTCTCGCATGCGAGGTCGGCGTCCAGCTCGAGCCGGCGCAGGGTATCCAGGGCGCGGTCACGGTGGACGTCCGTCAGGAGGTCGGCGCACAGCGCGGCGAGGTGCGCCTCGTCCGGTCGGGCGGCGCGGGCGAGGCCGGGGGCCGGCGCCTGGCCGAGCCAGAACCGGTACTCGTCCGAGCGCAGCAGCTCCATGGTGTTGACCCAGATAGGGTCATCGGGGTCGCAGAACCCGAGCGACGGGAGCAGGGCTAGGCTCCCGGCGGGATCGTCGTAGATCGCGATCTCGCCCTCCAGGTCCGTGGCCCAGGCGAGCACCCGCAGTCCCGCCACCTCCGCGGTGCAATACCGCCAGATGGCGGAAGCGATCTCATCCGCGGCCCCCGAGAGGCGTGGCCGATCCTGGTCGTCCCGGGGGACCCAGAGCCGCTCGAGCGCGTCCGCGAGGGCCCACGCCATGACGTTCCCGTACGTGGTGTACGGGAGCTGGGCTCGCTCGCCCGAGGGGAGCACCCAGGTCGATGCGAGGGTGACCTCGGGGTGCAGGCGGTCGAGGAGCGCCGCGTCGAGCTCCCGCAGCACATCCTGGATGAGCCCGTCGTGACGCAGGCTGTCGTCCCGGGTCTCCGCCGTGTAGCGGTCGAGGGCCAGGACGTACGCGCAGAACTGGTCGAGGGCGAACCCGGGGGCGAGGATGCCGCCATCCAGGTAGCGTGCCCGTTGCCCGGGTCGGTGGGAGTACTGCTCGAACGTTCTGAGAAGGACTTCCCGCGCGAGCTCCGGGTCCGCGATGGTGAGCGCGGGCACGGTCCAGAGAAGCGCTTCCCGCTCGCTGACCGCGGCACCGCGGTGACCGTCGGTGGCCCGGGACGAGAGGGGGTAGTAGCGGTCGTCGTCTATGGCGCGGCCTACCGCGAAGAAGTAGTTGAACAGCAGGTTGCGGTTGAAGACCGTGCCCAGCCGGGCGTCCTTGACCCGGCGCGTGATGCGTGCGAGCTCGAGGCGGCCGATGCGGATCACCTCGTCCGCGCCGAGCTCGCGGAGATAGGCGGCGGCCCGCAGGGCACCATCCCGCTCGGGCCCCACGCCCAGGAAGAAGGATACGGTCGCACGTCCCCTGGGCCCGAGGCGGACGGTCCGGACGACGCGGAACGAGAGCGGGACGCCGTTCGGCGCGGCGACCTCCGTGCCCGGGGCCAGCTCGGCCGTTGGCGCATCCCCGGTGCCGGCCAGATAGCGGACCTCGTCTCCCGAGGCCGTGATGGCGAACCCCGCGCCGGCGCCGGGCATCCCGGATTCGAGCGCGAGCCCGCGGACCGCCTCCCCGATCGTGGCGCGGTTGTCCCCGGCGAGCGGCCGCTCCGACGCCACGGTGTGGATCGCCCAGCGAAGGACGCCGCGGAGCGCGAGGACCACGCTCCGCTCGACGTCGCCTCGATTCTCGATCTGGAATCGGTACACCGCACCCCGGAGCGCCGGATCCTGCCCACCGGGCGCACAGAGGGTGGCCTGGAGCCGGAGCCCCGACGTCTCGCACGAGAACGTCGGCATCCAGCGTTCCACCCGTTCCCAGACGACATCCACCAGCGGGACGGGCGCCCCGTCCACGGCCAGTTCGGGCGCGAGGAGCGGCTCCGCACCGGTCCGCTCGCCGCGCCATTCGATGAGCCCGTTCAGACCCCGGTGCAGCACGTTCAACGCGTGCACCGCGCCGGTCCGCGGATCGATTGCGGGAAAGGAAATGAAATGATTACCGGTCAGATCCCATTGGCCGGTCCATGGGGTGGCACGCACTTCGGACACCGATTCCGACCTCCGGATCACCGCTCGTCATGGTTCCGATGAGTCACGCCCGGGGGCTCGCACCCACCGGGCCGCATGCGCGCCAAGTATGGAGGCGTCACCCGGCCCCGTCAATCCGAGGCCGCGGACCGATCCAGCCGGACGAGCCCCCGTACTCGCACTCGACCCGGCAAGGTAGCCCCGCCGCGAAGGTTGCCCCGTGCACGTGCTCGACCCGGCGAGGTAGCCTTACCGCGAAGGCAGCATTAGCCTTGACCGTCTCGCTCCGCGTACCGTACATTCTGCGCACCTACCAATCGTAGTGCGGCAGCGGCCGTCGCGCCCGGCCGGAGTTCGGGACCCCGGGTTCCAGCGAGAGACCGGACCATTCAGGAGCCACCTGAGGCGGTGAAACGCCCGATACGCACCGGCTGGGAGGGAGCGTTTCGTCGGTCGAATGCGGTCGCCGCGCTGGCGAGTCCCCCTACAAGGAGCATGGTGTGACCATGGTCGGAGGACGCAAGAAGACGTTACTCGCGGTCGTTTGGCTCGCTCTCGCGCTCTTGCTGCCGGCATGGGCAGCGGCGCAGGAAACCGGTTCGGTGACGGGGCGAGTGGTGAATCAGGAAACCGGAGCGCCGCTGGCCAATGCGCGTGTTGCAGCCGTCGCGGAATCGGGGCGAACCGTGGCGAGCGCGTTGTCCGGGGCGGATGGCCAGTTCCGGCTGACGAACCTCGCTCCCGGGACCTACACCATCGTCGTGACGCTCGTCGGTTATGAGGAGTTCCGGGTCCAGGGCGTGCGCGTGGTGGCGGGCGAGACCTCGATGGTCGGTGCGCAGCTCGTATCGTCCGCGTTCTCGCTGAACCCGATCGTCGTGTCCGCGTCCAAGCGGCAGGAGAAGGTGCTGGACGCGCCGGCGTCGGTCTCGGTGGTGGATTCTCGCGCCGTCGCGGAGCGGCCCGTGACCACGCCGGTCGACCACCTGAGGTCGACCCCGGGTGTCGACATCGTGACCCAGGGCGTCCAGTCCACCAACATCGTCCTGCGCGGGTTCAACAACATCTTCTCCGGCTCGCTGCACGCGCTCACGGACAACCGCATCGCAGGCATCCCCTCGCTGCGGGTGAACTTGCTCCACTTCGTTCCCGCGACCAACGAAGACATCGACCGGATGGAGGTGGTCCTCGGGCCCGGGGCGGCGCTGTACGGCCCGAACACGGCGGACGGCGTGCTGCACATCATCACCAAGTCCCCGCTCGACGCGCAGGGCACGAGCGTCTCGCTGGGCGGTGGGACCCAGAGTGTTCTCACCGGCTCGTTCCGTACGTCCCACCTGCTGACCGAGAACTTCGGCATCAAGGTGTCCGGCGAGTACCTCCAGGCCGACGAGTGGCCGTACACGGACCCGGTCGAGGCGGCCGAGCGTGACAGCGTCGAGAGCAACCCCGCGCGTTACCGGCAGAACCTGATCCTCGCGACCGAGATCTCATCGGCCGAAGCGGACCGGCGCATGGCGCTGATCGGCAAGCGCGACCGGGACATCGTGCGCTGGGGCGGCGAGCTGCGCGCCGACTGGCGCATCAACGATGAGCTGACGGCGATCTTCTCGGGCGGCCTCACCCGCGTCGGCAGCGCCGTCGAGCTCACGGGCCTGGGCGCTGCCCAGGCCAAGGACTGGACGTACAGCTACCTCCAGACCCGCCTGAGCTGGGGCCGGTTCTTCGCCCAGGCCTACGCGAACATGAGCGACGCGGGCGACACGTACCTGCTCCGCAACGGCGCGCCGATCACGGACCGCTCCAAGCTCTACGTCGCGCAGGTGCAGCACGGGTTCTCGCTCGGTGAGCGGCAGAATTTCACCTACGGGCTGGACTTCATCTACACGAACCCGATCACCGAGGGCACGATCAACGGCAAGTACGAGGACGACGACCAGACGACGGAGTTCGGCGCGTACATCCAGTCGGAGACGGCGCTCTCCGATCGGCTCCGGCTCGTGCTCGCCGGCCGTGTCGACACCCATTCGGCGCTGCCCGAGGCGATCTTCTCGCCGCGTGCGGGGCTCGTCTTCCAGCCGAAGGAGACGCACGCGTTCCGCCTCACCTACAATCGCGCGTTCTCGACGCCGAGCTCGCTCAACCAGTTCCTCGATCTGGGGAGCGTGCTCCCGGATGCGCGGCTCGCGGCGCTCGGCTACAGCCTGCGTGTTCAGGGGACCGGCGCGGACGGGTTCCGTTTCCGCCGCGCGGATGGGACCTACCAGATGCGCTCGCCGTTCAACTTCCTGGCGGGGCCGGACAGGTCGAACGCGGATCTCCTGGATGTGAACGCCGCTACTGTGTTCAACCGGGCGGTCCTCGGGGCGGCGGCGGTCGCGCAGCAGATGGGCTCCCCGCTTCCCGAGCAGCTCGTGGCGTTCCTCGCGAGCCTGCAGCCGACGGACGCGGACATCGCGCTCCGCTTCCTGGACGTGAACAACACGGACCTGGGACCGCAGCCGCTCTCCAGCCTGCAGCTGACGCATCTCGACCCGATCCGTGAGTCCACGACGACCACGTTCGAGGCGGGCTACAAGGGCGTGCTCGGCGACCGGCTCATGCTGGCGGCCGATGTCTGGTACTCGCAGAAGAAGAACCTGGTTACGCCGCTGCTCGTCCAGACGCCGCTGATCATGGTCGATGGGGCGAGCACGGCCGCCTATCTGGTACCGCGCCTGACGCAGTTCTTCATGGCGGCCGGGCTGCCGCCGCAGATGGCTCAGGCGCAGGCCGAGGCCACGGCCGCACAGCTCGCCCAGAACATGGCGCAGCTCCCCGTGGGTGTGATCTCCTCGGCGGATGTCAACGCCCACGGTCCGCAGTTGCTGACCACGTACATCAACGTGGATGACAAGTTCGACGTCTACGGCCTCGACCTCGCGGCCACGGCGCTGCTCTCCGACTCCTGGTCGTTGAGCGGCACGCTCTCGCTGGTCAACGACAACGTATTCGAGACCGAGCGGGGCGAGCAGGTCACGCTGAACGCGCCGAAGACGAAGGGAAGCGTGTCCGTGGCGTACCGTGGCGCCACGAACGGCTTCAACGCCGAGCTCCGGGCGCGCTTCAACGATGAGTTCCCGGTCCGTTCGGGCGTCTACAATGCCACGCTGTGCATCGGCGGGACCGAGCCGGGCACCGAGCCGTGCGTGGAGTCCTACACGCTCCTGGACCTGGTCCTCGGTTACAAGCTCCCGATCCAGGGCGCGTCGATCCAGCTCAGCGTCCAGAACCTGCTGGACGAGAAGTACCGGAGCTTCCCCGGCGTGCCCACGATCGGGCGGATGGCGCTGCTGCGGCTGAAGTACGATCTGTAATGCCTTCGCGGCGAGGCTAACTTTCCGGGTCGAGCACGTGCACGAGCACGTGCACGAGCACCAGTAGGCGGTAGCCTTCGCGGCAAGATTACCTCGCCGGGTCGGGCACGGTGTAGACGTCGCGGCGAGGCTGCCTGTCCGGGTCGAGCACGAGCACGAGTACGGGGTTCGTCGGCCTGGAGGGAAAGCGGGCGGGGCTGGGCCAATCGGGCCTGGCCCCGCTCGCGCATCGGGAGGAGCCAGCCTTCGCGGTAAGACTACCTCACCGGGTCGAGCACGAGAGGCAGCCTTCGCGGCAAGGCCACCTTGCCGGTTCGCGCACGAGTACGAGTACGAGTACGAGCACAGGTGCGAGACTGGCTGCCTCGGTGGAGCGTGTGCACGGCGGCGTGGCCGGCCTCAGCGGATCTGGCGTGGTCCGTGGCCAGGCCGTGCCAGGGGCCAGACGGGGCTTGCCCATGGAGTACGGGTAAGACAACGAGGTCCGGGGCCCGGCTCGGCCCCGGGCGCGGGAGCGTGGGCCCGGGCGTGGTCATTGGCCGTGTGCGAGCGGGCGGTCAGGACATGGCCGACCCGTCGCCGGTGGGTGGCCAACCCGGTGTTCTCACCCGGGCTCGGATGAGTGCATCGTGGCGAAGGTGTGGATGCACGCAGCGTGTGGCGCTGACCGCGGACCGCGCGAAGGGATTCCGTGCTCGTGCACGTGCTCGTGCACGACCCGGAAAGGTAGCCTCGCCCTCGCCGCGAAGGTAGGCCCTCAGTTGCCCGCCGCCGCGAGGCCGAGCAACTGGCGGGCGTGTTCGAGACTGGCCGTCGATTCGGCATCGCCGCCCATCATGCGGGCGATCTCGGCAACGCGGCGCTCCTCGTCGAGCTTTTCGAGCCGGGTCACGACTTCCCCGTTCTCCTCCTGCTTCACCACGAGGAAGTGCTGGTCGGCGCGCGCCGCGATCTGGGCGAGGTGGGTGATCACGAAAACCTGGTGGTGGCGCGCCACGTCGCGCAGGCGCTCGGCCACCTGGTGCCCCACGCGGCCGCCGATCCCGGTGTCGATCTCGTCGAACACGAGGGTCGGGACGCTGTCGAGCCGGGCGAGCACGGTCTTGAGCGCCAGCATGATGCGGGACAGCTCGCCGCCCGAGGCCACGCGGGCGAGCGGGCGGGGCTCGAAGCCGACATTCAGCGCGATCTGGAACTCCACGTCCTCCGCGCCGTGCGGGCCGACTTCGTTCGCGGGCGTGAGGGCGACCACGAAGCGGCCACCGAGTCCGAGCTCCGGAAGGATCTGCATGATCTCGTCCTCGAGCCGCCGAGCGGCCTCGGCGCGGCGGGCGGAGAGTTCCCGGGCGAGTTCCTGCAACCGGTGCTCGGCTTCGGCGACGTCGCGTTCCAACCTCCGCCGGTCGAGGGCGGCCGTATCGAGGGTGTCCAGCTCCGCCCGGGCCCGCTTCCCGGTCTCGATCACGTCTTCGACGGTGGGCCCGTACTTGGAACAGAGCCGGAAGATGAGGTCCTGGCGCCGGCGAACCGCCTCGAGGCGCGCCGGATCGTGCTCGATCGTGGCGGCATAATCCCCCATCCTGCGACCGAGCTCCTCGAGCCCGTAGTACGCCTCGTCCAGCAGCGCTGTCAGCTCGGCCTGGCTGGGGTCGATCCGGATCAGGTGGTCCAGCGCCCGGCGCAGGTCATCGAGCCGCGCGGTAACGGATGTTTCGGCCGCGTAGAGTTCGTGATGGAGGCGTGCGGAGAGCCGGGCGAGGTCCTCGGCGTGCTCCAGGCGCCGGGCCTCGGCCTCGAGCCGTTCCAGCTCGTCCGGTTCGAGCCTGGCCTTCTCGATCTCCTCGGCCTGATGGCGGAGGAAGTCCAGACGCTGCTCGATGTCCTGGCGTCGGCGGTCGAGGGCATCGAGCTCGGCTCGCGCCCGCTGGAGCGTGCGGTATGCGGCCTCGGTTTCCGCAGCCAGCGCTGCCGCGCCCGCGTAGGCGTCCAGGATCGCTCGCTGCTCCTCGGCCCGAAGGAGCGTCTGGTGTTCGTGCTGACCGTGCAGATCCACGAGCCGGCGCCCGAGCTGGCCGACCAGCCCGGCCGTGGCCGGAGAGCCGTTGACCCACGCGCGACTGCGGCCGGTTGCGGCCACTTCGCGGCGCAGGATCACGAGCCCGTCCTCCGGCTCGATCCCCTGCTCCGCGAGGATCGCCGGGATCTCGCTTCCGTCGGGGAGCTCGAACACGCCCTCGACCACCGCCCGGTCCTCCCCGTCCCTGACCAGGTCCGCGGAGGCGCGCTCGCCGACGAGCAGCGACAGCGCGTCCACGATCACGGACTTGCCCGCGCCCGTCTCGCCGGACAATACGGTCAGGCCCGGGCCCGGACGGACGACCAGGTCCCGGATCACCGCGAAGTTCTGAACGCGCAGTTCGATCAGCATGCGCGAGTATACCCGCACCGTGCGGGGCGGTTCAATGGCGCCTCGGGACCGAATGGCCGGATCGCGCCGGCGCCCTGCCGCCCCCGGTCGCTCAACGCGTGCCCTTCCGTTGCTGCTCGATCCCCCAGTGCAGCTTGCGCCGCAGCGTGGAAAAGAAGCTCTGGCCCGGGAACCGGACGAGGCGGACGACCGCCTCTCCCTTCCGGACGACGAGCCGGTCTCCCGGTTGGAGCTGCGCGCCTTCCTGGCCGTCTATGGTGAGCACCAGCTCTTCGCCCGTCGACCGTACCTCCACCATGATCTCCGTGGACGCCGGCACGACGAGCGGGCGCACCGCGAGCGTATGCGGACAGATCGGCGTGGCCAGGATGCATTCCACGGACGGCACCACGATGGCACCACCGGCCGAGAGCGAGTACGCCGTCGAACCCGTCGGCGTGGCGAGGATGATCCCGTCCGCGCTGTACGTGGCCACCTCTTCCCGCTCCTCGCCCATATAGACGGCCAGCCGAACCACGCGTGCGAAGCCGCCCTTGTGCACCACCGCGTCGTTCAAGGCGAGGAACGACGGACCTACCCCGTTGCGGTGGTCCTCGACCCGGGTCTCGAGCGTCATCCGCTCATCGAGCCAGAAGTCGCCCGCCTGGACCCTGGCGAGCGCGGCCTCGAACTCCGCCGGCGCTACGGACGTCAGGAAGCCCAGGTAGCCGAGGTTGACGCCGAGCACGGGGATTCCGTGTCGGGCTACGAGGCGGGCGCCTCGGAGCAGCGTGCCGTCTCCGCCCAGGGTAATGAGGAGGTCGAGCTCCGCGGGCTCGAAGGCCCTGGTCACGGGCAACTCGGCTGCCAGCGCGGGTTCCGCGCTCAGCTCGATGCCCGTTTCCCGGGCGAACCGCCCGAGGACCTCGAGTGCGCCCGCGAGCGTGGGATAGTCCGAATGTCCAACGACCCCGATCCGCCGGAACGGCGGCGCGCTCGCGGCACTCACGCCGTTTCGCGGGCGCGCGCGAGGCGCGCACGGCCGGCGAGCTCACGGGCGCGCGCAGCGATCGCCTCGGGCGTGAGGCCGACCTCCTCGAGCTGCTCGGCCCGGCTCGCGTGTTGGATGATACGGTCCGGAACGCCCATGATCTCCAGGTGCAGCGTGCGATCGGCGTATTCCGGTCCGGCGAGGAGCCGTGAGATGAGTGCGCCGAACCCGTTCACGACCGTGCCCTCCTCCACCGTCACGATCGCGTCGTGGCGATCCGCCACCCACGCGAGCGTTTCGGCGTCGTGTGGCTTGAGGAACCGGCAGTTCACCACGGTCGCTTCGATGCCCTCGGCCTCGAGGATGCGGGCGGCCGCGAGCGCCGGCAGCACCATCGTGCCGACGGCCAGGATGGCGAGCCCCTCGCCCCGCCGGAGCACCTCCCAGGTGCCGTACTCGATCTCCGGGATATCCGAGAGCGCCGGAACAGGCGCGGGAACCGAGTCCCGGGGATAGCGGAGCGAGAACGGCCCGCTCCCCCGCTCCACCCCGAGCCGCAGCAGCGCCAGCATCTCCGCACCGTCCTTCGGCGCCGTCACCGTCATGTTCGGGACCGCGAGCAGGTACGCGATGTCGTACAGCCCCATGTGGGTCGGGCCGTCGTTCCCGACCAGACCGCCCCGGTCCATGGCGAACACGACCGGGAGGTTCTGGATCGCCACGTCGTGGATGATCGAGTCGTAGGCCCGCTGGAGGAACGTCGAATAGATCGCCACGACCGGTCGGACCCCTTCGACCGCCAGCCCCGCCGCGAAGGTCACCGCGTGGCCCTCGGCGATCCCGACGTCGAAGTACCGGTCCGGGTACGCGTCCCCGAAGACCCCGGTCCCCGTCCCGCTCGGCATCGCCGCCGTGATCACCACCATGTCCTCCCGCTGCGCGCCCAGCTCGACCAGACCCTTGCCGAACGCGGACGTGTAGCTGGGAAGGACGCCCTTCTTCTTGGCCATCTCGCCGCTGATCTTGTCGAAGGGCGTGGCCCCGTGCCAGACGACCGGGTTCTGCTCCGCGAGCGGGTACCCCTTCCCCTTCCGCGTGAGCACATGCACCAGCCGCGGGCCCTTGATCGCCTTGACCTTCGACAGCGTCTCGAGGAGCGCGTCCAGGTCGTGGCCGTCCACCGGCCCGAAATAGCGGAAGCCAAGCTCCTCGAACAGGATCCCCGGCGTGAAGATGTTGACGATGCTTTCCTCGAACTTGCCGGCGAGCGAGCCCATCACGCCGGCGATCGAGTTGGGCGCCTTGTGGATGAGCTGCTTGACCTCGTCCCGGACCCGGTTGTACAGCGGGTTCGTCACGACCCGCGTCAGATACTTGTGGATCGCGCCCACGTTCCGGGAGATCGACATCTCGTTGTCGTTCAGGATGACGATCAGGTCCCGTTCCGTGTGGCCCGCGTTGTTCAGCCCTTCGTAGGCGAGGCCGCAGGTGAGCGCGCCGTCGCCGATGACGGCGACCACCCGGTAGTCTTCGCCCTGGAGATCGCGCGCGGTGGCGATGCCGAGCGCCGCGGAGATCGAGGTGGCCGCGTGGCCGGCGCCGAAGACGTCGTATTCGGACTCCTCACGCCGCAGGAAGCCGGAAGGGCCGCCCTTCTGCCGAATCCTGGAAAACGCCTCGTTCCGCCCCGTCAGGATCTTGTGCGGATAGCCCTGGTGGCCGACATCCCAGACGATGCGGTCGCGCGGCGTGTCGAAGATGTAATGCAGCGCGATGGTCAGCTCGACGACGCCCAGACCCGGGGCGAAGTGCCCGCCCAGCTTGCTGATGACATCGATCATCCGCTCCCGGACCTCACGGGCGAGCTCGGGGAGCTCGTCCTTCGGGAGAGCGCGCAGGTCCTCGGGCGAAGCGATACGATCAAGAAGCGGCACGGCTTCCTCCTTCAAGGGTGCAGCACCAGCGCCAGCAGCACGCCGTACGCGGTGCCGGTCAGGACCTCCGTGGGGGTGTGCCCCAGGAGTTCGATCAAACGTTCACCTTCGACGGAATGGTGTTCACGCAGGTCGTCCAGCATCCGGTTCAGCACGCGCGCCTGACGACCGGCGGCGCGGCGGATGCCGGCTGCGTCGTACATCACCATGAGACAGAAGAACGCGGTCACGCCGAAGAGCGGCGAAGACCAGCCAGCGCCCAGGCCGACGGACGTGGCGAGCGCGGCCACGGACGCCGCATGGCTGGACGGCATGCCGCCCATGCCGAACAGGCGCTGGAAATCCACGGTCCGGGTGACGACCATGGCCCTGAAGAACTTGAAGAGCTGCACGGTACCCAGGGCGAGGATCGCCAGGACCAGGGGCGGATTCCACGCCACCAGCTCGCGAGTCGTACTCACCGGTCACGCTCCACCGCGAAGCGAGCCAGCGCTTCGAGCACGGGGTCGTTGAGCGACGCGGCGCGGAGCGCGTCCACCGCGCGTTCCATCTCCTGGCGGGCCCGGACCTGGGCGGCATCGAGCCCCAGGAGCGCCGGGTACGTGGCCTTCTGCTGGTCCAGATCCTTGCCGGCGGTCTTGCCGAGCACGGCGGACGCGCCGGTCACGTCCAGGATGTCGTCCGTGATCTGGAACGCGAGTCCGAGCGCGCGGCCGTAGGCATCGAGCGCCTCGAGGATCCGGCCGGGCGCCCGGGCCGCGAGGCCACCGAGGCGGAGCGAGGCCGCGAGCAACGCCCCGGTCTTCCGCGCGTGGATGGCCTCGAGCTGGTCGAGCGGGATGGCGCGCCCCTCCGCTTCCAGGTCCAGGATCTGCCCGCCGACCATGCCGGCTCCGCCCGCGGCAATGCACAGCACGCGGACCAGTTCGGCACGCTCGTGCGGCGTCAGGCCGAGCGCCTCGCCGCCCCGGCTCACCGTTTCGCACGCCAGCGGGATCAGCGCGGCGCCCGCCACCGTGGCCCGGGGCACGTCGAACGCCCGATGGGTGGATGGCCGGCCACGCCGCAGGTCGTCGTCGTCCATGCACGGCAGGTCGTCGTGCATGAGCGAGTAGGTGTGGATCAGCTCCACGGCGCAGGCGACGTCATCGATCCCCGGCTCCCCGGCGCGCCCACCCGCCGCGTGGTACGCCGCGCGACAGAGGATCGGGCGCAGCCGCTTCCCCCCGGCTTCGACCGCGTAGCGGATCGGCCCGGCGATCGAATCCGGTACGCCCGCGAGACGCGCTTCGAGCACGGCCTGGAGCGCCCGATCCACGGCACGCCGCTCGGCGTCCAGGAACGAACCGAGGTCGAACTCCACCGCTGCGGCGTTCAATCCGGATCCCGTCCCATGGGTTCGAATACGGCGCCGCCTTCGCCATCCTCGAGGAGGCGGGCGATGCGCAGCTCCGCCGCTTCAATGGTGCGGCGAGCCTCCCGGAGGTGTGCTATGCCCTCCTCGAAAAGCGCCAGCGCGGCGTCGAGCTCGAGATCATCCCGCTCCAGGGAGTCGGCGATGGCTTCGAGCCGCGCGAGCCGCGCCTCGAGGGTGAGCGTGGTATCAGGAGCCTCAGCCATCGGGCGTCTGATCGAGTTCGAAATCTACCGAGCGGCCGGTCACCGTGCAGTGGATGTTACCGTCTACGACGCGCAGGCGAAAGGGTCGGCCCTCCGGGAAGTCCGATGTGCGCCGGAGGATCCGGCCATCTTCACCGAGAGGGACGGCGTAACCCCGGCGGAGCGCGGCGAGCGGAGAGAGCGCCTCGAGCCGCGCCGCAATGTGCGCCAGACGATCGTTCCGCCGTGTACAGACCGATCGGATCCCATCGGTGAGGGCGTCCTGGAGCAGCATGAGCTCGCCCCGGCGTTCCGCGAGGGCGCGGCGCACGGCGGCGTTGAGACGGCCGGCCACGGCGTCCAGCTCCCGGGAGATCGCCTGGCGGTCCGGGACCACGTATTCGGCCGCGGCGGACGGTGTGGGTGCCCGGAGATCCGCCACGAGGTCGGCGATGGTGTAGTCCACTTCGTGGCCCACGGCGCTCACGATGGGGATCGGCGAAGCCGCAATGGCCCGTGCGACCACCTCCTCGTTGAACGCCCAGAGATCCTCCACGGAGCCGCCGCCCCGCCCGACGATGAGCACATCCGCGGCCCGCGTCTGGCCGAAGAGCTCGATGGCGCGGGCGATCTCTTCCGCCGCGCCGTCGCCCTGGACTTTCGCCGGGCACAGGACGATCCGGGTCCACGGCGCGCGGCGCTCGATGACGCGCAGTATGTCGTGCAGGGCGGCGCCGACCGGCGAGGTCACGATGCCGACGGTCCGGGGATGGCGGGGGATCGGCCGCTTGCGGGCCGGGTCCAGGAGCCCTTCCGCCTCCAGTCGCGCCCGCAGGCGCTCGAAGGCGAGGCGCCAGAGTCCGCCGGCCCCCACGCCTTCCAGCTCCCGGACCACGCACTGGAAATCGCCGCGCCGCTCGTAGAGCGTGAGCGTTCCGAGCACCCGGACCTCCATGCCCTCCTCGGGCATGGTGGGAAGCCGCTGGGCATCGGCCCGGAACATCACGCACCGGAGCTGCGCGAGCTCGTCCCGGAGGGTGAAGTAGCAGTGTCCGGAGGTATGGCGCTTCCAGCCGGAAACCTCGCCCGCGATCCAGAGCGACGGAAACGCGGTCTCGAGGATTTCACGCGCCATCGAGTTGATTTCGGAGACCCGGATCGCGTTCTCCGCAGTGCCCCTCGTGGGCCACCCGGCCGGGATCCCGGCCCCCTGCCGCGTGGCGCCGGCAAGCCCGCCGGCGCCCACGGCCTCGAGGGAGCCGAACAGGTCGCCCGTCATCCCGAACCCGGAACGACGACACCGGCGGCCGAGCTCGCGGTGGCAGAGGCCAGTCGCCGGGCCGCCTCGAGGGTGTTGCGGAGAAGCATGGTGATGGTCATGGGGCCGACGCCGCCGGGCACCGGCGTAATCGCCTCGGCCACCTCCGCCACCTCGTCGAACGCCACATCTCCGACGAGGCGATAGCCCCGTTCCGCCGTGGGGTCGTCCACCCGGTTCACGCCGACGTCGATCACCACGGCACCGGGCTTGACCATGTCCCGGGTAATGAGCCCGGGCCGGCCGACCGCGGCCACCAGGATGTCCGCCTCCCGGGTCACCTCGGCCAGGTTCTCCGTCCGCCTGTGGGCCACCGTCACGGTGGCATCACCGCCCCGCCCCGAGCGGAGCATGAGCAACGCCAGCGGCCGCCCCACGATGTTGGACCGGCCCACGATCACGGCCCGGCGCCCCCGCGTCTCGTATCCGTTCCGGACCAGCAGCTCGATCACCCCGGCCGGCGTGCACGGCGGGAGGACGTTCGGGTCCCCCGTGGCCAGCAGCCCCACGTTGACGGGGTGGAAGCCGTCCACATCCTTGGCCGGATCGATGCGGCGGATCACCTTCCCGGAATCGATGTGCGCCGGGAGCGGGAGCTGGACCAGGATCCCGTGCACCCGCGGATCCGCGTTCAGGCCGTCGATCACGCCCAACAGCTCCGCCTCCGGCGTATCCGCCGGGAGCCGGATCTGCTTCGAATAGAAACCGGCCCGCTCCGCCGCACGCCCCTTCATCCGGACGTACACCTCGCTGGCCGGGTCATTGCCCACGAGGACCGTCACGAGCCCGGGCGGATGGCCCGTCTGTTCACGGAACGCCGCCGCTTCCTCGGCGATCTCCGCCCGCATCACTTCGCTCAGTTCGGTCCCGTTCAGAATCTTCGCCATGATGGTACCTGTGGGATCGAGATCCGCATCAGCGGGCGAAATCGACAGCCCGCGTCTCGCGGATCACCGTGATCTTGATCTGGCCGGGGTACTGCAGCTCTTCCTCGATGCGCCGCGCGACGTTGTCGCTCAGTTCGGCGATCCCCGCATCGTCCAGCTGCTCCGGATCCACCATCACCCGCACCTCCCGTCCCGCCTGGATCGCGAAGCACCGCTCCACGCCCGGGAAGCTCATCGCGATCTCTTCCAGCTTCTCGAGCCGCTTCACGTACGTCTCGAACATCTCGCGGCGGGCGCCCGGCCTCGCCCCGCTGATCGCGTCCGCCGCGGTCACCAGGAACGTCTCCGGATAGCGGTGCGGCTCCTCGTCGTGGTGCGCCCGGATCGCGTTCAGCACCTGGTCCGGCTCGTTGTACTTCTTGCAGAGCTGGTAGCCCAGCTCCACGTGCGTGCCCTCGTGCTCGTGCGTGAGGCCCTTGCCGATGTCGTGCAGGAGCCCCATCCGCTTCGCCATCTTGATGTTCAGCCCCAGCTCCGCGGCCATGTTGCCCGCGAGCACCGCCACCTCCTTGGCGTGCAGGAGCTGGTTCTGGCCGTAGGACGTGCGGAACTTGAGCCGCCCGAGGACCTTCACGATCTCGGGATGGATGCCGTGGATGCCGAGCTCGTAGAGCACCTGCTCCGCGGCCTGGATCATGGAGTCCTCGACCTCCTTGCGGCTCTTGGCCACGACCTCCTCGATCCGGCCCGGATGGATGCGCCCGTCCGCAATGAGCTTCTCGAGGCTGATGCGCGCCGTCTCACGCCGGATCGGGTCGAAGCCGGAGAGGATCACCGCCTCCGGCGTGTCGTCGATGATGACGTCGATCCCCGTCGCCTGCTCGAAGGCACGGATGTTCCGACCTTCGCGGCCGATGATCCGGCCCTTCATCTCATCAGACGGCAGGCTCACCACGCTGACCGTGCTCTCCGCCGTGTGGTCCGCGGCGATCCGCTGGATCGCGAGCGAGATGATGTTCTTGGCCTCGCGCTCGGCCTCCCGCTTCGCGTTCTCCTTGATCTCGCGGATCATGTTCGCGGCCTGGGAGCGCGCCTCCTTCTCCAGGTCCTTCATGAGCTGGCGACGCGCTTCGTCCGCGGTCATGCCGGCAAGGGCCTCGAGGCGACGCCGCGCCTCCGCGGCCAGGTGCTCGTACGCGGCTACCTTGCGGTCCAGGTCCGCGGCCTGCTCCGCGAGCGCCTTGTCGCGGGACTCGAGCTGGCGCTCCTTCTCGTCGAGGATGTCGAACTTGCGGTCCAGGCTCGCCTGACGTTCTTCGAGCCGACGCTCGACGCGCTCGAGCTCCTCGCGGCGCCGCGCCTCCTCCCGCTCCCACTCCTCCTTCGCACGGAACGCCGCTTCCTTGCCCGCCAGCTCGGCGGCCCTCCGGATGTGCTCGGATTCCTGCTCCGCCTGGGCACGGATCCGCGCGGCAACGCTCTCGGCATCCGCCTGTGCTCGACGGAGTCGAATGCGCTCGATTCCCCAACCGAGGATGAAGGCACCGAGGGCGACCGCGCCCACCAGGACTACGGTGTCCATGATCACTCCAAGAAGGGCGCATGAAGCGCCCCGGGCAGGCAACACACGAGCCCGGGGAGGTACGGCTCCCGGGCGACATGGACGTAAGCGCCACTACCGCAATGTCCAAGGTACTGGGATCTACGGAAGTGGCGCAAGGTCTCACGCCTTGAGTGTCGCGTCGATCTCTGCGGCGAGCTTGGCGCTCGCGTTCGCGAATTCCTGGCGCAGGGCCTCCAGCTCCGCGCGCGCCTGGAAGAGCTGGTCCGAGAGGGAGAGGGCGGCGAGAATGGCGGCCTTGTGCCCCTCGACCAGCCCGCTTTTCTCGAGGATCTGCGAAATGGTCCGGTCCACGTACTCCGCGCACCGGCGCATGTACTCGGGGGTCGCCTCCGCGCGGATGGTGTATTCGTCACCGGCGATCCTGACCGTGACCGAAGACTTCGTCTGAACTTCGCTCATCGTTCCTCCTCGATGAAACGAAGCCGCGCCATGATCCGCGACACGGCCTGGTGCGCCTGGGCGAGCCGCTCGCGCAACATGCGGTTCTCTTCCTCGAGCGCGTCGAGACGCGCGGTCAGCGCGGCGGGATCGATCACCCCGGACGCGACCTGGCGTACCGCTTCCTCCAGCTCCGCCACCCTGCGCCGGGATTGGTCCAGCCGTCGGCGCGCCGCCTCGTGCTCATCGAGGAGCCGGCGCACGGCCAGCTCGAGACGATCCCATTCCTGCGGCAGAGGAATCCGCCCCGTCTTAGACTCGACGCTCGATGCCGAGTTCATCCTTGAGCCTCCGGAGGACGCGCGCCGTAGCGGCATCCGCGTCGCGATCGGTGAGAGTGCGGTCCGCGGCGCGGAAGCGGAGCCGGAACGCGATGCTGCGGCTGCCGGCGGGTACGCCGCGGCCCCGGTACAGGTCGAACGGCCACACGGCCTCGAGGAGCTGGCCTCCCGCCTCCCGGATCACGGCCTCCACGCCGGCCGCCGGGATCTCGTCCGGGACGAGGAGCGCCAGGTCCCGCTCGATGGCGGGGTACGCGGGGAGCGGCTGGAACGTGACCGGTCGCCGGACGGCGAGCTCCGGCCGCAGCTCGATCTCGAACGCCCAGACGTCGCTCGCCCATGCGGGCGCGTCCACGGCACTCGACGCGACCCGCCCGCCTTCGCCGATCTTGCGGCCGTCGCCATCCACGATGCGGAGGTACAGGCCGGATTCGTAGACGGGCCGGGGCGAATCGTCCGGCTCGACGATGAGGTCCGGGCCCAGCGCCTCGGCGATCTCGGTCATGAGCGCCTTGAGGTCCCAGAGATCGTACGCGGCGTCGTTCCCGCTCCAGTGCGGCATCTGCCGGGAGCCGGTGAACACCGCGGCGACCCGGGTCGCCTCGAGGGGCGGATCCGCCGGGGTCGGGCCCGGCGCGAAGACCGTCCCGATCTCGAAGAGCCGGATGTGGCGCACCCCGCGCGCGAAATTGTACTCCACCCTGTGGATCAGCCCCGGGACGAGGTCGCGGCGCAGACGGCTCTCCGCCGAAGACAGCGGGAGCAGGAGCGCGACGTCGCCCTCGGACTCCGGCGCGAACGCCGCCGTCCGGGCCTCGAGGAATCCGCGCGCCACGAAGCGCTCCCGGAGCCGGTTCTCCAGCCGGGCCACGGCATCGTCCGGTACGCTGCTCGGACGGAACGGGCGCAGCGTCTCCGGGAAGGCATCGTAGCCGTAGCGGCGAGCCACCTCTTCAATGAGGTCCACCTCCCGCTCCACATCCCCCCAGCGATGGCCCGGCACGCGGACGTCCAGCACCCCGTCCGCGCCGGGCGTGACCTGGAAGCCGATGGGCTCGAGGCAGGACGTGATCTGCCGGACGTCGAGCGCGATGCCGAGCAGGTGCGAGACCCGCGCCGGCCGGAGCTTCAGGACCGGCGCCTGGCGCGGGGACGGATGGACGTCCGCGATCACGGGCTCGATCGTCCCGCCGGCAACCACCTGAATCAACGCGAGGGCACGGCGGATGGCCCGCTCCATCCCCTCCGGATCCACGCCGCGCTCGAAGCGCGCGCTCGCGTCCGTGGACATGCCGAGGGCCCGGCGGGTCCGGCGGATGGAGCGCGGATCGAAGAGCGCGCACTCCAGCAGGACGTTGCGCGTCTCCGGGCCCACCTCCGAGTCCTCGCCGCCCATGACGCCGGCGATCGCCACCGGCCGCGTCGCGTCCGCGATCACCGTCATGTCCGCGTCCAGGACCCGACGCTGGCCGTCCAGGGTCACAATGGTCTCGCCGGGCCTGGCCCGTCGGACCACGATCTCCGGGCCCTCCAGCCGGTCGAGGTCGAACGCGTGGAGCGGCTGGCCCAGCTCGTAGAGCACGTAGTTCGTGGCATCCACCACGTTGTTGATGGGCCGGAGTCCTACCGCGCGGAGACGGCTCGCGAGCCAATCGGGCGAGGGGCCGATGGTCACGCCGCGGATCACGGCACCGATGTAACGGGGACAGCCCCTGGTATCCTCGATGGTGATCTTCACCCCGCCCGTGGTTCCGGGCCCGGCAGTGGTGCGCAGCGCCGGCGCATCGGCCAGCGCAGGACCGTCCGCTGCCTCCCCGGACGCTGTCGGGAACGGCGCGAGGCGTATCCCGGCCTCGCCCCCGGGCGCGAGCTCCCGGGCCACGCCGATGTGCGAGAGCAGGTCTCCGCGGTTCGGCGTGACGTCGACGACGATGCGGACATCATCGAGCCCCAGCGCCGCCGTCAACCGCTCGCCCGGGGTGTAGGTGCCGTGCAGCTCCAGGATGCCGGTGTGGTCCCGGCCGAGGCCGAGTTCACGCTCGCTGCACAGCATGCCGTTGCTCTCCTCGCCGCGGATCCGGGCCCGCCGGATCGTGATCCCTCCCGGCAGCGAGGCGCCGACCGGCGCGAACGGATAATAGGCGCCCGCCCGGACGTTCGGCGCCCCGCAGACCACTTGCTGCACCTCGCCCGTCCCCGCGTCCACCTCGCAGAGCGAGAGCCGGTCCGCGTTCGGGTGCGGGCGGACGCGCTCGACCCGGGCGACCACAATGTCGGCCAACCCTTCCCCCACGGGCTCGATGGCGTCGACCGGCGCGCCGTACATGGCCAACCGGTCGGCGAGCTCCTCGGGGGTACCTTCCAGGCCGGGGGCCAACTCCTTCAGCCAGTTGAAACTCACATTCATGGCCGTCAGTCGAACTGCGAGAGGAATCGCACGTCGGACTCGTACAGCAGCCGGATGTCCGGAATCCGGTACCGCAGCATGGCGATCCGGGCCGGACCCATGCCGAACGCAAAGCCGGTGTACCGTTCGGCGTCGTATCCGACGTGCTCGAACACGGCCGGGTCCACCATCCCCGCACCCATGATCTCGATCCAGCCCGTTCCCTTGCACGCGCTGCAGCCGCCGCCCCCGCAGATCAAGCAGCTCACGTCCACCTCGGCGCTCGGCTCGGTGAACGGGAAGAAGGACGGCCGGAAGCGAACCCGGGCGCCTGGCCCGAAGAACTCCCGCGCGAACGCGGCCACCGTGGCCTTGAGGTCCACGAAGCTGATCCCCTCGTCCACGACGAGGCCTTCGATCTGCTCGAAGGCGGGCGCGTGCGAGGCATCGAACGGGTCCCGACGGTACGCCATCCCCGGCACGACCACGCGGATCGGCGGGCGGAACGCCTGCATGGTCCGGATCTGCACCGGGGACGTGTGGCTCCTGAGCAGGATGCCGTCACCCAGATAGAACGTGTCGTGCATGTCCGCCGCGGGATGGTCCAGCGGCGTGTTCAGCGCGGTGAAGTTGTGCCACTCCGTTTCCGCTTCGGGCCCGCGGACCCGCGTGAAGCCCAGATAGCGGAGCGTTTCGCAGATCTCCTCGATCACCAGCGTGACCGGGTGGCGGGCGCCTTTCCAGGATACGCGCCCCGGAAGGGTCAGGTCCTCGCCCACGACCTGCGCCGACGCCTGCGCCGTGAGCTCCGCCATGCGCCGGTCGAGCGCTTCCGAGATGGCCGCCTTCGCCCGATTCGCGGCCGCCCCGATCTTCGGCCGGTCCTCCGGCGGCACCTCCGCCAGGCGCCGCATGAGCACCGTCAGCTTCCCTTCCTTCCGGCCAAGATAACGAACCCGCGCCGACTCGAGCGCCGACGCGTCCGCCACTCCGCCGATCTCCGCAACGGCCTCCGCCGCTACCGCCTCGAGCGCAGCGACCAGCTCGCCTACCGCCGCACCCGGCTCCGTTTCACCTCGCAACGACACCTCCGTGATCGACCGCGTCGCCGGTCGGCTCGGAACCTCGTCCCGACCGGCCAAAACAATGCGGCCTCGCGCCAACCGAATGCACCCCCGGGTTGCGCAAGGCCGCGATTGTTCGACGGTTCAGGGTCCCCGGCATACGCCGCGACCGTCAGTCCAGACCGCTCCTCGCCTGCGCGACCAGTTCGCCGAAAGCGGCCGGATCACGGACCGCCAGGTCCGCCAGCACCTTCCGGTTCATCTCGATCCCGGCCCGCTTCAGGCCGTTCATGAACCGCGAGTAGCTCATGTCGTGCTCACGGGCCGCAGCGTTGATCCGCGTGATCCAGAGCCGACGGAACTGACGCTTCCGCTGCTTACGGTCACGGTACGAGTACTGCCACCCCCGCTCGACCGCGTTCTTCGCGATCCGCCAGAGCTTCGACCGGGCGCCCCAGTACCCCTTCGCCGCCCGCAGATACTTCTTCTTCTTGTGATGGCGCGGGACCGCGCTCGTAACGCGTGCCATGGCTCACCCTCCCAGCATCCGCTTGACCCGCGACTCGTCCGCCTTCGACACCAGGCGCGACTTCCCAAGCTGCCGCTTCCGCTTCGGCGCCTTCTTCGTGAGGATATGACGCAGGTTCGACTGCCGCCGCGCGTAGCGGCCCGAACCCGTCTTCTTGAAGCGCTTGGCCGCGCTCCGGTTCGTCTTCATCTTCGGCATCGTTGCCTCCCTGGGGGTCCGGCACTACTTCCGTGGCGCCAGGACCATCGTCATATTGCGGCCTTCCATGAGCGGCTCGCTCTCCACTCGGCCCACATCCTCCAGCACCTCCGCCACGCGGGCGAGCACTTCCCGACCCAGCTCCGGATGGGCCATCTGGCGACCGCGGAACATCATGGTCGCCTTGACCTTGTTGCCTTCCTCCAGGAACCGTCGCGCGTGCCGCACCTTGAACTCGAAGTCGTGCTCATCGATGCCCGGCCGGAACTTCACCTCCTTCACCTGGATCTGGTGCTGTTTCCGGCGAGCTTCTCGCGCCTTCCGCGCCTGCTCGTACTTGTACTTCCCGTAATCCATGATCCGGACCACGGGCGGCCTCGCGTTGGGCGCTACCTCCACCAGATCGAGACCTCGCTCCTCGGCAGCGGCGAGCGCCTCCTCGACCGGCATGATTCCCAGCTGCGCGCCGTCTTCGTCAATGACGCGGACAGGGCTGATCCGGATCTGCCGGTTGACGCGGACTCTTTTTTCGATGTTTATGGCACGACCTCCCGAAAAAGGCGATGAAAAAACGGACCCGATCCGACGGGTCCGATCCACAATCGGGCGCAGCCCGGTCGCATGACCGGGATGCGCCCGCTCCTGGACCCGGCGGTACCGCGACGACGGACCGAAGGGTGGGGAGGGTCGGAAGCTCCTCCCACTTCCCGAAACACCCCGAAAAGCTAGTGGCCACGCCGCGCCATGTCAAGAGATTGCGCGCGATTCCACCTCTTGGCGCAGGCGCGTAATGAACTCATCCCAGCTCATGACCTCCTGCTTCTGCCCGGTGCCCCGGCGGCGCACCGCAACGGTGTCGCTCGCCGCCTCCCGGGCCCCGATCACCGCCATGTACGGGACCTTCTGGGTCTCCGCGTCCCGGATCCGGTAGCCGAGCGTCTCCGCGCGGTCATCGAGGTGTACCCGGAGCCCGGCCATGCGGAGCGCCGCCACGAGCTTGGACGCCGCCGGCCGCACGTCGTCGGTGATCGGGAGCACCCGGACCTGTTCGGGCGCGAGCCAGAGCGGGAACGCGCCGCCGTAGTGCTCGATGAGCCCGCCGACGAAGCGCTCCATGGAGCCGAGCAGCGTCCGGTGGATCATGACCGGCCGGTGCGGCTTGTTGTCCGGCCCGATGTACTCGAGCTCGAAGCGCTCGGGCAGCATGAAGTCGAGCTGCAGCGTCGGGCCCTGCCATTCGCGGCCGAGCGCATCGACCAGCATGATGTCGATCTTCGGCCCGTAGAACGCGCCGCCGCCTTCGTCGACCTGGTACTCCATCCCCCGCCGCTCGAGGACCTTGCGCAGCTCGTCGGTCGCCGCGTCGTACACGGCCGGGTCGCCGATGGCCTTTTCGGGCCGCGTCGACAGGAAGGCGCGGTAGTCGTACCCGAAGGTGACCATCATGTAGTCGACCAGGTCGAGGAGCCGGTCGTACTCCTCCCCGATCTGCTCCGGCGTGCAGAAGATGTGCGCGTCATCCTGGGTGAAGCCCCGGACGCGCATCATGCCGTGGAGCACGCCGCTCCGCTCGTACCGGTAGCAGGTCCCGAGCTCCGCATAGCGGATCGGGAGGTCCCGGTACGACCGGGTCTCCGACCGGTAGATCATGATGTGGTTCGGGCAGTTCATCGGCTTGACCCGGTACGGCTCCCCGTCCACGTCCATGGCGCCGAACATGTTCTCGGCGAAGGTCGGGATGTGGCCGCTGATCCGATAGAGCTGCTCGTTCGCGATGTGCGGCGTGAAGACCAGGTCGTAGCCGTACGCGAGGAGCGTCTTGCGCAGGAACTCCTCGATGGTGTAGCGGATCAGGCCGCCCTTCGGATGCCAGTGGATGAGCCCCGGGCCGACCTCGGGGTGCACGCTAAAGATGCCGAGCTCCCGGCCGAGCTTCCGGTGATCCCGGCGCTTCGCCTCCTCGAGGCGCTCCAGGTACTCCTGCAGGTCCTTCTCCGAGAACCACGCCGTTCCGTAGATCCGCTGGAGCATCTGGCGGCGCTCGTCGCCCCGCCAGTACGCGCCCGCCGTGGAGAGCAGCTTGAAGTGCTTGATGCGGCCCGTGTCGGGTACGTGCGGACCACGGCAGAGGTCGATGAAGGGTCCGTTGCGATAGACCGTGATGATCTCGTCATCGCCGAACTCTTCGAGGCGCTCGAGCTTGAGCGGATCGTCGGCGAAGAGCTCCCGCGCCTCTTCGCGGGTGACGACGCGGCGCTCGAACGGGTCGGCGCAGCGCACGACCTCGCGCATCTCGGCCTCGATCCGCTCGAGCTCCTCGGGCGTGAAGGGCGTGGAGACCTCGAAGTCGTAGTAGAAGCCGTCCTTGATGGGCGGGCCGAATCCGATCTTCGCGTCCGGGCGCACCTTGCGGACCGCGGTGGCCAGCACGTGGGCCGCGGAATGGCGGAGCACGTCGAGGGCTTCCGGGCTCTTCTCGGTGATGATCTCGACGGCCGCGTCGTGGTCGATGGGCCGGTTCAGATCCACGATCTGGTCGTTCACGCGCGCGGCTAGGGCGGCCTTGGCAAGGCGCGCGCCGATGCGCTGGGCCACATCGAGGGGCGTGGAGCCCCGAGGAAGTTCGAGAATCGTACCGTCCGGGAGCGTGATCTTGATCGAGTCCACGGATGAATTCGCCATCTCTACGGTGGTCGTTGTCCTGCGCAGCACAGAAATTCGTTTACCCCCAAGGTATCTCGTCGTTCTGGGGGTGCGCAACGGGGAGAGGGGAAAGCGGGGCGGATCCGGGAAAGGATGAAAAAAGGCGCCGCGGCCGGAGCCGCGGCGCCTGCGGGGTTCGGCTCAGTACATGCCGCCCATGCCGCCGCCCGGCATGCCTGCGGACTTCTCCTTCTCCGGCTTCTCGACCACCACGCACTCCGTGGTGAGAAGCAGGCTCGCGATGGACGCGGCGTTCTGCAGCGCCGTACGCGTGACCTTCGTCGGGTCGATGACGCCGGCCTCGACGAGGTCCTCGAACGTATCGGTCTGCGCGTTGTAGCCGAAGTTCACGTTGTCGTTCGAGCGGACACGCTCCACGACGATGGAGCCCTCCTTCCCCGCGTTCTCGGCGATCTGGCGGAGCGGCTCCTCCAGCGCGCGCAGGACGATCTGCACGCCGATCTGCTCGTCCGCATCATCCACCCGGAAGTCGGCGAGCTTCTTCTGGACGCGCACGAGCGCAACGCCACCGCCGGGGACGATCCCCTCCTCGACGGCCGCGCGGGTCGCGTGCAGCGCATCCTCCACACGCGCCTTCTTCTCCTTCATCTCGGTCTCGGTCGCCGCGCCGACATGGATCACCGCGACGCCGCCCGCCAGCTTCGCGAGCCGCTCCTGGAGCTTCTCACGATCGTAATCCGACGTGGACTTCTCGATCGCGACCCGGATCTCGTTGATCCGGCCCTGGATCTTGTCCTTGTCGCCCGCGCCATCCACGATCGTGGTGTTGTCCTTGTCGACAACGACCCGCTTCGCCTGGCCGAGGTCCGAAATGACCGCGTTCTCGAGCTTGAAGCCGACCTCCTCGCTGATCACCTGGCCGCCCGTCAGGATCGCGATGTCCTGGAGCATGGCCTTCCGGCGATCACCGAAGCCGGGCGCCTTCACCGCACAGACGCGCAGCGTGCCGCGCAGCTTGTTGACCACCAGGGTCGCCAGCGCCTCACCCTCGACGTCCTCCGCGATGATCAGGAGCGGACGGCCCATCTGCGCGACCTTCTCGAGGATCGGGAGGAGATCCTTCATCGCGCTGATCTTCTTGTCGTGGATCAGCACGAGCGGATCCTCCAGGACCGCCTCCATCCGCTCCGGGTCCGTCACGAAGTACGGCGACAGGTAGCCACGGTCGAACTGCATCCCCTCGACCGTCTCGAGGGTCGTCTCGAGGCCCTTCGCCTCCTCGACCGTGATCACGCCGTCCTTGCCGACCTTCT
>CALCID010000006.1 GCA_937907535.1 uncultured bacterium | reverse complement strand
GGCGCGCCGATCAGCCGCGCCACCGCGTGCTTCTCCATGTACTCCGACATGTCGATCCGGACGAGGGCGTCCTCGTCGTCGAACAGGAACTCCGCCAGCGCCCGCGCCGTCTCCGTCTTCCCGACCCCCGTCGGGCCCAGGAAGATGAAGCTGCCGATCGGGCGGTTCGGATCCTGGAGGCCCGCCCGGCTCCGTCGCACCGCGTTCGCCACCGCTTCCAGCGCCGCTCGCTGGCCGACCACCCGCGTCGCGAGCACCTCTTCCAGCCGCGTCAGCCGCTCGCGCTCCGACTCCAGCATCCGGGACACCGGAATCCCCGTCCACTTGGACACCACCTCCGCGACGTCCTCCGCGTCCACTTCCTCCTTCAGGTACTTCCCCCGGGACTGGAGCTCGGCAAGCTTCGCCTCCGCGGCCGCGAGCTCCTTCTCCAGCGTCGGGATCTCGCCGTACTGGATCTCCGCCGCGCGATTCAGGTCCCCCGTCCGCGTCGCACGCTCCGCCTCCACCCGCAGCTCGTCGAGCCGCTCCTTCATGCCCCGGAGCTTCAGGATCTGCTCCTTCTCCGCCTGCCACCGCGCCTTCATCCCGGCCACCCGCTCCCGCTGCAGCCGGAGCTCCTCTTCGATGCGACGTCGACGCTCCACCGCCTCCGGGTCCGCTTCGTTCGCCAGAGCCGTACGCTCGATCTCGAGCTGCACGATCCGCCGCTCGACCTCATCGATCTCCTGCGGCATCGAGTCGATCTCGATCCGCAGGCGAGACGCCGCTTCGTCGATCAGGTCGATCGCCTTGTCCGGCAGGAAACGCCCGCCGACGTAGCGGTCCGAGAGCTTCGCCGCCGCCACGATCGCCGCATCCGTGATCCGTACGCCGTGGTGGACCTCGTACCGCTCCTTCAGCCCGCGGAGGATCCCGATCGTGTCCTCCACGCTCGGCTCCGATACGTACACCGGCTGGAACCGCCGCTCCAGCGCCGCATCCTTCTCGATGTACTTCCGGTACTCGTCCAGCGTCGTGGCCCCGACCACCCGCAGCTCACCGCGCGCCAGCGCCGGCTTCAGCATGTTCCCCGCGTCTACCGCGCCCTCCGCCGCGCCCGCGCCCACGATCGTGTGCAGCTCGTCGATGAAGACCACGAAGCGACCCTCCGCCTCCGTGATTTCCTTCAGCACCGCCTTGAACCGCTCCTCGAATTCGCCCCGGTACTTCGACCCCGCGATCATTGCGCCGATGTCCAGCGCCACTAGCCGCTTGTCCCGGAGCGATTCGGGCACGTCCCCGCTCACGATCCGCTGCGCGAGCCCTTCCACGATCGCCGTCTTCCCCACCCCGGGCTCGCCGATCAGCACCGGATTGTTCTTCGTCCGACGGCTCAGCACCTGGATCACCCGCCGGATCTCTTCGTCCCGCCCGATCACCGGGTCCAGCTTCCCTTGACGGGCGAGCTCCGTCAGATCCCGGCTGAACCGCTCCAGCGCCCGGTACTTCGTCTCCGGCGTCGGGTCCGTCACCCGGTGCGGGCCACGCACCGACTTCAGCGCCTCCAGCAGCGTGTCCCGCGTCGCCCCCTGGGCGCCCAGCAGCTTCCCCGTGCTCGACGCCTTCTCCGTCGCCAGCGCGAGCAGCAGGTGCTCCGTCGACGTGTACTCGTCCTTCAACTCCTTCGCCGTCCGCTCCGCCTCCTCGAACACCCGGCCCAACTCGCGGCTCACCGACGGCATCGTGCCCCCGCTCTGCCGCGGCAGACGCGTCATCATCGCCTCGAGCGCGGCAATGAGCCCCGGCACATCCACGCCGACCTTCTGCAGCACCGGTACGACGACCGTCTCTTCCTGCCCCAGCAGCGCCCACAGGACGTGCAGGTCCTCCAGCGTCGGGTTCCCCCGCCGCCCCGCCTCGGCCGCCGCCGTCTGGATCGCCTCGGCCGCCTTGACCGTCAATCGCTCGTAATTCAGCACGTTCGTCTCCGCTACGTTTGCGTCTCGGGTACTTCATACCCTCGGCCGGAGACCCGGCTCCGGATCCCTCCCCGCGCCGGGCCCCGCCGCTTTTCCGCTTGATCCCGCCTTGCGCGCGGGCAATCCACGTGCCCCCGAGTCCTGCCAGATTGGCAGTATCGCCCGATCCGTGGGACCACCGGGAGCCATTGCCTGGAGGATACGGCTCGCGCCGCGTACGCCCGGTGCCCTCCACGCGACTCGACGATTCGGGTCACGCGCTCCGCCTCCACGCAGGAACGGCGTTGCCCTCGGGCCTGAACCGCCGATCCGAGCCCCGGCTCGCGGCCATCCGAATCGAAGGCCGGGAGTCCGGGCCGCCCGCGATGGACCGGTCTGCTCCACTGCTGTAGCACGTGGGCGCCCGGCACCTGCGGGCCGTATCGAGGGAGACGGGTACGAGCCGGGCATTGGCTGCGGTTGTCGTCTACGCGCGGGGCGCGTGGCCAGGATTCGGGCGGGTTCGTGCTCCGGCCGGCGCGGGCCGCCGGCGGCGGGGTGGAGGGCAACGCAGGGAGGATCGGCCCGCCCGGCGACCCCGGCGGGGCTTCCGTGGCGCGGACCGGGATACGCACGCGACACGTTCGACTCCCGCACGCGGGCGCCCGGTTCGAGCGGCATCCTGTGGCCGCGCCCGGGCTGTTGCCTGCCGGGGCGGCCCGCGTCTCACGGCCCTACCGGTCTGCACGCTGCCGCGGGCGCGTCGGACGGCTCGGGTCGGGGGAGGGACCGCGGCGCGAGGACGAATGCCGCCCGGGGCCCGCCTCCCGGCAGCCCCAGGCGCGTCCGGGAAGCGACGCCGCCGCAGCCGCGTACCTGGCCCCGGGCATCCATCCCGCCCCCGTATTCCTCCACGACGGTGACGTCCCCGACGGTCCCGATGAGGGACCAGCTCAGCGAGTCCCGGTGGAGGCGGCCCGTCACGATCCGTCCGGACACCTGGTCCGTGCCGGAAAAGCTCCAGACCGATGAATCATCGGCGAGCGGGGTCCGGACCCATTCGGCGTCGAAGACGACGCGGACGGTGTCGAACGTCGCGGGCCCGAGCCACACGATGACGCCGTGGAAGGATCGGAACGCGGGCTGTGCGGCTGACTGCGCACCGGCGCCCCCTCCGGGCTCCCCGGCCGGCCGCTGCGCACACCCGATCAGCACCCATGTGGCCAGGATCCCGGTGGCGACCGTGGCGGCCAGCCGACGCCGTGGGCCCGGCGTCCCCGGCCGCCTCCCGCCGCTGGGGTGCCCCGCCCGGGTCATAGCCCGGGGCCGATCACCAGAGCGTTCACGTACGGCTGGAACGTCCCGTACCAGAAGTGGCGGAACACCGGATCGTCGGCGAACAGGATGTACTTGCCGCGCCCGGAGCGCTTCATGGCCAGCCAGCTTCCCTGCTCGAGGTGCTTGATGTTGGCCTGGCTGATCACCCCGCTCACCCGCTCCAACCCCGCCGGGAAGTATGCGGCCGTTTCGAAGCCGTCCTCCGGCTCGAACGTGAGGCCGCCGCGGTGGAGTACGAACAACCGCTCCGGGTCCCCGTCCACCCCCGCGCCGAAGGCGAGGGGATGCAGGGGATCCAGCGTCAGCGGCAGGACCACGCCGGGGATCTGCTCCTCCCACCGGGCCAGCTCACGCGCCTCCCTACCGCGCAGGCCGCGCGCGCGTACCGCCTCCTGGTCGCGGTCCGACTCCCGCTGTCTGACCTTGATCTCGGCGAGCTTCTCCGCGGCAACGCGCGCCCCGCCGGCCACCGCCACCACCGTGCCCCCGCGCCGCACCCAATCCCCGATCAACCCGGCAGTCCGGTCATCCAGGGCGCCCCGACCCATGTCGGGCAGGATGAGCACATCGTAGTCGTCGATGCGGATGGCGCCGAGCCGGTCGATGGGCACCACATCGAACGGGAGCCCGAGCGTGCGCTCGAGGAAGAACCAGTGCGCGCCGAAGGAGGTGGCCGAGATGGCGTCGCCTACGAGCAACGCAGTACGAACCTTCCGCAGCTCCGTGGCCGTGCCGGTGCCGAGGTCATTCCCCTCGTCCGCGAGTCCGGTGCTCACCACCACCGCCCGGTCACCGAGCCCGCTCTCGTGCACGAGCTCCGTGAGCCGTTCGTTGCCCTGCCGCGGCAGGAAGAACGTGCCCGCCGGCCACGCCCGGCCCGCCAACGTGAACGGCTTCTCCAGCACCACCGCGCGACCGCCCGCATCGAGGAACTTCACCATCCCCGGCCACGCCGCGAAGCTCGGCGCCACGAGGAAGCCGTACGGCTCGGCCGACGCCGCCGTCCGTGCCGCCGACCCGTTGTTGTTCGACGGGCCCGTGGCCGCCAGCACCGCACCCACGCCGGGCTCGAGCACCCGCCACCCCGCGTCCGGCACGCGCTGCGCCCGGTGCGCTTCGACGCCGTAAGCGTACGGCAGCGACCAGGCACTCACGTCGTACGAGAACGTCGCATCCAGGACCGTTTCCGGCTGGAGCAGCGTTATGGCCAGCCGGCCCCGGGGCTGCCGCGCCGGGACGCGCAGCGTGCCCGCCGGGAACTCCCTGCGCTCCCGGAACCCGCGGTGCGCCTGCGCGTTCACCCGGAACGACCGCTCCGCCCGCTCCACCCGGATCCCCTGGGCGTACAGCAGCGACACCAGCGCCTCGATCCGGTCCGGGTTCGCGCCCGGAATGAGCAGGATGTCCGGAAGCCCCTCATCCACCCGACGGTGGAATTCCGCGAACCCCCGGAGCAGCTCGCCCTTGCGGGACGCCGCCGCCCGGAGCGTCGCACGCCCCGTCGTCCGGTGACGCTCCGCCCGGTCCCGCAGCGTCAGCACCTGGCCGTCCGGCCGCGTGATCGCCAATCCCGCTCGGCCATGCCCCGCCTGCTCGTACGTCATGCCGATCGCGCCCAGCAGGCTCGGCCAGCTGTCCCCGTAACCCGGGTAGAAGAGGTCGAAGCTCTCCCGCGTGTAGTAGTGCCACCCCTGCCGGTCGAACGCCTCCGCGTTCGCCTTCCCGAAGATCTTGGCCCACTCGAGGATGTGCGCGGGGTACGCCGGGTTGATCGGCTTCGCCGCAGGGAAGAAGAAGTAGCTGGACTGATAGTCCATCTCGTGGAAATCCACGTGGACCTGGGGCGTCCAGTGGCTCCACGTGGCGAGCCGGGCCCGCGTCTCCGGCTGCGTGGCCCACGCCCAGTCCCGGTTCAGGTCGAAGAGGTAGTGGTTGAAGCGACCGCCCGGCCACGGCTCCCAGTGCTCCCACGCCTCCGGGTTGGGGTTCGGCCGCAGCCCCATCGCCTGCCGGAACCAGTTCACGTACCGGTCGCGACCGTCCGGGTTCACCGCCGGGTCGATGATCACGATCACCGAGTCCAGCACGCCCGCGACGCTCTCATGGCCGCTGGCCAGGTCCCACGCGGTCCACAGCGCCGCCTCGCTGGACGACGCCTCGTTCCCGTGGACGCCGTAGCTGAAATAGACCACCGCCGGGTTCGTGGCCGCGATCTCCTGCGCCCGCGCCGCCGTCGTCGACGGGTCCGAGAGCTCCCGGTTCCGCTCCAGGATCTCGTCCAGCCGGGCCATATAATCCTCCCGGGCGATCACCACCTGGAGGAGCGGACGTCCTTCCACCGTCTCGCCGTACCGCCGGACCTGCACCCGCGGGGACGCCGCCGCCAGCGTCTCCAGGTACCGGACCAGCCCGGCAACGTCCGTGAAGCGCTCGCCCAGCTCGTAGCCGAGGACTTCAGCAGGCGACGGCACCGGGGCCTGCGCCACAGCTACGGCACCCTCCCGGGCCGCCGCCGGTCCCGCCTCCTCGATCGCTTGCGCCGCAACGCCCCCGTACAGGAGCGTCACCCCAAGAAGCGGCGCACCCAGCGCCGCGGTCAGGATCCGCATCATGGCTTCATCGTCAAGGGTTCGGTTCGGAGATCGGTTCGGAGGACGGAAAATTAGCAACCGGTTCGGACTGCGCGCAAACTCGCCACCGGGCCCTCACCGTCCGTAGCGCCAGATAGCTGGCGCCTTCCGTGGCCTGCCCTGTCCCCTTCCCATGATCCGATGCGGATGGTGCCGGCGACGGGGCACCGAGCTCGCCGGTACTTCGGGAGCGCCCAACGGCGCCAGGTGCGCCGAGCACCGGACGGACCTGCGTCCCGAGAACCACCACCCGCTCGCGCCTCATCCTCCGCGTGACCGGACCACGAATCCCACAGTCGGCCGAAGGGCGCCGTGTACCCGCGCCTTCCCCGGTTCGATCCCGCCCCCGGGAACCTGGCGGCCGCCCCGCTGGTTTAATAGCCGCGGAGCACCCATCGAACCCCCGACGACGAGTGTCGCGTGTGAAACCCGTGCGTTTCCTGGTGCCGATCGTGATGGCCCTGGCGGTTGCCTGCGGCGGATCCGGGCCCATGGGCCAGGCGGACGCCGTGACCCTGGACCGCGACACTTATGTTTCCGTTCTCGTCGACCTGCGCGTCGCGGCCCGCGATGCCGCGGATGCCGCGGACTTCGCCCGGCTCAAGCAGGAGATCCTCGAGCGCTACGGCACGACGGAAGAGGAGATCCTCCGCTTCACGGACGTGCACGGTGGCAACGTGCGGCTCATGACCGAGATCTGGGATACCGTTCACGCCCGGGTCGAAGCCGCCCTCGCCGCGACCGCCGGCGAGCGCTGACCCGGTTCGCCCCGCGGCCCTGAGCCGGGCCGGAGCCACAGCGCCGGCGCGCATTACGCCCGATCATCCCGCTGGGCGCCGTACTTTCGGAGGACGGTCCATGGACGCTCCCGTGACCCGGCTTTTCCTGGTGCTCCTGACCTTCTGTCTGGCGTGCGCGGAACGCGACCGCCCGCTTCCATTCGGCGCCGCCGAACCCGTCGCCCTCTCGGTCGCCGTGCTCTCTCCGGAGTTCAACACGGTCGCCGTGGCGGGGCGGCCCATCACCGTTCGCGTCCGTGCATCGGAACCCACCGGCCGCCTCGAAGGGCTCGGCTACGTGGCTCGCCACCGGGGCGCGACCGTGGACTCCGCGGCGGTCTATTTCCCCGCCCGCTCGGACACCACCCACGTCTTCGTGCTCCGGTTGCCGGCCGACCTCCCGGCCAACGCGCACCTCGACATCTTCGGCCTTGCGTTCGGGCCCCAGACGGCGCAGTCGGTGTCCGAACCGAGGGTGATCCTTGTGGTCCGCTGCACGGAGCAGGCGATCTGGTGCAACTGACGCCTCGCGGGTCGGGCGGCCGGCGTCGCCCCCCCGGCCCCAGCGGCTTCACACGATCTCCTTGCCGACTACGCGGACCCATCCCGGTTCCTGTGGATCCACTCCAGTGCGATCTCCCGGCTCGCGTCCATCCCCTGCGCCCCCATGAAGATGACCATGTCACCGCGGCCTGCGCGCGCGAGCGCGGCCTCCACGGCGTCGGCGAGTCGGGGTCGGTACTCGTGCCGGACGCCGTGATGCGCGAGGGTCTCGAGAACCGCCTCCCTCTCATCCCCCCGCACCCGGTTGCGTTCGTCCACCCGTTCCTCGCTGCTCGTCACGATCACGCTCTCCGGCCGAACCGTGCGCGTCCAGATGGCGAGCGCTTCCGCGTCCCGGCGGTTGATCTCCGGGCCGCGCCGGCCGCGTACCCCGTATACCAGGTGCAGGGACCGATAGCGTAGCCGGCGGACCACGTCGAACAGCACGCTGATGCTGTCCGGATGTCCCACCGTGTCGTCCAGCACGGTGAACTTTCCGCGATGGATGATCTCCAGCCGTCGGCGTGGCGGCGGTAGCGCCTCCAGCGCGCTGCGCACCGCCTCTGGCCCGGCGCCCAGCGCGAGGCCGGCCACCGCGGCGAGGGCGGCGTTGCCCAGATTCCTCCGTCCGAGCAACCGGAGCCGGATGGGAATCACCGTAGGATCCACCCATCCGCCACCGCGCCGCGGGATCGGCTTTCTCACCGTGAGCTGGAGCCGTGTGCCCCAGGGCGCGACCGTCGGCCGATCCACACGCGCCGTCACGCAACCGCCCGTCCCGCAGGCGATCGGCGTCACGTCCCGAGCCCGCAACAGCGCGCGCACCACCCGATCCCCGGCCGGGTAGACCACCGGAGCGCCCGGAGCGAGATGCTCGAAGATCTTCGCCTTCGCCTCCACGTAGCGGCGGAAGGAGCCGTGGTAGTCCAGGTGCTCCAGGAGGACCAGGTTCGTGAAGACGAGGAGGTCGAAGCACAGGCCGTGGACGCGGCGCTGCTCCAGCGCGTGGCTGGTGACTTCCATGGCACCGATTTCCGCGCCCCGCGCCACGAACGCCTCCAGAGCTGCGTGCAACGCCAACGGCTCCGGCGTGGTCAGTGGGGTGCGCTCATACAGATCTCCGCAGTGGACGCCGAGAGATCCGATCACCCCGGCCCGGATGCCCGCTGCCTCGAGGATCGCCGCCAGCATGCTGAGCACCGATGTCTTGCCCAGCGATCCGGTGATGGCGGTCAGAGAAAGACTTGCCGCCGGCCGGTGGTGCCATTCGGCCGCCAGTTCCGCGATTGCGATGCGCGTGTCCCGCACCCGCACCACCGGTACCCCGGCGTCCGGAACCGCCTTCTCCGTGACGACCGCAGCCGCGCCCCGCTCCGCCGCCTCGCGGATGTACTCCGCGCCGTCCCGCTCCGCGCCCTCCACGGCAACAAAGATTTCGCCGCGATTCAGCGTCCTGGAGTCGTGGGTGACGCCCCGGACCCGCACCTCCATTCCGGCAGGCGCCTCCCGAACGCCGCTCAGCGCGCGGACCAGTTCACCCAGCGATCGGGCCCCGGTTCCAGGCATGGTGGTCGGCCGTCCGCCGGACTTGACAGGCAACGGGCATGCGCCCATGTTACCACCAGTCGCGCGGCGAAGTAGCGAGCGTCGCGCCGTAGAGGGCTCCCGGTTTGCACCGGGGGCCCTCTTTTGCTTACTCCCCCGCACCCGCACACGCAGGAGGTAGACCATGGAAGTCCAGACCCGCGTCCCCGAATCCGACCTCGCCCTGGACCGCCCTGCGCTCGCTCGCCGGCAACGTCTCTACCGCGCGCTCGCGAACCCGGACACCCTCGATGAGTTCCTCGTCAACCCCGAAGAGGTCGCGCAGCGCTTCGAGGTCACCCTGAGCGAGCAGGAGCTCGCCGCCGTCCGCAACATCGGACACTTCGCCTCCGAATGGGAGCTCCTCTGCGGCGGGGAGCGATGGCTCGAGGCGGTGCCGCCCAGAGACCAGAGGACCTTCAGCCGGCTGCCGTCCGCGACCATCGAAGAGGTCCTCGCACGGGCCGTGCGCGCCCGGATCGTGGAGGACATCCTGCAGGGCATCCCGGAGGTCATGCGTCAGGTCACCCAGCGCTACGGAGCGGATGCGGTGATCGAGCAGGACCAGGACATCTCCGCGTTCCCGCCGTCCGTCCAGCCCGTGATCCAGGCGCTCCGCGGGATCGCCCGCGTCGTCAATCGCGAGATCCAGCGGGAGATCACGGACCTCGTGGTCCGCGAAACCGTGGGCCGCTACCCCGTACCCGCCTATCCGCAACCGGCGGCGTTCTCCTACCCCTTCAACGGGCTGCCCCAGCCCGCGCCGGCTCCGGACCCGCAGGTGCAGCCGCAGACCATCGCAGGCCTCGGCCGCTACGTAGCCGCGGTGGTCGACCGCGCCGTGGAAGAGGCGCTCGAGCGGGTCCGCACGATCCCGCCGGAGCGCAGGACTCCGTCCAACGTCCCGCCGCCCGTCGAGCGCATCACGGCGTGATCCGCACCATGCCTCGACCCCTGGGGTGGCTCAGAGCTTGCACTCCAGAACCTGCGGGCAGCCGGAATCGGCTGCCCGCTTCGGCCATCTCGAGGGGTACCATGGCGGTGCTGGAACATGCTTTCGGGGAATGCACGGGCAACTGGCGGCTGGTGGGAACGGGCGAAAAACGCTCGATCCGCTGCGACCGGTGCGATGCCCGTTTCGCCGCCACTCCGGAGAACCGGCTGGCGGCCATAGATGAGAACTACGCAGGGATTTATCTCCGCCGACTCACCGCGGAGGGCGCCTCGCAGATCGATTCCGACCGCGACGCCGCATGAGCGCCGCGTCGCTCTACCACGCCCCGGGGGCATGGTCCGCCCGCCCGGGGCGAACCTCAACCCCGGGTGAGTCGCCGCCACCGCCGTCGGTGGGCGGCGCTCCCTTTACTCCCACTCGATCGTGGCCGGCGGCTTCGAGCTCACGTCGTAGCAGACCCGGTTGACCCCCCGCACCTCATTGATGATCCGGGACGAAATCCGGGCCAGCACATCGTGCGGGAACGGGTACCAGTCCGCCGTCATCCCGTCCCGGCTCGTCACCGCCCGCAGCGCGATGACCTGTTCGTAGGTCCGATGGTCGCCCATGACGCCTACGCTGCGCACCGGCAGGAGCACCGCGAACGCCTGCCAGATCTCGTCGTAGAGCCCCGCCGTCCGGATCTCCTCCAGGTAGATGGCGTCCGCCTCCCGCAACGTGGCCAGGCGGTCTTCCGTGACCTCACCGAGCACCCGGATGGCCAGACCCGGCCCGGGGAACGGATGCCGCCCGACGAGCTCCTCCGGCAGCCCGAGTTCCCGGCCGACGCGCCGCACCTCGTCCTTGAACAGCTCGCGCAGCGGCTCCACCAGCTCGAACTTCATGTCCGGCGGCAGCCCGCCTACGTTGTGGTGCGTTTTGATAGTGGCCGACGGGCCGTACACCGATAGCGACTCGATCACGTCCGGGTAGAGCGTGCCCTGGACCAGGAAGCGGGCATCCCCGCCGGACTCCGCCGCGGCCCGCTCGAAGACGCGGATGAACGTCTCGCCGATCCGCTTGCGCTTCTCCTCCGGATCGACCACGCCTTCCAGTCGGGAGAGGAACTCCCGGGACGCGTCCACCACCACCAGCCGCATGCCGAGGTGCTGGCGGAACGCCCGCTCCACCCCCTCCCGCTCGCCCTTCCGCAGCAGGCCCGTGTCCACGAAGATGCACGTGAGCTGGTCCCCCACCGCGCGATGGACGAGCGCCGCCGCCACCGAGGAATCCACCCCGCCGGACAACCCGCAAATCACCGGCGCATCCCCGACCTGCTCCCGGATCCGCGCCACCGACTCCTCAATGAACGAGCCCGCGGTCCAGCTCGGCTGGCACCCGCAGATCCGGAACACGAAATTCGACAGCAGCTCCCCGCCCCGGGGCGTGTGCGCCACCTCCGGATGGAACTGCACCCCGTAGATCGGCCGGTTCGACGCCCGGATCGCAGCCACCGGCAGCGACGGCGTTCCCGCCAGCGTGACGTAGCCGGCCGGTGGCTCCGTCACGTGGTCCCCGTGGCTCGCCCAGACTACGACCCGCTCGCCCGGCTCGAACCCGTAGAAGAGCTCATCCGGCTCGAGTACCTCGATCTCCGCCCGGCCGTACTCCCGCCGCCCCGCCTCCACGCGCCCACCCTCCACGTGCGCGATGAGCTGCATCCCGTAGCAGATCCCGAGGACCGGTACCCCGAGCTCCAACAACGCCGGGTCCAGCGACGGACTCCGATCCCCGTACACCGACGCCGGTCCGCCGGAAAGCACGATCCCCCGCGGCGCCCACTCCCGGATCCAATCGATCGTCACCGTCGGCGGGTGGATCTCCGAGTAGACGCGCTCCTCCCGAATTCGACGCGCAATGAGCTGCGTGAACTGCGACCCGTAATCCAGGATCAGGATTCTATCTTTCATTCACTCGGTCTCGCTGTTTGTCGGCCGCCGCGTCAGACGCCCTCGTCCAGCTCGCCCCTCACCAGGTCCTCGTAGGTCTCGCGCCGCCGGATGACCCGCGCCTCCTTCCCACACACCAGGACCTCCGCCGGCCGCGGACGCGCATTGTACGTGGACGCCATCGAGAACCCGTACGCGCCCACCGTTCGGATGGCGAGCAGATCGCCCTCCCGCGGCCGCGGCATCGTCCGATCCAGCGCGAGGAAGTCCCCGGTCTCGCAGACCGGACCGACCACGTCCACCCGGACGGGCGGCGCGTCCGCGACCTGCACCACCGGCTCCACTTCGTGGTACCCGGAATAGTGACTCGGTCGGAGCAGGTCGTTCATACCCGCATCCGTGATCACGAACGTCTTGCCACCCATGTCCTTGAGGTAGAGCACCCGCGTGATCAGGACGCCGGCTTCGCCCACCACGTATCGACCAGGCTCCAGCACGAGCTTCAACCGACGTTCGCCGAGCAACGGGAGCAGCGCGTCCGCGTACTCCGCGGCGGACGCCATCCGCGTATCATCCGTGTACGCAACGCCGAAGCCGCCGCCGATGTCCACGTACTCCAGATCGATGCCCTGCCGGCCGAGCGTGTCCGCCAGCTCCAGCACGTGGAGGAACGCCGCGCGATACGGCTCCACGTCCACGATCTGGCTCCCGATGTGCACGTCGATGCCCCGGACCTCGATCCCCGGCAGGTCTGCCGCCAGCCGGTACAGCCGCAACGCCTCCTCGCTCGGGATCCCGAACTTCGCCGTACGATGTCCGGTCCTCGTGTAGTGGTGAGGGGTCGGGCTCTCGATGTCCGGATTGATCCGCAGCGCGATCGGCGCACGCAAGCCCAGCTGCGACGCCACCTCGGACAGGACCCGCAGCTCGCCTTCGCTCTCCACGTTGAAACCATAGATCCCGGCTTCCAACGCGGTTGCCATTTCCGACCGCGTCTTCCCCACCCCGCTGAACACGATCCGCTCCGCCGGGATACCCGCCAGCCGCGCTCGATAGAGCTCACCGCCGCTCACAATGTCCGCGCCCGCGCCGAGCTCCTTCAGGACCCGCAGGATCGAGACGTTGCCGTTCGCCTTGACCGAGTACGCGATCAGCCGGTCTTGGCCCTCGAACGCCCGGTCCAGCTCCCGGAACCGCGTCTCGATCGCCCGCCGGCTGTAAACGTAGAGGGGCGTTCCGTACCGTTCGGCAAGCTCGCCGAGCGGAACGCCCTCACAGTACAGTTCCCCGTTGTCGTAGCCGAACGACCTCGTCACGTGCCTCCCTCAGTACGCACGCGCCCAAACCGCTTCTTCCACCGCCTCCCCGCCGCACACCACACAGCGATCGGGCGCCTCCGGCGTCCGGAACTCTTCGAACGGGAGCACCCGGATCGTCGCCTTCGTGTCTTCCTTGACCTTGCGCTCGCACTCGGCCGAGCCGCACCACCCCGCGTACACGAAGCCGCCCGTGTCTTCGATGAGTTCCTGGAGCTTGCTGTACTCCCGCACCCCCCGATGGGAGTTCGCCTCCCGCCGCTCGAGCGCCGCCTGGAACAACGCCGCCTGGTAGCGGTGCAACCGGCCCGGGATCGTCACCAGCCCGCCCGTGTCGCTGATCGATTCCTTGCGCGGCACGTCACCGTGGGCCACGCGCAGCACCACCACCACCTGCTGCTGCGCAACGTCCTTCGGCCCGATCTCGATCCGGAGCGGCACGCCCTTCCGCTCCCACTCGTAGAACTTCGCGCCCGGCGTCATCCCGTCCCGGCCATCCACGTGCACCCGGATGTCCTCGTCCCGGAGGAGCGCCGCCACCCGATGCGCCTTCTCCAGCACCACTGAACGGTCCGCGTCCGTCCGGTAGATCGGAACGATCACCACCTGGTACGGCGCCAGCATCGGCGGCACCACGATCCCCACGTCGTCCCCGTGCGTCATGACCAGCCCGCCGACCAGCCGCGTGGATACGCCCCACGACGTGTTCCACGCGTACTCCTCCGTCCCCGTCTCGGACTGGAACGTCAGGCCGAATTGCCGCGAGAAGTTCTGCCCGAGGTTGTGGGACGTCCCGGCCTGCAGCGCCTTGTTGTCCTGCATCAGCGCTTCGCACGAGTACGTGCGTACCGCTCCCGCGAACCGCTCAGACTCCGTCTTCCGCCCCAGCACCGGAGGCATGGCCATCCACTCGTCCATGAACTGCCGGTACACCCCGAGCATCCGACGCGCCTCTTCCTCCGCCTCCGCCTCGGTCGCGTGCGCCGTGTGCCCCTCCTGCCACAGGAACTCCGCAGTCCGCAGGAAGAGCCGCGTCCGCATCTCCCAGCGCACCACGTTCGCCCACTGGTTGATGAGTAGGGGCAGGTCACGATAGCTCTGCACCCACTTCGCGAACATCGCGTAGATGATCGTCTCGGACGTGGGCCGGATCACCAGCGGCTCCTCCAGCTCGCGGCCGCCCGCATGCGTCACCACCGCGACTTCCGGCGCGAAACCCTCGATGTGCTCCTTCTCGCGCTCCAGGAAGCTCTGCGGAATCAGCAGCGGGAAGTACGCGTTCTGGTGACCCGTCGCCTTGAACATGCCGTCCAGGCCGCGCTGAATGTTCTCCCAGATCGCATACCCGTACGGCCGGATCACCATGCTCCCGCGGACCGGCGAATAGTCCGCCAGCTCCGCCCGCAGGACCACCTCGTTGTACCACGCGCTGAAATCTTCCGCCCGCCTGGTCAGCGCCTTTTCATCCCCCATGGTGCCTCCGGTCCACTCCACGATCTCCCGCGCGCGTGGTCGCGCACGCAAATCCGAAGTCTCCTCTGTTCACGAAAGAACACCCGGTACTCGGAGCCTCGAGTCCCGGCCGCACGGCCGGTCTCAGCTCCCGTCCTCCCTCCCGGCACGGTTCAGAGCGAACTGCGCGATCCACGGAACCACCGCGAACAGCACGGTTGCGCCGATCCACGTCCACCGGGGCGGCAACCCCAACGGCCGCAACAACCACGCAACGATGCCGCCGGCGATCACGGCCATCACCAGGGCCGCAACGGCGAACCCCGCGATGAACAGGTCGATCCGCCGCTGCACCCGCCGCCACGCGGCACGCCCGGAGTCGGGCTCTCCCGATCGATTCACCACTCGGGCGGGATCTCTTGGTAGGTGTAGATCCGATACGGCCCTTTACTCCGCGTCGGTCCCGCGCGGCTCCAGCCCTCGGGCGGCACCCATTCCGCCCACATGATCGGGAGCAACGAGGCCTCCCCCTCTTTCGTCTGCCGGGATACGTACGCGATCGCCCGGATGGCCGCCAGACTCTGATCCCGATCGGCCTCCGACCGCAGGAACTCGGTCAGCGCCCGGTGCAACCCCAGGCCCTCCGCGCCGGGCGGAACCAGCAGATGATAAACCGCCCGCCCCGGTTCTTCCGCCATCTCCCGCAAGAAGAGCTGGTACGGCACCGGCTCGACCTGCTCGACGTATTCCGCCGCAACGCGCGGCGGTGTCCCGCTCTGCTTCTCGAGCGCCACCGGTCGATCGCGGTCCGTACACCCGAACATGCCCACGGTGAGCACGCCCACCAGGGCAGCGAGCCACTTCGCCACCATCACCGGAGCACCTCATCCATCGGAACGCGCTTCTCTTCTCCGGTTTCCATGACCCGGACCATGACGACGCCCTGCTCGCGCTCCTCCGGTCCGACCACCAGCACCCGCGCCGCACCGCGCGTATCCGCGTCCTTGAACTGCTTCCCCACGCTCATCGGCCGCAGGGCGTAGAGTGTCGAGTACCCCGCATCCCTGAGTTGGTGCGCCAGGCGCAGGACCGTCGGACGATCCTCCTCCGTCACCGCGATCAGGTACACATCCACCCGAGGGCGGTAGCCGGGCAGGAGCCCGCGGTCCGCGAGGAGCTCGGTCAACACGACGTCGCCCATCCCGAACCCGAGGGCCGGGAGATCGATCCCGCTCACCACCCGCAGGAGATTGTCGTACCGTCCGCCTCCGCAAACCGCCCGGAACTCGCCCTTGCGGTCGAAGACCTCGAACACGGTCCCCGTGTAGTAGGCGAGGCCGCGGACGATGGACGGATCGAAGGAGACGAAGTCCCCGAGCCCCATGTCGTTCAGGATCGAGAAGTAGTGGCCGAGCCGGTCCAGGTCCTCGGCCAGGCCGTCCACCCCCGCGTACGCCCGGGCCAGGGAGTCGAAGTCCCGGTGTTCGAAGATCCCGAACACCTCGTCCACCGTTGCGGCGCCGAGCCCGGCTTCCGTGCTCAAACGTTCCCGGATCCGCCCCTCCTCCTCGCGCCCGAGCTTGTCGATCACGGCGTAGGTCGCGGCGAGCTGGTCGCGGGGAACGCCCGCGTGCAGGAGCAGCCGCTCGAGCAGCCGCCGGTCGCTGACCCGCGCCACCACGTCGTCGGCGGTCAGCCCGAGCGCTCGCAACGCGTCCAGCGCCACCGCGAGCACCTCGGCGTCCGCGGTTATGTCCGACTCGCCGATGACGTCCACGTTCCACTGGAAGTGCTCGCGCAGACGTCCCCGTTGCGTCCGCTCGTAGCGGAAGAGCTGCGGGATCGAGAACCACCGGATCGGCTTCGGCGCCGACCGCGCCCGCGGGCCGACCATGCGGGCGAGCGTCGGCGTCATCTCCGGACGCAGCGCCACCTCCCGCCCGCCCTTGTCCACGAAGTTGTAGAGCTGTCGGACGATCTCTTCGCCGCTCTTCTCCCGGTACAGATCCAGCGATTCCAGCGGCGGGCCGTCGTACTCCTCGAAACCGTACCGGCGCGCCACCTCCCGCCACACCCCCATGATGTGCAGGCGCACCGCCATCGCTTCCGGGTAGAAGTCCCGGAACCCGGGTAGACTCCTGAACTCCGTCATATGCGCGAATTTAGACGGTTGCGACGGAGACCGGCAAGGGCGGGTCGATCCCGTACGGCGCACGCCCCAGCACGATCAGCGCGTCACCCACCGTATGGAATGATCCGGTCACGACCACCGTGCCGCCGGCCGCGAGCTCCGCTCCCCGGACGAGCGCTTCCGCGAGGTCCGGAACCGCCTCCGCGCCCGGCCAGGCCCCCTCCCGCGCCACGACCTCCAGATCCCAGCGTCGCCCGGACGGAGCGCTCGGTGCATCGGTCAGGACCACGGCATCGCCCACCTCTTGCAGGATCCTCAGCATGCTGCCGTGGTCCTTGTCCGCGAGCACGGCCACCACGAACACGATCGGCCTCGGCACATCCAGCCCGGCCAGCGCGCTCGCCAGGACCTGCGCGCCCGCGGGATTGTGCGCCACGTCGAAGACGTAGCTCTGGCCATCCACCCGCTCCACCTGCAGCCGCCCGGGGACCCGCGTGCTCCCGATCCCCTGCAACACCGCTTCCCGCCCGGGCCTCAGTTCCGGGCTCAGCATCTCCAGGGCCCGCACCGCGAGCGCCGTGTTCTGCGCCTGATGCAGCCCGATCAACGGGGTGTGGAGATCGAGCGCCCCCCAGACCGAGTCCGACAACCGGTAGCGCGTGCCGTCGACCCCGGTCGCCGCGTCCCGGACCTCTCCCGGATCCAGGACCCGTAGCGGTGCTCCCAGCTCCTCGGCCCGACGCCGGAATACCTCCAGCGTCTCGGTGCCTCGCTCCGCCGTTGCCACGGGCACGCCGGCCTTGATGATCCCCGCCTTCTCCCGCGCCACCTCGACCAGCGTGGA
Source organism: uncultured bacterium (assembly GCA_937907535.1). Classification (GTDB taxonomy): domain Bacteria; phylum Gemmatimonadota; class Gemmatimonadetes; order Longimicrobiales; family RSA9; genus CALCID01. Next base: position 139,541 of record CALCID010000006.1, on the reverse strand, counting down.
GCCCAGGTAATCCGTGTGGTCCAGGGCTACGTTCGTCAGTACGACGACCTCGGGCGTGACGACGTTCGTCGCATCCAGCCGCCCGCCGAGTCCCACCTCGATCACCGCGGCCTCGACGCCCGCTTCGGCGAACGCGAGCAGGGCCAGCACCGTCGTCGCCTCGAAGAAGGTCGGCCCCTCTTCCTCGAAGATCGGCCACAGCCGCTCCGCGGCCCGCACGATCGCGGCTTCGCTCAGCGGCTCCCCACCAACCTGGATCCGTTCCCGGAACGTGCAGAGGTGAGGTGAGGTGTACAGCCCGGTCCGTCTCCCATCCGCCCGCAGGACGCTCTCCACGGTCGCCGCTACGGAGCCCTTCCCGTTCGTGCCCCCTACATGCACGATCCGGTACGAACGCTGCGGATCGCCGACCGCGGCCAACATCCGCCGCGTCCGCTCCAGGCCCCAGCGGATCCCGCCCGTCAGCCGCGGGAAGAGCGCCCGGACCAGCTCGGGGTATGTCGGTGGGTTCAATCGGCGGCCCGATCCTTCCCGGCCGGTGCCGCGCCCTCCCCGCCCGCACCCACCGCCTGTGCCGTATCCACGGTCCGGCCCGCCGCCACCGCCTCCGGCAGGCCGAGCATGTGCCGCAGCAGCCGCGCGATCGTGCGCTTCAGCTCACGCCGGTCCACGATCGCGTCCACCATGCCGTGCTCCAGCAGGAACTCCGACCGCTGGAAGCCCTCCGGCAGCGCCTGCTTGATCGTCTGCTCGATCACCCGCGGTCCCGCGAACCCGATCAGCGCGCCCGGCTCCGCGAGGTTCACGTCCCCCAGCATCGCGTACGACGCCGTGACCCCGCCCGTCGTCGGGTTCGTCAGCACCGAAATGTACGGGATCCTCGCCTCGTGCAGCCGCGCCAGCACCGCGGAGGTCTTCGCCATCTGCATGAGCGACAGGATCCCTTCCTGCATCCGCGCGCCCCCGGACGCGCTCACCACGATCAACGGCTGCCGCCGCTCCAGCGCCACTAGCCCGATGCGCGCGATCTTCTCCCCCACCACCGAGCCCATGCTGCCGCCGATGAACTCGAAGTCCATGACGGCCAGGCACACCCCGATCCCTTCCAGCCGGCCGGTGCCCGTCACCACCGCGTCGCCGAAGCTCCCCGGCCGCCGCTCCGCCGCCTCCAGCCGCTGCGGGTACGGCTTCAGATCCGTGAACTTCAGCGGATCGCCGCTCCGCAGGTCGCCGTCCCGCTCCTCGAACGTCCCTTCGTCCAGGAGCAGCGCCACGTACCCTCCCGCGCTGAGCCGCAGGTGGAACCCGCACGACGGGCACACGTTCAGGTTCTGCTCGAGCCGCGCCCGGTACAGGATCTCCCCGCAACGCGGACATTTCTCGAATACGTCCGCCGGAAGCTCCCGCTTCTCTTCCGCCTTCAGCTTCCGCTCCGGCTTACGAAACCATGACATCGATCAGACCTTCCCTTGCTCGGCCGCCATGCGCTGGACCAGCCCGAGCGCCAGGTAGCTCGCCAATAGGAACGAACCCCCGTAGCTCAGGAAGGGCAGCGGGATCCCCGTGATCGGCATGACCCCCACGGTCATCCCAATGTTGACGACCACGTGTGCGAACCAGACCCCGAAGATACCGAAGACCGCGATTCCAGCAAAGGGGTCCGGGATCCGCTCGGCGATCCGCACGAGCCGCCAGAGGATCATCGCGAACGTCGCCAGTACGGCGATCGTGCCGACAAAGCCGAACTCCTCGCCGATCACGCTGAAGATGAAGTCCGTGTGCTGCTCCGGCAGGAACGCCAGCCGCTTCTGCGTGCCCAGCGTGAACCCTTTCCCGAAGAGCCCCCCGCTCCCCACCGCGACCCGTGACTGGATCAGGTGCCAGCCCGCCCCCCTGGGATCGACGCTCGGGTCCAGGAACACCAGGATACGCGCCCGCTGATACGGCGCCATGGAGTTCCACAGCGGGACCGCAATCGCCCCGGCCGCCAGGTTCGCGCCGATCACCGCCACGCTCTCCGAGAGATACGCCCGATAGAAGTACAGGAACGCGATCAGCGCGACGATGTAGATCGTGAAGAGCCAGTCGTGGAACGCGAGGAAGAGGCCGACCACCGGGCTCAGCAGCATGATCAGCATGCCGATGGGCACCCCGGCCCAGTAGATCGTGGCGATCAGCAGCGCGCCGAACACCATCGCCGTCCCCAGGTCCGGCTGGAGCATGACCAGCACCATCGGTATGGCCACGATCAGGACCGGCGACCAGAGTCCCCAGATCGACCGGGGCGCCTCGCGCCAGCTCCCCATCACCCGGGCAAGCATCAGCACCGTGGCGAGGTTCGCGAACTGAGACGGCTGGAACATGACCGGCCCGAGGTCGATCCAGCTCTTCGTGCCCGCGGCCGTACCCATCCCCTTCCCGATCACCAGCGTGGCCATGAGCAGCGCGACGCTCGATACGTACGCCGGTACCGCGGCCCACTCCAGCCACCGCACCTGGATGCGGGTCACGATGAGGAGCGCCACGACCGAGAGGCCGAGCCAGGTGAGCTGCATCTTCCACGCACCGGACACCCGGGGGTCCGGCACGTCGAGCTGTCCGGCGGAATAGATCATGGCTACCCCGAACAGGGATAGCCCCAACACCAGCAGCGCCAGCAGCGGATCGCTGAAGCTGGAACGAACCCGTTGGAACAGCGTCATCTCGCCCAGGGCGCTGGCCGCCCCGCGAGCAGGTGCTCCCGGAGCGTCTGGATCGTGTCCACTGGCATCCCGTACTTGCGACGCAAGTAGTAGTCCGCGGCCTTGGCCACGATCGGCGCTGCCGCCCGCGCGCCGGATTCGCCGAACTCCACGACGGCGGCAATCGCGATCTCCGGTTCGCCGCCGCGCGGCCCGGCCAGCCCCACGAACCACGCGTGCGGAGGACCGTGCGGATTCTGGGATGTGCTCGTCTTGCCCATGAGCTCCCAGTGCTCCAGCGACGACATGTGCGCCGTGCCTCCGGGGGCGACCACCCGCCGCAGCCCCTCACGCAGCATCTCCAGCGTCGCCGCCGAGATGTCCAGCTCGAGCCCGCCCGGGTCGCTCGGCTTCGCCGGCGGCCCCACCGCCGCGATCCGCGGCGGCGGGATCCGCCCGTCCCGTGCGATCGCCGCGAAGAAATGGGCGAGCTTCAACGGAGTCTGCGCGTTCGGCCCCTGTCCGATCGAGAGGCTCAGTACCTCCGCCGGCGTGGGGTCCCACCCGAAGCGGGTCCGGAAGTACTCCGGCCCCTCCGGGAACGTGCCCCGGGCCTCGTCCGGAAGGTCGATCGACGCGCGACGCGAGAAGCCCAGCCGCGTCGCCTCCTCCAGCAGCCGGTTCAGTCCGATCCGCAGCCCGACCTGGTAGAAGTATACGTTGCACGACTTCGCGATCGCCCCGGGCAAGTCCAGGTACCCGTGTCCCGCGGCGTCCCAACACCGGAAGAACCGGTTCCCGTACTGGAATCCCCCGCGGCAAGGCGTGGGCATTACCGCCTTCGGGTCGATCACGCCCTGCTCCAGCGCGATCGCCGCGGTCACGATCTTGAACGCCGATCCGGGCGGGTAGACCCCGGACGTGGCCCGGTGCAGCAGCGGCCGCCCGGCATCCGTGTTCAACTGCGCCCAGAGCGAGGGCGACACGCCGCCCACGAACGCGTTCGGGTCGTACGCCGGATTCGAGTAGAGCGCCAGCACGTGACCCGTCCCCGGCTCCACCGCCACCACCGCACCCCGCATCGAGTCCGGGAAGATCTCCGCGATCCACCGCTGCAGATCCAGGTCGATGTAGAGGTGGATGTCTCCCCCGGCCTCCGCCGGAACCCCCGTGCGCGGCGCGAACTCCCCGACGATCCGCCCGAGCGCGTCCACCTCCACGTAGCGCACTCCGGGCTTCCCCGCCAGGATCCGCTCGTACTGTCGCTCCAGCCCCTGCTTCCCGATCTGCTGCCCCGCGGTGTACCCCTCGAACTCCGGCAGCTCCAGCTCCGCCTCGCTGATCTCGGCCACGTAGCCCACGAGGTGCGCCACGGCGGGCCCGCCCACGTACCGGCGTTTCGGCCGCACGTCGATGAAGATCCCCGGGAACATCCACCGCCGCTCCTCGATGGCAGAGACCTGCTCGAACGTCAGGTCGCCCGATACGAGCAGCGGCTGGTGCGGATTCTTCCTGCGCCGCTCGAGCAGCGCATCGATCCGCTCCGGCGTCAGCCCGAGGACGTCGCTCAGACGCTCCAACATCCGGCGGATCGTGTCCGCCGGCGCCGGCAGCAGCGACAGCGCGTAACCCGGAACGTTGTCCGCGACCACCTTCCCGTTCCGGTCGAAGATCGTCCCGCGCGGCGCCGGGACCGGGAGTGGCCGCAGCCGGTTCGCGTCCGACTGGAGTGCGTAAGCGTCGTTCTTGAGGACCTGGGTCTGGAAGAACGCTACGGCGAGGCCGCCGAGCCCTATGGCCAGGACCATGGCGGCGCCCAGCGCACGGCGGCGTCGCGCGTGTAGATGGAAGAGATGCATCGATGCCTTACCGCGGCGGCCCCGACCGGACCGCGGACTCCGGTGACGCCCCGGGCTGCCTTACCGCTCGCCCGTCGCGAATCGATACAGCATGAGGACGAGTACGCCCGCAACGGCTGCGTACAGCGCCGCCAGCGGCGCCATGATGAGATAGCGCACGACCGCGTCGCCACGCAGCACCGGGCCCGCCAGCGTGTAGTAGATCACGTCGTGCAGCCATTTCCCGACGAACAGGTACAACCCTACGAAGCCCAGACTCTCGCCCAAGAACAGATCCCGGGAGCGGGCGCCGAGATAACCGAGCACCGTGAGCGTCACCGCCTCCGCCCCGAACGCCACCAGCGACAGCGCGTCCTGCAACATTCCCAACACCAGGCCGATCGCCGCCGCAACCGCGCCGCTCGTGTTCCGCGCGGCCAGCAGGACCGCCACGGTCAGGAGGTCCGGCGCCTCCGGGCCGAGTCCAAGGGCGAGATGGAGGGTGAAGTGGGCGGCGGCCAGGAGCCCGATGAACGCCCAATACGGCCACCCCGGCCCCACCATCATGGTTCGGTCGACGAGCGAGCCGACCCATTCCGCGGCTCGCCGCTCGCTCCGTTGTTCGGTACCGTTACCGTGTCCGGCGGCGCCACCACGTTCCAGAGCTCCGACAGGTCGGCCCGCCCCTCCCCTTCACCGTAGACTCCAACCAACACGTGCGTTACGGACTCCGGTCTCACCGCCGGCCTAACCAGGTAACTCTTCCGCCAACCCGTGTCAGCTTCTTCGATCCCGACCACCACGCCCAGCCGGATCCCTCGTGCGAAGATCCCGCCCCGCCCCGACGACACCACCCAGGTGCCGGGGCGAATGTCGCTGTGGAACGGCGCACTCGTCAAGACCAGCAGATCCTCTTCCCGGAACCTGCCGCGCCTCGCCTGCACCATCCCGTACGCCTCCCCATCCGCCGTCATGGCGCTCACCCGGAAGTCCGGATGCGTCCAGTCCAGCGCCTGGGCCACGTCTTCATCCAGCTCCTTCACCACGCCGAGCAAGCCGCCGGCCGCAATGACCGCGCTGCCCACGCGCACGCCATGGCGCCGGCCCACGTTGATCAGGAACGTGCTCTCTGCGCCCGGCACGCCCGCCACGATCACCTCCGCCGGCCGGAAATGGGGCTGCGCCCGGGCCGCCAGACCCAGCAGCTCGCGCAGACGACGGTTGTCTTCCGCCAGCGTCGCCTGCGCCGCCACCACGGCCGCCAGGGAGTCTCGTTCCGCTCGAAGTTCGAGAATGTCTACCGCGCGCGACCGCCGATCCGAAAGCTGCGCCTGCGCCACGAGGAACGGGCGCAGTGCCGTACTCCGGATCAGGCTGCGCACTGGACCCTGATATGCCGCCGGCAGGAAGAAGAGGAAGAGCGCTATGAGCAGAAAGACGCCCGCGAGCAGCGTCTCTCGCCGACGTCCCCTGCGTGGTCCCTCGAAGTAGTTCGCCACTTACGTGCTCAGGACACTCCGGTACCTCTCGAAGTCGTCCAGGATGCGCCCCGCACCCCGCACGACACAGGTCAACGGCTCCTCATCCACGTGGATCGGCAGGTTCGTCTCGTGCGCCAGCAACTGGTCCAGCCCCCGGATCAGCGCGCCACCGCCCGTCATCACGATCCCCCGATCCACGATGTCCGCCGCCAGCTCCGGCGGCGTGATCTCGAGCGCCCGCCTCACCGCCTCCACGATCTGCTGTACCGGCTCCTGGATGCACTCCCGGATCTCCTGCGAATGCACCCGTACCGTCTTCGGGATCCCGCTCACCAGATCGCGGCCTTTCACCTCCATCTCCCGCTCCTCACCCACGTCGAACGCCGACCCGATCTGGATCTTGATCGCCTCTGCCGTCGGCTCCCCGATCAGCAGATTGTAGTTCTTCCTCAGGAACGTCACGATCGCGTTGTCGATCTCGTCGCCCCCCACCCGGATCGACGTGTCCGCGACGATCCCGTTCAGCGCGATCACTGCAATTTCCGTGGTACCGCCGCCGATGTCGATCACCATGTTCCCCGTCGGCGTGTCCACCGGCAGCCCTACCCCGATGGCGGCGGCCATCGGCTCCGCCACCATGTACACCTCCTTCGCGCCCGCCGCCGCAGCGCTCGACCGCACCGCCCGCCGCTCCAGCTCCGTGATCCCCGAGGGCACCCCGACCACCACCCGCGGCTTGATCCGGAACAACCGCTTCGAGGTCACCACACGCAAGAAATGGCGCAGCATGACCTCGGTGATGTCCACGTCCGCGATCACGCCATCCTTCATCGGCCGGATCGCTATGATCCCCTCCGGCGTCCGGCCGAGCATGCGTTTCGCTTCGAGCCCGATCCCCTTCACCCGGTTCGAACCCCGCTCGACCGCAACGACCGAAGGCTCGTTCAGTACGATCCCCTCGCCCTTCACGTACACGAGGGTGTTCGCCGTTCCCAGGTCAACCGCGATGTCGTTGACCGGGAGCAGTCTCCCCGAATTCAGCAGGCTGCGCAATGCCATGGCTCGTTGATGAATCCCGCCGACGGGATCGCGGAGGGAGCTCCTGTGGGGTTCCCGGGTCCACCGGGACGGGGTACCCCGCTACCTCAAAAGACGAAACAAGCTAATTGTAACTGGATCAAGGGGCAAGGGAAACCGGCGACACCGCTGGAAATGCCCCGGTCCCGCGCCGATCGGTCCGCGGATGCCGGTCCCGGCCGCGGACGGCCATCAGCGCCCGGTGCTACCGAACCCGCCGCTCCCGCGACCGCTCGGCGGGAGTTCGGACACCTCGTCCCAATCGATGGGCCAGACCCGCGCCACGAGGAGTTGCGCGATCCTGTCGCCGTGCTCGATCCGCTGCGGCTCGGGGTCGAAGTTGATGACCGGGATCAGGATCTCGCCGCGGTAGTCGCTGTCGATCGTGCCCGGTGAATTCACGAGGCCGATCCCCCGCTTCAGCGCGAGCCCGGACCGCGGCCGGATCTGTGCTTCGGTACCAGGAGGAAGGGCGATCGCCAGGCCCGTCGGCACCAGGGCCCGGCCCAGCGGCGGGATCACCAGGTCGGGGCCGGCGTTCCGCAGATCCACGGCGGCAGAACCCTCCGTGGCGTACCCCGGGAGCGGCCAGTCTGTTGGGTAATTCTCGAGACGGCGGATCTGAACGCGAACCCTTTCCACGACTCGCTCCGGCACGGCGGGCGCCGCTGCCCGTCGGGCCAGGCAGCGGCGCCGTTCCGGATTCACGGCAGGCGGCTCAACACTCGAGCCGCCCGTCTCACAACACCGATTCCACCGGCGTGTACGCCAGCCCGAAGGCCTCGGCCACGCCAGGATACGTCACCTTGCCCTCCACCACGTTCACGCCGAGGGCGAGCGCACGGTCGCCGCGGCACGCCTCCTTCCAGCCCTTGTTCGCCAGCGCGAGGGCGTACGGGAAGGTCGCGTTCGTGAGCGCCAGCGTCGAGGTGTAGGGCACCGCGCCCGGCATGTTCGCCACGCCGTAGTGGATGACGCCGTCCACCTCGTAGATCGGATCCGCGTGCGTGGTCGGGCGGATCGTCTCCACGCACCCGCCTTGGTCCACCGCCACGTCCACGATCACCGCGCCGCGCTTCATACGCTTCAGATCTTCCCGACGGACCAGGTTCGGCGCCTTCGCGCCCGGCAGCAGGACCGCGCCGACCACCAGGTCCGCCTTCTCGATCTGCGCCAGGATGTTGTGCCGGTTCGAGTACAGCAGCGTCACGTTGGCCGGCATCACATCCGCCAGGTAGCGCAGCCGGTTCAGCGACACGTCCAGGATCACGACCCGCGCGCCCAGACCCGCCGCCATCTTCGCCGCGTTCGTGCCCACGGTCCCGCCCCCGAGCACCACCACCGTCGCCGGCTCCACGCCTGGCACTCCACCGAGCAGAACGCCCCGCCCGCCAAAGAACTTCTCCAGGTACTTGGCGCCCTGCTGCACTGCCAGCCGCCCCGCCACCTCGCTCATGGGCGTGAGCAGCGGCAGCTCGCCCGTCGGCAGCTGTACCGTCTCGTACGCGATCGCCACCGCGCCCGAGTCGATGACCGCGCGCGTCAGCGCCTCCGAAGCCGCAAAGTGGAAGAACGTGAAGATCACCTGCCCTTGCCGCATGAGCGGCCACTCGGGCTCGATCGGCTCCTTCACCTTCACGATCATGTCCGCCCGGGCCCAGACTTCGGCCGCGCTCCCCGCCAGCTCCGCGCCCGCGCGCTCGTACGCATCATCCGCGAATCCGCTCCCGAGCCCGGCGCCCGCCTCCACCACCACCTTGTGCCCTGCATGGACCAGCGCTTCCACACCCGCCGGCACCAGCGCCACCCGGTTCTCGTTCGGCTTGATCTCCTTCGGAACCCCAATGATCATGACGCTCGCCACCGCCAATGTTGTTGTTAGTTCCCCGGGCCCAGGCGCACCACCACCTGTCGCTCCGGATCGAAATACTGCGCCGACAACTCGGCGACTTCATCCAGCGTCACCGCGTCCACGCGGGCCATGAGCTCATCCACCGTGAGGAACGGCTCGCCGTACAGCGCGATCCCCGCGAGACGGTGCAGTCGCGCCGTGCTCGACTCCATGGACAGGACGATCTGACCCTTGACCTGCCCCTTGGCGTCCTCCAGCTCCTGCGCGCTCAGCCCCTCCCGCGCCACCCGCGACAGCTCCTCGCGGATCACCCCCGCAGCCCGATCCGCCCACTCGTGGCGCGTACCGACGTAGACCCCGCAGACTCCGGCGTCCGCGTAGAATGATTGGAAGGAATATACCGTGTAGGCCAGACCCAGCTCCTCGCGGACCCGCTGGAACAGCCGGGAGCTCATCCCGCCGCCCACGGCCGTGGACAGGAGAACCAGCGCGTAACGCCTCGGATCCCCCTGCCCGAACGTCTCGGTGCCGAACACCAGATGCGTCTGCGCCGTCCCCCGGTCGAAACGCACCTCCCTCGGCTCCCCCATCCGCGCCGGCGGCACGGGCCGCGCCTCCACTCCGTTCGCCGCACCCGCGAACAGCTCCGCCACCCGCTCCACCACCCACTCGTGGCGTACGTTCCCCGCCGCCGCAACCACCAGGTTCGGCGCACGGTACGCCCGCTCGTGAACCCGCCGCAGATCCTCGGCGGTCAGCCCCGAGACCGTCTCCCGGGTGCCCAGGATGCTGTACCCGTAGGGATGGTCCCCCCAGAGCGCTTCCGCGTGCAGCTCGAAAACCAGGTCGTCCGGCGTGTCCTCGACCGTCGAGATCTCCTCCAGGACGACCTCGCGCTCCAGCTCCAGATCCTCCGGCCGCAGCAATGGCCGGAGCACCAGGTCCGCCAGCACGTCCAGTGCCGTGTCCTGGTGCTCGTCCAGTGTCCGCGCCTGATAGCTCGTGTGCTCCCGCGTCGTGTACGCGTCCAGAGAACCGCCCAGCCGCTCGAGCACCAGCGCGATCTCCCGCGCACTCCGGCGTTCCGTGCCCTTGAACACCATGTGCTCGAGCAGGTGGCTGACCCCCATCTCCGTGCGGCTCTCGTGGATCGAGCCCGCACGCACCCACACCCCCACCGATGCCGAGCGCACGCTCGGCATCTCCTCGGTCAGCACCACCAGCCCGTTCTCGAGCTCGGCGCGGTTGAAACGTTCCCCCGCCAAGACCTTGTCAGAGCGCGGCCTTGCGGGACAGCCGCATCCGCCCCTTCTCGTCGATCGAGAGGAGCTTGACCCGGGTCACGTCCCCTTTCTTCAGCACATCCTCGGTCCGCTCGGTCCGCCCTTCCTGCAACTCCGAGATGTGGACCAGCCCCTCGACCCCGGGCAGGATCTCCACGAACGCACCGAACGACGTCGTCGCCTTGACCACGCCCTCGTAGATCCGCCCGATCTCCGGCTCCTGCACGATCGCAGCGATCATCTCCCGGGCGCGCTCACCGCCCTCCGCGGATACGCTCGCGATCGTGACCAGGCCGGTGTCGTCCACCGTGATCTCCGTGCCCGTCTCATCCTGGATCGACCGGATCGTCTTCCCCTTCGGGCCGATCACCTCGCCGATCTTGTCAGGATTGATCTGCATCGTGAAGATCCGTGGCGCATACCGGCTCAGCTCCGGCCGCGGCGCGGGCAGCGTCTGGTCCATGATGTCCAGGATGTGCATCCGCGCGACCCGCGCCTGCTCCAGCGCCTGCCGCATGATCTCGATCGTGAGGCCCTCGATCTTGATGTCCATCTGGATCGAGGTCACGCCCGTCCGCGTCCCGGCGACCTTGAAGTCCATGTCGCCGAGCGCGTCCTCGAGACCGAGGATGTCCGTGAGGATGACGACGTCATCCCCCTCCTTGATCAGCCCCATGGCCACGCCCGCGCACGCCGCCCGCACCGGCGCGCCCGCATCCATCAAGGCGAGGGATGCACCGCACACGGACGCCATGGAGGACGACCCGTTCGACTCGAGGATGTCCGAGACCACCCGGATCGTGTACGGGAACTCCTCGTACGGCGGGAGGAGCGGCTGGATCGCCCGCTCCGCGAGCGCCCCGTGCCCGATCTCCCGGCGAGACAGCCCCCGCACCGGCTTCACCTCGCCCGTCGCGAACGGCGGGAAGTTGTAGTGCAGCATGAACGACTTCGACGTCTCGTGCGCGACGTCGATCGTGTCGATCCGCTGCTCGTCCGAACTCGTCCCCAGCGTCACCACCGCCAGCGCCTGCGTCTGCCCCCGCGTGAACAGCGCCGAGCCGTGCGTCCGCGGCAGCACGCCAACCTCGCAGGTGATCGGCCGGATCTCGTTCGGACGACGGCCATCCGCCCGCTCGCCCTTCTCGACGATCTGGCGCCGCATCACCTGCTTCTCGATCTCGCCCAGCACCGTGTCCACGGCCAGCAGGTCTTCCGGGAACTCCGGCTCGAGCGCCGCCTTGACCTCCTCCCGGATCGTCGCCAGCGCCTGGTTCCGTTCGGACTTCTCCCTGAGGTTCAGCGCCTCACGGATCCGCTCCAGCGCCAGCTCCTCCACCCGCTGCTTCACCGCATCCGGCACCACGACGGGCGTCCACTCCATCTTCGGCACCGAGATCTCGGCGAGCAGCTCGCGCTGGATCTCGATCAGCTCCCGGATCCCGCGGTGCGCAACGAGCAGCGCTTCCGCGATCTCCTCTTCCGGCACCTCGATGGCGCCGCCCTCCACCATCGTGATGGCGTTCTCCGTGCCCGCCACCACGATGTCCACGTCGCTGAACTCGAGCTGCTGGAACGTCGGGTTCAGGACCCATTGCCCCTGGATCCGGCCGACCCGCACCGCGGCCACCGGCCCCGTGAACGGGATCTTCGACGCGTTCAGCGCGACCGACGTGCCGAGCAGACCCAGCACGTCCGCATCGTTCTCTTGGTCCGCGCTGAGCACATACACGAAGATCTGGACCTCGTGCATGAATCCGTCCGGGAACAACGGCCGGATCGGACGGTCGATCTGCCGCGCGGACAGGATCTCCTTCTCGCTCGGCCGCCCCTCCCGCTTGATGAACCCGCCCGGGATCTTCCCCGCCGCGTAGCTCCTCTCCCGGTATTCCACCGTGAGCGGGAAGAACGGCAGCGTCGTCGGCGTATCATGGACGGTTGCCGTGCACAGCACGACTGTCTCTCCGAACTGCACGAGACATGAGCCGTGCGCCTGCCGCGCCATCCGCCCGGTCTCCAGGACCAGCCGCCGGCCCGCGAACGTCCGTTCGATTCTGTGCATTGTCAGTTCCTGTCGTTACGACGTCGCGTGCGGCCGACGCACCTCCCGCCGGCCGCCGCGCACATCAGTGCCTGAGCCCGAGATCTTCGATCAGTTGCCTGTAGCGGTCCAGATCTTCGCGCTTCAGGTACTCCAGCAGCCGCCGCCGCTTGCCAACCATCTTCATGAGGCCGCGCCGGCTGTGGTGGTCCTTCGCGTGCGTCCTGAAGTGTTCCGTGAGGTGGTTGATCCGCGCCGTCAGCAATGCGATCTGCACCGGCGCGCTTCCGCGGTCATTCGGATGGAGCTGGTACTTCTTGATGATCTCTTCCTTGTCGATCGGCATTTGCCGCGCCTCCTCGAGAGTCTACGCTGATCGGGAAGCAAAATTGCTTCAACTCTTTGCTAGCCCTTAACTCTAACGGCTTCCTACTGTCATGGCAAGCGGGCCCGTGGCCCGCTCCGCCCCAACGCCGCCCGCGCCGCATCGCAGTCCTCCCGGATCGCGGCCACCAGCGCGGCAACGCTGTCGAAGTGCCGGATCTCCCTCAACCGCGCTACGAAATCGACCCGCACCTCCTCGCCGTAGATGTCCCGGTCGAAGTCGAACAGATGCAGCTCGATCGTGGGAGGCGAGCCCGCGAACGTCGGCCGCGGCCCCAGGTGCAGCACCCCGTCGACCGTGTCGTCGCGGAGCACTGCCCGCACGGCGTAAATGCCGTCCGGCGGGAGCAGCTTGTCCACTTCCCCGACCTCGATGTTGGCCGTGGGAAACCCGAGCTTCCGGCCGCGCCCGTCTCCCCGGACCACCGGACCGCGCAGCGAGTACGGCCGGCCCAATCCCCGGGCCGCCGAAACCACGTCGCCCTGTTCGATGGCTTTCCGGATCCGGGTGGAGGAGATCGGCTCTCCATCCACCAGGACCGGGGGAACCACCTCCACGTCGAACCCCATCTCCTCGCCGATCTTGCGGAGCGTCTGGACATCTCCGCTGCGGCCCCGGCCGAAGCCGTGGTCGTAGCCGATGACCAGCGACCCGAGCCGCAACCGCCCGATGAGGATCTCCTCGACGAACCTCCGCGGCGAATACTGGGCCAGAACTGGCGTGAACGGGATGAAGACGGCGTACTCCAGCCCCGTCTCCGCCAGGATCTCCCGTTTCTCCCGGGGCGTGGTGAGCAACCGCGGCGCCACTTCCGGCCGGACGATGCGCAGTGGATGCGGGTCGAACGTGGCCAGGACGCCCGGACGGCCCGTGGCTTCCGCCTTTCGCCGCACCGCTTCCAGCACGGCCCAGTGGCCCCGGTGCACGCCATCCATCGTGCCGACCGTGACCACGGTGCCGCCGGGGGTGTCCGGGATCCCGGCCGGCAGTCGGGGATCGATCGCGAACTCAGACACTGCTGAACACCTTGCGGGGAGAGATGCGGTCCGGGCGTGCATCGCCCACGGCCAGGAGCCTCCCGTCTCGCGCGAGCGCCACGACCTCCCCGCTCCACTCTCCCACCGGCGGAGCGATGGACATGCCGTGCGCTATGCGCTTCGCGTCCGCGAGCGACAGCTCCACCACCGGCAGGTGGCTCAACGCTTCGAGCGGCGTGAGCCACGCGGCCCTGACCGCGTCATCGTCGGACAGCGCATCCGACCGGACGGCCCCCGCCACGTCGTGGCCGCCGATCCGGGTGCGGCGAAGCTCCGTGAGATGGGCGCCCACGCCGAGGGCCCGCCCCACGTCCCGCGCGATCGCCCGAACGTAGGTGCCGCTCGAGCATTCGACCCGGAAGCTCACGAACGGGAGGTCGATGGCCAGGACGTCCAGGGCGTGGATCTCCACTTCCGCCGCCTCCGCTCGCAACTCCTCGCCCCGTCGGGCGGCCCGGTACAGCCGCTCCCCCGCCACCTTCTTCGCCGAGTACCGCGGCGGCACCTGCCGGATACGGCCGACCATGGCGCCGAACGCCGCCACGATCCGGTCCCGGGAGAGCTCCTGCCACGCGTCCGTCGACGCCACCACCGTCCCGGTCCGGTCGTCCGTGTCCGTCTCTTCGCCCAAGCGCGCAACGGCCAGGTACGTCTTGGGCAGGCCGACCAGGAACTCCGCGATCCGGGTCACCCACCCGAAACACAGCAGCAGGAGCCCCGACGCGAACGGATCCAGCGTCCCCGTGTGCCCGATGCGGCGGACGCCGAGCGCCCGGCGCGCAGCGGCCACCACGTCGTGGGACGTCGGTCCTTCCACCTTGTCGACGCGCAGGACTCCGGCGACGTCGCTACGCCCCTTCCCGCCCGGTGTCCTCACCGTTCGCGTCCTCGCCGCCTTCGTCCGATTCCGCCGACTCGCCCGACCCTCCGACGCCGTCCGGCGACGGCATCACTTCACGCAGCAGCTGCTCGATGCGCAGCGCATGATCGAGCGACCGGTCCAGCTCGAAACGCAGTTCCGGGACCCGCCGCAGATGCAGCCGCCGCCCGAGCTCGCCACGGATGAACGGTGCCGCCGCGGCCAGTCCTTCCAGGACCCGGGCGCGGTACGCGTCGTCGCCGCCGACACTCACGAACACCCGGGCGTGGAACAGATCCGCGGTCACGTCCACGTGCGTGATGATCGCCCCTTCCACCCGCGGATCCTTCACTTCACGTTGCAGCAGATCCGAGATCTCCCTTCGGAGCTGTTCGCCCACCCGGGCAGTACGCCGACTTGCCATCGTTCACTACCCTTCCCTGCCACGCCACCCGGCCGGTCCGCCGGCGCCGCGACACCGGCCCGGCCAGGCCTCGGCCACGCCGATGAAAGAACGGCGGCCGACTCCGGATCGGCCGCCGGGATCCTCAATAGAACGTCCGGTAACTGTCGATGATCCGGGCACGCGCCTCCGCCGCGACCAGACGGTCGACAGCCGCGAGGATCGAGTCCGCCTGCCGACGGTCGCCGGCCACCACACACGCGGTCAGCTCCGCGCGCTGCCACAGGTCCTGGTGCCCCGTCTCCGCCACCGACACGTTGAAGCGGTCGCGCAAACGCGCCTTCAGACTGTTCACGACCGACCGCTTCTCCTTCAACGATTGGCACCCGATGATCTCCAGGTCCCAACCGATGACGCCGATGACCACCCGTCGACCTCCGCGGTGCGCCCCCGCCCCGTCAGGATTCGCCGTCCGTCGCGCCGGCCAGCGTACGGGCCACGGCTTCGACCCGGTAGCACTCGATCACGTCGCCGACCTTGATGTCGTTGAACCCGGCGATGTTGAGCCCGCACTCGAAGCCCTCGCGAACCTCGCGGACATCGTCCTTGAACCGCTTCAGGCTGGCGAGCTCGCCTTCGTAGATCTGAATGCCGTCCCGGACCACGCGCACCCGGCCGCGCCGGTCGATCACACCCTCGGTCACGTAGCAACCGGCCACCGTGCCGACCCGCGGCACCTTGAAGAGCTGCCGGACTTCCGCCGTGCCCAGCAGGACCTCCCGCTCCTCCGGAGCGAGCATCCCCTCGAGCGCGGCCCGCACGTCCTCGATCGCCTCGTAAATGATGTTGTACAGCCGGATGTCCACGCCCTCCCGCGCGGCGAGATTGCGCGCGTTCGCGTCCGGTCGGACGTGGAAGCCGATGATGATCGCACCGGCCGTGGCTGCCAACAGGACGTCCGACTCGTTGATCGCGCCGACGCCCCGGTGGATCACTTCCACCTGCACCTCGGCCGTCGACAGCTGCGCCAGGGCGTCCGCGAGCGCCTGCACCGAGCCGTCCACGTCGCCCTTCAGCACGATGTTCAGCGTCGTGACCTCGCCCTCGGCCAGCATCTTGCCGATGTCCGTCAGCTTCACGCCGCGGCTCTTGATGCGGAGCTGCTTCTCCCGCTCCAGACGCTGCCGCGTCTGCGCGATCTCCGCCGCCCGGTCCGCGTCCATGGCGATCAGCATGTCACCGGCCTGCGGCACGCCGGACAAGCCCAGGACCTGGACCGGGATCCCCGGCCCCGCTTCCTGGACCGCCTTGCCGCGCTCGTCCAGCATGGCCCGGACACGCCCATCGTAGAGGCCGACCACGAACGAGTCCCCCACCCGGAGCGTGCCGTTCGTCACCAGCACCGTCGCCACCGGGCCCTTCCCCACGTCGAGCTGCGCCTCGATCACCGTCCCCTGCGCGGCTCGCTTCGGGTTCGCCTTCAGCTCGAGCAACTCGGCCTGGAGCAGGATCTTCTCCAGCAGGTCGTCCATCCCCTGGCCGTACTTCGCGCTCACGTCCGCCGAGAGCACGTCGCCGCCGAATTCCTCGACCATGACCCCGTGCTGGAGCAGCTCCTGGCGGACCCGCATCGGGTTCGCCGCCGGCAGATCCACCTTGTTCACCGCCACGACGATCGGCACGCCCGCGTTCTTCGCGTGGCTGATCGCCTCCACCGTCTGCGGCATCACGGAGTCATCCGCCGCCACGACCAGCACCACGATGTCCGTGATCTCGGCGCCACGCGCGCGCATCGCCGTGAACGCGGCGTGACCCGGCGTGTCCAGGAACGTGATCGAGCGCCCGTCGTCCAGCGTCACGTGGTACGCACCGATGTGCTGCGTAATGCCGCCGGCCTCGCCCGCGATCACGTTCGTCTTCCGGATGTAGTCGAGGAGCGACGTCTTCCCGTGGTCCACGTGGCCCATCACGGTCACCACCGGCGGCCGCGGCACCAGGTCCTCCGGCCGATCCTCCTCCTCCTCGACCAGCTCGGCCCCGTACTCCTCCTCCCGGATCGCACGGAAGCCGAACTCGTCCAGCAGCAGCTCGATCTGATCGAAGTCCAGCCGCTGGTTGATCGTGACCATGAGGCCCAGGTTCTTGAACGCGCTGGCCACGATCTCCGTCGGCGAGACGTCGATCAGCTCGGCCAGCTCCGCCACGGTGAGGAACTCGTTGACCCGGACGGTCTTCGCTTCCTCCGCCGCGCGCCGCTGGCGCTCCGCCTCACGCTCCAGCCGGCTGGGCGACTCCTCGCGACGGTGGCGCCGCTTCCGCCCACCCGCCTTGAGCTCGGCCATGACGCGCTGCACGTTCTCCTGCACGGCCTCCTGATCCACCCGCTGCCGCTTCTTCCGCCGCCGGTCCTTCTTCCGCCGACCGTCCAGCGTGAAGCCCTCCGCCTGGATCCGGACCTGGCCACCCGGCCCCGCACTCGCCGCCGGCGCAGGCGACGGCGCCTGCCGCACCGGCGTAGGTCGCACCGGCGTAGGCCGCGGGACCTTCGGCAGCGTCTCCGTCACCCTCGGTGGCGGCGGAGGCGTCGCAGCGGCAGGCGCGGGCGGCGCCGCGGGCGTCGGCTCCGCAGGCGACGGCTGCTCCGCCTCCTCCGGCTCCTCCGCCGCCGTCGGCTCCTCCGCTTCCTCCGCCTCGACCGCCGCCTCGGCTTCCGCCGCCACCTCCACCGGCGCCTCCGGCTCCGGCTCGACCGGCTCGGGCTGCTCGGCCTCCGGTGCCGCGGCCTCTACGGCCGCCTCCACCGCCGCCGGCGTTTCGGTCTCCACCACGATCACTTCCGGCTGGGGCTCCGCCCCGCCCGTGGTCACCAGCTCCGCGCCACGAGCCGCGGCTTCCTCCGCGGCCTCGGCCGCCATCGCTTCCGCAGCGTCCGCTGTCGGCGACGCCGAAGAATCCGCCTCCGTCACCTCCACAACTTCCTCCACCTCCACACGGCGACGACGGCGCCGGCGGCGCGACGAACTATGCGCATCCTCCAACACCGCTTCCAGCGCCGCCTCCACATCCCCCTGCACCGCGCGGCGCTCCCGCTCGAAACGCGCGCGCAGCTTCGCAACGGTCGCATCGTCGACCTGCGACGCCTCGCTGCGTACGGGCACGCCCATCTCGCGGAGGAGCTGGATCAGCGCCTCAGCAGGCACATTGAATTCTCTCGCAACTTCGTAGACGCGCATATCCTATCGCACCACCTCTCGTATAGAACTACCCAATTCCTCCGGCTCGCCTACATACGGCCCACTTCGACCGATCCATCAGCATCGCCCGGCATCAACCGTTCTCCGCGCGGAGCAGCTCCCGGATCCGCTTCGCGAACTCCGCGTCCGTCACGCCCACCGCGCTCATCGCCCCACGCCCCACCGCCTCGCCCAGCCGGGCCCGATCGAACACCTCCACGTACGGAACGCCGCGCGCTTCCACCAGCGGCACCACCTTCGCCTTGCTGTTCGCCGACGCGTCCCCGGCCACGATCACCAGCCGCACGCGGCCGCGGCGCACCGCCTCCCGCACCCTCTCCGTCCCCACCTCAACGGCGCCCGCACGCGCCGCTAGCCCGAGCAGGCGCAGTGCCGGCTCAGGCCCCCTCATCCTCCTCGCGCTCGCGCTCCAGGTCACTCACCGACAGACCCAGGATCTCCGCAGCCACTTCGCGTGCTTCCGCCAGTTCGTCCTCCGTCGGACCCTCCCCTGCTTCCTCTGCCCCCGAATCTTCGACCGTCAATTCCTCGATCACGCGAAGGACCTCGTCGACCGCTTCCGGATCCAGCCCCGGGACTCTCAGCAGGTCTTCCCGCTCCAGGTCGATGATGTCCAGAAATGTACTATACCCAGCAGCTTCCAGCGCCGCCAGGGTAGCGGCCGGCAGATCCAGCTCACTGAGCGGGAAGTCCGCCACCTCGTACTCCTGCTCGCCGCCACCGAACAGCGCCTCTTCCGCACCCCGCTCCAGCCACTCCCGGCTCCCGTACAGATCGATCTGCCAGCCGATGAGCTGGCTCGCGAGCCGCACGTTCTGACCGTTCTTGCCGATGGCCAGCGAGAGCTGGTCCTCGTCCACGATCGCCGTGATCACCCGCCGCGCCGGATCGCTGATCACCTTCGCCACCTTCGCCGGCGCCAGCGCACGCCGCGCGTAGATCTCCGGGTCCGGATGCCACGGCACGATGTCGATCCGCTCGCCGCCCAGCTCACCGACCACCGCCTGCACGCGCGAGCCCTTCAGCCCCACGCACGCACCCACCGGATCGATCGACTCGTCACGGGACCAGACCGCGACCTTCGTCCGGCCGCCGACCTCCCGCGCAATGCCCTTGATCTCCACGATCCCCTGGTAGATCTCCGGCACCTCCAGCTTGAACAGCGCCGCCACGAACATCGGGTCCGCCCGGGACAGGATCAGGCGCGGTCCCTTCGGCGTCTCCTCCACACGCTTCAGGACCGCCCGGATCGGCTCGCCCTGCCGGAACCGCTCCCGGGGATTCTGCTCCTTCCACGGGATGATCGCTTCCGCTTCCCGGGTCTTGTTCAGCATGACCACCAGCTTGCCCCGCTCGACCTGCTGAACTTCGCCCGACAGCAGATCCCCGACCTTGTTCGAGTACTCTTCACGGATCCTCTGACGTTCGCCCTCCCGGACCCGCTGGATGATCCGCTGCTTCGCGGCCATCACCGCGTTCCGCCCGAACTCCTCGAACTCCACCGGGATCTCCAGGACGTCCCCGATCTCGAACTCCGGGTCGTCCCACCGCGCTTCCTCCAGTGAAATCTGGCGCGACGGATCCTCGACCTCGGCCACGACCTCCTTGAGGACCGTGATCTGAATGTCCCCCGCGTCCTCGTCGATTTCGATCTCGGCCTCGACGTTCGGCCCGAACCGACGGGCCAACGCCGCCATGATCCCGTCACGGATCAGGTCGTGTAGCTCCTCCCGGGAGAGGTTCTTGTTCGTGATCATCTCCCGGAACGCCGCCAACACTTGCGCCGCATTCGCCATAGGTCTTTCCGTCCCGTGTACCTTCGCGCCCGGGCGGACCGAGCGTCAGCCCGCGTCCTCCCACCGAAATACCAGATGCGCCCGCGCGATTTCACTGCGCGGCACCTCGATCTCTTCTCCGTTCTCGAGCCGGAGCCGTACCACCTCTTCCCCGTCCCGGTCCACCAGCCCCAGCAGTTCGCCCTGGAGGCGCCGCCCCCGGCCGGCCAGCGCTCCGTGGCCCCGGATCGCGATCTCCCGGCCCGTGAAGCGCTCCCAGTCGCGCCGCTTCACCAGCGGTCGCTCCACGCCGGGCGACGAGACTTCGAGCACATAACGGCCACCCGTCCCCAGCTCTGCCTGGTCCAGCAACGGTTCGATCGCCCGGCTCACCCGCGCACAGTCTTCAACGGTCACACCCCGCGGGCGTCCGTGCTCGTCCACCTCTTTGCGCTCTTCAGGCAGGTCTATGCGCAGCCTGAGGATCGGACGGGTCCGGGAACCGGCCCGCTCCAACTCCACGAACTCATAGCCGAGCGCCTCGACCTGCCTCTCGATTTCGCTCTCCAGGGGGTCCATGCTCATGGCATCGCGTAATAAAAAAGTGGGGGTCCTTCCCCCACTTCTCACACGGACTGCCGCTCCGGCACCCGTAACGTCTATAATCTATTCACAACCGGCGCGAAGCGCAAGTCTTTGCCACGACTGGCTCCACGCACCCCCACCGCCGGAGCGCTCCGCCCAGACCCCTCCAGTGACCGGTCAGTCGACTTCCTCGATGTCCGCCGTCCAGTCCACCTGCACCGCCGGGCCCAGGCTCACCGCCGTGGGGCACCGATCCCGGTGCCGCGCCAGGGCACGATCCACCGCCTCCCTGGTCCCTGCCGGGATCCGGAGCGTGTAGTGCACATGGATCCGCGTGAGAACCGGGACCCCACCCCGGACCTCGTTGTACCCCCTCGCCTCCGCCTGGATCGCTTCCGCCGGCAGCTTCACCCCGCGCACCTCCAGTGCGCCGTTCAGCGTCCCCAGCATTCAGGCGCCCGCGGCGGCGACCAGGTAGTCGACCGGGAGCGGCAGGTCCTTGCGGTCCTCGATCCCATAATGGGCCTTGATCGGCCCGTGCACGCCGAATTCGACCGTGGTTCCGGCCTCCAGACGCGCCCGCCTGTGGACCCCCTCCACCTTCTCGATCCGGGCGCGCGCTACGTAGAACGAGTCTTCCATGCGTCCCTCTCGTATCCCCGGCACTGTGCGACCGGCAAGCGCGGGTATCGGACGAACGACGGATCGAGCTCCGAGCGCCGACAGAGGTAGAACCGCGACCCGCGCCGGTTCTCCACGACGCGCACGTGCCGGCAGGTGGCACAGAGACCCGCATCGACTCCGGTCATGGCGAGCCTCCTATCCCTCCACGGCGCCCGCGCCCCCGTGGCCCCGCACGCCCAGGACGCCGAACTGACGCCCGGAATCACCTCGCCGGTGCGAGAAGAATGGCGAGTCGCCGCAGCGCGTGCAGTACGCCGAACGCGAGATCCGCTCCGCGCGCACCCCGAGGGCCAGGGCCTGCTCCGCCAGCACCTGACGCAGATCCACGGGCCGAGGCGCCGCCGGCGGCGTGAGTCCCAGCGCCTCGTGCACCTCGGGGCCGACTTCGTAACACGTCCCGCAGATGGACGGACCCAGATGCACCCGCAGATCCGATGGCTCGGAGCCCGCCTCCCGCTCCAGCACCTGGATGCCGGCCGTCAGAATGCCCGCTGCCACCCCGCGCCACCCGGCATGCAGCAGCGCGACTGCCCGCGTCCGTTCATCCACCAGGAAGACGGGGACACAGTCCGCGACGGACACCGTGAGGAGGACGCCGGGCGTCCGGGTGCCGTGCCCATCGACCCCCTGCCCCACCCAGAAGCCGGGCCGAGCACCCTCGTGCCACAGCACCTCCGCACCGTGGACCTGGCGCGCGTGGACCGCGCACGCGCTCCCCGTTGCCCGGAGCAGCGCCGCCCAGCGCCCGAACAGCGTGCCGCTCGGCGTGCTTCCCCACGCGCCCAGATCGAACAGCTCCTCCGACCCGCCTCGCGCCGTGGTCCCCTGCACCAGCCACGGCATCTCCTCCGCCCAGTCCGGATGCACGTACAGCGGAACCTCCGCCGACACGGGGACCTCCCTGACCTCGGCGATCCGCCGGGCGGATCCCTGACCGCTGCCTATGGTCATCCCTGGCACGCCAGCCTCGCCACCTTACGAACATGGCGCTCTCGGCAGCGCCCGTACACGCCGCCGACGCTACTCCCCGGCCGTCGGCGGCGTCGCACCGCCCCCGGCCCCTCCCCGGGACAGCTCGTCCACCCGGCGCAGGATGTCATCCACCCGCGCCCGCAGGTCATCGACCCGCACGCGCAGCTCGTCGAACTCCCGCCGCGACACGAAATCCAGCCGCTCCCGCACCTCGCCCGCCGCCGCCTGCGCCCGACGGAACGACTCCCGCACCGCCTCCTTCGCCCGATCCGGCGAAAACTGGCCGCGCTGCTTCATCTCATCGATCGTCTCTTCGATCGCCTCGCGAAACGCGTCCAGCACCCCGAGCCACGCCCGGAACCCTTCGCGGCTCTCCCGGCTCCGTTCCTCGTCCATCGCTCTCTCCTTTCCGGTCAGGGCTCCCGCGAGTCCACGCGCTCGATCTGGGCGCCCAGGGCGCGCAGGCGCTCGTCGATCCGCTCGTAGCCGCGTTCGATCTGCCCTATGTTGTAGATGTGACTCTCCCCTTCGGCGCCCAGCGCCGCAATGAGGAGCGCCATCCCGGCGCGGATGTCCGGGCTCTCCACCACGCCCGCGTGCAGGCGCGATGGCCCGACCACCACCGCCCGGTGCGGGTCGCAGAGCACGATCCGCGCGCCCATGCCGATCACCTTGTCGGCGAAGAACATCCGCGATTCGAACATCTTCTCGTGGATGAGGATCGTGCCCTTGCACTGCGTGGCCACCACGAGCGCGATGGAGGTCAGGTCCGCCGGGAACGCCGGCCACGGGCCATCGTCGATCTTCGGCACGTGCCCGCCGAGATCCATACGGATCTCCTTCTCCTGATCCGCCGGGACCAGCAGGTCCTGACCCTGGATCTCGCACCGGATCCCGAGCCGGTCGAACGCCAGCAGCGTCGAATCCAGGTGCTCGACCGCCGCGTCCCGGATCAGGATCTCGCTCCCGGTCACCGCGGCGAGGCCGATGAACGAGCCCACTTCGATGTGGTCGCTCCCGATCCGGGCCTCGCCGCCGTGCAGCCGGTCCACGCCCTCGATCTCCAATACGTGCGTACCGATCCCGGAGATTCGGGCACCGAGCGTGTTGAGCATGTGGCAGAGATCCTGGACGTGCGGCTCCGCCGCGGCGTTGCGGAGCCGCGTCGTGCCCTTGGCCAGGACTGCGGCCATGATCGCGTTCTCCGTCGCCGTCACGCTCGGCTCGTCCAGGAACACGTCCGCGCCGCACAGGCCGGACGTCTCCAGATGGTACCCATCCAGCGCCTCCACCCGGGCGCCGAGCCGGGTCAGCGCGAGGAAGTGCGTGTCTACGCGACGTCGCCCGATCACGTCCCCGCCCGGCGGCGGCAGCACCATGCGCCCCGTCCGGGCGAGCATCGGCCCGGCCAGGAGGATCGACGCCCGGATCCGGGCGGCCAGCTCGGGCTCCAGCTCCGTTGCCCGCACTTCGCGGGCGTGGAGGCGCACCGCGTTCGTTCCGATCCAGCGGCTCTCGACGCCGAGTCGCTCCAACAGCTCCAGCAGAGTCCGCACGTCCCGGATGTCCGGAACGTTCTGTATCACGACCGGCTCGTCGGTCAGCAGCGACGCGGCGAGCATCGGCAGCGCGGCGTTCTTGTTCCCGGCCGGCCGGATCTCGCCCGACAGCCGACGGCCGCCCTGCACTACGAACTTCGGCATCTCGCTACTCCTCGAGAATCTTCCCACGCCGGCGGCGAGGTCGAGCCGCCACCGGCCATACCCAACCCTTGCCCCGAAGGCATCGTGCCTGGAACCAGCATACATCGCAGGCGGGGAACATACCGGCCCCGCCGATCCCCCGTCAATTCGCCCCCGGCGCCCCGATCCGGCTCCCCGCGCACCATGTCTGTACCGCCCGCATGGACGCCGTCGGACCGGTCTGCCGTCCCCGCGAGTACGCACTTCGGGGGCCCATGGATCCCCGCCGCACTGGCGGCCCGGCCGCTAGACGATCTCGATCCGGACCTGGACCGGCTCGCCCTCGATGGCCAGCACGTTGGCCATGATCCGGTCCCCGTGCCGGTTGAACTGCAACGTGATCCGGCTCCCGCCCACCGCCATGTCCAGCAGGTCCAGGAAACGCAGTCGCTGCGGTAGCTGCGGCTGGACGAGCCGGAGCATCCGCTCCCGGGCATCCGGCTCGATCCCCAGGATCCCCTGGATCATCGGGAAGAGCGCGCCCGCGGCCCACGCCTGCGGCGAGCACGACACCGGGTACGCCACCGGCGCGTCCGTCTCCCCGCGCCAGATCCCGCAGAACAGTTCCGGAAGCCGCAGGTAGCGGAAATGCAGCGCCGCGTCGAAGAGCGAGTCCAGGATCAGCGCCGCCTGCCGGCGCAGGCCGTACCGGGCGAGCCCCAGCGCGATCAGCGAGTTGTCGTGCGGCCAGATGGTGCCGTTGTGATACGACAGCGGGTTGTAGATCGGCTGGTTCCGCGCCAGGGTACGGATCCCCCACCCGGAGAACATCTCGTCGCCGAGCAGGACATCCGCCATCCGCCGCGCCTGGTCCGGCGTCGGCACCCCGGACCACAGCAGGTGCCCCGGGTTCGACGTGATCGTCGGCACCCGGCGCTTCTCCCCGTCCAGCGCGAGCGCGTAGTAGCCCCGCTCCTCCATCCAGAACGCGTCGTTGATCCGCTGGCGCAGCGCCGCCGCCTCCGCCCTGAGCCGGCCCGACCGCTCGAAATCCCCCAACGCCGCGAAAATATCCGCCATCTGGATCTTCGCGTCGTACACGTAGCCCTGCACTTCCACCAGCGCGATCGGCGGCTCCGGCAGCGTCCCATCCGGGAAGGCGACGCCATCCCCGGAGTCCTTCCACCCCTGGTTCGCCAGCCCGCCCGGCGACCGCCGCTCGTACTCCACGAACCCGTCCCCGTCCTTGTCGCCCCAGCGGTCGATCCACTCCAGCGCCGCCTCCGCGTGCGGCAACAGCTCCCGCACCAGCTCCAGGTCCCCCGTCCACCGGTACGTCTCGCCGAGGAGCACCAGGAAGAGCGGCGTCGAATCCACGCTCCCGTAATAGGGCACGTGCGGGATCTCGTTGCATGCCGCCATCTCGCCCCGCCGCAGCTCGTGCAGGATCCGCCCCGGCTCCTCCTCCGTCCAGTCGTCGAACTTCCGGCCCTGGTACGAAGCCAGGAAACGCAGCGCGTCCCGTGCGATCTGGGGATTCACCATCAGGGTCTGGAGGCCCGTGATCGCCGCATCCCGCCCGAACGGCGCCACGTACCACGGGATCCCCGCCGTCACGATCGGACGCCCCCGGTAGACCACCGTCAGCGCCTTCAGATCCGTGACCGCCTGCCGGTACGCCGTGTTGAAGAACTCGTTGTCCGTCCGCAGCTCCGTGTTGCTCCGGTGCCAGGCGTCGTACTCCGCCCGCAGCGCTCGGAACTGCTCCGAGAAGCTCCGCTCGATCCTGGAAGGCCGCACCCGGTCGAAGAGCGGCACGACCCAGACGATCAGCTCCACCGAGTCCTTCGGCTCGAAGCGGAACACCCAGCGCGCGCGCCCGCCCTCCAGCTCGTTCGGCGTGACCGAGAAGCGGATCAGCGTGCGACGGAGCCGGTCGTCCAGGCCGCGGTACGCCCACGTGACCTCCCGCTCCGAGATCACGGGCGCGTAGAACTGCCCCCGCCGCGCCCGCTTCGCGCCCCGCACCTCGAAGATGTCCGCGTAGTCCGCCGCGAAGCGCAACTCGATCCAGAACTCGACCGGCCGGCCCATGTAGTTCGTCAGGATCAGCCGGTCCATCATCCCATCGTCCAGGAGCTGCTCCCGGCGGATGTGCATGAAGTTCTTGGGCTCGCTGAACAGCCCCCCGAACTCCCGGTCCGTGACGGTCAGATCGATCTGGGACGCGAAGACGCGGCTCGCCTGCGAGCTGAGCACGTCCGGCCGCCCCGCTACCGTCGTCAGGTCGTAGTAGCTCAGCACCCGCGAGTCCTCGAAGAACAGCCCCAGCTCGCACGCGCCCGGCGGCGCCACGTTCCCCGCCGCATCCGTCAGGAGGAAGTAGCTCCCCTCCTTCAGGACCAGCTCCGTGCGGACCAGCGTCTCCGACTCGCACAGGATGGTCGCGTAGCCCAGCAGCTCGGCCGCTTCGACCGGCGTGAGTTCCGGGATTTCCTGTTCCGTGGGTTCTGGCATCGTGGCTGGCGGTCGCGCGCCCCTGCCGCGGGAGCGCATGGCTTACGGGAACGCGGGCGCGTGCGGGTCACACCGGGCCGAACCCTGGCCGCACGCGGTCAGGTACTGGGCCTCGTAGCGCTCCACCATCGCATCCCGGCTGAAGCGCTCGATCGCCCGGGCACGGCACGCCTCCCGATCGAAGCCCTCCACCTTGTGGAGGATCGCATGCGCCATCTCGGCGACGTCGCGCACCAGGAATCCCGTGCGCCCGTCCTCCACCAGCTCCGGAGCGCTCCCCCGGGGGAACGCGATCACCGGGCAGCCCGAAAGCATGGCCTCGATCATGACCAGCCCGAACGGCTCCTCCCATTCGATGGGCACGAGGACCGCCCGGGCACCCCTCAGGAGCGCCGCCTTGTCCGCCCCGCCGATCCCGCCCAGGTACCGGACCAGGGGATGCTTCAATCGCGGCTCGACCTCCCGCTCGAAGAACCCGGGTACCCGGTCGTCCGCATGGTTCCGGCCCGCGACCCGGATCTCGATCCCCGCGCGCACCGCGGCGTCGATCGCGTGGTGCGGCCCCTTCACCTTGGACAGCCGCCCGATGAAGCACACGTAGTCGCCCGCCGTGGTCGGGCCCGCGTAATAGCTCGGCTCCAGCCCGTGGTAGATCGTCGTGATCCTCGGGAGCCGGACCTCCCGCTGCCGCTGCCGCTCGCTGATCGCCACGAACCAGACCTCGGGGAAGTACGGATAGTAGCGGGAGCACACCTCTTCCCGCTCGTGGTGCAGCGTGTACACGACGGGGATCCCCCGAAGCATCCGGCTCACCCCGAGCGCCTCGGCCGAGTGCACGTGCACCACATCGAAGCCCGCGTCCCGGACCCGCGAGAGCGCCCAGCTCGCGTGGTTCAGGTCGGCCAGTGGCTCGGGCGGCCATTGCGCCTCCTCGTACAGGTACTCCATGGCCGCCGATGTCGTGGAGTCTCCGGTCGCGTACAGGGTGACATCGTGCCCGCGCGCGACCAGGCCCTCCACCAGCTCGTGGACCACGAGTTCGGTGCCGCCATAGTCCTTGGGCGGCACCGGCACGAATGGTGTGGATACGACGGCGATCTTCATCGGTCCTGGGGAGAGGTTGGGATGGTTGCTGCCGCCGCCGCGTCACGGATCAGACCCCGGGAGCGAGCGCAAGAGACGTTCCAGCGAATCCCCGCGCCGCCCCACCCGCTCGACCTCGTCCGCGCTTGACACTCCGCGCTCGCCGCGTCTAAGATGCACCCACCGGCCGCGCTGTGCCGTCGGCTGCGAGGGTGCGAGGGGTTGCGGATTCGAGGTCGTGTTCGATCCTGAGAGCCAACGATGTCGGCGAGGGGGTGCATGCGCTGGTCGGGCGTTCCCACGACCACGGCGCCGGATACGACCCCGCCGCGGCGGCCGCGGACGCGCTCCTTGCGCGCGAGGCCGAGCCAAGCAGGCGCGCGGGCCGGTGCGGCGTCGCCCCGCACCCGGACCCGTCCGGCTTCCACGGCCCGCTGACCATGGTACCGGTCTCGCCATGGAGATCCCGTTCGGACCCGTCGTTCTCGACTCGGTCAGCGTTTTCTTCACCCGTCTCCCGCCTCCCGAACGCGCGAGCCTGCACACCCGGTCGCTCGCCGGAATCGCGAGGCTGGTCCGCCATCCCGGCTCCCTCGACCGTCCCTGCGGCGTTACCGATCCGGCCGCACGGTTCGGGGAGCCCGAGCGCGTGAACGCCGAGCACGTCTGAGAGCTGCAATGCAACTGCTTGTCGTGGTGATCAACCAGGAGGAAAAGCTCGACGAGATCCTTTCGGGCTTCGTCGAACTCGGCATCACCGGCGCGACCATCATCTCGAGCGAAGGGATGGGCCGGGTCCTCGCCCACGACATCCCGATCTTCGCCGGGCTGCAATCGCTCGTGGAGCGCTCACGCCCGCGGAATCAGACCATCTTCAGCGTCATCGAGGAGGACGAGAAGGTCGACGGCGCGTTCGCGCTGCTCCAGGAGGTGTGCGGGGACTTCAACGATCCGGCCACCGGCATCGCCTTCACGATCCCCGTGAATCGCGTCATCGGGCTGAAGCCCGAACTGGGGGAAGACGGTCTGTGATGCGTGACCGGCCGCTCCGTCTCCCTCCGCGCCGCTGGCGGACGCGCGCGGCTGACGCCCCCGGACCGGGCAGGGCCCCGGCGATCCGGTCGGGCGGTTCCTCCATCGTAACGCAAGGCTCATGATCGGCAGCGTCTTTCGTGTGGGAGTCTTCCAGTTCGCGCCGGTGCTGGGTGACCCGGAGGCGAACGCCCTGCGGATCGCGCACGCCGCCGCCGGCAACGAGGTGGATCTCCTCGTAACCCCCGAACTCGCGCTGACCGGTTACGGTATTGGAGACGACGCCGCGCGCCTCGCGCTCCCGCTCGAGGACATCCCTCATGGGCTCGGAGCGCTCGAGGAGGTACAGGACCTGATCATCGGGCTCATCGAGCGGGACCGGACCGGCACGCCCATGAACGCCGCCGTCCACCTGCGCCAGGGCCGGGTGCTCTTCCGCCACCGCAAGCTCTACCTGCCGACGTACGGCATGTTCGACGAAGGCCGCTTCTTCGGCCGCGGCAACGCGCTCTCCGCCTACGAGCTCGGCGGCGGCTGGCGTGCCGGGCTCCTCATCTGTGAGGACTTCTGGCACCCGGCGCTCGTCTACCTCCTCGCCGCACGGGGGATCGACCTGCTGGTCGTCCAGGCCGCGGGCGCGGGACGGGGCGTCTGGTCCGGCTCGGAGTCCGGCGGCCGCTTCGCGAGCGCAGACACCTGGGAGCGTATGGCCCGGGTGACCGCGGAGATCTACGGCGTCTACGTGGTCCTGGCGAACCGCGTCGGCGTCGAGGGCGGCGTGGTCTTCGCCGGCGGTTCCCTGATCATCGACCCCCGGGGCCGTATCCTGGCCCGCGGGCCGGATGATGCGGAGGCGGTCATCACGGCCGAGCTCGCCCTCGATGAAGTGGCGCGCGCCCGTCGGCCGTGGTCCCACATCCGGGACGACGACCCCTGGCTCACGCACCGCGAGCTGACCCGTCTCCTGGAGGAGCTGCCATGAGTCCGGTCGCACCGCCGGACGGAGCCGCGGCCCGGGTGGCGAGCGTCGTGGGCGAGGTCGTGCGGGAGACGGTACGCGCGGCCGGTGCCACGGGCGTGGTCCTCCTCGATGATGGCTCGCCCGAGGCCGGTCTCTGCGCCGCCTGGTGCGCGGCTGCCCTCGGTGACGACGCCGTCCTGCGGCTCCCCACCCCGGCGGAGGATCGGGTTCGTCGCCTCGTGGAGACGGCAGGCCGGCCATTCACCGGGTCCCGTTACGAACTGGAAGAGGCGCACCGGTTCCTTGCCCGGCTCGAGGCGGCGTCGCGGAACGCTCTGGTGGCGAACCCCATCAACAAAACGGCGCTCCTCCTTGGAGGGGCCGTGCCGCCGGAGCCGCTGCTCCCCCTCGGCGACCTGTACGCGAGCCAGGTCCAGGCGCTCGCCGGGGGCTGGTCGGGCCCCGAGGAGGTGAGGCGCCTGGCAGACGAAGCCGGCGGAGTCGACGCTCTCGACCAGGCCCTCGTCGCGCTCCTCGAGGAGCGTCGCCTGGAACGCGATGATCGCTCCGAAACGCCGTCGGCGGTCCGCACCGCGCTACTGCGCGCGCTGCATTCGAGCCGATTCGCCCGCCAGCGCTGTGGCCTGATCCCGAAGCTCACCTGGCGTACGATCGGCATCGACCTCCTGCCGTAACGGCTCCGACGGAGGAATCCACCGTGACGTGGACCATGTTCGCGAATACGATCCAGCTCTCGCCCGACGTCGCACCGTTTCTCGAGCGCATGGCGTGGGCGCAGACGGTGACGGCCGTGGGGATGATCATCGTCGCGCTGTTCGCCATCGGACTGGTCCTCGTGGCCATCGGCACGCTCCGTTCGGCGAATCGTACCCTCAAGCACCTGGAGCGCGCCGTCGAGCAGCTCGCGCCCAGGACCGAGCCGATTCTCGAGCGCGCCACGCGCATCGCCGATGACGCCGGAGAAGTCAGCCGCTCGGTGCGGGAAGCGGTCGAGGAGCTGGTCGGCACGGTTCAGGACCTAAACGGCCGGCTCAGGGCCATGTCGGACTCCGCGGAGGAGCGGGTCCGACACCTCGGCGCCGTGCTCGCAGTGGTGCAGCGCGAGGCGGAGGAGCTGTTGATCGACGCCGCGGCCACCGCCCGGGGCATCCACGTCACGGCCTCCGCGCTGCGCAATTCGGGCGAGCTCGGGCCCGATCCCGACGACGACCCGCGAGGGAGCAGGCTGGGCGCTACGGGGTAACGAATGGATCGGTGCATGGGGACCGCCGGCGCGTGCCGGCGCGGTCCCGGATCCGCACCGCCCCGACCCGTGGCGCCGCATCGACCCATCCTGGAGAGGTCGCTATGGCCGAACGAGACACCATCGATTTCGTGACGGCGTTCGCCGTGGGCATCGTCCTCGGCGTCGGCGCGGCGCTCCTGCTCAAGCCCGAGCCGCCGACCCGGACCGCCAGGATCCTGAAGGAGCTCGAGCCGCACCGGAAGCGCATCCGGAAGTCGCTCAAGGAGGCGCGCCGCGGATTCGGCCAGGGCGCCGGGGCCGCCGCGGACGTCGGCGCGGAGATCGCGGCCGCCGGCAAGGAACTCGTACAGGAACTCCGGGCGGAGTTCTCGCGACTCGTGGCCGATGCCCGCCGGGAGCTGGCGCGCGCGGCCGAAGAGGAGGCCCGGCGGGCGGTCGACCGCCGCGTCGTCCGGGCGGAACGGATCTGAACAGGCGACAGTGGACTGACGATCGTGCGCGTCCTTCACATAACCATACTGGTCGGACTCTTCTTCCTGCTCCTGCCGGATCCCGCGTGGGCGTTCGGGCCCGCCACCCACGTGTTCCTCGGCTCCCAGCTCCTGGACTCGCTCTATCTGCTGCCGAGCGCCGTGGCCGCGTTGATCCGCATGTATCCGCAGAGCTTCCTCTACGGCTCCCTGGCCGCAGACATCTCCCTCGCCAAGAAGTACGTGCCGGCCGGGCGCCACTGCCACTTCTGGCATGTCGGCGAGGAGATCTATGCGGCCGCGGACAACGACCGGCTCCGCGCCGCCGCCCTCGGCTACCTCAGCCACCTGGCGGCCGACACGATCGCCCACAACTACTTCGTGCCGCGCCAGCTCCTGCTGACCAGCTCGACCCGGGCGCTCGGCCATTCCTATTGGGAGCACCGCATGGACGCCCACCTGGGCGAGCGCTTCGCCGCCCTCGCCCGCGAGGTGGTCATGGACTACGACCACTCCGAAGCGGACGCGCTGTTCGACAGCGTGCTCAGCGGCACCATCTTCTCGTTCGAGACGAATCGCCGGATCTTCCGCGGGATGATCCGGATCCAGGACAGCGAGCGCTGGCAGGCGGTCTTCGACCGCGTCGTCCAGAACTCGCGCTGGGACCTCACGGCGCAGGATGTGGAAGAGTACATGGCCCGCGCCTTCGACTCCGTGGTGGACTACCTGTGTCGGCGCCGTCACTCCGGCCCGGCGGCCCTCGATCCGACCGGGGAGTTCAACCTGCAGCTCGCGAAGAAGGTGCGGCGGATGGCGTTGATGGAGGGCGCGTGGCGGGATCGGCACCTGCTCGCGGAGGTCGCGGAGGACTTCTTCCCGCTCCCGCCCATGGAGCTGGGCTACTGGTACAGGCGGGGAGGCAACGGCCAGGCGATGGAGGCGTCCCGGACCGTCGGCTGAACGACCCTCGGCCGTGCCGGGGAGCCGGTCGCGGCCCGGCAAGTGGCCGCGGTCGACGTCGCCCTCCGGATCCCGGGAATGCTCCTGGCGGTAGCGAGGCGTTGGAGGTCGGCCGGGGCTCGCCGGTCAGTGCAACGCGCCGGTCCGTCGAACGACGGCCGGCGCGTTTCCTGTCCACTCACGCGGTCCGCTCGTGCTTGCGCGTCCCCGTCGGCCCCACCCAGACGTGGGATTCCGGCCGTCCGCGGGCGTGCATCCCGAAGCCGCACCCCAGGCACCACCGCCGTTCGATGCGGCAGACCCTGCCCAGGACCCTCAGCACCGGCCCGGGAACCAGCTTGATCGTCTCGCCGTCGCACACCGGACACCGGACCGTCCTGGGCAGCAGGTAGTACACGGCGGCGATCGCGAGGGCGATCTTCAGGCCGATGTTGGCCAGGAGAAAGACGGTGAGCCAGAGGACCATGCCCAATCTTCGAACCCTCACCCCCCTCTGGGCAAGGGGCATACCGCGTGGCTCCGGGCAAGGGGGAGCGCCAGTCGACGCCCAGGTCCGGGCAAAGGAGCCTCGCGCTCCGCTGCTGCGCCACGCACGGCCGGGCCCCCTCGCCGTGCCGCCCGACGGTCAAGCTTCCAGTGCTTCCCTGAGCAGGGCGCTCGCCTGCCGTGGATCCGCCTTGCCCCGGGACTTCTTCATGATCTGGCCCATCAGGAAGCCGAAGATCTTCTGCTCGCCCGCACGGTACCGCTCCACCTCGGCACCGTGCTCCGCCAGGACTTCCGCGACCCACTGGCGAAGCTGCGCGACGTCCCGGACCTGGGCAAGCCCCTCGGTCTCCACGATCTCGGCCGGGGGCTGCCCCGTCTCGGCCATGCGCTCGAAGACCCGCCGGGCGATCGTCACGGAAAGCGTTCCGTCCGCAGTGAGCCCGATGAGCTGCGCGAGATGGCCCGGCGGGACGGGGAGGTCCCGGATCGGCCGCTGCTTTTCGTTCATCCAGGCCAGTACCGCGGTCATCACCCAGTTGCTCGCCGCCTTGGCGTCCCCGGCCTCCCGGGCCACCGCCTCGAAATAGTCCGCGACCTCTCGCGATGCGGTGAGGACCTCTATGTCGTATGCGGGCAGCCCGTACTGCTCACGGAAGCGCGCCGCCTTCGCGGCCGGGAGCTCCGGCAGCCCCGCCCGTGCCGCTTCCACCGCCACCCGGTCGAGCACCAGCGACGGGAGGTCCGGATCCGGGAAGTACCGGTAGTCGTGGCTCTCCTCCTTGGAGCGCATCGGCCGCGCCTCCCCGCGCGCCTGGTCCCAGAGGAGCGTCTCCTGCACGACCTTGCCGCCGCCCCGGACGACCGCGATCTGCCGCTCGATCTCGAACGCGAGCGCGCGCTCGACGTTCGCGAACGAGTTCATGTTCTTCACCTCGGTCTTCGTGCCGAGCTCCGCGCTGCCGGCCGGGCGGATCGATACGTTCGCGTCCACCCGCAGACTGCCCTTCTCCATGTCGCAGTCGCTGACCTCCAGGTACTCCAGCAACTGCTTGAGCCGGACGAGGAAAGCCCGCGCCTGGGCAGGCGATCGCAGGTCGGGCTCGGTCACGATCTCGATCAGCGGCACGCCGGCCCGGTTCAGATCCACCGCGGTCATCCCCGGGATCCGGTCGTGGAGCGACTTGCCCGCATCCTCCTCGAGGTGGATCCGGCGGATCCGCACCCGGATCGGCTCGCCGCCATCCGCGTTCGGCACGGCGAGCTCGCCGCCCGTGGCGAGGGGCCTGTCGTACTGGGTGATCTGGTAGCCTTTCGGCAGATCGGGATAGAAGTAGTTCTTCCGCGCGAAGACGCTCGTCTCGTGGACCTCGCACCCGAGGCCGAGCGCCGCCCGCACGCCGAGCTCCACTGCCTGGCGGTTGATGACGGGCAGAGCCCCCGGGAGGCCGAGGCAGACCGGGCACACGTTCGTGTTCGGTTCCGCGCCGAATTCGACGGAGTCCCCGCAGAACATCTTGGTCCGCGTCTTGAGCTGGACGTGGATCTCCAGCCCGATGACGGCTTCGAACTCCATCCTCAGCCTTCCTGCAGAGCCTGCTCGAGCGCCGCCGCGGCACGGACCAGCCCCGCTTCGTTCCAGCGGTCGGCCAGGAGCTGGCCGCCCACCGGGAGGCCGTCCACCGCCCCGATCGGGAGGGAGAGGGCGGGGATCCCGGCGAGGTTGGCGGTGACGGTGAAGACGTCAGCCAGGTACATGGCGTAAGGGTCGTCGCTCCTTTCGCCGAACCGGAATGGGAGCGTCGGCGTGGTGGGCGTGAAGAGGACGTCGACCCCGGACGCGAACACCTCCTGGAACTCCCGGGCGATCAGGGTCCGTACCCGTTGCGCACGGCCGTAGTAGCGGTCGTGGTATCCTGCCGAGAGCGCGAACGTGCCGAGCACGATCCGGCGCTTGACCTCCTCCCCGAACCCCAGCGACCGGCTGCGCTCGTAGACCGCGACCGTGTTGTCCGCCTCCGCCCGGAAGCCGTACCGGACGCCGTCAAAGCGCGCCAGGTTGCTGGAGGCCTCGGCCGGCGCGATGATGTAGTACGTAGCGATGGCGTACCGGGTGTGTCCGAGAGACACCTCCCGGATCTCGGCGCCCGCCCGGGCGAGCCGGTCCAGCGCGGCGCGGCAGAGCTCGGCGATCCGGGGGTCCAGCTCCGGCGGGAAGTATTCCCGTGGCACGCCCACCACCAGGCCCCGCGCATCCATCTCCAGCGCCACCGTCAGCTCGGGCACGGGCCGGTCCGCGCAAGTCGAGTCCCTCGGATCCGGCCCGCTGATGACCTGGAGGAGGAGCGCGGCGTCCGCAACCGTTCGGCCGAAGGTGCCGATCTGATCCAGGGACGACGCGAACGCCACCAGCCCGTAGCGGCTCACCCGCCCGTACGTCGGCTTGATCCCGACCACGCCGCAGAACGCCGCAGGCTGGCGGACCGATCCGCCGGTGTCCGAGCCGAGCGCCGCAGGTACCAGTCCTGCGGCGACCGCCGCCGCCGAGCCGCCCGATGAGCCGCCCGGGACCCGGGTGGGGTCGTGGGGGTTGCGGGTGGGTCCGAACGCCGAGTTCTCGGTGGACGAGCCCATGGCGAACTCGTCCAGGTTCGTCTTCCCCACGATCACCGCGCCCGCCTCGCGCAGCCGCCGGACAGCCGTCGCATCGAACGGCGATCTGTACCCCTGAAGGATCCGCGAGCCGCAGGTGGTGGGATAGTCGACCGTGCAGATGTTGTCCTTGACCGCGACCGGCACGCCCGCGAGGGGGCCGGCTGCGTGGCCGGCAGCGAGCGCCGCGTCGATGCGTGCCGCGTCTGACGCAGCCCGCTCCGGGTCGAAGGCGAGGAAGGCGCCGAGCGGCGTCGCCCCGGATTCCGCCTCCGTAATCGCGCGGCACGACGCCGCCACCGTGTCCGCCGCGGTCCGTTTGCCGGACCTGATCTCCGCGACCAGGTCGGCCAGCCCCGGAAAGGCCACCCCGCTCAAGACTCGCCCGCGTCCAGCGCCGCGAGCCGCGGCACCACGAAGAAACCCTCCCGCCAGTCCGGTGCGAGCTCCGAAGGCGGCACGACCAGCGCGTCCGGCTTGCTCTCTTCGTCCCGCAGCGGCGCGGTCCGATCGGCCGCCCCGGCCTCCGGAACCCCTTCGAGCGACCCGAGCTCCGCGAGCTCGTCCACGTGCTCGAGGATCCGGTTCAGCTGGCCGGTCAACCGCTCCAGCTCGGAGTCGGATAGCTCCAGCCGCGCGAGCGCGGCGATCTGCAGCACCTGTTCGCGGGTTACCGCCATCTCTCCCCCGTGCCCACCCGGCGCCGTGCCACGCTACAGGACCTTCTGGAGGTTCGCGTACTTGAGGATGACCTTCTTGCGCCCCACGGTGTCGAAGTCGATCACCGCCTTCATGTCCGGCCCGAAGCCGGAGAGCTCCCGTACCGTCCCCAACCCGAACTGACCGTGCAGGACCCGCTCCCCCTTCACGAAGCGAGGCATGTCCTGCGCGTCCTCATAGTCCACCACCAGCCCGGACGGTTCGTCATCCATCGGCGTGCTCGAGCGAGAACGCCCGCCGCCGGAACGACCGAAGGCGCCATCGTCCCTGCTGCTCCGCGCCCCCCCACCCCATGACCATCCGGCACTGTACCGGCTCCGGCTCAATGCGGGCGTGGCCTTCTCCTCCACCACGTCCGGCGGGAGCGGCTCCAGGAAGCTCGACGGCACGCAGCTCAGGAACTCTCCACCGCGCCGACGCCGCCGCGCGTGCGTCAGGTAGACCTTCCGCCGCGCCCGGGTCAGCCCCACGTAGAACAGCCGCCGCTCCTCCTCCAGCTCGTCCGGCTCGTCCAGCGTGCGGGACAACGGGAAGAGACCGTCTTCCATCCCGCTGATGAACACGTACGGGAACTCGAGCCCCTTCGCGTTGTGCAGCGTCATCAGCGTCACGGCCTGGGCGTTCGGATCGTGACGGTCGACGTCGCTGATCAGCGCCACCTTCTGGAGGAAATGGTCCAGCGCCGTGGCGTCAGCCGTCCCGTCCTCGGCATCGTCCGGCCCGCCGCGCGACAGGAGGTTGTCGAATTCGTGGGCGCTGGCCACGAGCTCCCGGACGTTCTCGATCCGGTCGTCGCCCTCCGGCCCCTCAGCCCGGAGCGCCTCGATCAAACCGATCTCCTCGATCAGCCGTTCCAGCAGCACGCCCACGCCCAGGTGCTTCGCCAGCGCCGAGAACCGGCCGATCAGCTCCGCGAATGCCACGAGCGCGGACGCGGCCGCGCCGCTCAGCCCCGGGCACTCCCTGGCCCTCGCCGCTGCCGCCAGCGGCGTGATCCCCTGCTCCGACGCCCAGAGCAGAAGCCGCGCCTTGCTCTGATCCCCGATCCCGCGCTTCGGGTAGTTCACCACCCGGTCGAACGCACCGGCATCCCGTGGGTTCGACATGAGCCGCAGGTACGCGAGAACGTCCATGATCTCGCGTCGCTCGTAGAACCGCGTCCCGCCGACGATCTGGTAGGGCAGGTCCCGACGCCGGAGCGCTTCTTCCAGGGCACGGGACTGTGCGTTCGTGCGGTACAGGATCACGAAATCCCGGGGCGTCAGCTCCCCGTCCATCGCGAGGCGCGCCTCGATCTCCCCGGCGATCCAGTCCGCCTCGTCCTGCTCGTCCAGCGCCTCCACGCACGTGATCCGCTCGCCCGGGCCCGCATCCGTGCGAAGCGTCTTCCCCTTCCGCCGCACGTTCTCCGCGATCACCCGGTTGGCTGCCTCGAGGATCCGCGCCGTGGACCGGTAGTTCCGCTCCAGGCGGATCACGCGGGCGTCGGGGAAGTCCTTCTCGAAGTCCAGGATGTTCCGGATGTCCGCGCCCCGCCAGCCATAGATGGACTGGTCGTCGTCCCCGACCACCATCAGGTTCCCGTGCGCCCGGGCCAGCAGCTCCAGGAACCGGTACTGGGCGCGGTTCGTGTCCTGGTACTCATCCACCAGGATGAACTGGAACCGCCACCGGTACTGCTCCAGGATCCCTTCGAATCGCGTGAAGAGCTCTACCGGCTTGACCAGGAGGTCGTCGAAATCGAACGCGTTCTGGTCCTTCAACGCCGCCTGGTACGCCGGGTACACATCCGCCACGATCGCCGTGAACGGGTCGCGGGCCAGCGCCGCGTACTCCATCGGGTCGATCAACTGGTTCTTCGCCCCGGAGATGGCGCTGTGCACGGCCTTCGGGTGCCAGCGCTTCACCGGCACCTGGAGCCGCTCCATGACCCGCTTGACCTCCCGAACCGCCTCCTCGGCATCGTAGATCGTGAACGACGGCGTCCAGCCGAGCTCCGGTGCGTGGCGTCGGAGCAGCCGCGCGCCGATCGAGTGGAACGTGCCGATCCACGCGCCCGCCGGATCCCTGCCCAGCAGCTTCCGGACGCGCTCGCGCATCTCGGCCGCGGCCTTGTTCGTGAACGTCACCGCGAGGATCGAGCGCGGATCAACGCCGTGGTAGTCCAGCAGATGCGCGATCCGGGTCGTCAGAACGCGGGTCTTCCCGGAGCCTGCGCCTGCGAGCACGAGCAGTGGACCCTCCACGTGCTCGACCGCTTCCCGCTGCTCGGGATTCAGACCCTCCAGATACGTCGGGTGTCCAATCATCGAATCTCTGTTACCCCGCCGACCGGGATACGAGTCTTCGTCGACGCGCCGAGCGCGTGCGCAAACCGGTCATTCGCCGCAGCCACGTCCACCGCTCCCGCTTCGTCGCGCCGTCCACGGGCAGCTCGATTTCGAAGATCGCCCCCCCACCCCGCCGCCCCGAGGCCACGATCCGGCCGCCGTGCACATCCTCGATGATCCTCCGCGTGAGCGAGAGCCCCACGCCCCATCCCCCCGGCTTCGTGCTCACCCCGGGCTGAAAGATCGCCTCCCGCTGGGATGGCGGGATCCCCGGCCCGGTATCCGTCACGTACATCCGGATCGTGTCCTCGTCGCCCCGGTAGGCGATCACCCGGATCCGGCCGCCCCGGCCCGCCAACGCGTCCAGCGCATTCTTGATCACGTTCTCCAGCGCCCACGCCAGCAGGACACGGTTCCCCAGCACCGGAGGCAGGTCCTCCTGGACCCGGACCGACACTTCGATCCCGGACGCCAGCCGGGGAAGCCGCGGCCGCAGATACGCTTCCAGATCCCGAACCAGCGCCGCCACCGGCACCGGACCCAGCGCCGGACGCTTCCCGATCAGCTCGAAGCGCCTCGATACCCGTTCCAGCCGCTCCACATCCGCCGCCACCTCCTCCGCCAGATTCTCCGGCGTGATCATCCCGGTCCGCTGCTCCGGCGGCAACCGCAGCACCTCGATCCAACCGGCGAGCGACGAGAGCGGCGTCCCCATCTGGTGCGCCAGCTCGCGCGCCATGGCCGCCCAGAACCGTTCCCGCTCCGCCCGCAGGTCGGCACGGATCAGCGACGCGCTGACCACCAGCAGGAGCACCGCACCGCCCACCTGCAGCCAGGGGACCCACCGCAGCCAGCCGAGGATCGGCGGGGACCCGAAATAGATGATCCCCGCAGAAGGCTCCAGCACCGGATCGTTCTGCCGCGCCAGGCGCGCCGCGTACTCCAGGACCCTGTGCCGGTCTTCCGGATTCGACAGGTCGAACTCGAACGGCAGGTTGACCGCGCCCACCGGCTCGCCCGCGGTGCTCACCAGGATGATCGGCACCCCCAGCTGGTGCAGCGCGTCCTGGAGCCCGATCAGCGCCGCGAGCGCTGCCTCCCCTTCGTCATCCGGCGGAGCGAGCAACCCCCGCTGC
Source organism: uncultured bacterium (assembly GCA_937907535.1). Lineage (GTDB taxonomy): Bacteria > Gemmatimonadota > Gemmatimonadetes > Longimicrobiales > RSA9 > CALCID01. Next base: position 100,038 of record CALCID010000006.1, on the reverse strand, counting down.
ACCAGGCCGAACATCCGCGTGTGGATGCTCGCCTCCCGCCGGATCAGACGCACCAGATGCTCGGTGTAGAGCAGGTAGGAGCCGAGGATGACGATCGAGACGATCGCCAGCGTAACAGGCCAGTGTCGCCGGTTCATGATGGATGCGCCGGCCCGCGCGGCTCACTCGCCGGCCGAGCCCGCGGCCCACCCCTCGACGGGCGTGTCAAACGATCCGGTCCGCGCCGAAATAACGGGCCAGCGGCTCCGGCAGATGCACGCTGCCATCCGCCGCCTGATACGTCTCCAGCAGCGCGCTCACCGTCCGCGGCAAGGCCAGCGCCGAACCGTTCAGCGTGTATACGTACTCCGGCCGCGCGTTCGGCTCCGGACGGTACCGGATGTTCGCGCGCCGTGCCTGGTAATCCCCGTACAGGGAGCAGCTCGACACCTCGAGCCACTTGCCCACGCCCGGCGACCAGACCTCGAGGTCATACGTCTTCGCGTTCGCAAACCCCAGGTCCCCCGCCGCGAGCAGCACCACACGGTACGTGAGGCCGAGGCGACGCAGCACCTCCTCCGCGTGCCCCGTCAGCTCCTCCAGCGCCGCGGCCCCGTTCTCCGGCCGCTCGAATCTCACGAGCTCGACCTTGTCGAACTGATGGACCCTCAGCAACCCCCGCGTGTCCTTCCCGTGGGCGCCCGCCTCCCGTCGGAAGCACGGCGTGTACGCCACGTACCGCCGCGGCAGGTCATCCGCCGACAGCAGCTCCCCCGCGTGGAAGTTCGTGACCGGCACCTCCGCCGTCGGGACGAGGTAGAAGCCGTCCTCCCCGACGTAGTACATGTCCTCCCCGAACTTCGGGAGATGCCCCGTCCCCTGCGCCGCCTGCCGGTTCACCAGGAAGGGCGGCCACGCCTCCGTGTAGCCGTGCTCGTTCGCGTGCAGGTCCATCATGAAGTTGATGAGCGCACGCTCCAGCCGGGCGCCCGCGCCGATCATCAGCGGGAACCCGCTCCCCGCCACCTTGGCGCCCCGCGGGAAGTCCATGATCCCCAGCGCCGCGCCCAGCTCCCAGTGCGGCTTCGGCTCGAAGCTGAACTCCGCGGGCTCGCCCCACTGCCGAACCACCACGTTCGCGTCCTCGCCCCCGGCCGGCACGTCCGGTGCCGGCTCGTTCGGCAGCTCCAGGAGCAGCCCCTCGACCGATGCCTCCACCTCCCCGAGCCTGGCCTCGAGCTGCCCGACCCGGTCCCCCAGCTCCCGCATCTCCACGATGAGGCGCTCGGCCTCTTCATGCCGCCCCTCTCGCTTCAGGACCGCCACCTGCGGGGTCACCTCGTTCCGGCGGGAACGTAGCGCGTCCACTTCCTTAATCAGCGCGCGACGCTCCTCGTCCAATTCCAGCACGGCGTCGATCTTCGCCGCGTACTCCGGATTCCCCCGCCGGGCCAGATTGGCCCGAACCTCGTCCGGCGCCTCCCGGATCCGCTTCAAATCGAGCATCGGTCGGTCATCAGTCGGGCGGAGTCAACGCCCGGTCGTTACAGTTCGGATTGCGAACCACCTCGAAGCGAAACGCCCCTTCCTCCGCATCCCACTCCACGGGACGGACCCGGGCGTAATAGACGCACCCCGACGCCAGGCGCACCCGCGAACGGACCACGTACACCGCGTCCATCCGCAGCTCCACCGGGGCATCCTTACGGTATTGCGCCGTGTCCCTCGGCGCCCGCGTCACCTCCTCGAAGGGCCGGTCCAGGATCGTCGCGATTCCGACCGAACGCGGTGCGCCCGGCAGCGCGCCCACCGGCAGCAGCACCGGCCGCCCATCCTCCTCGGCCAGCGCCACGTCCCACGCGCCGGTCGCGCCCGGCGTCTCCACCCGCACCGGCGTCAGCGTAATGAAATCGTACGCCGACGGCTTCCCGAGAAGCTCCGGGCGCGTCAGCGAATAGATCACCGCTGGCTCTGGAGTGTCGCTCCAGTCCAGGGGGCCGAATTCATCATCACATGCGGTGAGGAACGGGGCCACGGCGAGGGCAAGGAGCGGCACTTTTCGCACGACTTCCCTCGCAAAGGTTGAGGTTGCAAGCATAGAAATCACGCTAGATTAGCCGGGCCCCGCCACACTGTCAACCCCGCAGTGGGCGGGCGCCCGGGTCCCCGGCGGCACACGCACGACCCGCGCCGATCCGTACCTGCTACACGAGACCCCCCGCCCCGGGTTCGCGCCTTGACTTTCCCCTCCACGGCGAATAACCTTGCCCCGACATTCCGGTCGACTCCGGGGTGCCGTCGCCCTCGACCGGTTCACGACGAGCGGGTCGGCGGTCGCGTGCCGACGGACGGGCGGCCGGACCGCACGGAACCACGCCGAATCGCGGCGTCACACGGACGACCGATGCGCACTCCCCCGCCCGACCTTCGGCGCCACGTGCTCGTCGTGGATGACGAACCTCACATCGGCCGCATCGTCCAGCTCAGGCTGGCGAGCGGACCGTACGAGGTCGAGACCGTGTACGACGGCGAAGCCGCGCTCGACCGTCTGCGCTCCCCGGATCCGATCGATGTGATCCTGCTCGACATCGTGCTCCCGCGTGTGAGCGGCCTCGAGGTGCTGGCCACCCTCCGTGAGCTCCCCCACAGGGCCGGCACGCCCGTGATCATGCTCACGGCCAAGGGTCAGGAGGCCGACCGCATGCGGGCCGAAGAGCTGGGCGCCACGGATTTCCTGACCAAGCCCTTCAGCCCCAAGAAGCTGCTTGCGCGAATCAACGAGCTCTTCCAGTGACCAGCCGACCATCTGGGCCGTGATCCTCGCCGGCGGCGTCGGCTCCCGGTTCTGGCCCCTCTCCACGCCGGACCGGCCCAAACAACTCCTGCCCCTCGCCGGCGATCGGCCGATGATCGCGACCACCGTCGCGCGCATCCTGCCCCTCGTACCCGCGGAACGGCTGCGCATCCTGACCGGCGAACGACTCGTGCGCCCGATCCTGGACGCACTGCCCGGGTTCGGCATCGAGCACCTGTTCGTCGAACCGAAGGCCCGGGGCACCGCGCCGGTCCTTGCCTGGGCCGCCCACCGCATAGCCCGGGAAGCCCCCGACGCGGTTATGATCTCCCTCCACGCCGACCACGTGATCGAGCCGGACGATGAGTTCCGGGCGCTCCTCGCCGGGATCGCCCGGCTTTGCGTCCAGTACCAGCGGCTCTTCACCATCGGCGTGCAACCGACCCGCCCCGAGACCGGCTACGGGTACATCCGGGTCGGCCAGCGGCTCGGCCCAATGCTGGACGCGTACGAGGTCCTCGATTTCGTGGAGAAGCCGGACCGCGACACCGCCCAGGAATACCTCCTGCGCGGCGATTTCCTCTGGAACAGCGGCCTGTTCGTCTGGCCGGTCCGCTTCTTCCTGGACCAGATCAGGACGCACACGCCCGAGCTCGCGACGCTCCTGCCCCTCCTCGACCGGGGCGAGGATGCGGAGTTCTTCGATCGTGCGCCGGAGCTGTCCATCGACGTGGGACTCCTCGAGCGGAGCGACCGGGTAGCGGTGGCGCGGGCCACGTTCCGTTGGGACGACGTCGGGACCTGGGATGCCGTCGGGCGGACGCTGCCGACGGACGCGGCCGGCAACGTCCGCGTCGGTGACGCGCACGTCGTCGACAGCGAGAACTGCATCGCCTGGTCCGAGGACGGCTCGGTCGTGGTCTTCGGGGCTCGCGATCTCGTGGTCGTCCGGACGGGGCGTCTGACCCTCGTCCTCCCCCGGGAGCGGAGCGCGGATCTCAAAGTCCTGCTCGAGGCGATCCCCGAGCACGTTCGCAAGAGGGTGGAGTGATGGCGGGACCCGACCTGATCCTCTTCGACGATGATATCGCGCGGAACTGGATGCCGTTCGTGCTCACGCGTCCGGCCGGCGAACTGCGCTTCGGCGCGTACACGCTCCGGGAGCGGATCGAGCGGGCGTTCGGCGCTCGCTGCATCGGGCACCTGACGGATCCGGGCCTGCGGGACTTCGAGGAGCCGGATGCCGCGCCGGCGCTCGACCCGGGAACGCTGTCCGCGGACCGCGACCGGCTCCTGGTCTCATCCCGGTACGTGCCGGCGCACGACCAGACTCCGCCGACGTGGCCGGACCGGCCTGCCGTTCTCATCGCGGGCTCCGAAACCGTCGGCTGGTACGTTCCGGCCGGGCACGATCTCCCGCCAGCGGATGCGGTACGCGACCCGGCGGCCGCCTCGTACCCGGCGACGGATCCGCTCCCCGTGCGCGGATTCACCCTCCGGGGGGTCTGGGAGCTGGTGACCCGCATGGCCGATGTGCTCGTTGACGACGTGATCGGCGCCGCCGCCGGACATCGCACCCCGGACACCGGGCCCGGCGTGTATCGGCTCGGCGATGCGCCCCTCGTGATCGGCGACCGGGTGCAGATCGAGCCGCACGTCGTCTTCGACCTCCGATCCGGCCCCATCTGGCTGGATGACGGTGTGACGGTCCGTGCGCTCACCCGCCTCGCCGGGCCGGCGTACGTCGGGAAGGGTTCGGTCCTGCTCGGCGGACACTACGAGGCCGTGGCGATCGGGCCCGGTTGCAAAGTCCGCGGTGAGATGGAGGCGTCCACCATCCTGGGCTTCTCTAACAAGGCCCACGACGGATTCGTCGGCCACTCGTATCTCGGGTGCTGGGTCAATCTCGGCGCCATGACCACGACCAGCGATCTCAAGAACAACTACCACACCATTCGCCTCGAGCTCCCGTCGGGGTCCGTGGACACCGGTGAGATCAAGCTCGGCTCGCTGGTCGGCGACCACGTCAAGACCGGGATTGGCACACTTCTGACTACAGGGAGTATTCTGGGGGCCGGCTCGATGATCGTGGGCCCGACGCTTCCGCCGAAGGGGGTGCCGCCGTTCACCTGGTGGACGAACGGGACCGCGACGGGCTACGACCCCGAGAAGTTCCTTGAGACGGTGGAAGTGGTCATGGCGCGTCGCAACCGGCAATTCACCGAGAAGCAGCGGAATCTGCTCAGGACTGCTTGGCAGCGGACCCGCCCCGCTCGCTAGGAGGTGGGCCGTGGCGAGGCGGCGATTGGGCCTTGCCCTGGGCGGCGGCGCCGCGCGGGGGATCGCGCACGCCGGGGTCCTGAAGGTCCTGGAGGAAGAAGGGATCAAGCCGGACGTGGTGGTGGGGACGAGCGCCGGCGCGCTGGCCGGACTCTTCCTGGCGGCGGGGATCTCGGCGGCACGCACGGCGGCGTGGGCGGAGACGTTGCGGTGGACGCAGCTCGTCCGTCCCGTCGTCAACCGCATGGGGCTCACCTCGAACGATCGACTGGGACGACTCATCGAGCGGGTCCTCCCGGTGCGCACCTTCGATGAGCTGGCGATCCCCTTCGCCTGCATGGCCACGGACCTCGTCACCTTCGAGCCGGTACTCCTCTGCGAAGGGGACCTTGCCAGCGCGGTGCGTGCGAGTTGTGCGATCCCCGGGTTCGTGGTCCCGGTCGAGCGGGACGGTCGCCTGATGATCGATGGCGGCGTCACGGCGAACGTGCCCGCGTCCGTGGCCCGGTTGTTCGGGGCGGACGTGGTCGTGGCCGTGGACGTCAACCGGTCCTACCGCCGGCCGCGGATGAACGCGAATATGTTCTCGATCATGATGCAGTCCTTCTCCGTGATCGGCAGGCTCGCCGAACGCGGGGCCACCAGGGGCGCGGACATCGTGATCGCGCCGGACATCGGGGACATTGGCGTGGACGAGCTGCACCGTGGGAAGGAGCTCGTCAGGGCCGGTGAGGCCGCGGCGCGCGCGGTCGTGGGAAAGCTGCGGAGCCTGCTCGCCGGTGAGGAGTTGCCGGCCCCGGAGACGGTCCCGGCGCTCCCCAGGGCGGCCTGACCCGGCCACTGCGGCGCAGCCGGCCGTTTCCCCGGTGGCGATCCGGATTCCGATTCAGGCCGAGGTCGGGGCGTGGCGGCCCCAACGCACGATGAGGTGACGTGAAGGTTACGGTTCTCGGAAGCGGCAGCTCGGGCAACGCCACGCTCGTGCAGGCCGATGGCGTGACGGTAATGATCGACGCCGGGTTCAGCGGACGCGATCTCGAGCGCCGGCTGCGCGCCGTGGGCGTCGATCCCGAATCCCTGGCCGGCGTGGTGATCACCCACGACCACGTGGACCACACCCGGGGCATGGGCGTGATCGCGCGTCGTTTCGGCCTGCCGATCTATCTGACCGACCGGACGCGCGAGGCCTGCGCCGGGCTCTTCAACGGGTCCGAAGATCTGCGGAGCTACGAGTCATCCCGTCCGTTCCGGATCGGGCCCTTCGAGATCCAGCCGTTCCTGACGGTGCACGACGCGGTGGATCCGGTCGCCATCGCTGTCCGCCATGTGGAACAGGGACTCAAGGTGGGCGTGGCGACGGATCTCGGGCGACCGACCACGGCCGTTCACCACGCCCTGGCCCGGTGCAACCTCCTCGTCCTCGAGGCGAACCACGACGAGATCATGCTGCGCAACGGTCCGTATCCGTGGTCCGTCAAGCAGCGGATCGCATCGAGCCACGGCCACCTCTCGAACCGCGCGGCGGCGGACCTGGCCCGTGCGCTGTATCACCCCGGACTCTGTGGCGTGGTGCTGGCGCACCTCAGCGAACACTGCAACGACCCGGTGCTTGCCAGGGACGTCGTCGCCGAGGCCCTGGATGGCGTGGGCTACAGCGGGATGATGGTGGTTGCCCGGCAGGACGAGCCGCTCGAGCCGATCGACCTGGCGACCCTCCGCGCGCGTACGCCCGGCCAGCTCGAGTTGTTCTGAGGCGGGTCGGGTCTTACAGTCCGAACAGGCGCAGCACGTCGTTCGCGAGCGCCCACACCATGATCGCTACCACGATCACGAGGCCGACCTGGGTGAAGCGCATGCGCTGCTCCAGGGAGAGCGCTCGCCCACGCACCGCCTCCACGCCCAGGAAGACGAGCTGACCGCCGTCCAGGACCGGAATCGGCAGCAGGTTCAGCACCGCCAGGTTGACCGAGAAGATCGCCATGAAGCGGAGGAACATCTCCGCCCCCGCCCGCGCGACGCGGCCGCTGAACTGGCCGATCAGGATCGGTCCCCCGACGCTCCGAGGCGAGACGTCGCCCGTGAAGAGGTCGACGACGAAGCCCACGGTCATGGTCACCCAGGACCACGTTTCGGTCAGCCCGTAACGGAGCGCCGCGAGGGGGCCGAGCTCGACGCGGGGCATGGCCACGCCGATCCCGATCCGGCCGACCTCCCGGAGCCGCCCATCCTCCCCCTGCACCCGCTCGGCCACCGGCGTCACCGTGGTCGTGATCACGGTGGCGTCTCGCCTGACCGCGAGCTCGATCGGCTGGTCGGCCTTCGCCTCGATGATGGAGACCAGCCCACGCCAGCTCCGTACCGGCTGGCCGTCCGCAGCCTCGATCCGATCCCCCGGCTGCAGCCCGGCACGCTCGGCCGGGGAACCGGACGTCACCAATCCGATGACCGGCTCGATCTCGGGCTCCAGCGACGCCACGAGTTGAGCACGCTCTTCCTCGTCCGCCGGAAGCTCGACCGTGACCGGCTCCGCTCCCTGGAGGGTGATCGTGACCGGGCCGGGCTTCGCCATGAGCAGCGCGCTGCGTAGCTCCGTCCAGTCGCCGACCTCCCGGTCACCGACCGCCACGACCCGCGCGCCCGCCGGCACCGCCGCGAGCGCTTCGGCGCCCTCCGGCAGCCTGGCCTCCGCCACATGCCCGATACGCGCATCCCGCTCCGGCTCGACACCCCAGACGAACGCGACCAGCGCGAACGCGAACACGGCGAAGAGCAGGTTCATGGCCACACCAGCCAAGATGACCAGCGCCCGGGCCGGCAGCGACTTCGAATCGAACTCACGCCCCTTCTGGCGGCGCGGCACCTCTCCCACCAGACCGGCATCGGTCGTGGCCGATGCCTGGCCCGCGTCCGACCGCTCCAGCTTGCCGCCCTCGATCGCCTCCAGGTCGTCCATGCCCGCCATCCGGACGTAACCGCCGAGGGGCAGCCACGAGATCACGTACTCCGTCTCGCCCCGCCGGAACCCCCAGAGCTTCGGGCCCAGCCCGATGGAGAACCGGGGGACCTCGATGTCCACGAGTTTGGCGGTGACGAAGTGCCCGAGCTCGTGCACGAAGATCAGGACACCCAGGACGACGATCGTCGCCAGTAGCGTGATCAGCATCGCTGCTCCACGAATCTGCGCGCCAGTTCCCGGGCCCGACAATCCGCATCGAGCACGGTCTCCAGCGAGTCCACGGGCACCGGATCGAGCGCATTCAGTGTGCGTTCGACCACTTCGGCGATGCCCGGAAACGGCAATTCCTCGGCCAGGAAGCTCGCCACCGCGACCTCGTTCGCGGCGTTGAACACCGCCGGCGCCGTGCCGCCCGCCCTCCCGGCCTGGATCCCCAGCCCGAACGCGGGGAACCGCCTGTGGTCCACCGGTTCGAACGTCAGCGAACCGGCCGCGATCGGGTCGAAGCGCCGACAGGAGTCATCCACACGCTCCGGATGCGTGAGCGCGTAAAGGATCGGCAGCTCCATGGTCGGGTACCCGAGCTGGGCCAGGACCGATCCGTCGATGAACTCGATCATCGAGTGGATGATCGACTGCGGATGCACGACCACGTCGAGCCGGTCGTACTCCAGCCCGAAGAGGTAATGCGCTTCGATCACTTCGAGCGCCTTGTTGACGAGCGTGGCCGAGTCCACCGTGATCTTGGCGCCCATGGCCCACGTGGGATGCCTGAGCGCCTGCGCCGGTGTCACATCCGAGAGCGCCGCCGGATCCCAGTTGCGGAACGGCCCGCCCGACGCGGTCAGGATCAGACGCCGGACCTCGCTCGGCTTCGCGCCCCGCAGGCACTGGAGGATCGCGCTGTGCTCACTGTCCACGGGCACCAGCTCGCCCCCGCCCCGACGCAGCGCTTCCATGACGAGCGGCCCGCCCGCCACGAGCGATTCCTTGTTGGCCAGCGCGAGCCGCTTCCCCGCTTCCAGCGCCGCGAGCGTCGCCTCGAGCCCGGCCGCGCCGACCACCGCGTTGATCACGATGTCCACGGCCGGATCCCTCACCATCTCGAGCAGCGCTTCACGACCGCACCCCCACTCCACCCCGTTGGGCGGCGGCACCCGTTCGAAGGCATCCACGTCCACCAGCACGGCACGGCGCGGGCGATACCGCAGTGCCTGCTCCGCCAGCTCCGCGCCGCTCCGATGAGCCGCTAGCGATATGAGCTTGAACCGGTCCGGGTGGCGTTCGATCACCGCCAGCGCGCTCTGCCCGATGGACCCGGTGGAACCGAGCAGCGCCACGCCTAGCGCCATGGCGCCCCTCCCAGCGCCGCGACCACGACGCTCAGGTACCAGTACATCACAGGCAACGTGAAGAACAGGGCGTCAAACCGATCGAGGATACCGCCGTGTCCGGGGAAGATCCGGCCGGAGTCCTTGACCCGCGCCTCGCGCTTGAGCAGGGACTCGACCAGGTCTCCGATCTGCGCCACGATCGAAATGAGAACCCCAGCAGCCGCGCCCAATGCCGGAGAGAATGGCAGGCCGAGCCAGCGGTCCAGAACCAGGGCAGCGTACCCCAGGCCGATCAACACGGTTCCGACGAGCCCGCCGATCGCGCCCTCGACGGTTTTCCCCGGGCTGATGGCCGGAACGAGCTTCCGCCGACCGAACCGGCGGCCCACGAAGAAAGCGCAGGAATCGTTGATCCACGTGAGGGCGATGGGGAAGGCCACGATCGCGGCGCCCGTCCACGCGTCCCGCGAACCGATGCCGAACGGCGCCGGTCCCGCAGTCGGTTCGGAGATGAAATGCCGCAGGAAAAGCGCGCACGCGAGCGTCCCGCCGGTGAGCAGCGCACCCGTGACCGTGACTGCAATGCTCGTCAACGGCCGCCCCTCCGTTCCCCGCAACGGGAGAGCCGCAACGCCGACTCCCAGCAGCAGCCCGAGGGTCAGGCCCCAGTAAGCGGAGGCGACGCTCGCCAGGTCGGGCCTCGCCGCGGCCAGCAGCACATAGAGTCCGGACGCGAGCGCGCCCGGCGCGACGAAGGCCCGCACCCCGTTCGCGGCCGCGAGCCGATAGACCTCGACCGCGCCACCCGCAGCCACCAGCGCCAGGACCCCGCCGAGCACCCAACCACCCAGATAGATCGCCGCGACCGCGATCGGGATCCCCACCACGGCCACCAGCACGCGCTGGGACAGCTCCGTTGGAACCATGCGATCAGTTCGTGGTGACCCGACCGAAACGCCGCTCCCGCTTCTGATAGTCGTGGATGGCGTGGAACAGGTGGTCGCGGCGGAAGTCCGGCCAGAGAACGGGCGTGATGTACAGCTCCGTGTAAGCGAGTTGCCAGAGCATGAAATTGCTGATCCGCTGCTCCCCCGAGGTGCGGATCAGCAGATCCGGGTCCGGCAGGCCCGCCGTGTAGAGCTCGCCCGATATCGTCTGTTCGTCGATTTCGTCCGGGCGGAGCTCGCCCTTTTCCACCCGTTCGGCGATGCGGCGAACCGCGCGCACGATCTCCGCCCGTGCCCCATAGCTGATCATCAGGTTCAGCCGCATCGTCCGCCCGCCCCGGGTCGCCCGCTCGATCTCGTCAATGGCCGCCCGCGGTCGCGGCGCGAGCCGGTCGAGATCCCCGAATACCCGAACCTCCACGCCCCGCCGCCGCAGCTCGTCACGCTCCCGCGCAACGTAGCGCTGGAGCAGCGCCATGAGCGCGGAGATCTCGCTCGCCGGCCGGTTCCAGTTCTCCTGCGAGAACGCATACAGCGTCAGGATCTGGACCCCCACCTCCACGCTCCCCTCCACCGTCTCCCGCACGGCCCGCATCCCGGCCGCGTGGCCCCGGCTGCGCGGCAGTCCCCGCGCCCGGGCCCAACGTCCGTTCCCGTCCATGATGATGGCAACGTGATGCGGAATGCGGCCGTCCAGCTTGACCGCGTGCAGGAGATCCGATGGCATGAACGTCAAGATGTGAGTCTATTCGACCGCTGTAAAGAACGCGCCGGCCCACGAAGGCCGGCGGGCGTCCCATGCGAGCTCCGCACGACACGGCCTCTCTCGGGCCGGGTCCGTCACACCTCCATGACTTCCTTCTCTTTCGCCTTCAAGAGCTCGTCGATCTTGGCAATGTACTCGTCGGTGAGCGTCTGCACCTGCTGGAGCTCCCGATGCGCGTCGTCCTCGCTGATCTCGTGCGCCTGCTGACGACGCTTGATCTCCTTGTTCCCCTCCTGCCGGGCCTGACGCACGGCGATCCGCCCATCCTCCGCCATCTTGTGCAGCAGCTTCACGAGCTCCCGACGCCGCTCCTCCGTCAACGGCGGGATCGGCACCCGCAGCACGTTCCCATCGTTCACTGGGTTGAGCCCGAGCTCGGAGCCGCGCACCGCCTTCTCGATGGCGCTCAGCAGCCCCTTGTCCCACGGCTGGATCACGAGCATCCGCGGCTCGGGTGCGCTCACCGTCGCCACCTGGTTCAAAGGCAGCTTGCTGCCGTACGCCTCGACCCGCACCGTGTCCAGCAGCGCCGGCGTCGCCTTGCCGGTGCGTACCGAGGCGAACTCACGGCGCACCGCCTCCAGCGCCTTCTCCATCTGAGCTCGCGCCTCAGCTATCGTCGCCATGACCCTCCCCCTTCTCTCCTCTTGTCTGCCTGTCGCGAAAAAGATAGCGGGGGGCCGGTCAACTGACCAGCGTGCCCACCCGTTCGCCCCGGATCGCCGCCGCCACCGCACCGGGCCGCTCGATGTTGAGCACGATGATCGGCAGGTCGTTCTCCTTGCACAGCGACACGGCAGCCGCGTCCATGACCCCCAGCTCCCGCGTCATCACCTCGAGGAAGCTCAGCTCGGGTATGAACTCCGCGTTCGGGTCCTTCGCGGGATCCGCCGTGTAGACTCCTTCCACCTTCGTGGCCTTGATCAGGACGTCCGCGCCCATCTCGATGGCGCGCAGCACCGCCGCGGTATCCGTCGAGAAGTACGGGTTGCCCGTCCCCCCGGCGAAGATCACGACCCGACCCTTCTCCAGATGCCGCAACGCACGGCGCCGGATGTACGGCTCCGCGAGCTCCTCCATCCGGATCGCCGTCATGACGCGCGTCTGCACGCCCTTGCGCTCCAGAAGGTCCTGGAGCGCAAGCGCGTTGATCACCGTGGCCAGCATCCCCATGTAGTCCGCGCTCACGCGGTCCATCCCCTGCTGGCTGGCCTGCGTGCCACGGACGATGTTCCCCCCGCCGATCACCAGACCGAGCGCCACCCCCATCCGGTGCACCGAGCGGATCTCGTCCGTCAGGCGGTCCACCACCGGCGGCGAGATGCCGAATCCCTGGCCCCCGGCCAGCGCCTCGCCGCTGAGCTTCAGCAGCACGCGCCGGTACTTGAGCTCCTCACCGGCGCTCACCAGCGCCCCCTCGGTTGCCGGCTCCTTCCCGCTCTCACTGCAACAAGCCATTGACCCGACACCTGCTCACTCACCGAGCGCGAACCGGACGAAGCGACGAATGACGATGTTCTCCCCCGTCTTCGCCGACACCTGCGTCACCAGCTCGCCCACGGTGATGTCCGGATTCTTCACGAACGGCTGGTTCAGGAGCGTGTTGTCCTGATAGAACCGCTGCATCTTCCCTTCCACGATCCGGTCCCACAGGTGCTCCGGCTTCCCCTCGTTCTTCACCTGCTCGATGAAGACCGCCCGCTCACGCTCAATGATCGAGGGATCGATCCCTTCCGGCGTCACGGCCAGCGGATTCGCCGCAGCCACGTGCATCGCGATGTCCCGGACCAGCGCCTGGAAGTCTTCCGTCCGCGCCACGAAATCCGTCTCGCAGTTCACCTCGACCAGCACGCCGATCTTCCCACCCATGTGCACGTAGCTGCCGATCGCGCCCTCACGCGCCTCCCGGCCAGCCCGCTTCGCGACCCGCGCCGCGCCCTTCGCGCGCAGGATGTCAATGGCGGCCTCCATGTTGCCACCCGCCTCTTCGAGCGCATTCTTGCACTCCATCATCCCCGCCCCGGTCCGCTCCCGCAGCTCCTTCACCTGCGCCGCCGTAATGGCCATGGTCGATCCGTCTCCTCTCTGCCGTAACCGTATCTATTCACTCGAATGCGATCGCACGCCCGTCAACTCCGGCTCGCAATCGCAAAAAAGCGCCGCAGGCTGCAGGGCTGCAGCGCTGCAGCGCTTTCCACGCGCCCAGCGTCCTCCGCGAACGGACCCCTTACTCCTCGCCTTCCTCGTTCTCGGCGCCCGTCCGCAGATTCGCGATCACCTCCGGCCGCGGCCGACGCTTCCGGCGAGGACGCCGGCGAGGACGACGCTCCTCGAAATCCTGCGCCAGCCCGCTCTCGCTCGAGTACGTCACCGCCTCCACCTCTTCCGCGCGCCGACGGTCCTCCGGAGGCAACTCACGCCGCGCCTGCTCGATCGTATCCGCGATCACCCGCGTGATCAGCGACACCGAACGGATCGCATCGTCGTTCCCCGGGATCGGATAGTCGATCAGATCCGGGTCCGCGTTCGTGTCCGCGATCGCGATCACCGGGATCCCCAGCTTGTTCGCTTCCTTGACCGCGATGTGCTCCTTCTTCGCGTCCACCACGTACAGCGCGCCCGGCAGCCGCGCCATGTCCCGCACGCCGGCCAGGTACTTCTCCAGCTTCTGACGCTCGCGCTCGAGGAGGAGCTGCTCCTTCTTCGTGTAGAACTCGTACGAGCCCTCCTCCATCCCCCGCTCGAGATCCTTCAGCCGCCGGATCTGCCGCCGAATGGTCGCGAAGTTCGTCAGCATGCCGCCCAGCCAGCGCTCCGTCACGTACAGCGCCCCGCAGCGCTGGGCTTCCTGCTCGATGATCGGCCGCAACTGCCGCTTCGTGCACACGAAGAGCACGCGATCGCCCTGGAGCGTCACATCCCGCACCGCCTGCTGCGCCTCGCCGAGCAGCTGCAGCGACTTCTTCAGGTCGATAATGTGAATGCCGTTGCGCTCCGCGAAGATGTACTGCCGCATCTTCGGGTTCCAACGGCTGGTCTGGTGCCCGAAATGGACACCCGCTTCGAGCAGGTCCTTGAGCTGGGTCTCCGCCATGCTGGTCTTCGTTCGCCTTACTGGGGTTTCGCCTCCACCGCCTTCGTCCACCTCGCCGCCCCTCGGGGACCCCAGCGAGATGTCCAGCGATGTGTGATCTCCATCCGATCGTTAACGCTTCGAGAACTGGAACCGCTTGCGCGCTCCCGGCTGACCGGGCTTCTTCCGCTCGACCTCCCGCGGGTCCCGGGTCAGCAGCCCGTGCTCACGCAGCGTGCCCCGCAGATCCGGGTCGAACTGGAGCAGCGCCCGCGCGATGCCCAGACGGATCGCCCCCGCCTGGCCCGACAGACCGCCGCCGTTCACGTTCACCAGGACGTCGAACCTCCCCTGCTGCTGCGCCACCGCCAGCGGCTCCTGGAGATGCTGCTGCAGCGACGCACGAGGGAAGTACTCCGCCAGATCACGCCCGTTGATCTTCCACGCGCCCGTGCCCGGCCGCAGGTACACCCGCGCGACGCTCGTCTTGCGCCGCCCCACTCCGTGATACTGCTCAAGCGTCGTGCTCATTTCCCGATCTCCAGGAGCTGCGGCTGTTGACCCTCATGTGGATGCGTCGGCCCGGCGTACACCCGCAGCTTCTTCCGCATCTGCCGCCCCAGCTTCGTCTTCGGGAGCATGCCCTTCACCGCCAGCTCGATCACCCGATGCGGATGCTTCTCCATCATCCGCCGGAACGGGATCAGCTTGGCGCCGCCCATGTACCCGCTGTGACGGAAGTACGTCTTCTGCTCGGCCTTGGCGCCGGTCAGCCGGACTTTCTCCGCATTGATGACGACTACGTAGTCACCGGTGTCCAGGTGCGGCGTGTAAATCGGCTTGTGCTTGCCGCGCAGGATCTTCGCAATCTCGCTCGCAAGCCGCCCGAGCACCTTGTCCTCGGCGTCCACGAGCCACCACCGGCGCTCGATCTCGTTTTCCTTGGGCGTGTAGGTCTTCATTCGAACCCCGATCTGTAGCTTTCCCGCAGTGGGACAGCTATGTACAATAGCCAGAACCCCGATTGGTGTCAACCGTCGACCCGGGCCGATGAGGCGCTTCCCCTCCCCGCCCACGACACCCGGATCAGCTGATGAACGTCTCCAGGAACCGGGCGCGGGAAGCGTGCCGGAGACGCAGCAGGGCCTTCTCCTTGATCTGCCGCACCCGCTCGCGGGTAATGCCGAGCAGCGAGCCGATCTCCTCCAGCGTCATCGGCTCCTGGCCGTCCAGCCCGAAGTACAGCCGGAGGATCTTCGCCTCCCGCTCCTTCAGCGTGGACAGCGCTTCCTCGATCGTCGATGAAAGCGCCCGGTCGAACGTCTCGTCCTCCGGACCCCGGGAGAACTGGTCCGGCAGGTAGTCCAGGAGCCGGTTGTCCTCTCCCGGCGTGAGCGGCGCGTCCAGCGAGAGGTGGGACTGCGAGATCGCCAGCGTACGCTCCACCTCCTCCTGCGAGAGGTCGAGCTCGTCCGCCAGTTCGTCCACCGTCGGCTCCCGGCCCAGCTCCTGGAGCAGCGCCGATGACCGCTTCCCGATCCGGTGGAGCGCGCCCGCACGATTCAACGGCACCCGCACGATCCGGCTCTGCTCCGCAAGCGCCTGGAGGATCGCCTGCCGGATCCACCACACCGCGTACGAGATGAACTTGATCCCCTTCGTCTCGTCGAACTTGTGCGCCGCCCGGATCAGCCCGAGGTTCCCCTCGTTGATGAGGTCGGCCAGCGCCACGCCCTGATTCTGGTACTTCTTCGCCACCGAAACGACGAAGCGCAGATTCGAGCGGACGAGCTTGTCGAGTGCCTCCTCGTCACCCTGTTTGATCGCCCGCGCGAGCTCAGCCTCTTCTTCCCGGCTCAGCAATGGATAGTTGCTGATCTCCTTGAGGTACTGATCGAGCGAACCCTCTTCGTACGATGCCCTTCGCGACGAGGAGAAACCCATGCGCTACTCCGTGGATGCGACGGGGTGGTGAATCTCTTGTGGATAAGGCAAAGACCTACGCCAGGCGCCCCGCCATGCGCCCCGGACGACTCGTGATCCAGTTTCGAAATGCCCTGCCCGGAATTCCGACGAAATCCGATCGGCTAATGGATGAACTCACCGATCCGTTCCCAGCGGATTCCGGTCACCCAGGGGAACGGTCGCAACGTCGGATCGAACGAGTAATAGACGAATAGCGGCTGTCCGCGGACGGCCGCGCCATCGACGAATCCCCAGTAGCGGGAGTCGTCGGAGTCGTCACGGTTGTCACCCAGCACGAAGTAGCGGCCCGGCGGTACGACGATGGGCCCCCAGTTATCGCGCGATGGGCGGTAGGTCATGGGATCGATGCCCGGCGCGAGGTGCTCCCGCTGCCAGAGCATGCTGGGAGAGTAGACGTCGCCACCCAGGTCGATATGCCGGACGTAGGGCTCGTCCTGTCGCTCGCCGTTGACGTAGAGCACCTTGTTGATCATTCGGAGCGTGTCACCCGGCAAACCGACCAGGCGCTTGACGTAGTTCTTGCCCGGGTCGTGTGGGGGTAGGAAAACGACGACGTCGCCTCTCTTCGGTGCGTCGAACGCCGGAAGCCGGACCTGCGTGCCGGGCACCTGCGCGCCATACACGGCCTTGTTGACGAGCAGGAAGTCACCGACGAGGAGGGTGTTCTCCATGCTTCCGGTCGGAATCCGGAACGCCTCAACAATAAACGTCCGAATCACCAGAAATAGGACGAAGGCGATCAGGATGGACTTCGCCCACTCCAACGCCCAGCGGACCGTGGACGTGGGTGCGGGAGAACCGGCGGCACGCTGCGGCGCCGTCGCCCCATCGAGCTCCGGTCGACGTACCTCGTCCGTCACGGTGACTCCGGGGAATCCATCCGACTGACCAGCGCCCGTCGCACACCCGGGTTCAGTTCCGGCCGACGGGAGCCGCGGCCGTGGTCACGGGTGCGACGACGACGCGAGCAACGCGAGCGAGCGCCGCGGCTCCGACGTCCGCTCGGAGCTCGTCGAATCCCGGCACGTCCCGCTCCGTCTCGTAGACGCTGATCATGATCCTTCGCTCTCGTCGGTGTCTCCGCTCCATCGGCGGGTTCCGGCCCTGTGCGGATCCGGTCCGATCGAGAACCTGGCGCACGATACGTTCCACAACATCCGGCTCGACGCCGCGGCCGGCGACGTGGACGCCAATGGCGGTACGGGCGAGCAGCGCCCGGTCGAGGTCCGCCCGGACAGACGCGGTTCGCGCGCGCCTGCGAGGTCTCCCGAGCCGGGTCGGCCGCACCCGGCCGGGCCGCTGCGCCGCCATGGCAGGCGACGGCGTGGGGAGAGCCGCCGCCTCACCACGATACGTTAATAAGGGGTGGCATCGTACGTGTCAATCTGTGCCCGCTGGAGCCGGCCCGAGTAGTCCACGTACGCGACCTTGGTCTCGGTGTAGAACTCGTACACCTCCCATCCCCCTTCCCGGTGGCCGTTCCCGGTCTGCTTGACGCCACCGAACGGGAGATGCGCCTCCGCGCCGATCGTCGGCGCGTTGACGTACGTGATGCCGTTGTCCAGCTCCGTGATCGCCCGGAACGCGGTACGCACGTCCCTCGTGTAGATCGAGCTGGACAGCCCGTACGCCACCTCGTTGTTGATCCGGATCGCTTCATCCAGCTCCCGGAACTTCATCACGCTGAGCACGGGGCCGAACACCTCCTCGCAGGCCAGCCGCGAGCCCGGCTTCACGCCCCGCAGGATCGTCGGCTCGAAGAAGAAGCCCCTGGCCAGGCCGCCCTGGTCGGCGCGGCGGCCGCCGATCAGGATCTCGTCCCCTTCCTGGCGCGCCACCTCGATGTAGCCCTCGACCTTGTCGAGCGCCTGCTGGTTGATGAGCGGCCCGACGTCCGTGTTCTCGTCCAGGCCGGACCCGAGCCGCAGCTTCGCCGTGCGCTCGACGAGCATGTCCAGGAACTCGTCGTGGATGTCCTCGTGCAAGAGCAGCCGGCTCGTGGCGGTGCACCGCTGGCCCGTGGTCCCGAACGCGCCCCACAGTACGCCCTCCAGCGCGAGCTCGAGGTCCGCGTCGGGCATGACGATCTGGGCGTTCTTCCCGCCCATCTCCAGCGACAGGCGCTTGTGCATGCGGCCGCAGACCTCCCCGATCCGCGCGCCCGTGGTCGTCGAGCCGGTGAACGAGATCACGGGGATCTCGGGATGTTCGACGATCGCCGCGCCGATCTCTTCGCCGATGCCGTGCACGAGTTGCACGACCTCCGGCGGGATCCCGGCCTCCAGCAGGATCTCGACGAGCAGCGTGGCGGTGTGGGGAACGTCCTCCGCCGGCTTGAAGATCACGCTGTTCCCGCAGACGAGCGCCGGGAACATCTTCCAGGTCGGGATCGCGAGCGGAAAGTTGAACGGCGTGATGAGTCCGCACACGCCGATCGGCCGCCGGTACGTCATGGCCCACTTGTCCCGCAGCTCGCTCGGCACGGTGTGGCCGAAGAGGCGCCGTCCCTCGGTCGCGGCGTAGTACGCCGTGTCGATCCCTTCCTGCACGTCGCCCCGCGCCTCCTCCAGCACCTTGCCCATCTCCCGGGTCAGGACCCGGGCGAGCTCTTCCTTCCGCTGACTCAGGAGGTCGCCCACCCGGCGGAGCACATCCCCCCGGATCGGCGCGGGTGTACGCCGCCACACCTCGAATCCCCTGCGGGCGGACGCCACCGCCCGGTCCAGGTCCTCGCGCCCGGAGCGCGGCCACCGGCCGATCACGTCCGTGCGGTCCGCGGGGTTCACGTTCTCGAAATACTCGCCGGTCGCCGGCTCGACCCACTCGCCGCCGATGAAGTTCCGATACGTCTTGACCATGTCCGTCTCCTTCAACCCGGATTCGCTGCCGTGATCGCTCGTGCCTTGATAGTGGCCCCCAGCGCCCGGCCAGACAAGCCCGGGAGCGGCGAAACGGAAATCACAGCAGCGCGATGGCGAAGACCGCGCCCACCGCGAACGCGAGGAGCGCCGAGTAGAAGATCCAGAGCTTGCGCGTGGAGAGCGCCGGATGCCCGCGCTTCGCGATCAGTGCGAGGAGCGCCCCACCGGCAAGGGACGTCACGACCCAGAGGGCGGCAAGGAGGATGTACGCGGTGCCGAAGGTCATGCCGTTCTCCCCGTCCACGCGCTCGGATGGCCGCGCCCGTCGTTGTCGTGCTTCGGGCGACGTCTCCCGGATCCGGCCCCCGGCGGGACCCCGACCCTCCGTCTCGAGCCGCCGCGATCCATCCGCATTCCGCCTACGCGTCCTCCCGCACCAGCCCGTACTTCTCGATCTTCTTGTAGAGGTTCGAGCGCGGCATCTCGATGGCCCGGGCGGTCTCGCTCACGTTCCACTCGAATTCCCGGAGCTTCGCGAGGATGAACGCACGTTCCGCCCGGTCCTTGAAGTCCGCGAAGGTCCGGGCGCTGAGCAGGTCGGCCGGAAGCGTCCCGGCGGCCTGCGGCCCTGCCACGAGCCGATCCACGTCCGCTGCCGTGATCTCCGGACCCCGCCCCAGGATCAGGAGCCGCTCGACCGTGTTGCGCAGCTCCCGGACGTTGCCGGGCCAGTCCAGCCGGGTGAGCCGTTCGATCGCCTCCGACGTGAACGTACGCGGCGGGAGCCGCTGCTGCTGCACGGCGAGGTCGACGAAGTGCCAGATCAGCATCGGGATGTCCTCCCGGCGCTCCCGCAGCGGTGGGACGTGGATCGGCACCACGTTCAGTCGGAAGTAGAGGTCCTCCCGGAACCGGCCGGCTTCGATCTCCCGTTCCAGGTCCTTGTTCGTGGCCGCGATCACCCGCACGTCCACCCGAAGCGGCCGCTCGCCGCCGACCCGCGTGACCACGCCCTCCTGGAGCGCGCGCAGGACCTTCGCCTGCGCCGCCAGGCTCATGTCCCCGACCTCATCGAGGAACAGGGTCCCGCCGTTCGCCTGTTCGAACTTCCCCGCCCGGTCCGCGTGCGCCCCGGTGAACGACCCCTTCACGTGGCCGAACAGCTCGCTCTCGATCAGCTCCGCGGGAATCGCCGCGCAGTTCACCTCCACGAACGGTCCGTCCGCCCGGGTCGAGAGCCGATGGAGCGCCCGCGCCACGAGCTCCTTCCCCGTCCCGTTCTCGCCCGTGATGAGGACCCGTGCGTCCGTCGGCCCGACCTTCTCGATCCGGTCCAGGACCGCCCGGATGGCGAAGCTGCTCCCGACGATCTCGTACCGGCTCTCGATCTGGCCGCGGAGGCGGGCGTTCTCTTCCGCCAGCCCCCGATGCCTCAGCGCGTTGCGGATGGTCAGCAGGATCCGGTCCGTGTCCAGCGGCTTCTCGAGGAAGTCGTATGCGCCCCGACGGGTGGCCTCGACCGCGGTCTCGATCGTGCCGTGGCCGCTGATCATGACGACCACGGCCGTGGGGTCGAGTTCGCGCATCCGGCCGAGCACCTCGAGGCCGTCCATGCGGGCCATCTTCACGTCGAGGAAGGTCAGGTCCGGCCTCATCTCGGCGAAGATCTCCAGCGCTTCCGCGCCGCCCCCCGCCACCCGGACCTCGTGGCCTTCGTACTCCAACAATTGCCGCAGCACGCGGCGGATCCCTTCCTCGTCGTCGACAACCAGAATGCGCGCCATTCCTTCGAACACTCAATCGGTGGTACCGGCTTCGGCACGGTTGAGGAACACCAGCGAGCCGCCACGCACGTACGCGGCGGACGCTCCGGGCGGCAACGGGATCGCCACCGCGTCCGGCGGGAGTCCTGGCTCCTCGACCCGCCCGAGTCGCTCCAGCAATGCGGGGATGAACCGCCGGGGGACGGGGATCTTCGCCGCGGTCACGTCGTCCACCGCGAGCCCGACCCGGCCGGGACCGAGCGGGATCAACTGAGCCCGCGCGGAGACCTCCGCCGTGTCGGGAAGGAAACCCATCACCTCCCGGAGTTCGGGCATTCGGGGGAACCGATCGACCGCGATCCGGAGATGGACCCGGATCCGGTCTCCCTGGAGCTCCACCCGCGGCGCGTGCACATACGGCGGAAGCGACGCCGCGAGCCGGTAGAGCACGAGGCTCTGGACCTCCGCCTCACTGAGCACCACCCGGCCGGAGCCGGACCCGGACGCCAGGCTCGCCAGCTTCCGCTCCGCGTCCATGGCGAGTTCGGCGCTCGGTTCCACCGGCGCTTCCGCCACCGCGCCCCGCAGGCGCTCGACCCAGACTCCCAGCTCGTCCCGGAACCGTAGATACCCGACGGCCAGTACGGCGATGAACAGAAGACTCAGCAGCAGCCGCATGCACCCGCCCAACCGGCAGATTCCGGCGTCAAGAGATGGTGTCGTGTTCGTTGACCATCGCAGCTACCCCCAACGGCGAGCCCGCGATCCGGTCGTATCGGGCGCCGCGGGGATCGAGCGTGCTGCGCATGAGATCGACGGTGCGCACGGCGACCGTGGCGTCGATCCGGAGCGCCCCGGCTCGTTCACCGAGCCCCCGAAACGATCCGCCCCGGGCATCCGTGCGCACGCGACCGAGCGTGAGGTGCGGGCGGAACGGCCGGTCCTCCGGAGCGAAGCCGAGCGCCTCCAGCTCCTTCTCGAGCGCCGCCTGCAGTGCACCCAGCACCGGTGGCGCCTGGACTCCGAGCCATAGGACGCGCGGGCGTTCCAGTGAGGGAAAGCCGCCGAGCCCGCCGATGCGCAGCGCAAACGGCTCGTGCCTCCGCGCGACCGACGCGATGCACGCGCCGACCGCGGCCACCTCCGGCTCGGGCACCTCACCGAGGAACTTCAAAGTGAGATGGATCTGAGCGGGATCCACCCAGCGCACCGGGAGCCCGAGCGCCCGGAGCGGGGCCGCCGCATCGTAGATCTCCCTCCGGAGCTCGTGCGGCAGATTCAGCGCGACGAACAATCTCATTCGGAAAGATCGAGCGCCACGTAGCGAAAACCGAGGGCCTTGATGGCCGGCGCCAGCGCCGCGAGCTTCGCCACGGACTCAGGCGGCACGTTCACCGCGGCGATCTCCTCCGCGTGGCCCTCCGCACGGACGCGCGCCCCGGGCAGTCCGTTCTCGTGGAGCAGCGCCTCCGCCGCTCGGCACTTCTCGTTCGCGTTCACGGTAGGGCCGCCAGCACCGGAAGTCCCTCGTTCAGCGCACCGCGCCGATATCCTTCCACATCGAGCAGCACGCGCTCGAACCCGACCGACCGCAGCTCACGGCCGAGTTCGCGGGCCATGGCCAGCGCCCGCGGCTGCTCGGACGGCGCCACCTCGATCCGCGCCGCCACGCCGTGATGCCGGACCCGGAACTCCCGGAAGCCCAGCGCCCGAATCGCGTTCTCCGCCCGCTCCACCTGCTGAAGCCGGGCCGGGGTGACCGCGAGCCCATACGGGATCCGGCTCGCGAGACACGGCGCGGCCGGCTGGTCCCAGGTCGGCAATCCATGGCGCCGCGACAGCTCGCGGATGTCCGCCTTCGTCAGACCGGCCTCCGCGAGCGGCGACCGGATGCCCCACTCGGCCCCGGCGCGCGCCCCCGGACGAAAGTCCGCGGCGTCATCCGCGTTCGAGCCGTCCGCCACCACCGCATAGCCACGTTCCGCCGCCAGCGCCGTCAGCTTCGACCACAGCTCCGACTTGCAGTAGTAGCACCGGTTCGTGGGATTCGCCGCGTACCGCGGGTCGAGCTGCTCTTCGGTCTCGAGCTCTTCGTGCGGGATCCCGAACCGCCGGGCGCATTCCAGCGCCATCTCCCACTGCACCGCCGGGTACGATGCGCTCCGCCCCGTCACCGCCAGGACCCGGTCCGCACCGAGCACGTCCACGCAGACCTTCGCCAGAAACACGGAATCGACACCGCCGGAATAGCCTACACACACGGAGCCGTAGCCCTCGATCAGCTCCACCAGCCGCTCGTACCGCTCCTCCAGCGACGAACCCCGCGCCCAAGCTCCGATCAGATCTCGCATCGACTCGCTCTCATCCCGCTGGCGCTCCACGCACACCGTGCGCACCGCGCCAAGGTACCCGGCTGCCGGACCCCGGACAAGTCGCGCCGTGTCGCCCGGCCGCGCCCGCCAACTTCGCCGATTGCACGAAATGTAATACAGGCGGCCGGTCGATCGCAGTTCCCCGGCTTCCGGCTCGCCTCCCCGAAGGACTCGGCCGGTGCGCTCCACGGGCGCCGTTCCCTGTCCCGACACCATAGCAGGATCTCGATGAATCGGAGAGTTGCCGGTCCCGTGCACGCGGGCACGGGCGCGTGGCCGCCCCGACCGGTTCCGCCATGTTTACTGTCGCCAACGCACACGCGCGGACGCTGCCCCTTCCCACTGGATGCCTTCGTGCCCCTTCCCGGTGGATGCCTTCATACATGGCTCCGCTCGGCGTACGCCGAACGCCTCGCGCCCAGGGCCGGTGGTCACGAGCCCCCGTGATGGGCGATTCGGCGCACGACTGACCCGGTTGCGCATGGGCCCCGTGCGGATGCCGGATGTCTCCGGAACCCGCACCGACCGGCACGGCGGCCCGATCCCGAGAACCGGTCCCCGCCCGCGCGCGAATCCGCAATCTCCGTACGGTCCTGCGCCCGTTCCCTTCCCTCCCCGGACTCCACGATCGGGCCCCTCCACCGCCCCCACGGTCCCCTATCGGCACGCTCACCCCATGACTTCCGCCTGCCCGGCACGAATGCGCCTTGACCGCCCGGCCGCCACGTCGTACGATAGTGGCGAATTCTCAAGGGCAATTGTCCGTTTGGCGCCGCCCTAGAAGCTTCGGCCGACGCTCCCGGTCGGCATGTGTCGTCATTCGACGAGGCCGGGCGGCCCCGCTCCGTTGAAGCCGGCGAGACCGCCACCCGACCGTCGCATACCCAAAGGAGGATTCCGTGGAGGAACAGCGTGGCGAAAAGGTCCGCGTAGTCCTGCGGTGGATTCAGATCCTGGACCGCAAAGAACCGTTCTTCAAGTCGCGGGGCGAGTTCGTCTTCAATTCCAAGGTCCATACGCCGGACAACGGTGGCATCACCGTCGAGCGCCGCATGCCGGAGACGGGCTATTATTCGCTGACGGACGACCCCGTGCACAACCGGGTGCGCCTCGACATCCCGATCTTCGAGGGCTACGTGGAGAACGAGCTGGCCATCGAGCTGACCGGCTACGAGATCGACTCGACCAGCCAGAACGATGAGCTGCAGCCGTACCGGCGAGTCCTGACGGGTCCGCCCTCCTCGTGGCTCGGCAACTACGGCCCGGGAGACGAGCACCCGGACGCCGAGGAGCTCACCGACTGGCGGATCTGGTACAGCATCGAGAAGGTCGAGGCCTGACGGCCATCTCCACGGCTCCGCACCCACGCGCGGCGAAACGCACGCCCTCAGCGGCCGGGGCTCACCGCCTCGGCCGCGGCTCTGGCGAGCGGTCGATCCAGCGCCCGATACTGGATCGCCTCGGCTACGTGCTTCGCCGATAGCTCCTCCGCCCCCTCGAGGTCCGCAATGGTGCGGGCCAGACGCAGCACACGGTGGTACGCCCGGGCGGACAGGCCGAGCGCCTGGAAGGCACTGCGCAGCAGTGCCTCTCCCGCCGGATCCGGCCGGCAGAACTCCTCCACCTCACGCACCCCCATCTGGGAATTCGCGAAGATTCCGGGTCTGTCCCTGAACCGGGCGAGCTGTCTCTGCCTCGCGGCCACCACCCGCTCCCGGATCCGCGCACTGGGCTCCGCGGGTGTTGCGCCCCCCAGGTCCGTCGGCTTGATCGCCGGCACGTGCACGTGGAGGTCGATACGGTCCAGGAGCGGCCCGGAGACGCGCGCACGGTACCGCTCGACCTGCCCGAAATGACACACGCACCGGCCCTCGCCATCCCCATGATGCCCACACGGGCACGGATTCATCGCGGCCACAAGCATGAACCTCGCCGGGTACTGGACCGAGATCCGCGCACGCCCGATGGACACCGATCCATCCTCCAGCGGCTGACGCAGCACTTCCAGCACGTGCCGGGGGAGTTCCGGGAGCTCATCGAGAAACAGGACGCCGTTGTGGGCCAGCGAGACCTCGCCGGGCCTCGCGCCGGGCCCTCCGCCGATCAGCCCGGCGGCCGATATCGTGTGGTGCGGCGCCCGGAACGGACGGGTCCGCACGAGCGCCTGCCCCGGTCTCATGCGTCCCGCCACCGAGTGGATCCGGGTCGTTTCCAGCGCCTCCGGGAGCGTCATGGGCGGCAGGATCGTCGGCAGGCGCCTGGCCAGCATCGATTTCCCGGCTCCCGGCGGGCCGATCAGCAGCACGTTGTGCTGCCCGGCGGCGGCCACTTCCAGCGCTCGCTTCGCGTGGGCCTGCCCGCGTACGTCCGCGTAGTCGAGCCGGAGCCGGGGCTCGGCCTCCTCCTCGAACAGCGAGGTCAGGTCGATCCGCACCGGGGCCAGCCTCCGCGCGCCGCGGAGGTAGTCGACGACGCCCCGTAGCCCCGTTGCCGGAATCACCTCGACCTCCTGCACCACGGCCGCCTCCTTCGCGTTCGCCGGAGGCACGACCAGCCGGGACAACCCGGCCGACCTGCACGCCAGCGCGAGCGGGAGCGCGCCCCGGATCGGCCGCACCTCCCCGTCCAGCCCGAGCTCCCCTACGAAGCACGTACCGGCCACGGCGTCACGAGGCGCCTCCCCCATCGCGACCAGCAACCCGAGCGCGATGGGAAGATCGAACGCGCTCCCTTCCTTGCGGACGTCCGCCGGAGCCAGGTTGACCGTGATCCGCCGTGGCGGGATCTCGAACCCGGCGTTCTGGAGCGCCGCCGTGACCCGCTCCCTCCCCTCCCGGACCGCGCCTTCCGGCAGGCCCACCACGGAGATGGACGGGAGCCCGCGGCGCACGTCCACCTCGACCTGCACGAGAAACGCATCCACGCCGAGGATCGCCCCGCTCGTGACCTGCGCCAGCATCCGCCCTCCGCATCCGTATGGGAGTGAACGGCCTCGCCGCCGGGTCCGTGGCCGGCCGCCGACGGGCGCTACCCGACCGCGGGACGCAATCTGCCCGCTCCCATGGGGCGAAGCCATGGCGCCATGGGCCGATCCGAGATCCTTCGGAGCCCGATGCACCCACGGCCGGCCGCCGATGACTCCGACCGGTCAGCCGGCCGCGGCGATCCGGTAGCGAGTCCGTCCCGAAGGACAGGGTCGATCGACACGCCCGCCGCGGTGCGGACCTCCTGGGTCCGCACGGCGTCGCGATTCGTAGCTGGGGAGGAGGGGGTATGAGCGCACCGGCCGACCTGTGCGGTCGGCCGGTGCCTGTGGACCGCGAGGAGCGGCCGGAGCCCCGCGACCGACGCTGAGGCGGCCGGCGGCCGGCTCCGGGCGAGCAGGACTGCCCCCGGGGCCGGCAGCACTCGAGGACGCACCCGATCGCGGCCGGCGACGACTCATCGCCGGCCGCGCCGGCCCTGGCCGCCGACCGGTGGACCGCCCACGTCCGCCCGGTGGCGATACGTGATCCGGCCGCGCGATAGATCGTACGGCGAGAGTTCCAGGGAGACCCGGTCCCCGACCAGCACGCGGATCTTGAACTTGGACATCCGGCCCGCGGCATAGGCGAGGACGGTGTGTCCGTTCGACAGCTTCACCCGGAAATTCTGGTCGGGAAGGACCTCGGTCACGATCCCTTCCATCTCGATCGATCCCTGCTTCGCCATGTGGCTCCTCCTCACGGGCATGGCCCGGCGGACAGAAACGGGCCCCCGGCGCAGACGAACGCGCCGAGGGCCCGGCGCGGGGTTGGCCCGCGTGTGTTCCATGATTGTCGCACCTCGGAAAGATAACGGCTTGTGGACCGCCCGGCCAGCCGCGCTCGGGAACTACGCCGGAACGGGACTTGCCCCGGGCGAGGCCCCGCAGAACCGGCGCCGAACCGTTCCACCCCAACAGGAGGACCCGCGCGATGAGCCGATCGGGACAGCACGGCGCAGCCGACGTGCATGACGGACACGAGCATCGGCATGGCCCCGCCTGCGGCCACACCGTGATCTGGCACGGGGACCACAAGGACTACCTGCACGACGGCTGCATGCATCACGTCCAGGGCGGCCAGGTATTCGAGCACCACATCGAGGTCACGCCGGAGAACCCGGCCGAATGCACGGAGGGCCACGGCTGCGGAGAGCACGGGAGCGAGCATCGCCACGGCCCGGGCTGTGGTCATGAGACGGTCCCGCACGGCGACCACTTCGACTACCTGGTGGCGGGACATCTGCACCATCCCCACGGCGACCACTGCGACGACCACGGCCCGGTACGCACCGAGCCGAATCGGTAGGCGCTCGAACCGCCGCCGGGCCGGACGGCACAATCTTCCCCAAGGGGCGTACTTGCTGAGAAGCGGGTCGGTCGGAGCCGAGGCGGCGCCGTGAGCCGCCTCATCGGCCGGCCGCGCGATTCCGCAACGAAATCGAGACCGAGGCAAGGATGCACGAAGCGGTGCGGCGGTCCGCCCACGGGTCGGGCGGCGTGCGTGGACGCACGGTGCGCAGGATCGCGCTGGCGGTCGGCGCGGCCGTCTTGTTGGCGGTGGCGGCGATCCCGCTCGCGAAGCGGGTCGGGCCGGAGCAGGAGACGATCACTTATTCGGAGCTGCTGCGGGCCCTGGAGGAAGGACAGGTAGCGGAGCTGACCATCCGGCCGGGCGAATCGGTCCGGGGCCGCTGGGCGGCCGGCGCGGCCTCTCCGGCGCAGAACGCGCCCGTGCCGGCAGGCGGTACCCGGAACGAGGCCATGCCGGCGCCGCCGGCCATGCCCGCGAACGCCGCCGGTGCGACGTCGCCTCCCGAATTCTCGGTGGTGTTCCCGCTCGCGCAGGCGGATGACCTCCTCGAGCACGCGCGGCGCGCCGGCGTGGAGGTCCGGTTCGAGGCCCCGTCCGACCGGGACCGGGTGCGAACCTGGACGGCGGTCGCCGTGCAGGTGCTCCTGGTCGGCGGGCTCGCCTACCTGGTCTTCGTGAACCTGCGGGGCCAGGGTGGCAGCGGGAAGGTGCCGACCGGGCCGGCGAACGCGGTCACGACGTTCGCGGACGTGGCGGGCACCCAGGGCGCGGCCCAGGAGCTCCGCGAGGTGGTCGAGTTCCTGCGCCGGCCGGCGGCGTACGCCAGGCTCGGGGCGCGGGTCCCCAAGGGCGTGCTCCTCGTCGGCCCGCCGGGGACGGGCAAGACGCTCCTCGCCCGCGCGGTGGCGGGAGAGGCCGGCGTGCCGTTCTTCCAGATCTCGGGTTCGGAGGTGACCGGCTTCATCGTGGGGCTCGGCGCGCACCGGATCCGGACGCTCTTCCGGAAAGCGCGGAAGAAAGGTGGCGTCATCTTCATCGACGAGCTGGACTCGCTGGGCGGCAAGCGCGGGCGCAACCAGTCGCACAACGAGGACGACCGGACCCTCAACCAGCTCCTCGTCGAGATGGACGGCTTCTCTCCATCCGAGGGGGTGGTCGTGATCGGCGCCACGAACCGGCCGGAGGAGCTGGATCCGGCCCTCAAGCGCCCGGGCCGGTTCGATCGGATCGTGAACGTGCCGCCGCCCACGGCGGATGAGCGGGAAGCGATCCTGAGGCTGCACGCGGATCGGCGAGGCATTCCGCTGGCCGAGGACGCGGACCTGGGCCGGCTCGCGCGGCTCCTACCGGGCGCAACCGGCGCGGAGCTCGCGAACCTGTTGAACGAGGCAGCGATCGCCGCGGCGCGCGAGGCCGTCGACAGGGTGGCCTGGCGGCATCTCGAGCAGGCCCGGGACCGGCTCCTGCTCGGCAAGGAGCGGATCGGGTTCCGGGCGCCGGACGAGGAATGGCGCATCGTCGCCTATCACGAAGCCGGCCACGCGCTCGCAGGCGTGCTCTGCGTGCCCGACGATGGGCTCCACAAGGTCTCGATCCAGCCCCGCGGCCAGGCCATGGGGGTGGCGCACTTCTCGCCCGAGGACGACCGGCATCTCTATTCGAGGCGCTATCTCGAGGGTCAGATCGTCAAGGGGCTCGCCGGGCGCGCCGCGGAGGAGGCGGTCTTCGGCCCGGACCGGGTGACGAGCGGCGCAGAGAACGACCTGGTCATGGTCAACCGGATCGCGCGGAAGATGATCTACCGCCTCGGCATGGGGGCGGGCACCGGCTTCCTCGTGCTGGACGCGGAGTCCGGCCCGCTCGCCGCCGAGACCCAGGCGCGGATGGACGAGGAGGTCCGGGCACTCCTCGATCGGCTGTACGGGTGCGCCCTGGAGATCGTGCGCACGCACCGCGCCGCCCTGGACGCCCTGGCCGCCGCGCTCCTGGATCGGGAGACGCTGGACGGGGAGGAAGTCCTGGAGATCCTCGCCCGGCACGGCGTGTCGCTCCCCGCCCGGGCGGACGCCGCCGAGCGGCGCGAACTCTCGTTTGCGGTGTGACGGCGGGGGCCGGGAACGTTCCGGACGCGACGTCGCAGCGGCGCCCTTCGTCGCCTCCGGAACCCCGCACGGCGTGCGCAGGCCGCCGGGGAGCGCCGGCCCCGACCGGGCTCCCGCCGCCGGTTCAGCTTTCCGGCCGCACCTCGATGATCCGACCCTCGACCCGCGGTTCGATGGCCTCGCCCCGGGACTGGAGCCGGGTCAGATAGTCGAACGCCAGGAGCTTGAGCTCCGGCCCCGGCGGGATCGTGGCGCTCGCCCGGTCCTTGAACTGGAAGCCGTCGCCCCCGAAGTAGAGATAGTCCGGCACGGCCACGACATAGACGCGGTCCCGGTCGAGCGGCGCCCACCCGCCGTCCCGCTGCTGGATCTCCACGTCGAACACGCGCTGACCGACCGGGCGCGAGCGGTCGAAGCGGAACCGCACGCCCGAGACCTGGAGGAAGCGCCCCTCCCCGCCCCGCCCGGAGACCCCGTGCTCCAGCACGAACTCCTTCAGCTCCGAGCCGCGCAGCCAGACGTACGCGACGCGCGTGGGGAATCCGAACGTCCGGTACAGGTGCTCGAACCGGATCTCGCCCGTGAACGCGTCATCGATCCGGATCGCGCCACCGTTGAGCACGGCCACGTCCGCCGGCAGGCTCGGATAGGCCGTGCGCATCAGATCGGCCAGAAAGTTCCCGAGATTGCTCTCCTGGTTGCGCACCGTCTCTTCCCGGCCGTCGAGCCGCACGCGCGTATGGCCGATCGGCTGGTCGACCAGCGGCAGCACCTTCTTCAGCTCCTCCCGGTACCGCTGCACGATGCGGCGCTCGTATTCCCGGTCGGACCGAATGTTCTCGTTCAGCAGGACCCGCTCCGCGTGCACCATCGGTCGGCCGCCGCCCGCGGCCACGAAGACCTTCCACGCCGAGCGCGCGTTCGAGTCCGCTTTCGTGATCATCGCGGTGCTGTCCGTGGGCGGGTCGTAGATCGTGTAGTGCTCGTGCCCACCGGCCACCCAGACGAAGCGCGGATGGTCCCGGCGCAGCGCGGCGATCTCCCGGTCTTCCTCGATCTCCAGATGGGTCAGCGCGATGATCACGTCCGCGCCCCTCTCCTCCAGCGCCCGGATCGCCGCCCGCGCCTGGCCCACGTAGTCCGGGTCGATCGGCGCGTACGGCCGGTCCTCGCCGCGCTGCTCCCCGTGCCTCGTGAGACCGAACAGCCCGACCCGAACGTTGTTCAGCACGATGATCGTGTCCCGCCGGATCGCGGCATCCGCGGCCGCGTCCCCGGTCTGGAGCCGCACGTTCGTGCCGATCCACGTGAACGTCGAAGCGTTGACCGCGTTCGCGAACGTCATGGGGTTCGCGTCATCGAACTCGTGGTTCCCGGGCACGATGAAGACCGGCGCGCGCTTCTGGACCTGGTTCAACGCATCCACCATCTGGAGTCCGCCCCAGTACGTGCTCTCGAGGGATGGCGCGATGAGGTCCCCGCCGTGCGTGACGAAGACCGGCGCCCGCGCCTGGGAGCGGACCTGCCCGACCAGCGTGATGAGGCGTCCGAAACCGCCGGACGTGCCGTCCTCGACAGCATCCACCCGATACGTGTCGTTGATGTGGACGGCGGCGAAGTCGGGTTTGAACGGGAGCTGCTGCGCCGCGGCTGCGGCCGCGGTCAGGGCGACCAGGACCAGGCCCGCCGCGACGCGCGCGGAACGGGCGATCATGACGAACCTCGAACGACTGACGACGAGCATGGACTCGAATCGGGTTCGGGTTGCAATTCGGTGAACCTGCGAACGCGGCGCGGCGGTGCTCCCCTGCGACCGCCCCGGGTGATGGGCAACGGGTCGCGGTGGACGCGCAGCCGCGCGGCGCTCGCTCGGTTCCACGGATTCGTTATCGGTCAGTGGCCCGCCGGGCGCCTCGCTACGGTACCCGGCCGGTGCCGGACGATGCGAAATCTCCGGGATCCGCGCCAGGGGTGGCGGAGATCCCACTACGGGGGCGGCAATGCCCGGAGCCGGCCCGCCGGGCCCGCTCCCCCGGCTAGGACATCGGTCGTTCCAGGCAACGATGCCATGGGGCTCCGGCATCCTTTCGGATGCGGCCTGCGCGTGTGCACGGGCGCTGCACACTCAGTGGAACAATTCCGAGGCACGCGAGAAATAATTTTCATGTGCGGCGTCCGGCCGCTCGAGCCTGCGAGCGAGACGCCCTCGAGGCGTCATTCGGAAAATGGTCAGTAGGTGAGACAATCGGGGAGGTGCTGATGTCCACGTTGCTGAGGGTGGCCCGGCACGGCGCTCTCGCGTCACTGCTCGTGGTGGCTGCCTGCGGACAGAGCGGGGTGGCGCAGCAAGTGAACAGGTCCACGGCCCAGGAGACCACTCGCGCGACGGCCTCGCCTCCGCAAGCGCCCGTCGACACGCTGACCGCGGCCCGGCTCTCCGGCGCGTTCCGCGCCGCGGCCGAGCGCGCCCTGCCGGCGGTCGTCTACGTCTCCGTGGAGTCCAGGCCGACGACCGTGCGCGTCGTTCCGGACTTCCCGTACTTCAGCATCCCGCGGACGCCGAACGAACGGCAGGTGCCCGTCACCGGCACGGGCTCGGGCTTCGTGTTCGACTCCCGCGGTTACATCATGACGAACGCCCACGTGGTCCGTGACGCCATCAACGTGACGGTCCAGCTGCACGACGGCCGAGTGTTCGACGCGGAAGTCGTGGGCGCTGATGCGAGCACCGACGTGGCCGTGCTCAAGATCAATCCGCGGAAGGGCGAGACGCTGCCGATCGCGGAGCTCGGAGACTCGGACAACCTGCGCGTCGGCGATTGGGTGCTCGCGCTCGGCAACCCGCTCGGCCTGGAGTTCACGGTCACGGCCGGGATCGTGAGCGCGCAGGGCCGGTCCATCGGGATCCTCCGGCAGAACAGCGAAACCGCCCTGGAGGCGTTCATCCAGACCGATGCCGCGATCAACCGGGGCAACTCCGGCGGCCCGCTGGTGGACCTGATGGGTCGGGTGATCGGCATCAATACGGCGATCGAATCGCCCAACGGCTACAACGCGGGTTACGGGTTCGCCATCCCCATCAACCTCGCTCGCCGTGTCGCCTCCGACCTCCTCGAGTACGGCGAGCTGCGGCGGCCCCGGCTGGGCGTCGAGATCACGGATGTCACGGACGTGGCCGCAGAGCTGTACGGTCTGAAGGACCGTAGCGGCGCACTGGTGAGCTCGGTGCAGGAGGGTCTCCCGGCGGCGCGCGCAGGGATCCAGCTCGGCGATGTGATCACCGCCGTCGATGGCCGCCCCGTCCGCAATGGCAGCGAGCTCCTGGTCACCCTTGCCCAGTACCGGCCCGGGGACAAGGTGCGGTTGACCGTGATCCGGGACCAGAAGGCCCGGGAGATCACGGTCGAGCTGGCCCAGTTCGAGAGCGTGGCCGCGCGCGGGCCGGAACGGAAGACCCGGCAGACGGCGGAGGATCTACTCGGCTTCAGCGTGGCGCCGCTGACGTCCAACCTTGCCCGCGACCTCGGCTACTCGGGGAGCGAGGGCGTGGTCATCCGTGAGGTCTCGCCCCGGATCACCACGGGCGGCCTGGCCCCCAACATGGTGGTCCTGAAGATCAACGGCCAGAAGGTGACCACGCCGCGGGACGTGGAGCGGATCGCGGAGCGCCTCGAGCCGGGCGATCCGGTCGCGGTCGTCGTCTGGGTTCCCGGCGTAGGTGAGCGGCTCGTGACGTACCGCACCCGCCGCTAGCCGGTCCCGGCCGGTCAGGCGACGGGGGCCCGGCTGCCCGCGGAGGATCCCGGCGAGCGGTGAGCCCCGGGGGTTGCGCGACGGAGGTCGCGCACCCCGGTCCCCCGCACG
This sequence comes from uncultured bacterium, assembly GCA_937907535.1. Lineage (GTDB taxonomy): Bacteria > Gemmatimonadota > Gemmatimonadetes > Longimicrobiales > RSA9 > CALCID01. The sequence continues at coordinate 66,624 of CALCID010000006.1, read as the reverse complement.
TTCACCCGCCGGGCCGGATGCCGGGCGGCCCCTGACGAGAGCGCCCCTGCGCTCCACGATCGACCGTGGGGTGCAGGGGCGAACCCGTTCCAGGTCCGGTAGCTCGAACGTTCTCACCGGGGCAAGGGCTGGAGACGGCCTCCGGCGGCCTGCGAATGCCCCGGAGGAATAGTCGGAAGGGCCGATCGCGGCTCCGCGGACACCGGTCGTCGGCCCGCAACGGCCGAGGGACCTCCGGCGGCGACGTCGCCCCTCCCTCGATCCGGGTCATCCGGCAACCGGCGAGGCGTGGCCCCCGGTCCGCGTTATTCGCTGTCGGAGGCCGACGGCCCGGCGTACACCGGCATCCGCACGTATACCGTCGTCCCCTGCCCTGGCTCGCTCTCCGCCGCGACACTCCCGCCCCAGCTCTCGACCAGCCGCCGCACGATCGCGAGCCCGAGGCCGGTGCCGGACGAGCGGGTCGAAAAGTGCGGCTCGAAGATCTGCGGCAGGAACTCGGCCGGGATCCCCGGCCCGTTGTCGCTCACTGCGATTTCGACCGTCTGCCCGACCGTACGGGCCGTGACCACCACCCGCCCCTCCCCGTCGAGCGCGGCGTGCGCGTTCTCCACCAGGTTGAGGATCACTTCCTTGAGCTCGCTCGCCCGGCCCCGTGCCCGAGGCAAGCCGACTTCGACGGAATCCCGGTACTCCACGCGAGCGTCGCCGGCCCTGTAGAGCGTCAGCGCCTCCCGGATCACGGCGCCCACGTCTACCGGTTCCAGGGGCCCGGCCGCCTCCGGCGGGGCCCCGTATCGGGAGAAGACCCGCGCGATCTCGCTGAGCCGGTCGATCTCCGCGAGGATCTGCTCCACGTTCGTGTTCAGGATCTCGCCGAAATCGGGCCTCCTGTCCGCGTGTGCCCGCCGGAGGTGCTGCACCGACAGCTTGATGGGCGTGAGCGGATTCTTGATTTCATGGGCGACCTGCCGCGCCATCTCGCCCCAGGCAAGGACCCGCGCGGTCCGCTGCTCCTGGGTCCGCGCCTTGCGCAGCCGCCGGACCATTCGGTTGAACGAGCTGAACAGCTCGCCGAACTCATCGGGGCGGTCCTCCGGCAGGCGCACACCGAGCCGGCCAGCACCCACGGCCCCCGCGGCACGGCGCAACAGGGCGATGGGACGCGCCAGGGCGCGTCCCACGGCAAGGGAAAGGGCGAGCGAGAGGAGCGCGCCCATCACCGCCGCGAAGAGGATGAGGTCCGCCAGCTCGCGCTGCCGGACCAGCGCGTCCGTGGCCACCATGGGTACCGGCACGGCGAGCGCCCCGGCGGCCTGGAGCCGGCGATACGCGACGAGCGTGGGCCGGCCCGCAGCGAAGTACCGGATCTCCGTGGCGCTGATCTCCTCCCCGCTCTGGAGCGCCCGGTAGATCGCGGGCGGCATCCAGCCGCCGTAGAGCCCCATCTCGAACGCCTCCGGCGCCGATGCGCCGATCAGCTCGCCCCAGTGATAGTACAGGATGTCTTCGCCGATCCGGTCCGCCAGCACGGCCAGGCTGGACTCCGGGTCCGGGAACGATGCCGCGGCGTGCGCCACGGCACGGTCCGCCACGATCCGGGCCGCCCGCGCCGCTTCGCCGGCCACCGCCCGGTACGCCACCGCACCGAACAAGGCGGTCGGCAGCAGGAAGAACGCGAAAAGCGCGACCGTCACCCGGGCACGGAAGCTCCGCACCAGTGCACTCCAACCACCGGGGGGCGTCGGCGGGTCGCCTCGGGCCGCGCGCCCGAGTGCCCAGAGCAGTGCCAGGATCATGAGATCCGTGGCGAGGAGGAGCACCGCTCGGGCCGTGCGCACCCCCGCCGCAGGCATCCGGAGATCCAGGTGCGCGTGGTACTCGCCGTCCGGGTACCGGACCAGCGTCTCGCTGCGCCACCCATGGTCGGTTCGATGCCACACGATCTCCCCGGGCACGACCGGGCTGTCGGCCCGCGTGGGGATCAGCGTGAGATGTAGCCCCGGCCTGGGCTCGGTCCCGAGGAACGGGGCGAGCGCGTTCGCCCGCTCCAGACTCCGGCGCGGCGGCACCACCACGGAGATCGCGCGACCATCCGGCAGCGGCACGACCAGGATCTGATTGACTCCCGGGAGGTCGCGGGCGCTCTCGATCACCGGCTCCCCCGTGGTCAGCGCCTGTTCGAAGGCGTGGGCCAGGTACCAGGGCCGCATGGCCGAGCGGCTCATGGTCGCGCTCACCCCGCCCAGCGGCAGCTCCACCAGCGACCGCCCGTTCACGCCCCACAGCGTGACCCGCGCCGGGTAGCCCTCCCGGGCGAGGCCGCTGCCCACCCAGCTCCGGTACAGCAGCTCCACCCCACCCTCGCCCTGCTCATTGCGCCGAATGGCCTCGTTCGCGAACTGTCGGAGCAGGTAATCCAGATACGGGTCCGCCCGGGTGCCCAGGGTCGCGAGCTCCCGCTCCGCGCCCAGCCGACGGGCATCCTCGTGGGCCACCCAGAGGTGAGGGATGATCACGCTGGCCGCGAGGAATCCCGCCACCAGCCAGCGCACGAGCCTGCTGCCCCGTCCATCGAACGGGGCGAGCCCGCGCGCGGTCAGGAAGAACGGCACAGCCCACAGCACCGGGATCCAGGCTCCCAATTCCGGCGGCAGCCGCCACCGGTTGAGGGCCAGGAGCGCCAGCGCCACGGCCAGACCGAGGCCCGCGAACACCAGCACGGGACGCCGCCGGTCGGGAGGGCCGCTGCGCGGCATGGCGATCACGACCAGCGTCGCGAGAATGAGCACGCACGCCACCTGGAGTCCGCCCCACAGGTACGGCCCGCCTTCCAGGAGGGTCGGCGATGCGCCTGCCAGTAGGAGACGGAGCCCGCCGGCGAATGCCAGCCCCACGGCGACGGTCGCGACGCCGAGCGCGAGCCCGAATCGCCGTCCCTCGAATACCGGTGAGCGCGCGGTGGCGGCGAGCGCCGCGATCGGCAACGCGACCGCGAGGAGCCGGCCGAGCGAGACGTCGCCCATGACCGGAAGGAGATAGAGCGCCGGGGAGAACAGGCTTTGCAGCCCCAGGGCCACGCCCAGCGGCGCCACCGCCAGGGCGAGGGCGAGTCCGAGGAGCGGGACCACCGATCCGCCGAGCTTCGCCGTGCGGTGCGCCCGCAGCCACGCCACCATGAGGAGAACGACCGCCAGCCCGGCGCAGATGCTCACCGCCCGGCGCCCCTGGTCAGCCACCCGCGCCCGCCATTCGGCCTGGCTCGGCTGCTCGAACCGGGCGTGAACGAGCGTGTCTCCGTCGGCCACGAGGGACCAGCGTGCCTCCGTCGATCCCCTCGGAGCGAAGAGCGGCCGCGCGCCCGTCCGGGCCGCGAACCGGTCGGCCAGCGCCTCGCCATCCCGCGCCTCGCCGGGGAGCCCCGCCTCGACCAGGATGGCGGCCATGGCGTGCCCGCCCCTTCCATCGATGGGCTCCGTGAAGTATAGGTAGCTGAAGAGCGGCCGCTCCGCGTAAACGACGCGCTTCTGGCCGGTCCGGACCTCGGGGGGGAGTGCGCCTCGGTGGTCGCCGGACCACGCGATCAGTTCGCCCTCCGGACCGAGAACGGCGAGCGCGGCCACACCGGTGCGCCCCTGCAGCTCGGCCAGGCCGACGAAGAGGTCCGGGTCTCCGGGCCCCGCGGCGAACGCCGCCGCCCGCGCCGCCGACCGCTGGCCCCGTTCGATCGTGGCCGCCATGCGGCGGTCGAGCTCGGCGCTGAGCCGGGTCTCCCGCGAGGCCACCAGTGCGTCCCAATCGGACGCCACGCGGTCGAGCCGGCGGTCCGTCACCGCTCCCGCGGCAAGGCCGAGCACCAGGAGCCCCAGGGCAAGGTGATACGGTGCCGTTGCCGACCGCCGGAGCCAGGCGCGCATCCGTTCGGGGTCGGCCTCCAGGGCAAGGCGCCGGGCGACCGCCGCCGCGACCACAATGCCGAAGGCGGCCACCACCAGCAGCGCGGGGTGCAGCGACCGGCTCCACAGGAGCAGCGCCATCGCAGCGCCGAAGCCGACCGCGGATGCCGCCATGGATCGGCCTCCCGCGGACGGCCCCGATGCGCGTATGCCCGATACGGACAGTGCGCGCCGCACCTGCGCCAGCACCAGTTCGGTCACTGCGACGACACCACGCCAGGGTTCATGTCATGGAGCCATTCGGCCTCGCCCTCGGCCTCGATTCGCTGAGCTGGATCGACGCGGCTGCGCACATCGCCCGCGACCCGAGGTTGATCCTGCCCGTCGGCGCACTGGAACAGCACGGCCCCCACCTCCCGCTCGGCACGAACGTCCTGATCGCCCGCAGCGTCGCCGTGGACCTCTCGCGGGAATACGACGTACTGCGCGCGCCTACCTTCCACTACGGCGTCAACGTCCCGAGCGACCGATCGTTCGCGGGGACCGCATCGCTCCGGAAGAAGACGCTCCACCGCGCGCTCAACGAGCTGCTCGCCGATTGGGAGCGACAGGGCATCCTCGAGTTCGTGATCCTGACGGCCCACCGACACGATCCGCATCTCGACGCGCTCGCGACGCTCCTCACGCGCCGCGCCCGCGTCCGCGTCGTCGACATCTGGGACGTGGACATCCGCGACCTCCTGGACGCCCAGTCGGGCCCGCTCCACGCGGACGAGGCGGAAACTTCGGTGATGCTTCATCTTTACCCCGCACTCGTGCGGATGGATCGCGCCCGCGATGCCGAGCTGGGTCCGGACGAGTTCCGCCGCTACCTCCGCGGGCGCCTCCCCGCCCCGCCCGCTGGCGGCGCGGGCGTGGTCGGCCGGCCCACCGCCGCGACCGCCGAGAAAGGCGCCCGGATCTACGCCCGCATCCTCGACGTGATCGGCAGAGCCGTGTTCGAGCGCCCGACCGATGACCGCGAGTCCGACACGCTGTGACTCGGCCGCGCCGCGCGCCCGCGCCGCGAACCCCACGGGAGCCACGGGGTACTCCTCTGGACTCCTCGAGCAACTGCGGGTCCGATGCCGGCTACCGTCGCCGGCCGGCGACCGCCGGAGACAGGAGGACTCCATGCGTCCGAAATGGCGGAGCACACTCGCGCGCCTCGCGATCATCCTCGCCGCCGTGTCGTCTCCCGCTGCGGCCCGCGCCCAGACCATCTCGCTGGACGAGGGCGCGTTCCGCATCATCATGGGCGGGCGCGAGGTCGGGCGCGAGACGTTCGTGATCCGGCAGAGCGGAAGCGGCTCCGGCGCCGTGATCATCGCCCAGGGCCGCGTCGTGCTCGATACCATTGGCGGCGCCGCCGAGCTCTCCCCGTCCCTCGAGGTCGTGGGCGCTTCCCTCCGCCCCTCCGCGTATCAGGTCGAGGTCCGCGGCCCCGGCGCGCAGCGTATCGCCGGCCGACTCGTCGGCGGCCGATTCAGCGCCCGCATCGTCTCCGATGAAGGCGAGCAGATGCGCGAGTACCTCGCCAGCGACGGCGCCGTGCTGCTCGATGAGTCCATCGCCCACCACTACTACTTCCTCGCCCGTCGCCTGAACGGCGCCCCGTTCCGCGTCCCGGTCATCATCCCGCGCCAGAGCCGGCAGGTGTCCGCCACCGTCACGCCTCGCGGCACCGAGAACATCGTGATCGCGGGGGAATCCGTCCAGGCCCGGCGCATGACCGTCGAGCCCGCGTCCGGCGCGGTCCGCCACGTATGGGTGGATGCCCAGGGGCGCGTGCTCCGGGTCGAAATCCCCGCGGCCCGCGGCTACGTGGCGGAACGTACCGCGGTGCCCCGCTGAAGCCGCGCATCCGGCCCGCGCCCGCGGTCGCATCCTCCATACGGTTCCGTTATCATTCCCGCGCCGGTGCGCCGCCATGCGCCGCTGCACGTATCCCTTCCCCACCGGCGGCCGCGCCGCTGAAACCGTGGGACCACCCGCTCCGTAGAGGCAACGGCAGCAACTCACCAGACCCTGGAGAAGGAGCGCGATTCGTGATCGAAACCGCTCGGTTGCGAGCGTTATGGCCGTGCCTGCCGACGCTTGTCCTCCTGGCCGCCATGCCCATCGGCGCCATGTCCCAGGAGCGGCAGGCGACGCTGACGCTCGAGGAGGCGGTGTCGCTCGCGCGGCGGCACAATCCGAACTATCTCATGCAGAAGAACGACGAGATCGAGGCGGAGTGGCAGGTGCGGGAGGCGTATGGTGCGTTCCTGCCGTCGGCCACGAGCAGCCTCACGCTGGGCTACCAGGGCGAGGGCACGCCGCGGCTGGGGATCTTCACCGGCGCGGACCTGGGGCTCTCTCGCACGCCGGCCTATTACAGCTCGGGCTACTCGCTCGGTCTCAGCTACCGGCTGAGCGGGGCGTCGTTCTTCCAGCTCGGGCAGCAGCGTGCGCACCGGCGGGCGGTGGAGGCGAGGTCGGAGGCGGCGGACTTCCAGCTGACGGCCGAGGTGACGCGGCGCTACCTGGCCGTGCTGCGCGCCCAGGACGCCGTCCAGCTCGCCGAACAGGAGCTCGCCCGCGCGGAGGAGAACCTCAAGCTCGCCCGTGCACGGGTCGAGGTCGGGTCCGCCATCCAGATCGAGGCCAAGCGGGCCGAGGTCGAGCACGGCCGCGCCCGGGTCGCGCTGATCCAGGCGCGTGCGGCCGCGGAGAACGAGAAGCTCCGGCTCTTCGAGACCCTCGGCATCGAGTACGAAGGCGACGTCATCCTGACCACCTCCTTCGAGGTGTTCACGCCCGAGTGGACGCTCGACCAGCTCCTGGAAATCGCCCTGCAGCGGCACCCGCAGCTGCTCGCGCTCCGCGCCGCCGAGCAAGCGGGAGAAGCCGCGGTCCGCGCCGCCCGCAGCCAGTATCTCCCGACCCTCGAGCTCACCGCCGGGCGCGCCGGCTACGCCCGGGAGGCCGGGGATCCGAACTACCTGATCCAGCAGGCGCAGCGTCAGGTCCAGTCGCAGCGGCAGAGCTGCCTCGCGGCGAACGAGATCTTCAGCAGGCTCGACCCGCCGCTGCCGACCGTGGACTGCTTCGCGGAATACACCTTCACCGAGCAGGACGAGGCCCGGATCCGGAGCGAGAACAACGTCTTCCCGTTCCGCTTCAGCCGGGAACCGTTCAGTGCCCAGCTCCGGATTTCGGTCCCGATCTTCACGGGCTTCTCCCGCCAGCGGCAGATCGAATCCGCGCGGGTGGCCACCGAGGATGCCCGGCACCGCAGGCGAGCCGAGGAGCTGCGCATGAGGGCCGAGATCCAGGCCGCGTACCGCGCGGTCCAGGCCGCGCTGGAAACCGTCCGGATCGAAGCCGCGAACCGGGACCTGGCCGATGAACAGCTCCGGTTGGAAACGGAGCGGTACCGGGTCGGTTCCTCCACCTTCCTGGAACTGAGCGAGGCGGCAACCATCAAGGCGCGGGCGGACCGCGCGTACCTCGACGCGATTTACGGATTCCACGAGAGTATCGCTGCACTCGAGGCCGCGGTCGGCATCCGGCTCCGGCAAGAGAACGGGGGTGACTCGTGAAGCGCAGGACCAAAGTGATCATCGGCACCACGGTGGCCGTGGTCGTCTTCGCCGTGGCGTCCGCGAACATGATGGCCAGGCGACGGTCCGGGGTCGAAGTCAGGATCGAGGAGGTCCGTCGGCAGGACCTGGTGGCCTCCGTGACCGCGAGCGGGTGGATCCGGCCGCGTCGCACCGTCGACGTACAGGCCGACATCATGGGGCGGATCACCGAGCTCCACGTCGAAGAGGGCCAGGTGGTCCGCCGCGGCGACATACTCCTGAGGATCGATCCGACACAGTACGAAGCCGCGGTCGCCCGCGCGCGTGCCGCCGTGAGCGAGGCCCTGGCCCGCCAGGCCCAGGCGCGCGCGAACCTGATCCAGGCGGAGCGCGCCCTGGAGCGCGCCCGGGCGATCGCCGCCAGAGACTCCACCCTCGTCAGCGCGCAGCAGCTCGAGGAAGCGGAAACGAACGCGGCGGTCCAGCGTGAGCTCTTCGAAGCCGCCCGCTACCTGGTCGAGCAGGCGCGCGCCGCTCTCGGCGAGGCCGAGGATCGGCTGGCGAAGACGACGATCCGCGCGCCCATGGATGGCGTGATCACCCGCCTGAACGTTGAGGAGGGCGAGACCGCCATCGTCGGGACGATGAACAATCCGGGGAGCCTGCTGCTCACGATCAGCGACCTCTCCGTGATGGAAGCCGTGGTCCGGGTGGACGAGACCGATGTGCCGCTGATCACCCTCGGCGACAGCGCGGTGATCCGGATCGACGCGTACCGGCGGGAGACGTTCACCGGGCGGGTCACCGAAATCGGGCACAGCGCGGTCAATCCGCCGTCCTCGATGATGCAGACCGGGGCCGGCGGCCAGTCCGTGGACTTCGAAGTCGTGATCACGCTGGACAATCCGCCGGCGTCGCTGAGGCCGGACCTCTCGGCCACGGCCGAGATCATCACGGCCCGCCGCGACAATGTCCTCGCGATCCCCATCATCGCGCTGACCGTGCGGGAAGCCGGGGACCTCGAGCCCATTCCGCAGGAGGGGGCGAGCGCACGCGCCGCCGCTGCGGATCGCACCCGGACCGACCAGGAAGGCGTTTTCGTGGTGCGCGAAGGGAAGGTGGAGTTCCGGCCGGTCCGGATCGGCATCACCGGCCGCGAGCACTTCGAGGTTCTCGAAGGCCTGGCCGAGGGAGATTCCATTGTGGCAGGACCCTATGACGTGATCCGAACGCTCCAGAACGGTCAGGTGGTGCGGCCGATGACCACGGCCCCGAGCGCCTCCGCCGATGCCCGGCGGACCGGGTCGTGAGACCGTGCTCCGCACCGGCCGATACCGAACGTCGATTCGAGGGTCGTCCCGGCCATGAACACGCGTGACGCCGTCCGCCTCGCCTTCGCCCAGATCCGGACGCAGAAGCTCAAGAGCTTCTTCGCCGTGATCGGGGTGATCATCGGCGTGATGTTCCTGATCGTCGTCGTGAGCGTCATCGAGGGGATGAACCGCTACATGGAGGAGGACTTCGCCCGCAGGATCTACGGGCTCAACACCCTGACGATCCGGCGGATGCCCTCGGTCCAGGTGAATCCGTCCCCGTCGCAATGGAGAGAATGGCGCCGCCGACCGCAGCTCACCTGGGACGACGCCGAACGGATCCGGGCCCAGCTCCAGACGCCGGCGCTGATCGCGGTGGAAAACAACGGCCGTGGACGGATCGAAAGCGAGTCCGGCGTCGAGGTCGACAACGTCCTGCTCACGGCGGCGTCCGCCGATTTCTTCCGGATCCGTGAGTTCGAGGTCGAGCGTGGCCGGCTCTTCGGCCCCCCGGAAGACCGGATCGGCGCACCCGTCGTCGTGCTCGGGTACGACACGGCCGAAAAGCTGTTCGGCGCGCTGGACCCGATCGGGCGCACCGTCCAGATCCGCGGCTTCCCCTACCGGGTGATCGGCGTACTGAAGAAGCAGGGCTCGCTCTTCGGCATGTCGCTGGACAACCGCGCCATAACGCCGGCCCGGTCGCCGCTCGGGCGAGCCATCGCGCCGCAGAACAGGGTCGGCACCATTCTGGTCAAGACGCTGGACGCGCGCGCCTTGCGCCAGGCCATGGTCGAGGTGGAGGCGATCCTCCGGGTCGCACGCCGGCTCCGCCCGACGGAGCCCAACAACTTCGAGATCGAAACGGCCAGCGACTCGCTCACCTTCTGGGAGAACCTGAGCCGCATCCTGTTGATCGCGTTCCCCGGACTGGTCGCCATCGCTCTCGTGGTCGGCGGCATGGTCATCATGAACATCATGCTCGTCTCCGTGGCGGAGCGTACCCGGGAGATCGGCGTCCGCATGGCGATCGGTGCGCGGAGGCGGGATATCACGTTCCAGGTCCTCATCGAGTCGGCCACGCTCTCCGGCACGGGCGCGGTCATCGGCATCGGGATCGGCCTCGGCCTGGCCCAGATCGTCCGGGCGATTTCGCCGCTCCCCGCCGCCATAGCGCCCTCCTGGATGATCGCGGCCGTACTGCTCGGTGTGACGGTCGGCGTGGTGGCCGGGATCTATCCGGCCAGGCGTGCGGCAAAGATGGATCCGGTCGAGGCTCTGCGCCGGGAGTGATGCCGTGCGAATCGAGAGTCTGAAGGAAGGCGTGCTGCTCGCCCTCGATCAGCTCCGGGCGAACAAGTTCCGGTCCGTGCTGACCATCCTCGGCATCGTCGTGGGTGTGGCGACCGTCATGGTCATGAGCGCCATGATCGCCGGCATCCGCACCAGCGTGGTCGAGCAGGTCGAGGCCGCCGGACCGCGCAACTTCATCGTCGCGCGCTTCGACTACAACGAGGTCCAGCTGGTGAACGACGGCAGCAGCGGACCGCCCTGGGGGAACAACCCGAAGGTGACGCCGGAAGAAGTCCGCGCCATTGCGGCCCTCGACAAGGTGCGGACCGCCCTCGTCAGCTACGACTTCTCCACGGAGATCGCCGTGGACGGCCAGGTCGTGGAGAACGTCCAGACCTCCGCCGTGGATGCGGGCTGGCCGGAGTTCAACCGTGGCCACTTCGTGGCCGGGCGAGACTTCCTTCCTGGCGACGTCGCGGCGTCCCGCCCCGTCGTCGTCCTAAGCGTCCCGCTCGCCGAAGTCCTCTTCGGCCCGCTCGACCCCATCGGGCGGACCGTCCGGATCAACGGTAGCCCGTTCCGCGTCGTCGGCGTCTACGAGCTGACCGGCAACATCTTCGCCGAAATGGTGAAGCACTTCGCCGTCATTCCCCACACGGCCGCCCGCAAGTACCTCAAGGCCTCGGACGAGATGCTCGTCGCCCTCGTCGTGACCGCGAACCACGCCACGCAGCAGGAAGCCATGGACCAGGTCATCACCCTGCTCCGCACCAGGCGCGGTCTGCGGCCGGGGGACCCGAACGATTTCGCCTTGATCCGCCAGGAGGAGATGCTCAAGACCTTCGACCGCGTCACCGCGGTGTTCTTCCTGGTCATGATCGCCCTGTCTTCCGTGGCGCTGATGGTGGGCGGCGTGGGCGTGATCGCCATCATGATGATCGCCGTGACCGAACGCACCCGTGAGATCGGGGTCCGCAAGGCGCTCGGCGCGACCCGGAGCGAGATCCTCTGGCAGTTCCTGATCGAGGCCGCTACTCTGACGCTCGCCGGCGCGGCCATCGGGATGGCCATCGGCGGGGCCATCGCCTTCTTCATCCAGGCGGTCACGCCGATCCCGGCGTACGTCCCGGCCGGCGCCGTCATGGCCGCCCTCGGCATGGCAACCGTGGCGGGCATGGTGTTCGGCCTCTGGCCCGCGTGGCGCGCGTCCCGGCTCGACCCCGTCGTCGCGCTACGTCACGAGTGATGCCTATGGATCCGCTCGAAAACGTACCGGAACGACGCAGCGACGCCGTCGACCTGCTCGCGATCTTCGCACACCCCGACGATGCCGAGCTCCTGTGCGGCGGCACGCTCCTGCGCGCCGCCGACCAGGGCTACCGTACCGCGATCCTGGACCTCACCGGCGGCGAGACCGGGACCCGGGGTTCTGCCGAGATCCGGCGGCGCGAAGCCGAACGCGCGGCCGAGATCCTCGGCCTCGCCACTCGCCGCAACGCAGGCCTCCCCGATGGCGCCCTCGAGAACACGCCCGCCGCACGCGCCACGGTGGCGAGAATCATCCGGGAGCTCCAGCCCCTCACCGTGATCCTGCACGGGCCCGCGGGCCGTCACCCGGATCACCGGGCCGCCCACCAGCTCGGCCGAGACGCCTGCTTCATCGCTGGCCTCCGCCGGGCACCCGTCGATGGCGCGGCCTACCGGCCCGCCAAGATGATCTTCGCCACCGCGTTCCAGGAGGAGCCCGTCAAACCGTCCTTCGTGGTGGACATTTCCGATTACATGGAGCGCAAGCTCGCGGCGATCTTCGCCTACGAGTCCCAGTTCGATGCGCACACCATCCGCGCCGGCGACATCTTCGGGGGCCACACGCGCCCCTTGCGCGACCAGATCATCGCCCATTGCGCACATTACGGCTCGCTGATCCGCCGCGATTTCGGCGAACCGTTCCTGACCCTCGAGACACTGCGCGTCGACGATGTGGTGCGCCTGCCGGTCCGCAGCATCTGACGACGACGTACCGTACGCCGCCGTCTAGACTTCCGGCATTTGCGAGGAACCTTGCGAAGGAGAGGTTCTCCGCGCCCTCGGGGCCGAGGTGAGGCTTGTGGCGAGAATTCGCTGACCGAGGGCGCGGAAGCGAGGGGGAGCCTTTCCGTTCCGAGGATGTCGATTAGACGACCAAGTGAAGCGATAACGGCCGGCCATTGTCTAATGCAAGAGCCGGTCCGTTCTGCGCAGATCGCGCCAGGATCTCCTAAGTTATTGTAATTGTTAACGCTCTACGACTCGCCCGCCTCGGGGTCTCTCCCCGGTGTACCAACGTTGTCCCGATCAGGTGACACCAGGCGTCCCATACTTGTCCCACATCCCCTGCACAAGCCCGGCCAGGCGGTTTCGATCGACGCCTCCCGGCCGCGGTTTCGCAGTACTCCACCGGAGCCGCGTTGCACGTCGGCTGCGGCTGTGGACGGGAGACGCCAGTTCCACGCCCGATCGATGGCTCAGCCGGGGTCGTCAGCGGTCTTGCAGTGAACTTCGACCAGGAGCCGTCGCCAGCTCGGGACATCGTTTCCGGAAACGCGAATCGCGCGTGCGGTAGCACGCCCCCCGCGCAACATCCAGGGAGCGAGCCAGGCCTCGATCTCGGGTGGCAGGTGCCCGACCGGGTCCCCGCTGCGGAGGTGCACCCAGATTCCTGGCGAGGGCTCTACGGGCGGGCCCGGGATGAGCAGGAGCTCATCGCCTTCGTTGATGGTGGCAACGTGCTTGGAGCGGTCGCCGAAAACAACGCCATGAACGGTAGACCGGAACCGTGCGGGGCACCGGTCGGGGAGAGGCGGAGGCATAACAACTCGTGGCGTGGTTCAGAGTGATCTGGCTAGCGGTACGGAACCGTATCGCTAATTTAGCCCGGTGGCATGATGGTGCCAAGGTTTGCGTTGCGGGCGGATCGTTCGGGCCGTCCGCGTTTATCAATAAGGACGGGGTGCGACGACCGGGGGGAGGAACATGGACGAGATCTACATGGATTGGGCGGCGACGTCGCCGGTCCGGCCCGAGGTGGCGGAGGCGATGGCGCCGTACCTTGCCGACCGTTTCGGCAATCCATCCAGCGTACATCGGTGGGGGCGGGCCGCGCGCGCGGCGCTCGAGGAAGCACGGGAGCGATTGGCCGCCGTGCTCGGCGCGGCGCGTCGGGAGATCGTGTTCACGGGGAGCGGCACGGAGGCGGACAACCTGGCGGTGCTGGGGAGGGCGCGGGCGGTGGCCCGGTCCGGGCAGCGCGTGATCGTTGCCTGCACGGCGATCGAGCACAAGGCCGTGCTGGAGCCGGCCCGGCAAGCGGCCAGGGAGGGTGCGGAGCTGCTCGTCATGGCGGTGGACGAGACGGGGCGGCTGGACCTCGGTGCGCTGGACGAGGCGCTGGCGGCGGGCCCGGCGGTCGTGAGCGTGCAGTGGGGCAACAACGAAATCGGTACGCTCCAGCCGATCGACGAAGTAGCCGACCGCTGCCGGTCCCGGGGCATTACGTTCCATTCGGACGCCGTCCAGGCGCTCGGCCGGGTGCCGGTGCGGGTGGATCGCACCCCGTGTGACCTGCTGACCGTGAGCGCACACAAGCTGGGTGGTCCCAAGGGCGTGGGTGCCCTCTACGTACGGGAGGGCACCGAGCTGGAGGCCCTGATCTTCGGCGGAGGCCAGGAGTGGGAGCTCCGGCCCGGGACGCAGAACGTGGCCGGAGCCGTGGGCCTCGCCGTCGCGGCAGAGCTGGCGGTGGCGGAAATGGAGGCGGAGTCCGCCAGGATCGGCGCGCTCCGCGATCGCCTCGAATCGGGGCTCCGGGAGCGGATCGACGGGCTCGTCGTGCATGGGGCAGGCGCGCCCCGCCTCAGCCACATCCTGAACGTGGGGATCCCGGGGGTGGACCAGGAAGCCATCCTCATGGCGCTGGACCTCGAGGGCATTGCCGTGTCCAGCGGCTCCGCGTGTCAGAGCGGCGCGGTCGAGGCGAGCCACGTGCTCGTGGCGATCGGCGCGGCCCACGCCACGCCGGACCCGGACCGGCCGGATCCGGCTTCGATCCGGTTCTCCCTCGGGCGTACCACCACATCGGAACACGTAGACCGGGTCATCGACCGCGTCCCGGAGGTCGTGAAGCGGCTGCGGGCTCTCGGTTCGAATGACCTGTTCGGAGGACTTTGATGAGCCGATCTGATCGGCGCACGATCCTGGTCGCCATGTCCGGCGGCGTCGACTCGTCGGTCGCCGCGGCCCTGCTCGTCAAGGCGGGGCACCGGGTGATCGGCGCGACCATGAAGACGTTCTGCTACTCGGACACGCCGGGCCCGTCTCGGACCTGTTGTGGTCTGGAAGGGATCATGGATGCCCGTGCCGTGTGCGATACGCTCGGCATCCCCCATTACGTGTTCGATCTCGAGGAGGAATTCACCCGCGCGGTGATCGATGACTTCGTGACCGAATACGCCGCCGGGCGGACGCCGAACCCGTGCGTCCGTTGCAACTCCAACACGAAGCTACCGGATCTGCTGCGGAAGGGTCGGATGCTCGGCGCGGACGCGGTGGCCACGGGCCACTACGCTCGGATCTCCCCACCCGAGGAGCCGGGCGGCGCGCCGCGGATCCGGCGCGGACTCGACGCGCGCAAGGACCAGAGCTACTTCCTCTGGGGCGTGCCGAAGGCGATGCTGCCGTATCTTGAGTTTCCGGTCGGCGAGCTGACGAAGTCCGAGGTTCGGGCCATGGCGCGCGAGCTCGGGCTGGCCACGGCGGACAAGCCCGAGTCCCAGGAGATCTGCTTCGTTCCGACGAACGATTACACGGATTTCCTGGCCCAGCGTCTCGGGAGCGACCACCCTGCCCTGAGTCCCGGTGCGCTGGTGACCACGACCGGCGAAGTCATCGGCCAGCACGGCGGATACGCGCGGTACACGGTCGGGCAGCGCAAGGGGCTCGGCGGCGGCCACCGCAGGCCGCTCTACGTGCTCGGCGTCCGCCCGGCGACCAACGAAGTGGTGGTCGGCAGCAACGACGAGCTCTACAGGGCCGACGTCACCCTCGCGGATCTGAACTGGCTGGACACCCCGCCGGTGCCGGGGGAGCGGGTCAAGGTGCAGGTCCGCTACCGTGCGCGCGCCGTGGACGCACGGGTGATCTCCATCGGGCCAGACCGCGTGCAGCTCGAGCTGGACGAGCCCGAGCGCGCCATCACGCCCGGCCAGTCGGGCGCCGTCTACCGGGACGACATCCTGGTCGGCGGCGGCCGCATCCGTTGACGCCGGAAATACACCACTCCCGGCACTTCCTCCCCCGTTCGGAGCGGTATACCGCTTGCGTTGAAGGAGTTGGGCGCCGTGCCCGGTCAGTGGCCCGGGCGCCGAGTCCCACAGTGACGTGCGTGCGAACGGAGACGGAGGAGACCAGATGCGGATTCCTCACAGCATATTCGCCGCGGTCTGTACATTCGCCCTCGCCACGGCCTATACGGCGTGCAGACCGCAAGATGCGCAGTATCAGGAAACGCCGGCTGCAGAGGAGGAGATCAGGATTCCGGAATCGACGCAGCCGACCCAGCCCACGATGCCTCAGCAACCGGGCATGCAGCCATCCCAGCCGGGCATGCAGCCGGACACCGGACCGGGGGCCCAGCCGGGCCAGACGACGCCGGGTATGCAGCCGGGCACGACGGGGGCACAATCGGGCACGCAGTCGGGGACTAACGGCGGCCAGCGAAGCTACTGACGGGAGGTTCGGAGCTCGCGCGTCCCAGCGTGGAGGCGGCGTCTGCTTCCCCGGCCCGCGCCCCGCGACCGGCGCGGGCCGCGTTGCTCCGGCGCAATGTCCGCGGCCCGACCACGGCCCGCCGTCGGCTTCGACCCCGGAGCCGACGCCTCGGCGAACCGCACGGGCCGGCGGATCAGTACTTCAGTCCGGCAACGCGGGCGAACTCGCGCATCAACTGCTCCGCCTCGGG
The DNA here is from genome assembly GCA_937907535.1 of uncultured bacterium. Classification (GTDB taxonomy): domain Bacteria; phylum Gemmatimonadota; class Gemmatimonadetes; order Longimicrobiales; family RSA9; genus CALCID01. Next base: position 50,522 of record CALCID010000006.1, on the reverse strand, counting down.
ATCCAACCGCTCGGGGACCTGGACCCGGACCTGCACGTACTGGTCGCCCCGGCGCCCGCCCTTCTCCACCCCGTATCCGGGGATCCGGAACCGCGTTCCGGATTGCGTCCCCGGCGGGATCCGCAACGCGACCTTCTTGCCATCCACCGTGGACACCCGGATCTTCGAGCCGAGCGTGGCCTGCGCGATGTTGATGGGCACGGTGCAGTGGATGTCCAGGCCCTCCCTCCGGAAGAAGCGGTGCGGCCGCACCCGGAACGTGACCAGGAGATCGCCCGGTTGACCACCGCCAGGACCCCGCTCCCCTTGCCCGGCCAGACGCAGCTTCGAGCCCGTGTCCACGCCCGCCGGCACGTTGATGATCAGCTTCCTCTGCTCCCGAACCTGCCCGCTGCCGGCGCAAACCGAGCACGGCTGCGTCGGGATCTGCCCTCGCCCGTAGCACGCGGGGCACGGCCGCTTGACCGCGAAGCCACCCTGACCGAACGAGATCGACCCGCTCCCGCCGCACTCCCCACACGCCCGGGGCCGGCTGCCGGGCGCGTTCCCGGTCCCATCGCACGTTGCGCACTCTTCGGTGATGGGAACGGTGATGGGCACCTTGCCACCCCGCACCGCCAGCTCGAACGGGATCTCCACCGAATACTCGATGTCCCGTCCCCGCTCCGCCGTGGTCCGCGTCCGCGTCCGGGCCCGCCGCCCGAACTCGAAGATCGTGCTGAACAGGTCGCCGAGCCCGCCGATGTTCGACAGGTCGTCGAAGTTGAACCCGCCGCTCCACCCGGGCTCCGCGCCCGCCCCCGGCCTGCTGGCGGACGAGAAATCGAACCCTCCCAGACCGCCGAGCTTCCTCAGCCGGTCGTACTGCTTCCTCTTCTCCGGGTCGGAGAGGACCGCGTACGCTTCCCCGATCTCCTTGAACCGCTCCGCCGCCTCCGGATTCCCTGGATTCGCGTCGGGATGGTACTGCTTCGCCAGCCTGCGATACGCCTTCTTGATCTCCTCCGGCGTCGCATTCTCCGAAACGTTGAGAACTTGATAGAAATCCTTCGTGTTCGCCGCTGGCATGGTTCCCCACTACCCACGCGTTCAACGGAGCCGACGCGGCCGGCACTGCCTCCCCGACCGCGTCGGCGCGCCGGGTTCATCCCCGGCCCTTACGGGATGGAGTGGTTCCGAGCGAATCGGAGCGCGTCGTCAACCTTCGTACTTCTTCACCCGTACACGTGCCGGCCGGATCAGGACGTTGCCGTACCGGTAGCCCTTCTGGAACACATCCACCACCACTTCGTCCTCCTCGGGGTGCTCCGCGGGGACGGTCATCAGCGCTTCCATGGTGGTCGGATTGAAATACTCGCCCTTCGGATCGATGGGTTCGAGGCCGGCAGACTCGAGCACGTGCCTCATCTTCTTCTCGACGAGCTGCATCCCCTCGAGGAGCGCCTCGGCGGTCACGTTCTCGAGCGAATACTCGGAGACACGCTGGAGGTCATCCAGCACCTCGAGGAGCCGCTCCACGATCTCGGCCTGCGCGCGAACCCGGAATTCCGCCCGCTCGCGATCGATCCGCTTCCGGTAGTTGTCGAACTCCGCCGCGAGCCGCAGGTGCCGATCGTTCAACGCCTCCAGCTCGGCCTGCAACACGGCCAGGTCGTTCGCCGCGCTCCGGAACCCGTTCTCGCCTTCGCCGGAGGCCGGGGATCCGGTAGCTTCCTCATGCGCCGCGCCTTCATCGACCTGCTGCTCGGCGCCAACGGTCTTCTGATCCTCGTCGATCCGCTGTTCTTCCATCGTGTCTTCTGCCTTTCAGAACCAGGGTTCGCCCGATGGCCGATCCGGGCCCGCTGCTACGCGAGCCCGGATCGCTTCGGGCCAGGTCCGGCGAGCCGTCGGCGGATCCGTTGCCGCTGTCGTCAGCGCAGCGGACCGGGACCGCGGACCCGGATACTCCGCGGGCGCCGTCGGCTCGGCCCATCATACCCCGAGCCCGGGCTCGGGATCACCCGGGTGGAGCGGACCCTGTGCCCGCCGGCGTCAGCCGTCCAGGAGCGAGTCCGGCGCCTCGAGCCAGCGGAGCAACAACCACAGCGCCATTTGCGCCGCCCGTTCCCGGACCTCCTCCCGGTCCCCGCTGAACACGAAGCGACGAGCCACGCTCCGATCCGCCTGACCGACCGCGATCCACACCGTCCCGACCGGCTTGCCGGGAGTCGCACCACCCGGCCCGGCGATCCCGGTGACCGCGATCGCATAGTCCGCCCGGCCGGCCCGGAGCGCACCCGCGGCCATCTCCAGCGCCGTGGCCTCGCTCACCGCGCCGTGCTGCCCCAGCGTCTCGGCCGCCACCCCGAGCAGGTCCCGCTTGGCGCTATTCGCATACGTCACCAGCCCGGCCTGGAAGAATCCGGACGCCCCCGCCCGGTCCGTCAGCCGCTTCGCGATCAGCCCTCCCGTGCAACTCTCCGCCACCGCGAGCGTGGCGCCCCGCTCGAGGAGGCGGTCGGCGACGACGTCGGCGAGATCCTCCGCGTCGCGGCCGTACACGTAATCCCCCACCAGCCCCCGGATCCGGGCCTCCGCCGCGTCGAACGCTCGCTCCGCGGCAGTCCGGTCCAGATCCCCCCATACCGTGAGCCGGATGTCGACCCCCCGCACCGACGGCAGGTACGCCACCGTCAGCGGGGCGAGCTCCGCCGAGAGCGGCCCGAGCCGGTCCGCCAGCGCCGACTCCGGGATCGATGTGGTGCGCAGCACCCGATACAGGATCGGCGTCCCCTCGCCCGGCCAGCGCGCGCGCAGATAATCCACCACCGACGCGTCGAAGATCGCGCGCATCTCGGCCGGCACCCCCGGGAGCAGGATGATCGCGCGCCCCACATCGTCCTCCAGGATCAAACCCGGCGCCGTGCCCCGAGGGTTCGGCAACACCCTCGCGCCCACGGGCACCTCCGCCTGGCGCACGTTGGACGCCGGCATCTCGATGCCCCGCACCCGGAATCGCTCCCGGATCGACTCCAGCACCTCCTCGTCGACCACGAGCTCGCGCCCGAAGAGAGCGGCGATCGCACGCACGGTCCGGTCATCCTCCGTCGGCCCGAGCCCGCCGGTGCAGATCACCAGACCCGTCCGGGCCAACGCCTGGGATGCCGCATCCTGGATCGCCCCGTCGTCATCCCCGACCGACGTGCGCCGGACGACCCGGATCCCGAGCTCCCCGAGCCGCAGCCCCAGCCACGCACTGTTGCGGTCGACCGTCGTGCCCAACAGCAGCTCGTCACCTACGGTCAGCAACTCGATGGCTCGGCTCATGGGATCTCACATGCCGGAAGATCGAACGGTCTCAGACCTGGTTCGGTCGCCGAGGATCCAGGGGCGGGATCGGTCGTGACAGGGTGCGCCAGCTCCAGAGGTACACCAGCATGGACCAGATCGTCAATACCACGGCCACGCCCAGCGTGATGGCCAGCACCGCGCCGTGGAACCACTGCCAGGCGTCCCAGTACACCCCCGACCACCCGTGCTCGTACGCCGCGGTCTGGAGCGCGTACCAGAAGATGATGGAGCCGATGCTGATGTTCTGCGTGACCGCCTTGTGCTTCCCCACCTTGATCGCCGGGACGACCACGCCCCGCCGCGCGGCGAACATCCGCATCGCCGTGATCAGGAGCTCACGGCCGAAGATCACCACCACGACCCAGAGCGGCAACACCCCCCAGTAGGGCAGCTTCCCTACCGGACCCGGCCCGTGCGACAGCATGTAGATGGGGACGAACGTGACGACCAGCAGCAACTTGTCGGCGATCGGGTCGACGAGCTTCCCGAAGTTGCTGATCCAGCCGTACTTCCGCGCGAGATGGCCATCCACGAGGTCCGTCACCGCCGCGATGACGAACAGCACGAAGGCCAGGAGTCGGGGCGCAAATCCTTCCGCGAGGATGAGGAAGAAGATCGCCGGCGAGAGCGCAATACGGCCGACCGTCAGCGCATTGGGCAAGGTGCTACGGTCCAGCACCGACATACACTCTCAGGCCAGGGATTTCAGGACGAGCTTGCTCACGGCCTTGAGCGTGTCGAATACCCCGATGCCCTTCGTCGCGACCGCCTCGAAGTCCGGTAGGCCGTGCGGGTTCAGCTCGGCCCGCATCTCCTCGCAACTCACGATGTTCGGCAGGTCCCGCTTGTTGTACTGAATGACGATCGGCAGCTTCAGGGGATCGTAACCGTACTCGGCCAGGTTCTCGTACAGGTTCTCGAGCGACGCGACGTTCGCGTCCATCCGCTCCGCCTGCGAGTCGCTCACGAACACCACGCCGTCCACGCCCTTCAGGATGAGGCGTCGGCTGGCGTTGTAGTAGACCTGTCCCGGAACCGTGTACAGGTGGAACCGCGTGTTGAACCCGCGGATGGTCCCCAGGTCGACCGGGAGGAAGTCGAAGAACAGGGTCCGCTCCGACTCGGTGGCGAGCGAGATCAGCTTACCCCGAGTGTCCGGCCTGATCTTGCTGTAAATGTACTCGATGTTCGTCGTCTTCCCGCCGAGACCGGGGCCGTAATAGACGATCTTGCAATTGATCTCCCGGCTGGCGTAATTGATCATTGACATCGGCTGTACGCCTCTCGATCAGTCCACGAACAGCCGGTCGATAGTTTCTTCCACTTCGACAAGCCAGTCATTCTCCAGGAGAGCACCGCGCGTTGCGCGGCCTGCCCCGCTGGTGAGCACGTCCGCGAGGTCGCGGACGGCCGAACGCGCGGCGAGGCGGACCATTCCAAGCGTTGTCCGGTCATCGAAGAGCACGGCCATGAGCGCCCTGCCGGCCACATCCGCCATGAGCATGGAGCCCGTGGCCCCGCGGTGGTACATGGAAGCGAATTCCTCCTCACCCAGCAGTCGGGCCAGCTGGCTGCTCGCCGCGAAGTCCGCGGCGGCGAGGGAGGCGAAGCCGGTCGTGTCGAAGCCGACGTCGCCCACGGCGGCGATCAGGTGGCCGGCCCGGTCCACCAGCAGCGCAGCGCGCGAACGAGTTTCGTCCAGGAAACTCCGCAGTCTGGTTTCGACCCGTTCGACATCGTGCGGCGCCAGTGCCTGACGTCCGCCGGTACGATCGGTCATCCCGCGACTTCGCCAGGGGTCCCCGCCGCCTGCTGCAAGCGGCTTTCCATCCGTTCGAGGATCTGCAGGGCTCGCCGGCGGATGAGGGGGCGGGGCTCCCAGACCACGAAGTCGCGAAGGAGTTGGACGGCCTCCACCGACGCCTCACGGCTGGCGAGATAGCCGAGCGCTGCGAGCCGCCGCAACGGGTGCGAGCTGAACAGCTCGCGCCGATGCCTCGACATCTGATCCCGCACCAGCAGCCCTCCGAGCGCAGCGAGGGCGCCGAGCGAAAGCACGACCAGCCCGACCGTCCTCAGGATCCCACGTACCCTCATCTCTTGCCTCATCAAAGCTCCCGCCGCCCGGCCAACGCCTCGGCAATGGTGACGCCATCCGCATACTCGAGGTCGCCGCCGACCGGCAGCCCTCGGGCCAGCCGCGTGACTCGAATCCCCAGCGGCTGGACGAGCTTGTGAATGTACAGCGCCGTCGCCTCGCCTTCCACGCTCGGGTTCGTCGCGACGATCACCTCGCGCACGATCTCGCCGTTACCGAGCCGCTCCATGAGCGAAGCAATGCTCAGCTCGGCCGGCCCGATCCCGTCCAGCGGCGAAAGCCGGCCGCCGAGCACGTGATAGAGGCCCCGATACTGGCCCGTCCGCTCGATGGCCTCGATATCCGACGCCTCTTCGACCACGCACAGAATGCTCTGGTCGCGACGCGGATTCGTGCAGTACGCGCAGGGATCCGATTCCGAGAGGTTTCCACACCGCGAGCAGGCCCGGACGCGGTCGGCCACGGCTTCGATCGCCCGCGCGAGCCGTCGCACCTCTTCAGCCGGCCGTTTCAGCAGGTGGTACGTCAGTCGTTGGGCCGTCTTGCGGCCAATGCCCGGGAGGCGGGCCAACTCCCCGGTCAGCTCCTCAATGACTGCCAACTCAGGCCTCTACACTCACCCCGGGGTCAGGGAAAGCTCGGCAGCTGGAAGGGCAGCGGCATGCCGCCCGTCAGCTTGCGCAGTTCCTCCTCGTACAGGCTCTGGGCGCGCTGCTGGGCCTCGGATACGGCCGCCAGGATCAGGTCCTCGAGCATCTCCACATCATTAGGATCGACCACTGTGGGGTCGATCTTGATGGATCGGATCCTGCCCCGCCCATCCGCCGTGACCGTGACCATGCCGCCACCGCTGCTGCACTCCACGGTCTTGGACCCGAGTTCGGACTGCAAAGCGCTGAGCCGGGCCTGTACCTGCTGGCCCAACTGGAGGATCTGTTGCAAGCTCGTCATTTATCGTAGATCCCTGGTAACCAAGGTCCGGTGCAACATAGTCGAACGGGCGGCCGCCGCGCAACCGCCTCAATCCGAGAGTTCCAGGTCTAGTTCTTGTACCGCCCTCCCGAGGGCGGGTTCCTCGCGGATGAGGCGCGCCAGGCGGTCGCTTTTCACCTGTCCCCGGGTCAGCCGCCGGGGCGGCGCTCCGCCGCCGATGGGCGTGACTTCCAGGGTGATCTCCCGGCCGAGATGCCGAGCCAGTGCACGTTCGACCGCGGCCCGGGTCATCGGCTCGTTGAGCATTCGTTCCAGCCCCGGGCCGGCCGGCATCTCCATGCGCACACGGCCATCCTCTCCCTCGGAGACCTGGGCTGCCTTGAGGAAGATTCCCATGCCCACCGGAACGCCGTCGCCGGAATCCAGCATGGCACGCCACGCGGCGGCGACGCTCCCGGCCGCCGGCGGCGCCGCGCCCGATTCCCGAGGTGCCGCCGCGGGCGGAGCGGCCGGAGCCGGTTCCCGGGTGGGCGGAGCCGGTTCCCTGCCGGCCGGGACCGACTGCGGGGTTGCTCGCGGCAAGGCACTCGGCGCCGGACCGACACGTGCCGTTGCGCCCGCTGGTGTCGACGGCACCGGCGCTCCCTGCCCCGCCCCGCCCGCCGCTCGGATGAGCTCTTCGAGCTCGACCGTCCGGTCCAGGTGCGCGAACCGCAGCAGGAGCGCCTCGAGCATGATCCGCGGACTCGCGCTCTTGCGGAACCGGCCGTCCGCATCGAGCTCCGTGACCCGGGTCAGCATCCGGAGCAGGTCGCCCGTGGAGAACGCCGCCGCCGCCTCGGCGTAGCGCTCCCGCAGCTCCGCCCGCACTTCCGCGGCATCCGTCCCATCCAGCCGGACGATCAGCAACGTGCGGATCGCGTCCGCCAGCCCCCGGTAGAACTCCCCCAGGTCGTAGCCCTCGTCGAGCAGCCGCGCCACGAACCGGAACACGTCCGCGTGCCGGCGCTCGGCCAGGATCCCGAACAACTCCAGATAGAGATCCTCGCCGACCAGCCCGACGACCCGCAGCACGTCCTCGGCGGTGAGCCGCCCCTCCGTGAACGAGAGGACCTGGTCCAGGAGCGAGAGCGCATCCCGCATCCCGCCGTCCGCACGGCGTGCGATCGCGAAGAGCGCGTCCCGGTCGACCTCGATCCCCTCGGCCGCGAGCACCTGCTCCAGGCGGCCGACGATCCCGGCCACCGTCATCCGCCGGAAATCGAAACGCTGGCACCGGGACAGGATCGGCGGCGCGGCCTGCTGGATCCGCTGGGGTTCCGTGGTCGCGAACACGAAGATCACGCGGGGCGGCGGCTCCTCCAGGATCTTGAGGAGCGCATTCCACGCCTCCCGCGTGAGCATGTGCGCTTCGTCCACGATGTAGACCTTGAACCGCCGCTCGTCCGTGGGCGCGTACATCGCCCGCTCCCGAAGGTCGCGGGCATCGTCCACCCCGCGATTGGAAGCGGCATCGATCTCGACCACGTCCAGCGACGTGCGCCCGGACCAGATCCGCTCGCACGACTCACACACCCCGCACGGCTCCCCATCGTCCGTGCGGTCCGGGCAGTTCAGCGCCATGGCCAGGACCCGGGCGGCCGTCGTCTTGCCCACGCCCCGCGGGCCACAGAACAGGTACGCGTGGGCCACCCGGCCGCGTGCAACGGCCATCTTCAGCGTGTCCGACACATGCTCCTGCATGGTCATCTCGCTGAACCGGCGCGGCCGGTACTTGCGGGCCAGGGCCAGTGGCGTGCGCGTCATCGCGTTCACTTGCGTATTCGGGGAGAGAACGTCACGTTCCGGGGAGTGGAAGCGCCGAGGGCATGCACCGAAGGGCGCGCTTACGGCGTGCCCCAAACTTGCACAGGATACCCCGGCGCGCAACCCCTGTGCCGGACGGGCTGGATGCAGAGTGCCCCAGGCTTACCGTAGCGACATTCGCACCGCTTACCGCTGCTACCTGCGGGGTCCTGACGGGGTTCGCGAGCTCGCGTCCTACGGGCCTGGGGCACCCTCGAAAGCTAACGGCGGCCGGACCGTGGGTCAAGGTCGGACCGCGGATCGCCAACGCTGCACGGGCCGTGCCCGCGCCGCGCCCGACGGCTCACGCGCCCGGCGGGACGATGCCCGAACGGGCCGGGCGCCGTTCTAGGGACGGAGACGCAGCCCTCTGACCAGGAGTCGACATGGGCGGGTTGAACTTCGAGCGAGCGGCGAACCTCTTCCTGGGGACGGAACGGGAGCTCGCCATGGCGCTGGGTCTGGAGCTCGGCGATTTCCGGATGTATCGGCAGTCTCCGGAACGGGCTCCCCGGGAGGTGCTGGAGCGGCTCGGCAAGGTGCTGATCGAGCGAGGCCGGGGCATGGTGCGCGTCGGCGAGATGCTACAGGAGATGGCGACGGAACGTTGATGGAGCGCGTGTAACGTCCGGCAGCCGCGCACGTCGGTCTCAGAGACGCCAGGCGTCCGCCACGTACTCCACCTGCACCACGCCCCTTTCGTCCCGGTAGACCGCGGCGGCATCGAAGCGGTAGACGTCTCCGGAGCGTCCGTACCGGGCGACCCACGCGCTCGCCACCCGGGCAATGTCCCGGCGCTGGGTGGGCGTGATGCTGGCGAACGGGTGGCCGTGCTCCGTGCCGGATCGGGTCTTCACCTCCACGAACGCCACGGTGCTGCCCTTCCGGGCCACGATGTCGATCTCGTTGTGGCCATACCGGAAGTTGCGGTCGAGCACCGTCCACCCGCCGCGGACCAACCGGTTCACCACGATCGACTCTCCCCAACGCCCGAGCTCGTGCCGCCTGCCCCCGGGCGCATCGGGCTTGCGGTTCGTGCGCACGCCCTGCAATCGAATCGCCCGCCGCGCCGGGCACAAGAGATGTCCGGGACCGGTGGATAGGCGTAGGGGTCGGATCGAGCGCCGCAGTCGGTGGTTTACGCGACGTCGCACCGCAACCTTCGCGGCGTGACGAAGCGCCGGCATCGGCAACCGCCGGCCACCGGGCGCCGCCGGCGCCGACCGCTCAGCGGAACACGGCCTTCAGCCGTTCCCACGCGCTGAGCCGCGGCCGGATCGGCGGCACCGGCTCCGGGCTGGCGTTCTCCAGGATCCGGGAAGGATTCACGTCCAGGAGGAGCTCCGCCTGGACATCGCAGTTGATGGAACGCAAATAGGACCTGCACGCCTCGATGGCGGGATCGCTCCGTCCGTGGAAATCGCTGGCGAGGAAGCTCACGACGCCCCGTTTGAGCAGGAGGAGCGCCGCATCCCGGGCAACGCTCCCGTACTTCCCCACGAGCGATCCGCAGTTCACCTGGAGCAGCGCACCGTGCTCCAGCCAGCGATCCGTGATCCCGATCATTTCCCGGATCCCGAGATACCGCTCCGGGTGCGCAATGATCGGCTTCCAGCCCCGGGCGACGAGGTTCGCCACGGCGCGGTGGCTCTCCGGCGGCACGGTGAAACGGGCGAACTCGACCAGCGCGTACGGCGTTCCCCCGAGTCTCAGGCGATCGTCCGAGAGGTCGGGATCCGGCGTATCGAGCTTGACCTCGGCGCCGCGCAGCACGGTGAGACCGGGGAACTTCTCGGCCGCGATCGCGGCGAGGGTCTCCCAGCCCTTGTCGATCTTCTCCATGCGCGCGGCGAAGCGATCCGGCATGTGCGTGAGGGATCCGTCGAAGTGCGGCGTCGCGATCAACGTCGTGACACCGTTCTGCCGCATGGCCGTCAGCGCCTCGTACACGCCGTCGGCATCGCGGACCCCATCATCGACGCCCGGTATCAGATGGTTGTGGAAGTCCAGCACCTACGCGCTTCCTCCTGCATGAACGCCTGAGCGCCCGCGCAACGACCCGGTATCCGCAGAGGCGAGGATCGTGCCGGGACAGGGCGCTACATGGGCAGCGGGCGAGCACGTCGCCCGGACGCTCAGGCAGACGACGTGGCCGCCGGGACCAGGCCGGGGGTAATGGACCGCCCGATGGCGTCCGCGATGACCCGAATCTGCGCCACGAGCTCGTCGAACTGGTCCGGCGTGAGCGACTGTGCGCCGTCGGACAACGCCATGTCCGGATTCGGGTGCACCTCGATCATGAGCCCGTCGGCGCCCGCCGCGATCGCCGCGCGCGCCATCGGCGTGACCTTGCTGCGAATACCCGTGCCGTGGCTTGGATCCGCGATGATGGGGAGATGGGAGAGCGCGTGTACCACGGGAACCGCGGTCAGATCCAGCAGGTTGCGCGTGTGGTCATCGAACCAGCGCACCCCTCGTTCGCACAGGATCACCTGATCGTTGCCTTCGGCGAGGATGTACTCCGCGCTGAGCAGGAGCTCCTTCACCGTGGCCGCCATGCCGCGCTTCAGCAGCACCGGTTTGCCACACCTGCCGGCCCGGCGCAGGAGCGGATAGTTCTGCATGTTGCGGGCACCGATCTGGATGATGTCCGCGTATTCGGCCACCACGTCGACCATTTCGGGTTCGAGGGCCTCGGTGACGATGGCCATGCCGGTCTCTTCTCGCGCGCGCGCGAGCAGCTCCAGCCCGCGAATGCCGAGCCCCTGGAACGAATACGGCGATGTCCGGGGCTTGAACGCACCGCCCCGGAGAATGGTCGCGCCTGCCGCGCGGAGCCGGTGGGCAACGGTGAGAATCTGCTCCTCGGATTCCACGGAGCAGGGGCCCGCCATCAGGACCACCTCCGGCCCGCCGATGCGGGTGCCGTTGGGCAGCTCGACGATCGTCGGCTCGGGCCGCCACTCGCGGGAGACCTGCTTGTACGGTTGGGTGACGTGAATGAGCTGAAGCACCCCGGGCAGGCCCGCGAGGCGCCCCCCGTCCACCTTGCCATCGTTGCCGATGATCCCGACCGCGGTGCGCTGCTTCCCCGGGATCGGCCGGGCATCGTAGCCCATCTGTTCGATCGTATCGATAACGCGCCGAATATCCTCTTCGGTCGCGTCATGACTCATGACGACCAGCATCGGTCCTGTTTCCTGTCCTGCTCGGAGAGTTCGGCGGCGCTGTGCGCCGGCTCATTGCCCGGCGGCTCCACCATGCGCCGAGCATCGGGTCCAAGTCCGTATTCTACCGAACGCTCTGCGGAGCGTCCAGTGGAGCGGGCGCTGCCGGCGCTCTATCCACGGCGACGTCGCCGTCACGACCTCAGATCACGAGCCGGGTGCCATCGGCGGCGACCACCGCCCCGCCCCGCCACCCCGCTGCCGCGAGCCGGGCGGGCACCTCGCGTACCTCCAGTTGCGGGGATACGTGTGTCAGCACCAGGTGCCGCGGTGCCGCGTCCGCCGCGATGCGCGCCACGCGGCCGGGCGTGAGGTGGGCGTCCATGGCCAGCTCGTCCGGCAGGGAGCACTCGATGATCAGCACATCCACGTCGCGGAAGAACTCGCCCAGGCCGGCGTCCATGCCGGTGTCGCCGGTGTACCCCACGGCTCGCCCGGCGTACTCCACGCGGTAGGCGAGGGACTCGCCGGTATGGGGCGTAGCCCGGCAAGCAAGCCGCGCGACGTCGCCCAGCTCCAACGTGTCCCCCGGCTCGAGCTCCCGAACGTGGAGCGGGAACCCGGGATCGGTGACGTAGCCCCCGAACGCGGCGGCCATCCGCCGGAGCAGCTCCGCGGTGCCCACCGGCCCGACCACGGTGAGCGCGTCCTGGCGCGGCGTGGCCAGCCCGTACCGCAGCGAGAACAGGAGCGACGGCAGGTCGCCCACGTGGTCCGTGTGGAAATGGCTGAGCAGGACGTGCGTGATCCCGGACCAGGGGAGGCCGAAGCGCGCCAGGTTGCGCACCACGCCGCTTCCGCAGTCCATGAGGATCCGCAGCTCGGCCGTCTCCACGAAGTAGCCCGCGCACGCGCGCTCGGCCTGGGGCACGACCGTGCCCGACCCGACCACCGTGACGATCATCTCCGCCTCCTACGAGCCCGGTGGCAGGAACACCATCCGGCGGGTCTGCTCGACGCCGCCGGCGCGAAGCCGGAGGAGGTAGATGCCGCGCGGCACGATGCGGCCGTTCTCGTCCCGCCCGTCCCACCGGGTGAGGACGCATCGGCCATCCCCTTCCGCGCCTTCCCGGCCGTACAGCCCGGGCCCCAGCGTGACCCGGCCGCACCCCGGCCCCGGAATGAGTCGGCGCACCAGTCGGCCGCGCAAGTCGTACACCGCGAGCTCCACGACCGATTGGGTCTGGAGATCGAACCAGATTCGGGTCCCCTCCGCATCCAGGCCCGGCTGGGGGAAGGGATTCGGGAAGTTCTGGTACAGCTGCGTGGCGGGCGGCCGCGTGCGGCTCGTGACCACGAACGGCGCGAGGCTCGTCACCGTGTCCGCCACGCCCAGGGGCGATCGCGCGATCACGCGCCAGAGGTACGGCTGGTTGTACGGCAACGGCTCGGGCACCGTTACGACCGCCGGCGCCGCGGTCTCGACCTCCTGCACGACCCGGCCGTCCTGCGCGGAGATGACCTGGACGACGTACGACAACGGTCCCACCGGCGGCGACGCCGCCACGGCGCTGAACCGCAGCTCCGGCCGCTCGATCTCGATGTAGACGCCGATGCCGTTCGTCGGGTTCAGCGAGTTGAGCTGCACCCAGGAGGGGATCGAGTACGGTCCGTCCACGGTCGTGACGCGCTCGAGGCCGTCTTCCGTCCGGGCCACCACCCGCCACCAGAACTCGGGCACGGCACGGAAGGCGGCCTTGAGCTGCAAGGAATACCCGTCTACCACGCTGTCCGTGTAGAAGACGCGGGTGAACGACGGATCCTCCGACAGCTCGAGGCGGTAGGTGACCTGCCCCGCCATGGGATGGATGCGCGGGACCGCCCAGGCGAACTGGGGAGCCAGGTTCCGCAGCGTGCCGTTCGGGGCCGCGTCGATCAGGGGCTGGAGCTCGACTCCCTCGGGAAACACGATCGCCGAGATCAGGTCGGGGATCCCGTACCCCACCGCGCCGCCCGGCGTGGCGCTGTTGGACCCCGCAAGGGTAAGGGCTTTCCGCACCAGCAGTGCGTCCGCGTCCGGCCACGCCTGGCGGAAGAGCGCCACCACGCCCCCCATCAACGCCGCCGCGGCGTCCGACCCCACCATCGTCCGCAGGGCCGCGGAGGACGTCGCGGATGCCACCGTCAGCCCACTGCCGGGCGCGACCACATCAGGCTTGATCCGACCGTCCGCCGTCGGCCCCGCCGACGAGAACGACAGGACCTGGTTGTCCACATCCACGGCGCCGACCGCGATCACCGACGGCCCATCCGCAGGCGCGACGAGCGTGCGTGAACCCGGACCCAGGTTCCCGACCATGGCCACCACCGAAACGCCGCGCCGCGCCGCTTCCTCGGCAGCCCGCGTGCTCGCCGCGGTTGCGCCGTCCAGCTGATCGGGCCGGTATGACACACCGTCATCGAAGAAGCGGAACCCGCGCGCCGAAACCACGACCTGGGCGCCCATCGAGTCCACCGCCCACTCCAGCCCCGCCACCCACCGGTCCTCGTCCTCCGTCGGTTGGGCCCCGAACAAATCGACCTTTGCCAGGATGTACTCCGCCTCGAACGCCGGACCCAGCAGCGTCCCCGGCAGATATCCGCCGACGAGAGACCAGACGGCGGTCCCATGGTCCGCGCCGCCAGGAATGCCGCCGACTCGATCCGTGACCACGGTATCGCCGTCGACGAAGTTCCAGCGCGCCACCACGGAGTGCCCCTGGAACGCCACGTGGTCCGGACGGAATCCCGTGTCCAGCAACGCGATCCGAATTCCTTTCCCGGTGTATCCCAGGCCATGGGCCCGGACCACACCCAGTTGCTCCAGGGGCCGGAGCGATCTGCCGTAGTCCGATTCGTCCAGAAACGGTGCGGTGGGAACCCAGCGTTCCGAGACCGGGGGGGGTCGATCCGCCCGGAACGGCATGAGGGGCGCCGATTCCTCGGCCGGCGAGGGAGGCGTGCTCTGCGACCCGAGGGGAAACGATCGACCGACCGGGCGGATCGCGCTGACCTCCGGCATCGCCGCGATCCGCCTCATCGAGGCCGGGTCTACCCAGGCGCTCACCGCCCGCAGCCATCGGCTGACGTGGCGGATCCGCGCACCGGCAGCCTCCAGTCGGGCGAGCAGCTCGGGCGGAAGCGGCCGGTCTCCCTCCAGCGGACCGATCCCCAACCTCGTCCGGTGGGCCAGAACGGCCGCCGTGGGCACCGGCGGCGCCTCCATGCGGGCCGCCGCCGGGTCCAGATAGATCCACACGACCGCCGAATCCGTCGGGCCCGGAGCCTGTCCGGCAACGGCCGTGGTGATCCCGAGGATGAGCGCCAGTCCGAACGCCGTGCAGCCGATTGCCTGCAGCCAGGCCTCAGCCCGCCGTCGCGGCCCCGACGAGCGCTTCATCCATCTTCACTCCGACGATCGAGCTTACGCCCGGCTCCTCCATGGTCACGCCGTAGATCCAATCCGCGGCGCCCATGGTGCGGGGATTGTGCGTGATCACGATGAACTGCGTCTGCGACTTGAACTGCCGCAGCATGTTCAGGAAGCGGCCGATGTTCGCCTCGTCCAGCGGCGCATCCACCTCGTCGAGCACGCAGAAGGGGCTCGGCTTCACGAGATAGAACGCGAACAGGAGCGACAGCGCGGTGAGCGCCCGCTCGCCGCCGCTCAGGAGGTGGATCCGCTGCGTTCGCTTCCCCCGCGGCGAGGCCATGATCTCGATCGCCGACTCGAGCGGGTCCTCAGGATCGGAAAGCCAGATGTCGCACTCGCCGCCCTCGAACAGCGACTGGAACGTGTCCCGGAAGTTCTGCCGGACCGTCTCGAACGTCTCGAGGAAGAGCTGCCTCGCCGTCCGGTTGATCTGCCGGATCGCCGAGACGAGGTCATCCCTGGCCCGGACCAGGTCGTCCCGCTGCTCCTTCAGGAACTCGAGCCGCTTGCTCTCCTCCTCGTATTCCTCGAAGGCGAGCATGTTGATGGGCCCGAGCCGCTCGATGTCCGCCGCGATGGTGTTCAATTCGGCGCGGAGCGCTTCCGGCTCGCCCTCCACCCGCTCGGCTTCCCGAGCCAGCACCTCGAACGGCCGTCCCCATTCGACCTCCACCCGCTCCCGGATGCTCCGCTCCGCGCTCTCCTGCTCCGCCCGACGCAGCTCTAGCGTGTGCCGTTCCTCGGCGAGCGATTCGAGCGACCGCCGGAGCTCCCGGACCGACGCCTCCAGCGCTTCGGCCGCCTCCGTGGCAGCGGTCAGCCGCTCATCCAGCTCACGCAACTCCCCCGTGACCGCATCCCGCTCGAGGAACAGCTCCTCCAGCTCGCCGCCGGTGCCCGTGCGGAGCCCCTCGAGCTGTCCGAGCGTCGCCCGATGCTCGCTCTCCTCCTGGTCGATCACGGATATGCGGACCGACGCCTGCTTGAGCGCCTCCTGCGCGGCCGTGATCCGGCGCTCCACGGTCTGGAGCGCGGCTTCCGCATGGGCGCAGGCCACCCGGAGCGACGCCTCCTCTTCCCGCACCTCTTCCCACGCCTGCTGCCGCTCCGCCACGGCCGCCGTGGACTGACGGCGCGCCTCCCGGCACGCCTCGAGTTCCGCCTCACGGACCTCGCGCTGGCGCACCGCCTCCTCGTGCGCGGCCCGCGCCTCCGCGGCCATCGCGCTCAGGCTCGCCTGCTGGCGCTCGAGCGCCTCCAGCATGCGTACGCCCCTCGACCGCTGCCCGGACCTTGCCGCCTCGTCCGCATCCGCGCGCCGCAGCTCGAGATCCGTGGCCTGGGCGCGGGCCTCGATCTCCCGCAGGCCGACTTCCGCCGCCGCGATCGCCTCGGCGAGACGCACACGCTCCGCGGCGCACTCGTCGCGTTCCCGGACCGCTTCCGCAGCCCGGACCCGAAGCTCCTCCAGCCGCTCACGCCGGCCGAGCAGCACCGGCTCCGACGGCGGAACGCCCACGAACCGGATCTCCTCGAGCAGCGCCTCGACCCGCGGGAGCGCGTCCTCCGGAAGGAGCGCGACCGCACCGCCGTGCTCCGGGTCCTGCCCCGCCAGCCACTCCCGGATCCGGTCGATCACGGACGGATCCCGAATGACCACCGCCTGGAGAACGGATGCCAGCGTGGCCTCCACCATGGCCGCGCGCTCCTTCGGCAGCCGCAGGAAGTCCGAGAGCGGCCCGATCACGCCCTCGAACAGGTCGCGAGCGCCGAGAACCGCCGCGACCGATGGGGAGAAGCCGTGATACTCCCGGTCCAGCGCCTCCAGCGCGGCGAGATGCGCCGTGACGAGTCCTGCCCGATCTTCCGCTTCCGATAGGCGACGCCGCGCCTCCAGCTCCCGCGCCCGCAACGCTTCCAGCTCGGCCGCCGCAGCCTCCCGCTCGGCTTCGATCGCTGCCCGCGCCTCCCTCAGCTCCCGGGTCCGCTCGACGAAGAGGTCGCCCTGCTCGTCCAGGCGTTCCAGCTCCGCCGTGACCTCGAGCCGTTCCTGCTGGAGCCGCTCCAGTCGGGCCTGGGCCTCGGCCGCCCGGGCTTCCGCGCCCGCCGCCTCCGCTTCGAGCCGCGCGAGCTCCCGGGCCAGCTCCTCCTCCTTCCGCCGGGCCTCCTCGTCCAGCCGCCGCGCCTCCTGGAGCTGCGCCCGCAGCTCCTGCTGCCGGGCCGTGGCCTCCTCGAGCTGTTCCCGCAGGGCCGCCACCTCTTCCGCATGGCGGGCCCGCTCCGCCTCCAGCGCCGCCGATTCCCGCTCCAGGTTCTCGACCCGCGCGACCAGCTCGGCCCGCTCGACCGCGATCTGCGCAAGCCGCCGCTCCGCGTGCGCCCGCCGCTCATCCGCCACGGCCAGCTCACGCTCCCGGTCCGCGATCCGGCGCCCGATCTCCGACAGCTTCGCCGCCGCCGCGTTCCGCATCCGCGCCAGCTCAGCGGACTCAATGCGACGTCGCTCCAGCTCCGCCTCCGCCACGCTCAGGTTCGCGCGCAGCGCAGGCTCCTCACGCCCCAGCTCCTCGAGCCGCGCCGCCACCCGCGACAGCGCTGCGGCGATCGACTCCCGCTCGAGCGTCGCCAACGACATCTCCAGCGCCAGCCGCCTCGCCCGGAGCTCCCTGTACCGCTCCGCACGCCGCCGCTGCCGACCCAGACTCCGGACCTTCGACTCGACCTCGGCGATCAGATCCTCCAGCCGAGACAGGTCCGCTTCCGCGGACTCCAGACGGCGCTGCGCACTCTGCCGACGGTCCTTGTACCGGCCGATCCCCGCCGCCTCCTCGAACATCGCCCGCCGCTCGTCCGCCCGGTCCGAGAGGATCGCGTCCACCATCCGCTGCTCGATCACGGTATACGCGTTCGCACCGAGCCCCGTGTCCCGGAAGAGGTCGTGGATGTCCTTCAACCGGCACGCCGTGCGGTTCAGCTCGTATTCGCTCCCGCCTTCCCGGTACACCGTGCGCCGGATCTCGATCTCGTCGTAGGGCAGCGGCAGCCGCCGGTCCTCGTTCGAGAACACGAGGGAGACTTCCGCGCGGTTCAGGGCCCGACGGCCCGAGGTCCCCTGGAAGATCGCTTCTTCCATCTTCGAGCCGCGGATCGCCGATGCCCGCTGCTCGCCCAGAACCCACCGCACCGCATCGCTGATGTTCGACTTTCCGCAGCCGTTCGGCCCCACGATGGCGGTCATGCCATCGTGGAACCGCAGCTCCGTCCGATCAGCGAACGACTTGAATCCGTGAAGCGTGAGACGACGAAGCTTCATGCCGCTGGCCGGCCGACTCGCTCGATCAGGCGGGCTTGGATCCCCGCGTTCCGCAGGATCTGCTCGAGGACCTCGGCTTCCGCGGCATTCTGGTACGCGCCCGCGTACAGCCGGAAGCGGGTCCCCCCGGAACGTAGCGGGATCTCGAGGATGTAGCTCGGCACGCCCAGCTCGCGGAGCTCGCGCTCGCGCGCCGAAGCGGCCTCCCGCGTATCGAAGTCGCCGAGATGGAATGCCATTGCCGTCGGTCGGACCGCCCATGCCTCCTCCGCCCGCTTGTGGCGTTCCGCGACGAGGCGGCGCATCAACGCCTGCGCGGCAGAGGCATCGGCGGTCGGTCCGGCGAGGACTCGATAGTAGACCGCCCGTTCGACCAGCACGGGCGCAACGTAGAACTGGAGGTCGGGTACCGCGGCGCGCAGCGCGTCGACCCGGCGCTGCGCCACCGCCAGGTCCGGATGCGCCTCAATGGCCACCGAATACGGGACCGGGCCGGCCACGGACTCGTCCACATCGGCCGAATCCGCGCCCTCCTCCCCGGAGCCGCCCACCCCGACCTCCGGCGTCTCCGGTGGCAACTCCGGGTCAACGGCGCCGGCCGTGGCCACGTCTATCCCCTCGCGGGCGGGTTCGCCCGCGGTCTCCTGGGCTCCGGATCGAAAACGGAGGCCGAACCACGCGGCGACCGCGAGCACGGCCAGGATGAGGAGGGCCGCGAACAGCCGCCCACCGCGCCTTCCGCCGCCCGCCGCCGCACCGGCACCGGCATCCCCTTCCCCGCTCTGGGCCTCATCGATCAGCGCCTCGAGACTGGCCCCGTCCGCCGCTACGGCCTCCGTCCCGGGTTCGTCCCAGCGTTCCGCCGACACCGGGCCGAACATCGGGTCCTCGGCTCCCTCGGCCGTCTCCATACCGGCAGCGGCCACGTCCGAGCCCGGCGGCGCGAGCACCGCCACGACCCGCGGCCCGTCGGGGAACGCCGCCTCGAGGTCCCTCCGATCCGATTCCGTGGCCAGCACGATGGCCGCCCCGCAGAGCGAAACCAGGTGCGCGAGCCCGGGACCCGGAGCGGGCGTGTACAGCAGCAGACACTGCCCCGCGGTCTCCGCCTCCCGGATGAGCGCGGCCCACCGTGGGTGCTGGATCAGCTCCTCCGGATCCGGCGCATATGCGCCCGGCGGAACGAACCGGAATCCCCCGGCCGGCACCGCCACCTGTCCCAATGATGCACCGAACAGGAAGTGGTCCGCGATCCCTTCGAGGTTCGCGCCGCCCAGCAACGTGTGCAGCTCGGGCTCATCGAACCCCAGGTCGACCAGGACCGCCTGCCGCCCCGCCGCCGACATCGACACGGCGATCTCCACCGCGGTACGCCCGGCCCAACCGGTACTCCGCGCCTCCCACCCCGCGAGCAGCAGGATCGCCGCGGGGATCTCCTCCGGCCGGGCGACCAGCTCGGCCACCGTGGCCGGTAGCGCGTCCGCGTCGACATCGAAGGTCGCCGGATCGGGCCATGCGCTCTGGCTCATCGCTTCCCTTGCTTCTGGTTGAAGTCGTGTGGCGGAAGGAGCGGACTCCTACCGTGTCGTTCCTTCGGGTTCGCGAGCAGAGTTCATGCGGATGCCACAGTATGATAAGGTTGCCCGCACGAAAGCAAAAGGCCCCGGCCGCTACGGGCGGCCGGGGTTCCGTCGATGCCTTCGGGACATCCCGACGCCGGGCGATGCCTGCTCGCGCTCCGCCCGGGTCAGAACGACGGCCCGAACGAGATCGAGAAGACCCCGCTCCGGTCTGGCCGGTTCACCGGGAACGCATAGTCCAGGCGGAGTACCGTGTAGAAAATGTTGAAGCGGAGCCCGAGCCCGTAGCTGAACAGCGGCTCCCGGAACAGGTACGGGTCCTGGCCCGGCTTCCGGTCCCAGACCACCCGGACATCCTGCCGCTGCCCCGGAGCACACTCGTCCGCCCGGGTGAAATCCGCCTGGAGACAGATCTGGTTGTCCCACGCAACGCCGCCATCGAAGAACAGTACCGCGTCCACCGGCGGGAAGTTGCCCAGGAAACCGATCTGGAGCTCCGTGATGATCGGGAACCTCAGCTCGAGGTTCATGAACGCCGCACTGGACCCGATCAACTGGTCCCGCACCGGGCACGGCGACACCGACGTGCCGTCGCCGTAGAACCGGCTCTCCGCGCACTCAGCGCTCCGCACGTCGAACGAGTCGCCGTCGTACCCGCGGATGAAATACGGCCCGCCCCAGTACAGCGCGAAGCGGTCCGAATCCCCGCCGAAGCGGCTCAACGCCACGAACCGGCTCGCCAGCACCACGCGCCGCTTCCAGTTCAGGTAGTTCCGGAAGTCGACGAACGCTTCCGAGAACTCGAAATCGCCGAGGCTGCGCGAAACCTGGGCCCGGTACCGCCGGCCGTAGATCGGCCCGGTCCAGCCGAAGAGCGAATTGTCGAACACGATCGCCGCCGACGGCTGGAAGTACCACGCATCTCCGAGCCGCTCATCCCGCTGGATCGGCTCCCGCGTACGCAGCACCTGCCCCCGGTACATCAGGTCCCGCTTGAAGTACGTCGCGCTCGCCCCGAGCTCCAGGCGGCGGAACGTGCTGAACGGATAGGCGATCAGACCCTGGGCCGTGCGGATCACGTCCCGGAGCAGGACGTCCGCCACGACCCGTTCCGTCCTGCCCCCACCGAGGTCAATGTCGAAGAAGTCGGCCCCGAGGTATCGATACAGCGGGACCTGCTCGGCGGCGATCCCGAAGTTCGTGCGGGTCTTCAGGAAATCGTAGCCGGCGAAGAACATGGCGTCCGAGAACGACCCGTTCACGTTGCCGGCGAGCAGGATGTTGTGGTTGCCCAGCATGTCCGACAACGCGATGTAGCTGCCGCCGTAGATCCCGTTGCCGTAATAGCCGCCGACCTGGGCGCCGATCGTCGGACGCCCCACGATGTCCGGCGAGAACTTCACGCTGTAGTCCCGGATCCGGAAGTTCGCCGTGTCCGGGAGCGCGAAGTCGGCGCTGTCCAGGAGCGTGATCACCGATACCGGCCCTTCCGCAGGCGCGGCGTTGTCCGGTAGCTGGCTGCTCGGCCGGAACCCATCCGCCAGGCGGTAGAACGAGGCGACGGGGCCCGTCTCCGTCGCCGGCTCGATCCGGGTCGCACTATCCGCCGGCTGCGCCTGAACCTCCGGTTCGGGCTCCGGCTCCGCCGTGGCGACCATCTCCGGCCGGAGCTCCGACACCGCCGTGCGCGGCAGCGTCCGGGGGTCGTCCACCGCGTAGATGTTGTAGCCCGCTTCCTCGAAGTAGATGAAGAGCAAGCGGCCGTCCCTGTGCGCCCAGGACAGCGCGGGGCTCAGCCTCGTGATCCCGATCACGCCGGAGAGCACATCGCTGATCCGGTATAGCTCGCGCTGATCCAGGTCGTAGTAGTACAGGTTGTCCGTGCCGGTCCGGTCGCTCACCCAGACCAGCGACCGGCTGTCCGGGGCCCAGACCGGATTCAGGTTCTTCCCCTCGTCCTGGCCCGGGAGCACCTCGATCTCCTCGCTGTCCAGGTGGTACAGCGCGACACGGAGATTGCCGAAGACCAGGCGGTCGAAATCGGTGTTCGGGCCGCGGTCGGTGGCGAACGCGATCGTGCGGCCGTCCGGGGACCAGGACGGATGCAGGTCAGCGTACCGGTCCCGGGTCAACCGCTTCAGGTTGCCGTCCAGGTCGGTGATGAACAGATCGCTCAAGCCGCCATCGAGGCCGGTGAACACCAGCCGCCGCCCGTCCGGCGACCACGACGGATTCGTGATCCCGTTCAGATCGAAGCGCAGCCGCTTGATGACCTTGCGGCGCTGGAGATCCATGATGTACAGCGCGTCCCGCCCGCCCATCTGGGCCGCGAACGCGAGATAGCGGCCGTCCGGCGAGAACGACGCCGAGGACGTCATGTACCGGAGCGACTCGAAGTCCGGGTCCCGCTCCGCCTCGATCAGCTTGTGCTTGACCTGCCCCGTCTTCGCATCCGCGAGCCACAGATTGAACGAGAACCCGTCGCGCTGGCTGATGAACGCCATCAGCTCGCCATCCGGCGAGATGGACGGCGCCAGGAACCACGGGTCCTCCAGCCGCGCGTGATGCGTCAGCCGCTCCGCGAACTGCTCGGGCCGCTGGTACTCCGTGACCTGCGTGAAGTACGTGCTCCGCACCGCCGCCATCCACTCGTTGCTCAGCTCCTCGAGGCTGAGCCCGAGCGTGGACTGGAAGGCGCGCTCCAGTCCGACGCGAGGCGCGCGCTGCAGGAGGATGCCGATGACTTCGTCCCCCCACTTCGAGCCGATGTACGCCCAGAGCGACTGGCCGAACCGGTACGACAGATAGTCGTCCCGCCGGTTCATCTCCGCGATGCTGCGCAGGTACCCGGACAGGGAGGCATCCCGGACCCACGCCGCGGTCAGCGCATCGATCCGACCGATGGCGAGGTACTCCGCCATCCCCTCCATGAACCAGAGAGGCGGCCGGGCGCCGAACGGCGTCGCATCCGTCACTACGCCGCGGCGGTAGATGACATCGAACTGGAAGGCGTGCACGAGCTCGTGGGTGAGCACGTGCTCGAAATCGGCATACGAACCGGTGAGCGGGATCACCACCCGGTTCTTGAGCGGCTCCGCGAACGCGCCCGTGCCTTCGTCGATGAAGGAGGGACTCGTGTTCGTCTGCTGGAAGTCCGTGTGGGAGGCGTACAGGATGATCGCTTTCCGATCCCGGAACTCGTGCTGCAGGATCTTCGACAGCCGGGCGTACGCACGCTCGGCCATCCGGGCGACATCCAGTGCGGCTTCGCGCTCCTCCTCGTAGAAGTAGATGTCGAAGTGCTCGGTTTCGATGATCTTGAAGTCGAAGGCCCGGTACTGGACCTTGTTCCGCCCGAAGTACTGCGCCTGGCCCTCACCCGGCAGCACGAGCAGCAACGGCGCCACGACCAAACCGGTGAGCAGGAGCCGCTGGATCATGGAGTCCCCCTTCACGTCTCCAGGACGTGCAGCGGGGCGTCGCCCCAGAGACGTTCTAGCTGGTAGAAATCGCGTGCGGCCGGGTGGAAGACGTGCACCACGAAGTCGATGTAGTCGATCAGGATCCAGCGACCACCACGGAGCCCTTCCACGTGGTCGGGCCGGATGCCCTGCTCCTTCCTGAGCTCCTCGACGATGTGGTCGGCTATGGCGCGGACGTGCAGGTCGGACGTCCCGCTGGCGATCAGGAAGAAGTCGGTGGCCGAGGAGATTTCCCGGAGGTCGAGGACCACCAGATCGCGCGCCTTGCGATCGAGGGCCAGCTCTGCGGCACGCGCGAGCGCCGCGGGTACATCCAACTCCGCGAGCGAAGTGGCTTCGGCTCCGTGCCCAGGCATCCGCTCTCCGGTTGGTTCCGATCCGTGGTACGTCATCCGCATCTAGTCCGCCCGTAAGAGAATTGTTCCCAGGGCGCCGCGAACCTCCGACCGTGCCGGTCCGCGGCCGGGGCGAGCCGTGCATCAATCAGGCCAGGTACCGTGATCCGGAATCGAACCTTGGACCCGGGTTCCCGACGCCGACCCCGGCGCCCGCCCCACAATGCAACGCCGCGCCAGCGAAAAACCTGACACGCAACGCGCGCATTCCGCTCCGCGTTGCGGCCGCTCCACGCAACTGAGAATGAAGGAGACACCCGAGATTGGATCCGCGCGACCGCGGATCACTCAGATCGAGATCATTCCAGCTCGAAAGGTACCGACTCGGAATCGGGAGAGCAACGGGCCGGTGGTTGGAACCACGAGAGGGCGGCGTCCGGCGTGGGAGGTGGATCCGTGCGACGTCGCACCCGGAAAGTACGCGGCGGCGAGCGGCGCACCCGGCCGGGCCGAATACGCCGCGCCGCTGTCCGGGGCACGCCGGGCCTCACTCCTCCTTGATGACCCAGACCTTGATCTCGGGCCGGACCTCGCTGTGCAGCCGGATCGGCACCGAGTACACGCCCAGCGCCTTGATCGGCTCCTCCAGCTCGATCTGGCGCCGGTCCACCTCGAAGTCCAGCCCCTGCTCGTTCAGCCGATCCGCGATGTCCGCGCTCGTGATCGAGCCGAACAGCTTGCTCTCCTCGCCGGCCCGGACCCTGAACGTGAGCGACAGGTCCTCCAGCGCCGCCGCGCGCCGCCGAGCCTCGAGGTAATCCCGCCGCGCCCGCGCCTCGGCCCGCCGCTTCTCCTCCTCCAGCCGCCGAATGTTCGCCGGCGTGGCCTCGAACGCGTACCCGTGCGGAATCAGGTAATTGCGCGCATACCCCGCGCGCACGCTCACGACCTGGCCCGCCTCTCCCACTTTGGGCAGGTCCTGCCGCAGAATGACTCGCATCGTCTTCATCGTTTCACTCCGTTACGACCCCGGGCCTGCCGCCACGCGGCGAGACCGGAGGTCGAGCCAGGTGTCGGTCAGGCCCACCACGAAGGTGGCCGCCATGACCAGGGGATACATGAAGATCACGGCAAGCGCCGCGAACACGATCCAACCGATGCCGGGCGCGCCCGCCAGCGCCAGGATCACGGCAACGCCTCGCAACGCGTACAGGACCCCGGTGAACGCGAGCATGTTCGCGCCCAGCCGAACCGCCGCCTCCCCAAGCGGGAACGCCACCAGCACCACCCCCAGGATGAACGCCCAGATCAGCTCGTCGCTGAACCGGAACTCCCGCAGCGGCGCCAGCGGGCGGCTCTCACGGTCCTGCAGCCGCCGGTAGATCCACCACGCCACCGCCAGACCAGCCACCGAGGCGAGCGCCAGGAGCGCAGGGTAGATCCGCGTCTGGAGCTGTACGGCCTGGTACCCGGCCGCCACCAGCCCGCTCCCCGCCGGATCGGCGCCGAGCTGGTAGGTCAGCAACGCCAGCACGTCCGACGTCCCGGCGCGCAGTCGCCGGCCGATCTCCCAGTCGAGCTGCGCCCAGGCGCCGGACTTCATCGCCAGGACGCCCGCAGCCGTGACGACCGTCGCCGCCACCGCCATCAACGCCCTGGACATGAACGTGGCGGCCGGGCGAACCACCACCGCGACCACGAACCACGCCCCGAGGAGCAGGACCCAACCCCGCTCCGCGTTCGCGACCGGATCCCCGGTGTCTCCCCGGAGCGCGAGGTATCCGAGCGCCAGACCGAGCAGGACCAGCCCCGGCCGCCACGGCGGCAGCGCGATCAGCAGTAGCGCGAGCGGTACGAGGATCAGCAGCCACGTGTGCACCACGGAGAGCACCGCGGCCGCGAGGGTCAGCGCCAGGATCGCACCCCATCCGCGACCCGCGCCCTGCGCCACGACTTAGCCCTCGTAACCCCGGATGTACGGCAGGATCGCCAGGTACCTCGCCCGCTTGATCGCAGTGCCGATCTGCCTCTGATGACGGGCGCACATGCCCGACATCCGCCGCGGCACGATCTTGCCTCGCTCGGTGATGAACCGGCTCAGCGTCTTCTCATCCTTGTAGTTGACCAGCCGGATCCCCGACTCGCACAGCGGGCATGCCTTCTGCTGACGACGCATGCTACTCCTCCTCCTCCTCGACCACTTCGTCTTCCTCCTCCTCACGCGGGCGAGGCTCGCGGGTCGCCACCGACATCGGCGCCGTCGGCTCCCCCTCGCTGAGCACGACCAGGTAGCGCAGCAGCTCCTCGTCCAGCTTCAACGCGCGCTCGAACTCCGGGAGCAGCTCCGGATTCGTGCGCACCTGCGAAACCACGTAGTACCCGTTCGTCTTCTTCTGGATCGGGTACGCGAGCTGCCGCTTGCCCCAGTGGTCCACCGCCGTGACCTCACCCTGGCCGTCGATCGTGAGAAGTCCGTGGTAGCGCTCCAGCTTCTCGTTGATCGACGCATCCGGCAGCGCCGAATCGAAGATGTAGACGATTTCGTAATCCCTCACGAACGCCTCCTGTGGTCTGTGCGGCCGCGCCCCGTCGGCGCGGCAGGAGTAAAGCCCCAAAATATACCCGGTTCCGCGTGAGTCGTCCACCCCTGCCTGCCCTCCCGCGCCCCCCGAAGGGACCACGGGCACGGAGCCGCGCCGCCCGTGGTCAGACGTTGAACCTGAAGAGCATGATGTCTCCGTCCTGCACCACGTAGTCCCGGCCCTCGCTCCGGACCAGGCCCTGCTCCCGCGCAGCCTTGAGCGACCCGACGCGCACGAAGTCCTCCCACCCGAGCGTCTCGGCGCGAATGAAGCCGCGTTCGAAATCCGAGTGAATGGTGCCGGCGGCCTGCGCGGCCCGGGTCCCACGACGGATCGTCCACGCACGGACTTCCTTTTCGCCCGCGGTGAAGAAGCTGATCAGGCCGAGCAGCTCGTAACCGGCACGAATCAGCCGGTGCAGGCCCGATTCCTCGAGACCCAGATCGGCCAGGAACGCCGCACGTTCCGACTCCGGCAGCTCCAGCAGCTCCGCTTCGATCTTCGCCGCGAGGACGACCACCGTGGCCGGTTCGTTGTCTGCCTCGATCGCGGCGCGCAGCGCCCGGACCAGGTCGTTGTCCCCTTCGGGCAGGTCCGACTCGCTCACGTTCGCCACGTACAGCACGGGCTTCGCCGTGAGCAGGTTGTACGTGCGGAGCCAGCGGACCTCGTCGTCGCTCTCCGGCTGGACGAACCGGGCCGGACGCCCCTCGGAGAGCTCCGCCACGAGCCGCTTCAACAGCGCGAGCTCGGCCTGGGCCTCGCGGTCGCCGGACCGGGCCGTCTTCTCGACCCGCTGGACGCGCCGCTCCACGACCTGCAGGTCGGCCAGCACCAGCTCCAGGTTGATGATCCCCCGGTCGCGGACCGGGTCAACCGAGCCGAGCACGTGGGTGATGTCCGGGTCCTCGAAGCACCGGACCACGTGCACGATGGCGTCGACCTCCCGGATGTTCTGGAGAAACTGGTTGCCCAGCCCTTCGCCGGCGGATGCGCCTTCGACCAGGCCCGCAATGTCGACGAACGTGACGACCGCCGGGACCCGCTGCCGAGGCTGGATCCGCTCCTCGAGCAGATCGAGCCGCGGATCCGGCACCTCGACGACGCCGACGTTCGGTTCGACCGTACAGAACGGATAATTCTCCGCCGCCGCGCCGGCTGCGGTCAATGCGTTGAAGAGTGTAGATTTTCCAACGTTGGGGAGCCCTACGATCCCCAACTTCAGATTCGCCATTCGAATCCCCGCCCGACGATCACGGAATCACGGATGACAATCAAAACATTGAATTTAACCAACTTTGCGCCACGCTTCCAGGGGCGGGTCGCCGATCTTCGGGAGGTCGTGGGGGTTTGTCACACGGCCTGTAGCGCGCGGATCAGGTCAGGATACGCCTCGTAGATCCGTCGGGCGTCGTCGAGCGGCAGCCGCTCCCGGTTCGTGTGGGCGAACCGCTCCTCGCCCGGCGCGAAGCCGATGGTCGGGATCCCGTGCCGCCCGCAGGCATGCCCTCCGTCCGTGGCGAAGGTCCAGGGTCGGACAGCCGGCCTGCGCCCCGTGGCCCGTTCGATGGCGGTAACCGCGCTCCGCACGACCGGGTGATCCCGGGCGAGCAGGAAGCCGGAGGTGAAGAGCCGGCGATCCCTCTCGGCGCCGGTGTAGGTCCGCTGGCGCTCGACCGCGTATCGCACATCGAGGGCCCACCCCTCGGGCACCTCTACGCGCTCGAGCAGGAAGTCCCGCAGCGCGGCCTCGGCGGCATCGGCCGAGAGGCCCGGGAGCACCCGCCAATCCACGGTGATCTGCGCCGTGTCCGGAATCACGTTCGGGCTCGCCGGGAGCGTGGAGATGTTCGTGGCGACGAGAGTGGAACGGCCGAGGATGGAATCCTCGGGGAGCTGCGCGGCGAACTCCCGGATCGCCGGGAGCACCGTGGGGAGGAGATCGATGGCGTTGCACGCCCGTTCCGGGGCGCTGGCGTGGCCGGCGCGGCCGCGGATCTCGACGATCAGCTCCGCCCGGCCACGGTGCCCGACACAAATGTCGCCGTTCGTGGACTCGCCGAGGACCACGATGTCCGGCCGGACCCGTCCGCTGGCGAGGAGGTGCTCCATCCCCCAGCCGCCCTTTTCCTCGAACACGGTGTGGGCGACGATCACATCGCCTTCTCCCGGCTCTTCGAGGAAATGGGCGGCGGCGTAGGTCTGGAGCGCGAGCGGACCCTTGATGTCGGCAGCGCCCCGGCCATGGAGGAAGCCGTCCGCGATGACGCCGGAGAACGGCGGGTACTCCCAACCGGCCGGCTCTCCGACGTCCACCGCATCGAGGTGAGAGCTGAGCATCACGGTTGGACCACGGCCGCGGCCGGGCGCGACCCCGGTCACGTTCCCCACCTCGTCGACCGTCACCCGTTGGAACCCGAGATCCTCGAGCTCGCGGCGTACGCGGTCCGCCACCTCCCCTTCACCCCCCGGCGGGCTGGGGATGCGGACCAGTTCCGCCGCAAAGCGGATGGCGCGGTCGAAGCTGAGGTCGCGGGCCATGACTCGACTCCTCCAGGGGTTGTACCGACATACGCGAGGCCCGGCCAGGGCCGGGCCTCCGTACACATCGTGACCGGGATCGCCGATCAGCCGAACAGCGCGCGCAGGAGCTGGACGGCACCCTCCCAGAGCGCGCCCATCTGCCTGGCGGCGCCGTCGTTGACCCCGTGGACCCGGGCGAACCACGGCGCCAGCACGAGCGACACGACGCTCATGAGCTTGATCAGAATGTTCATCGACGGCCCGGACGTATCCTTGAACGGATCGCCCACCGTGTCGCCGACCACGGCCGCCTTGTGCGACTCGCTGCCCTTGCCGCCGTACGCACCGCCCTCGATGTACTTCTTGGCGTTGTCCCAGGCGCCGCCCGAGTTCGCCATGAAGAGCGCCATCAGCACGCCCGTCACCGTCGCGCCGGCGAGCAGGCCGCCCAGCGCCTGGATGCTGATGTAGCCGACCACCACCGGCACGATCACCGCGACCAGGCCGGGGGCGATCATCTCCCGGAGCGCCGCGCGCGTCGAGATGTCCACGCACCGGGCGCTGTCCGGCCGGGCCTTGCCTTCCATGAGGCCCGGGATCTCGCGGAACTGCCGCCGGACCTCGGCCACCATCCCCGCAGCCGCGCGGCCGACGGCCGTCATCGTGAGCGCCGCGATGAAGAACGGCAGCACGCCGCCGATGAGCAGCCCCATGACCACCTGCGGATCGATGAGGTTCAGCCCGGTGACGCCCAGACCGACCGCCTCGGAGTACGCGCTGAACAGCGCCAGCGCGGTGAGCGCGGCCGAGCCGATGGCGAAGCCCTTCCCGATCGCCGCGGTCGTGTTCCCGATGGCGTCCAGCCCATCCGTGATCTTACGGACATCCGGCCCGAGCTTGCTCATCTCCGCGATACCGCCGGCGTTGTCCGCGATCGGGCCGTACGCGTCCACCGTCATCGTCACGCCGACCGTGGCGAGCATCCCGACCGCCGAGATGCCGATCCCGTACAGGCCGGCGAAGTAGTACGAGACCCAGATCGCGAGCACGATCAGGAGTACGGGGGCCGCTACCGACTCCATCCCCACCGCGAGGCCGGTAATGATGTTCGTGGCGCTCCCCGTCTGACTCGCGTCCGCGATTCTGCGGATCGGCTTGGCAGCCGTATAGAACTCGGTGGCCAGACCGATGCACACCCCGACCACCGCGCCGGACGCGATCGCCCAGAACGGCCCCATCGCCGGCAGCGCCCGCGCCGAGGCCGGATCGAAGATCTCGAAGCCCAGCCCGCGCACCACGAAGTACATGAGCATAATGAACAGGCCGGACGCGATGAAGGTCACGTTCCGCAGCGCCGCGGCGGGGTCGAACCGCTCCAGGACCTTCATGAGCCCGATCCCGAGGAGCGACGTGACCAGCCCGATCATGACCGTGAGGATCGGCAGCGCCATGGCCTCGACCCGGCTCGCCGCGTACAGCTCGCTGCTGGCGGCGATGGCGAGCGCCGCGATCACGGCGCCGACGTAGCTCTCGAAGATGTCGGCGCCCATCCCCGCCACGTCGCCCACGTTGTCCCCGACGTTGTCCGCGATGGTCGCCGGGTTGCGCGGATCATCCTCCGGGATCCCGGCCTCGACCTTCCCGACCAGGTCGGCGCCCACGTCCGCGGCCTTCGTGTAGATCCCGCCGCCCACGCGCGCGAAGAGCGCGATCGAGCTGGCGCCCATGGCGTAGCCCGCGATGACTTCGGAGAAGTGGACGAAGTCCAGGTCCGTGATCGCCTGACCGGCGTAGAACAAGTACCAGATCCCGATGCCCAGGAGCCCGAGCGCAGCGACCGACAGGCCCATGACCGCACCGCCGAAGAACGCGATGCGGAGCGCCTTCCCCTGCCCCTCTTCGCGCGCCGCCGCAGCGGTCCGCACGTTCGCCCGCGTGGCCGCCGTCATGCCGAAGAAGCCCGCCAGGGTCGAGCTCAGCGCGCCCGTCACGTACGCGAGCGCCGTCTCCCGGCCGATCGCCAGCCAGAGCAGAGCCGCCACCACGATGACGAACACCGCCAACACCGTGTACTGGCGGCGCAGGTAGGCCATCGCGCCCTCGTAGATGCGGGACGAGAGCTCCACCATCAGTTCCGTGCCCGGCGCCTGCCGGCGGATGTAGAGATAAAGGATGAGCGCGCCCAGGAGCCCGATCGCCCCCAGGAGCGGCGACCACATGGCTATCGCCGTTGTCTGCGTCACGGACGCCTCCGTTCGTGGGTCATGCTGTGAGCAGTTCGCGCGTCGCTGGCTACGGCCGCCCGCAACGTGCCCGATGGTTCACCAGAGAATCTCAAACCTACAATCTACGATTCAATTCGCCGGCAGCGGCTTCGACCCCTTCGGCGATCCACCGCTCCACGACGGTGTCCAGCCGCGACAGGAGTTCCACCACGACCCCTTCCTCCTCCGGCGGAAAGGGCGAGAGCACCCAATCGGCGAGGTCTTCTCCAGCCGGCGGCGCGCCCACGCCAATGCGAAGGCGCGCGTAGTCCTGCGTCCCGAGTACCGACTCGACCGACTTCAGGCCGTTGTGCCCGCCGGCGCTGCCCCGGCCCCGGATCCGCGCCCGTCCCACGGCCAGCGCCACGTCGTCCACGACCACGAGCAGGTCCCGTGAAACGTCGAATCCCTCGACAGCCAGCCAGGGCACCAGCGCGTGCCCGCTCAGGTTCATGTAGGTCTGCGGCTTCACCAGCGCGACCGGCTCGTCCGCCACCCGGCATTCCACGACCAGCGCCGCGCCCGCTCGCCCGAACGGCTCGGCCGACCACCGGGCGGCGAGCAGGTCCACCAACCACCACCCCACATTGTGCCGCGTCCGGGCGTACCTCGAGCCCGGGTTCCCGAGCCCGCAGACCACCTTCACGTCCGAACGTCCGCGCTGCTGGCCCCGCAGTCCATCCGCCGGATCAGGCCTCGCCCGCCGACTCCTCTTCCGCCGGCCGCTTCCGGATCAACTCCGGCTCGACGCTGCCCACGCCCTCCGGCGCTTCCGCACCCGGCTCCAGCGCCTCCACCGTCGGCGCCACGACCGTGCAGACCGGGAGCGACGCATCCGCATCGACCTTCACCCCCGCAGGCACCGTCAGATCCGAAACGTGCAGCGATGCCCCCATCTCCAGGCCGCTCACGTCCACCTCGACGGCCTCCGGGATCCGGTCCGCGAGACACCGCACCGGGAGATCGTGCATGACCTGCTGCAGCGTGCCGCCCGCCCGGACACCCGCGGCCAGACCGACCAGCCGGATCGGCACCTCGACCGAGACCTCCTCACCCGCGTGCAGCTGCTGGAAGTCGACGTGGATCACGTCCCCGCGCGTCGGGTCCACCTGCACCTCGCGGACGAGCGCACGCACCCCGCCGCTCCGCTCACCCTCGATCTCCAGCGTGATCACCGTGTTCTCCACCGAGATCCTGGAGAACACCCGCGAGAGCTCGCGCGCATCCACCGTGAGCGTCCGCGTCTTCTCGCCGTGACCGTAAATGACCGCGGGGATCCGGCCCTCCCGGCGCAACCGGCGAGCCGCTCCCTTCCCGATCTCCTCCCGGAGCCTCGCCCGCAACGTCATGTTCGTCGCCATATGTTTCTCCTTCAATCGAAGAGCTGACTCACCGATTCGTTCGAGTGCGTGTAGCGGATCGCCCGCGCCAGCAGCTCCGCGATGGAAAGGATCGTCAGCTTCGGGAATCGCTTCTCTTCCGGCACGTGCAACGTGTTCGTCGCCACCACTTCCCGCAGCGCGGACTCCTGGAGCCGCTCGACGGCCGGACCCGACAGCAGCGCGTGCGTCGCCATGGCGTAGATGTCCGTCGCTCCGCGCTCGCGCAGCGCGTGCACCACGCTCTGGATCGTGCCGGCCGTATCGATCATGTCATCCACGATCAGGCACGGCCGACCCGCCACGTCGCCGACCACGGTCAACACCTCGGCCACGTTCGGAGACGGGCGCCGCTTGTCTATGATCGCGAAGCTCGCATCCAGACGCCGCGCGAAACCGCGCGCCATCTTGGCCGCGCCCACATCCGGCGCAACGACCACCAGGTCCTCGAGTCCCTTCGCGCGGAAGTACGAGGTCAGCACCGGCGCCGCATAGAGGTGGTCGACCGGGATGTCAAAGAACCCCTGGAGCTGGTGGGCATGGAAATCGATCCCCAGCACCCGGTCCGCCCCCGCCGCCTCGATCAGGTTCGCGACCAGCTTCGCGCCAATCGCAACGCGCGGCTGATCCTTCCGATCCTGCCGCGCGTACCCGTAATACGGAGTCACCACCGTGATCCGCGCCGCGGATGCCCTCCGCGCCGCGTCGATCAGCAGCAGCAGCTCCATGAAGTTGTCGGCGGGCGGCGGCGTCGGCTGGATGATGAAGACGTCCCGCCCGCGCGCATTCTGATCGATCCGAACGAAGATCTCACCGTCGGCGAACCGCCGGATCGTCACATCGCCCAGAGGAAAACCGAGGTGCTCGGCGACCTCCTCCGCCAGCGCCCGATTCGCCGTCCCGGCCAGCACCAACAGCGGCCCGCGAAATTGATGGTCAGGCATTCCTAGCCTACTTCGGGGATTTCAGGCAAACTGACAATAGCCATAGAAGTTATGGGCGGGATCCGCCGTGTGTCAACGGGCCGCGGGCACGACGCCGTCAAGCCCCTGCCTGGCCGACTACAGGGCATAAAGCAAGGGCACACGGCCCGCCGCGGCGAAACCTGAAAGGCCCTGCCAGGAACCACCGGTCGCCTCACGCAGCGCGGCAGCCGGTGCGGCCTCCATGCCCCCGCCCCCGCTCCAGGGGGCGAACCATTCCGCTGTCGGCACCAGGCACCGGAGCCAGACTGTCGTAGCCGACCACGGCATCTCGTCCCCGCCCCGGCGATTCCAGACCATTACGCTCCGTTCGCCCCCGGCCGGACCGATCCCTCCCTGATCGACCCGCCCGAGCCCCCCTGGCCTACCTGGGCTGTACGCCGCTACGGGGCGGATCCGGCTGTCTCCTGTGACCTTCGGTGCCTGCGGCGCGCTCGATCCCGACAGCGCCCCGGGGCGACAACGCTCGCGCACCGGGATCGACTGCCCTCCACCGGCCGGCGCCGCACGCGCCTGTGATGACGATCCGCCAGGAAGGGCCCGGCGCTGTCCCGAGATCGACCCGCGGCCAGATACGGAGCAGTGCCCGGAGCCAACGCTCGACACCCGCGCCGCGCCCGGCGGTCAGGTCCTTTGGATCGACATGACGACCATAATGACCCGAGCCCGCTCCCATCGCCGCTGTCCGGAGCGGGCCCGACAATCAGTGCACGGGGAATATGGAGGTCTTTCCAGGACCGGTAACGAAAGGCGGCACCGGAGGTGGGAGCGCCTCCAGGTGCCGCACTTGGGGGAGGGTCGGAGCTCCGGGGGGAGGATTCGAACCTCCACCAAGGGATCCAAAGTCCCTTGTCCTGCCCTTAGACGACCCCGGAATCAGCTAAATTTAGCAGATTTCGACGCTCAGATCAACGAGTTGCCCGCTCGGGCCACCGGCTCGGGCACGGTCGCGCACGGGACCCAGCGGAGCCGGGGGAGCTCGGTCCGCAGCCGCGCCACGGCCTCGTCCCTAGTCGGTTCGTCCGGGAAGATCCCGAACACGGCCGAGCCGCTCCCGCTGAGTCGGCTGATCAGCGCACCCGCGTCCGCCAGTGCCCGGACGGCGCGGGCCAGGATCGGGTACTTCTGGAAGATGACGTCTTCGAATTCGTTGACGGCGAGTGCCGCGAGCCCCTGCCAGGACGCGAGCGCGTCGAGGTCGAGAACGGTCGGCGGTACGGTGGCCGGCTGGGCATACCGAGCCCGGGCGAGCTCGCCGTACGCATACACCGTGGCGATCGAGAAGTCCGGAACGCCGACCACTGTCGGCGCCGGTGGGAGCGCCGGGAACGGGAGCAAGCGGCCGCCCCGGCCCCAGGCGAGGGCGAACGGCCGGCCGGCGGCGAAGAAGGGGACGTCGCTTCCCAGCTCGGCAGCCAGTTCGAGGATCGAGCGCGGGCCGAGCGGGCGGCCGTAGAGGGCGTTCAGCGCGTGCAGCGTCGAGGCGGCGTCGCTCGATCCACCGCCCAGTCCCGCGCCCACCGGGATCCGCTTGTCCAGCCGGAGGCGCGCGCCGCCCGCAATGCCGGAGGCCCGGAAGAACGCCGATGCCGCCCGCCAGACCAGGTTCTCCTGGGGCTCGCCAAGCCTCGCGCCGACCACCTCCAGCTCGATCCCCCGCTCGGCCCGCTGCGCCGTGATCGTGTCGGCCAGGTCGATCGCGCAGAAGATGGTCTCGAGCTGATGGAAACCGGATGCCTCGCGGGCGAGCACCACGAGGCGGAGGTTGACTTTCGCCGGCGCTTCCCAATGGATCGTCACGGCCGTCATGCCGACTCCTTGCCCGACGGCCGCTCTCCGGAACCGTCTCCCGTCTCCGCGGCCCGCTCGACCACCGCCCCGCTCGCCTTCACCTCGCCCAGCGAGAAACCGAGACGCCACGCGTAGTACATGCCGATCAAAGTGACCGGGATGAACCCGGCGATGTGGAACCCTATGGCGAAGCCCACGGCCTTGTTGAGCTCCACGGCCCAGATCTCGACGAGAACGAGCCGGGCGGCGCCCTCCCAGACACCGAAGAACCCCGGCGCGGCGGGCACGGCCACCGCCAGGGCGATGATCGCCTGGAGGAACACCGCACCCGCGAACCCCACATCCACATCGAACGCCCGGAACGCGAGCCAGAAGGAGAACGCGTTGAAGAGCCAGAGCGCGAGCGACCACGACGCGACGCGCAGGATGAGCGTCGGCGACCGGAGCACGCCGAGTCCGTCGACGAACGACTCGATGACCTCGATGAGCGGCCGACGGAACCGCGCGGGCAGGATCCGCAGGACGGTCGACTCTGCGATCGCCACGCTCCGGTCCGGCCAGAGCACCAGCGCGGCGAGGATCAGCATGGCCAGCACGAACGCCCCGCCGAGCAGCGCGATGGCGGAACCCAGATCCTGCCCGCCGATGACCGGCGCCCCGGGCAACCCGCCGAGCACGATGACCGCGGCGATCAGTCCGATGATCGTGAGGCCGTCGAAGAGTCGCTCGACCACGATCGAGGCGAACGACCCGCTGATGGTGACCGGCTGCATCCGGGCGAGCGCGTAAGCGCGCGCGAATTCGCCGACTCGCACGGGCAGCACGTTGTTCGCCATGAAGCCGATCATGGTGGCGGCGAACCGGGGCCGGAACGCGGTGTCCTTCCGCACCGGCTCGAGCAACGGCTTCCACCGCCACGCGCGGATGACGAGCACGAAGGTGGCCGCGAACGCGCTCGCGGCGAAGTACCAGGGGTTCGCCCGCGAGATCTCGTGCACGACCTCGCTCGCGTCCACGCCCCGCAGCGTGAAGTAGAGGACGATGGCGCTGATCAGGATCCCGATGGCGGGCTTTACGTCGAAGCGGCCCGCCCGGGTCTCGGCGATGCGGCTCCGGGTCACGACATGCCGAGGCGGATCAGGTCGAACACCTCGTCCAGCACGTCACGGGCGGACGGGTCGGTGAGGGCGCGTTCGAGCTCCGGTCTCAGCTCCAGCGCGCGGCGGAGGGCGGATTCGCCCCGATAGAGGAGGGTCTCGATGTCGACGACGTCGTCCGCCGCCGGCTCCGGCGCATGGACCGCGCCGGCAGGAGCAGCGTCCCCGGGCAGTTCCCCGGCCGGCCCGACCGGATCGGCGATCTCGGGGGCCGCGGGCACGGCCTCGGGACCGGCTTCCTCCGGTGAAGGCCCGCTCTCCGGCTGGGGCACCGTCGTCGAATCGTCCACAGGCGACGTCGCGTCCACCACGGTCGCCGCGCCGGTGGCCGCCGCCCCGGCCGCCGCCTGCTCCGACGGGGGCCAGGAGGGGGCCGCCGGCGCCGCTTCTCCCGGAAGCTCCCGGACGACCGTGACGCGCAGCTCCGCGAGGAGCGCCGGCACACCCGCGCCGCCCCGCTCCGCGATATCCTCCAGCGCGCGATCCACGAGCTCGGCGGTCCGGTTGAACCCGAAGGTCCGGGCAATGTCCCGCAGCGCGGTGAACGCATCCCGGACGTCCGACCGGGGCCGTCCCGGCTGGCCGCCGGCCTGCTCCGTCCCCTGGCCGATCAACCGCTCGATCCGGTTGAGCAGCGCTTCGGCTTCCGTGCGGAAGAAGTTGATCACCTCCACCGGGAGCTCGTCTGCACGCGCAACGGCCGGGCTGCTCGCCGCGGCGCTCGCTTCCCGCTCGAGCAGGCGGTCACGCAGCGTGCGAAGCCGCTGCAGCGCGGCCTCCGGCACCGGCGAATCCTCGCCCCGGTCCAGCGGGCCGACCACCGCGGCCAGCACGTCCCGCGCGGACCGGTAGACGTCCAGCCAGTATCCGGTGACCGCGGCGTCCAGCCGCGCGATGAGCCGGGTGATCTGGTCGATGGTGTTCAGCGTCTCCGCGACCGGCGGCACCCGATCGAGCTGCGCAGCGCCGAACAGCGCCCGCTGCCGGCGCAGGATCGCCTTGAGCGGCTCCCGGTTCCGGCCATCCCGGGCCAGCGCGGGAATCGCCGCCTCCAGCGTCGAAAGGATGCCGGCCAGCTCCGTGGCCACGAATCGGCGGAAATCCTTCGGCGCGGCTGCGTCCGGCGCACTGCCCCCGACGGTCGGCGCCGCGGCCGACTCGGCGGCCGGCGCCGCAGCGCGGACCGCGCGCACCGGCGGCTCGATCCCGAGTGCCCGCCACCGGTCCAGGAGCTCGGCCACCCGCGCGTCCGACGCCGGATCCCCGGCGTCCGCGTCCATGAGCCGCCGGATCTCTCCCAGCGTGTCGAGGGCGCAGTCCTTCAGCTCCGAGCTCCACGAAAGAAGCCCCGAGCCCACCGTCCGCCCGGCCACCTCCAGCGCATGGGCCAGATCCCGGACCCGCTCCTCCCGCGCGAGCTGGGCGCTGCCCCGCAACGCACGTCCGTGCATCCGGAGCCCCTCCGCATCCACGGACCCGGCGCTCGACCCCCCCACGGTCTCCTCGAGGCGCGCCAGGATCTCCCGCGCCTCCTTCCGGAAATACTCACGCGTGGTGGTCATGCTCCCTCACTCCTTCGCCCGGCCGAGCGTCGCTCGGGCGTTCCGGATCAGCTCGCCCATCTCCCGCACCGCACGCTCCATCCCGACGAACACGGCACGGCTCACCACGCTGTGCCCGATGTTCAGCTCCTCGATCTCCGCGATCGCCGCGACGGGCGTGACGTTCTCGTACGTGAGCCCATGACCCGCGTGTACGTCCAGCCCCCGCGCCCGGGCCTCGATCGCGGCCCGTGCGAGCCGCCGAAGCTCCTCGGCCACCGTCGACCCGGGCTCGCGGGTGCGCTGCCGCATCCAGGCGTGGGCGTACTCCCCCGTGTGCAGCTCTACGGCGTCCGCACCCACCTCCGCGGCGGCCACGATCGAAGCCGGCTCAGGATCAATGAAGAGCGACGTCCGGATCCCCGCCGCCCGCAGGCGCTCCACCGCCTCCCCGACCCGGCGCCGCTGCCCCGGATCCGAGAGATCGAGCCCCCCTTCCGTCGTGACCTCCTCCCGGCGCTCGGGGACCAGCGTCGCCGCCATCGGCCGCCACGCCAGCGCGAGCTCCAGCACGTCGCTCGCCACCGCGAGCTCGAGATTCACGCCGGTCCGCACCGTGGCCAGCAGGAGTTCCACGTCACGCTCCTGGATGTGCCGGCGGTCCTCCCGGAGATGGACCGTGATCCCGTGAGCGCCGCCGAGTTCCGCAAGCACCGCCGCGCGCACCGGGTCCGGCTCGTCCGTCCGCCGGGCCTGCCGTATCGTGGCTACATGGTCGACGTTGATGTGAAGCCGCATCATTCGGAATTGAGCAGGGACTCGATTGCTGCCGCCCGATCCTGGTCCAGCCCCATGGCCCGCGCGAGCTGGAGCGTTTCACGTCCCAGCGCGCAATATAGCGCCCGATCGTGGCCCGACAACCGTTGCAGGTGGAGACGCACCGTGTCCACGTCCCCGCGTACGATCGGCCCGGTCAGGGCAGCGGCCACCCCGAGATGGTCCAGGTTGTCCAGGGTGCCCCGGATCAACGGCAGCGCCGCGGCCGCGGCCGTGGCCTCGTCCAGGCCGACCTGACCCAGGAGCCGTACCACGACCGCGACCAGGGCGATCAGGTAGTTCGACGCGAACACCGCGCTCGCGTGGTAGACGGGACGGGCCGCGGGCGGGACCACGAGCGGGATGCCCCGCAGCGCGCTTACCAGCCGCCTCGCGGCCGCCATCGCGGCGGGATCCCCTCCCAACCCGTACGCCGCCCCGATCAGCCGGTCGCCGGACGACCAGGGATCCGCCACGGTCTGGTAGGGATGCATCGAGCCCACCGCGTATCCGACCGCGTGCAGCGGTGCCAGCACATCCGCGGAAAGCGCGCCGGCCAGGTGCAGCGCGGCGCACCCGGCCGGCGCCCGGCCGAGGGCCGCCAGCTCGTGGGCCACCTCCGCCAGCGCCCCATCCGGCACAGCCAGGATCACGACCGTGGTTTCGGCCGGGAGCGGAGGGATTCCGAACCGGTACTCCGCACTCCCGTGCTCCGGCTCGAATAGGGGATGCGGCGGCGGCTCCAGGGACCGCCCGTAGAACGTCAGCGTCTCGGTGATCCCGGATCGCACGAGCGCGGAACCGAGCGCGAGACCCATCCGGCCCGGACCGATGATGACGATGCGTTCGCTCACGCCGCTCCGACCACCTGCACGCCCGCCCGCCGGCTCAGCCGCCCGAGAGCCGCTCGCGGCAGGCGAGCGACCACGTCGAACTCCGCCCCGACCTCCGCCATGTGAACCACTTCGCCCTCCCGGTACAGCGCCGCCAGCGCCTCCCCATCCACCACCGGGATCCGGAGATGCACCTGCGGCCGCGCGGCCGCCAGCTCCTCCTGCAGCCGGCGCCTCAGCTCATCCATCCCCCCCGGCTCCACCGTGGACGAGAAGACCGGCGGGACCGGCGCAATCGCTTCGACCCGCGCGCGCAGCGCCGCCTCTTCATCGTGCGTGAGCCGGTCGACCTTGTTGAAAACGAGCACCGTCGGGCGGTCCCGCAGACCCATATCCGCGAGCACCTCCTCCACCACCTCCACCTGCTCCTCCCAGCCCGGGTGGGACGCGTCCACCACGTGCAGCAGGAGGTCCGCCTCCGTCGCCTCTTCGAGCGTGGCCCGGAACGACGCCACCAGATGATGCGGCAGCTTGCGGATGAAGCCGACCGTGTCCGTGACCAGCACGCGGCCCGCCGGACCCAGGTCCACCGCCCGTGTGGCAGGATCCAGCGTAGCGAACAGCCGGTCCTCGACGAACACTTCCGCGCCGGACAGGACCCGCAGGACCGAGGACTTCCCGGCGTTCGTGTACCCCACGAGCGCCACCCGGAACTGGCCGGCCCGGCCCTTCCGCTGCGTGGCGCGCCGTTGCGCCACCACCTCGAGCTTCGCCCGCAGATCCCGGATCCGCCGCTGGATGATCCGCCGGTCCGTCTCGAGCTGCGTCTCGCCCGGCCCACGCAGCCCGATCCCGCCCCGGATCCGCGACAGGTGCGTCCACATGCGCTTCAGCCGCGGCATCATGTACTGGAGCTGCGCCAGCTCCACCTGCATCCGGGCTTCGGAGCTGCGCGCGCGGGTCGCGAAAATGTCCAGGATCAGCTCGGTCCGATCCATGACCCGTACGCCGACCAGGGTCTCGAGGTTCTTGCCCTGCGCCGGCGTCAGTTCGTCATCGAAGATCACGAGATCGGCCCCCGCAGCCCGGACCAGTTCCTTCAGCTCGACGGCCTTGCCCTCGCCGATGAAATACTTCGGATGCGGCGCATCCAGCCGCTGGCGCAGCGTGCCGACCACCTCGGCGCCCGCCGTGTCCGCCAGCCGGGCCAGCTCCTCCAGGTGCTCGATCGCCGCGATCGGGGTCGTGTCGCCGGTAGGCGCGCCCACCAGGACGGCCCGCTCCTTCGGCGTCTCCAGGGAGATCGTGCGCGCTATGGCTCCCTTCCTCCTGCTCGGGAATCTTCTGTGAACTTATCGTATGATACCCCGATGGCGCGACTCCGGCGTGCGCCGGCTCGCCCGCATCAGTTCCCGCCGTTCAGCGACACCACGCCCCGCCGGCGGAACGGGATCGTCCGCCGGATGGGTTCGTCGATCGTGACCGTCCCGCTGGCGCGGTACTCGAAGCTGCCCCGGGCAAGGATCGAGCGGAGCGCGCCGCCCACCGCCTCGTACCGGAACTGGATCGGCACCTCCACCGTCGCGCTGTCCCGGGCGCCCACGGTGAACTCGGTCGCGTACGCGCCCTCCGCGAAGTCGTACCACTGCTCGCCGTCCCCCGAGGAGTCCAGCACTTCGAGGTCGTACGTGACACCGGACGCGGTGATCCCGAACCGGTTCGGGTTCGTCACGTGCAGCTGGGCGTATAGGACGCCTCCCTGGAGACCGAGCCCGCCGAGCCGCACGCCGGCCAGGCGCACCTCGGGCTCGCGGAGGCCGGGAAGGCAGCTCGCCGCGAAGAGGGCGAGCAACGACGTCGCGTACACGATTCCCCGCTTCAGCCTCACGCCGACCTACTCCTTCTCCCGGTCCGGTTTCCGTCCATCGCCGCCGGACCCACCATCCATGGCCAGGCGACGTCTCTCCTCCCACCACGCCAGGCGCTCCGCAATCCGCTTCTCGAAGCCGAATTCGCTGGGTTCGTAGAACACGCTGCCCCGGAGCGACTCCGGCAGGTACTCCTGAGGGATGTAATGGTCGGGCGAGTCGAAGGCGTAGCGATACCCCCGCCCGTAGCCGAGGCCCTTCATCAACCGCGTC
This sequence comes from uncultured bacterium, assembly GCA_937907535.1. Lineage (GTDB taxonomy): Bacteria > Gemmatimonadota > Gemmatimonadetes > Longimicrobiales > RSA9 > CALCID01. The sequence goes on along the minus strand of CALCID010000006.1, from coordinate 8,954 downwards.
GGCGCGTTGCGGATGTGCAGGGGCACCGGCTCGGCCGGCGTTTCACGGGCCGCGGCCTGCGCCTGGCCGAACGCGCGGTACAGCCGGTTAGACTTGGCGGCCGTGGCCAGGTACACCGCCGCCTCCGCCAGCGCCAGGTGCCCTTCCGGCGAGCCCAGGAAATGGTAGGCGTCCCGCGCCGCGATGGCGATCCGCAGGGCATCCGGGTCGGCGAGGCCGATGTCCTCGGTGGCCATGCGCACCAGCCGTCGCGCGATGTACATGGGATCTTCGCCGCCCTCGAGCATCCGCGCGAGCCAGTAGAGCGCGCCCTGGGGGTCGCTCCCCCGCACGGCCTTGTGCAGCGCCGAGATCAGGTTGTAATGCTCTTCCCCGCCCTTGTCGTAGTGCGCGAACCGGAGCTGCAACGCCTCCCGGGCGACCTCCCGCGTGATCACGGCCGCCGGCTGCCCGTCCGCCTCCGCCCCGCCCTCGCCCGCCCCCGCGGACATGGCGAGCGTGGCCGCCGCTTCCAGGGCGTTCAGCGCGCGGCGGGCATCGCCATCTGCCTCCTCCGCGATGAGGTCGAGCGCGTCGTCGTCGAGCACGAGCCCCCGTCCGCCGAGCCCGCGCTCCGGATCCTCCATCGCCCGGCGCAGGATCACCTTCAGGTGCTCCGGGCTGAGCGGCTGCAGGACGAAGACCCGGGACCGGCTGAGTAGCGCGCCGACCACCTCGAAGGACGGGTTCTCCGTCGTGGCGCCGATCAGGTGGATCGTCCCCGATTCGACATGGGGCAGGAAGGCGTCCTGCTGCGCCTTGTTGAAGCGGTGGATCTCGTCGCAGAACAGGATGGTGCGCGGACCGCCGGCGGCCAGCCGTTCCTCGGCTTCCCGGATCACCTCCCGGACCCTCGCCACGCCTTCCGTCACCGCGCTGAAAGGCACGAAGACCGAGCGGGTCCGGTCCGCCACGATGCGCGCCAGGGTGGTCTTCCCGGTCCCGGGCGGTCCCCAGAGGATCAGGCTGCCGACCTCGTCCTTTTCGATGAGCCGCCGCAGCGCGCGGCCCGGGCCGAGGATGTGCTCCTGGCCCACGAACTCATCCAGCGTGCGCGGCCGCATCCGCGCGGCGAGCGGCTCCACGCTGCGGCCGCTCGTGAAGAGGCTCTCCTCCCTGGGTCCCTGCGTTCGTCTCGTTGCCATTACGCCCTGCTTCCGACCTGGCGTGGCGCCATGCCCACGCCGACGAGCCGCCTCATCACCGGCCGCCGTGCTCCCCGGACCCGGCCCGCCAGCCACCTAATACACGCGAAGCCGGCGATGGGTGCGCCCGCCGCCGCACCGGCGCCCCGATCAGCCGCCAGGCAGCATCCAGCGCGCCAGGTAGAAAGCGACGACGCCCAGGAACACGCCGCCCGGTACCTTCCACCCGGACTCGTGGTGGGACTCCGGGATCAGGTTCGATGCCGCCACGTAAATGGTCACGCCCGCGGCGAGTCCGAGGCCGTAGGTGGCCAGCGGCTCGACGGCGGGCGTGATCACCGCGCCCGCTATGGTGGCCGCTCCGATGAGCGCCACGCCCGCCATGGCCCGGCCCGTCGTGTGCCCGCTCGCGAGCATTACGCTGGCCAGCGAGATCCCCGTGGGCACCTTGTGGAGGAGAACCGAAGTGAAGACCAGCAACCCCAGGTCCGCGGCCTCCAGGAACCCGCCGGCTATGGCCACGCCGTCGAAGAACGAATGGGGGAGGAGCCCGACCAGCGCCCACGTGCCGACCTGGCGCGAGACCATCGCCTCATCGTGCGTCTCCACGCCGAAGTGGAAGTGCGGCGTGAGCGTGTGCTGCGTGAGGTGGACGGCGAGATAGCCCAGCAGCACGGCCGTCACGCCGCCGGGCGAGTCCATCGCGGCGGGCAGCATCTCGAGCAGCGCCACCGCGAGCATGAATCCGGCGCCGAACGCCACCAGGACGGCGAGGGTCGTACGGCGGTGCGCCTCGATCCGCCGTGTCACCAGGTAACCGCCGACGAGATTGGCCGCAGCGGCAAGGCCCGCGAAGATGAGAACCTGTATCAAGGAGTGAGCTCCTGGCGAACCAGGTCGAGTAGCGTCTCGCGCTCGTTCAGCTCCGGCCGCTCGATCACGCGGTCCAGGAGCTCGCGGAGGATCTGTCCGAAGCGGGGCCCGGGTCGGAGCCCGATGCGCTTCAGGTCGTTGCCGTCAATGGCGAGGTCGCTGACGGCCAGCGGCGGCCGGGCGCGCAACACTCGCCGGGCCTTGCGGACGCCTGCCAGCGGAGAGTCTTCCGGCCGGCAGCCGACCGGCGGCGCCGCCGGCCGGGCGGCCAGGGCCACGCGGCACGAGCCCCGCCAGATCGCGGCCTGGAGGCGCAACAGGTCAGGGACCAGGTCCGGTCCGACCCGGTGGAGCCACCGGCGCACGGCAACGTCGTCCGCATCGGCGGGGATCCGATCCGCGGCGTGGGTCACGAGCCGCGTTACGGTCTCGACCTCCGCATTCGATGCCCGCAGCCGCCGCAGGATCCGCCCGGCGGCGAGACCGGCGCCCTTCCCACCGTCGCCACCGCCGTCCACCGGATCCGGAGGCCGCACGCGGTGCAGCCAGGCGGCAACCCGCAGCAGGGGCCGGGTGGGCGGGAGGGCGTCCACCGCGAACAGGGAGATCGTCCACGGATCCCGCCCGGCCTCGTCCCGCAACCCGCCTTCGATGACCGCCCGCAGCTCCGGGTACAGCACATCGAGTGCGCCCGATGCCGCGTACAGCGACAGCGTCCGGGACGCCTGCCGCGTCTTGGTCATCGTCTTCCAGAGTTCCTCCCGGATCCGCTCGGCCGAGAGTCGCGGCAGGTTGGGCACCGCGCGCACGAGCGCCTGCCACGTGGTCGGCTCGATGGTGAAGCCGAACTGCCCCGCGAACCGGAGCGCCCGCAGCACGCGCAGGTAGTCCTCGGCGAAGCGCTCATCCGGGTTGCCGACCGTGCGCAGGATCCCGGCGCGCAGGTCCGCCAGCCCGCCGTACGGGTCCCGCAACTCACCGGTCAACGCATGCCACGCCAGGGCGTTGCAGGTGAAGTCCCGCCTCGCGAGGTCTTCCTCCACGCTGTCCGCGAACTCCACCACCGCGTGCCGGCCGAACGTCTCCACGTCCCGGCGGAACGTGGTCACCTCGTACAGCACGCGGTCATCCCCGAGCACGCCGACCGTGCCGTGCTCGATCCCGATCGGTACCGTACGGCGAAACAGCCGCCTCACCTGCCGCGGCCGCGCCGCCGTGGCCAGGTCCCAGTCCACGGCCGGCAGGCCGAGGAGCGCGTCCCGGACCGCGCCCCCCACGGTCCAGGTCTCGAAACCGGCCTCCTCGAGCCGGCGCGTGATCCACCGCACGGCCGGCGGCGGCCTCAGATCCAGGGATCGGGTTGCGTCGGGGATCAAGGTTCGCGCTATTGGGGCCGGGCGACCGGCGGCGGCGCCGACTTGTGCCGGGACCGCGCCTGCCGCTCCCGGATCGCCGAATCCACCGAAGGGTTCCCGGACGTCCCGGTCACCAGGAAGCGATCCAGTTCCTCGTACGTGAAGCCCAGTTCCGCCTCGTCCGTCTGACCGGGCCAGAGCCCGGCGCTCGGCGCCCGGGACACGATCTCGTCCGGAACGCCCAGGACCCGCGCCAAATCCCGGACCTCGCGCTTGACCAGGTCGCCGAGCGGGAACGCATCCGCCGCGTTGTCGCCCCACTTCGTGAAGTATCCGACCTGGAATTCGCCCCGGTTGCTGGAGCCGAGCACCATGTACCCGAGGAGGTTCGCGTAATAGTAGAGGGTCACCATCCGCAGCCGGGACTTCACGTTGGCCGCGGCCAGCGCCTCGGCGCTCCGGGTCGCGATGGTCGCCGTGACTTCCGCCGGGTCGACCGTACCGCCGGCCATGCGCTCCGCGGGCTCACGGTGCGCGCCCAGCGTCTCGATGAGCGAGCGGTACTGCCCGGAGAGGTCGAGCTCGATCGCCTGGACGCCGAACCGGTCCGCCACCAGCCGGGCGAGCCGCGCATCCTCCGGATCCGATTCGATGGGCATGATCAGGGCAAGGCACCGCTCCCGCCCGGCCGCGCCGGCTGCCAGCCCACACACGACCGCCGAGTCCAACCCGCCGGAGAGGCCGAAGATGAAGCCGCGCAGGCCGGCCTCGGCCAGACGGTCCCGGAGCCAGGCCTCGAGCTGCGCGCGCAGGGCGCGGGCTTCGCGGATCCGCGTCACACGCCCCCTATCCGCAGAGGACCGAGCCGCCGTTCACGTTCAGGACTTCGCCCGTCACGTGCCGGGCCAGATCGCTGCACAGGAAGACGATCGGGCCAGCCACGTCCTCCACGCTCGCCACCCGGCCGAGCGGGATCTCCGCCTCGATCCGGGCACGCCCGCCCCCCGCGAACGGCTCCTCGCACATCTCCGTGTCGATCCAGCCGGGCGCCACGCAGTTCACCGTGATGTCCCGCGGCGCCAGCTCGACCGCAACGCTCTTCACGAAGGATATGATGGCGCCCTTGCTCGCCGCGTAGTCCGCATGGCCGGCCTCGCCACGCTGCCCGGCCGTCGAGCCCACCAGCACGATCCGGCCACCGCGCCCGATCCGCCGGGCCGCTTCCTGCGTGCACAGGATCACGGATTCGAGGTTGATGGCGAGCGTGCGCCGCCACTGCTCGGGAGACATGCGCTCGATCGGCGTGTGCTCCGGCGGCCAGATCCCGGCGTTCCCCACGAAGATGTCGAGCCCGCCGAACTCCTCGTCCACCCGGCGGAAGACCCGCTCAATGAACTCCGGGTCCGTCAGGTCCCCGCCTTCCGCCCAGCCCCGCCGCCCCAGGCGCTCGATGTCCGCGACCACGGCGTCGGCTTCCTGTTGCCGCGTGCGATACGTGATGCCGACATCCGCGCCCGCCCGCGCCAGCATCAGGGCGGTTGCGCGGCCCACGCCGCGCGAACCGCCGGTCACGAGCGCTCGCTTCCCTTCGAGGTCCAGCGTTACCATAGCACCTTCCTCGCCGATGATGGCCGCCCCGCCGGCCTCGTTCGCCTAGTACTCGCCCCCGGCGCCGCCACCGGCGCGGCGCCGCTCCACCACATCGCAGATGGCATGGCCGATCGCCAGGTGGAGCTCCTGGGCGTTCGCGCCGTTGTCCGTCGGGAGCACCACCGCCACATCGACCAGGTCCTTGAGGCGCCCGCCCCCGCGTGCCAGCAGCGCCACCGTTCGCACCCCCACCGCCCGTGCCGCCCGAGCTGCGGCCAGAAGGTTCTCCGATTCGCCGGACGTCGAATGGAGGAACAGCACGTCGCCCGGCGACCCGAGCGCCAGCACTTGCCGTTCGAAAATCCGCTCGAAGCCCAGATCGTTCCCCGCCGCGGTGAGGAGCGACGTGTCCGTGGTCAGCGCGATCGCCGGCAGCGGCGCCCGGTCCCGGCGGAACCGGACCACGTACTCCGTCGCCAGGTGCTGCGCGTCCGCCGCGGACCCGCCGTTCCCGCAGAACAGGAGCTTGCCACCCCCATCCAGCGCCTCGAGCACCAGCTCCGCGACCTCCGCGATCTGTCCCGCCATCTCCCGGGCAACGGTCTCGGCGAGCTGGCCGAGCCCCCGCAGATGACTGGACACCTCACTCGCGATCGGACTCTTCATCGGTCGTTCCCGCCAGGAGAAGCGCAAGCCGCGCGGCACCCCGGCGTTCGGCCAGCGCCGTCACCGCCTCGGGCCCCCGCTCCGCCGCGGCCTCGAAAGCGTACGTCAGGAGCGCATCCGCGGCGAGGAGGTGGAGCGCTCCGGACCGGTCGTGGGCCTCCGCCAGCGCCGCGGCCAGGCACTCGAACGCGCCCCGGGCCAGCAGCTCCTCCACGGGGCCGTCCGCCCCCTCCCCACCCCCCGCCGCAGCCGACCGGAGCGCCTCACGCATCCGCTCCCGGAGGGCGGGCGGCGGCGCCTGCTCCCGGCCCTCGAGCCAGGAAATCGCTGCCGCGACCCCGTCCATACCTCAGTCGCCCAGGAGCTGACGGACCAGGGCCGGCGCCTCGCTCAACGCCTCGCCCACCTTCTCCGGCGCGCCGATCCCGCCCTGCGCCATGTGCGGCCGGCCGCCTCCCGACCCACCCGTGATCGCCACGAGCGATCGGACCAGCGCGTCCGCCCGCACACCCCGGCCGATCAGGTCATCCGTGACCACCACGAAGAGCGACGTCCGCCCGCCGAAGCGCGCCACCAGCACCGCCGCACCGCTCCCGAGCCGCTCCCGCAACCGATCCCCGAGCGCCCGCAGCTCGTCCGGCGTCTCCACCTCCACCTCGCTCGCCACCACCCGGGCGCCGTTCACCATCTGCGCGGTCCCCAGCAGGCGGTCCACCAGGTCCCCCGCGCCCTCCGTCCGCGCCCGCTCGAGCTGCTGCCGGAGCTGCCGGTTCTCCTCCAGGACCTGCTCGATCCGCCGCAGCAGTCCGTCCGGCGTGGTCTTCAGGAGCGCCGCCGCCTGCTTCAGCCAATCCTCCTGCTCCACCGCCCGACGGTACGCCGCCGTGCCCGTCACCGCCTCGATCCGGCGAACGCCCGCCGCCACCCCGGACTCCGACACGATCCGGAACAGCCCGATCTCACCCGTGTGCCGCACGTGCGTCCCGCCGCACAGCTCCATGCTCACGCCCGGAATGCTGATCACGCGCACCACGTCGCCGTACTTCTCCCCGAACAGCGCCATGGCGCCCCGCGCGACCGCCTCCGGGTAGCCCATGTAGTCCACGCACACGTCCTCGTTCGCGAGGATCGCCCGGTTCACCTCGTCCTCGATCCGCCGCAGCTCCTCCGGCGTGACCGGCTGCGGATGGGAGAAGTCGAAGCGGAGCCGGTCCGGCGCCACCAGCGAGCCGCGCTGCAGCACGTGCTCGCCCAGCACCTTCCGCAGCGCAGCGTGCAGCAGGTGCGTGGCCGTGTGGTTCCGCTCCGTGTCCCGTCGGGTCGGCAGCTCCACGATCGCCCGCACACGGAACGGCTCCGGGCCGCCCGGGAACTCGCCCTCCACGTCCCCAAGGACCGCCACGCGGCCGCCCACACGCCGGACATCGTCCACCACCATCGTCCACCCCGTACCCTCCACCTTCCCGCGGTCGCTGACCTGCCCGCCCGCCTCCACGTAGAACGGGTTCTCCCGGAGCTGCAGCGCGAGACGGCCGTTCTCCCGCCGGTACGCGACGACGTCCGTCTCCACCTCCGTCCGCTCGTAACCCACGAACGCCTGTTCCGCGTCCGGCTCCAGCTCCTCCCAGCCATCCGCCAGATCCCCTTCCACCTCGGCGGCCGCCGCCCGCGCGTGATGCACACGCCGGGAGCGCTCCCGTTGCTCCGCCAGCGCCGCCTCGAACCCCTCCACGTCCACCACGTAGCCCCGCTCCCGGGCCATCTGCTCGATCAGGTCCAGCGGATAGCCGAACGTGTCGTACAGCCGGAACGCGTCCTCCCCGCCGATCACCGGCCGCGGACGCTCCCCGGAGTCCACCGCAGCCCGCTCCGCGGGCGAGAGTTCCGGCGCCACCTCGTCGAAGCGCTCCATCCCCGCATCGATGGTGGCCAGGAACCGCTCCTCCTCCGCCCGCGTCGCGCGCAGCAGATGCTCCCGCCGCGCCGGCAGCTCCGGATACGCCTCGCCCATCCGCTCCACCACCTCATCCACCACGTCGACGAGCGTCGGCTCCCTCCGGCCCAGAAGCCACGCGTGCCGGACCGCCCGCCTCAGGATCCGCCGCAGCACGTAGCCCCGACCCTCGTTCGACGGGAAGACCCCGTCCGCCAGCAGGAACGCCACCGCCCGCGCATGGTCCGCGAGCACCCGGTACGAGACGCCCGACGGGGCCGTCGCATCGTACGGCACCCCCACCGTCCGCACCGCCCGCTCGATCAGCGGCACGAACAGGTCCGTCTCGTAGTTCGACTTCACGCCCTGCAGGACGCTCGCCAGCCGCTCCAACCCCGCGCCCGTGTCGATCGACGGCGACGGCAGCGGCGTCAGCTCCCCGTCCGCGCCCCGGTTGTACTGCATGAACACCAGGTTCCACAGCTCGAGGAACTCGCCCCGCTCACCGCACGCAACGAACTCCTCCAGCGACAGGTCCTTGCCCCGCTCCCCCTCCGGACGCATGTCGTAATGCACCTCGGAGCACGGCCCGCATGGACCCGTCTCTCCCATCTGCCAGAAGTTGTCCTTGTCCCCGAGCCGGAAGATCCGCTCCGGCGGCAGCCCCGCCACCTCCTGCCACAACGCCGCCGCCTCGTCATCCGAGTAGTGGACCGTGGCCCACAACCGCTCCCGAGGGATCCCGAGCTCCTCCGTCAGGAACTCCCACGCGAACTGGATCGCGCCGCGCTTGAAGTAGTCCCCGAACGAGAAGTTCCCCAACATCTCGAAGAAGGTGTGGTGACGCGCCGTCACCCCCACCTCCTCCAGATCGTTGTGCTTCCCGCTCACCCGGAGACACTTCTGCACCGTCACCGCCCGCTTGAACCCGAGCCGCTCCTCCCCAAGGAAAACCCGCTTGAACTGCACCATCCCGGCGTTCGTGAAGAGCAGCGTGGGGTCATCCGCGGGAACGAGACTCGAGCTCGGGACGATCCGGTGCCCGTTCCGCTCGAAATACTCCTGGAAGCGCCGACGAATCTCGGAAGCCGTCATGGACACGAACTGGCCTTTCCATTTGGACCGGGCGCCCGCGCGGGACGCTCCGTTTTCCTCACAATGTATGACAAGCCATTCAATATAACCGCGCCCCGCCGGACTTCGGTAGGTCGCTATGGACCGCACGAACGTCAAGCCCGGGTACATCCTGACCCACCCTGGAGAGGCGTTGGTACTCGGCCTCGAGGAGGACCGGGGGCAAGGCGAGCACCTCGGGCCGGATGCCGGGGCGGTCGGCTTCGACGATCGGCCACG
>CALCID010000005.1 GCA_937907535.1 uncultured bacterium | reverse complement strand
TTGCCCGGCGGGTGCGGGATGCCCAGGATGTGCGCCGTGGCGATGTACTCGCTCGTGTCCCAGAACCAGGTGGTCGGCGCAAGCGTGACCACGTAGAGGATCCAGACCGCCAGCGCCGCAATGCCTGCCGCGAGATAAGGCGGGCGATACGTCTCCGTCGCGCCGCTCCCGGTCGGAATGTGCGGCGCCCCCCTCACGTTCCGCTCCCTCGTCGTCATCGCTCCGTCAATCGAAGTGCACGTTGATCAGCGGGAGTAACCTGAACGGCGGCGGGTTGTTGCGCGCGCGGTTCAGCAGACCGATCTGCACGCCCTTCAACTCGTCCGCCGTGTTGAAGAGTCCGATGCTCAGACCGGTCTGTCTACCCCGGATCTCGTTGTACGCTCCAATGGACACGCCGGTCATCGCGCTCGTCTTGATCCGGGCCACCGAAGCGGCCAGCCCTTTCATGTCCCGGGCCTCGACTTTGTAGCCGCCCACGGCGAAGCCGCGCAAGGCCTCATCCGCCACGACGGCGCCGACCGAAAGCGCTACCCCCCGCACATCCCCGTCCCCCGAGACCACGGCGAGCCCGCCGGTGCTCAGTCCCGTCACCTCCCGGCCGCCCACGAGCGCGCCGACGCTCAGGTTGATCCCCTGGAGGGCCCGGTTCGCGACCACGGCGAGGCCGCCCACGTTCAATCCCTGGAGCGACCGGTTGGCCACGAGCGCGCCGCCGGCGCCGTTCACCCACCGGGCCGTGCCTTCCGTCACCGTCGCGATCCCGGACAGGTTCACGCCCGTCATGGAGCTGGCGGAGACGGTGGCGAAGCCGCTGGCGTTGATGCCGGCCATGCCGCCCTGCGCGACCGTGGCGAGCCCGGCCAGGTTCACGCCGGTCATCCGACCCTGCGCGACCGTGGCCAGCCCGCTGACGTTCAGGCCGCTCATCCGCCCCTGCGACACAGTGGCGAGCCCGCTCAGGTTCGCCCCGGTCATGGAGCCCTCCGCCACGGTCGCGAGACCGGCCGCGTTGAATCCACGCATGTCGCCCTGGGCGACCGTGGCGAGCCCGCTCGCGTTGAAGCCCCACATGCTGCCGTTCGACACGGTTGCGAGCCCGGCCACGCTCGCGCCGCGCTGGTCGCCTTCCGAGACCACGGCCAGCCCGCCGAGGCTGAGGCCGGTCGCCGGGCCGCCCGTGACCACCGCGAGCCCGCCGACCCGGATCCCCCGGGATGCAGCGCCGCTCACCACCCCGAGCCCGCCGACGTGGATCCCGTCCAGCCCTCCCTGGGAGACCACGGCCAGGCCGCCGACCGAAATCCCGCGGAGATGGCGCTCCGCCACCACCGCCCCCAACCCCGCCGCCACCCCGGTAATCCGCCCGGCCGCCGGCGCGGCCACGCCCAGCACAACGCCGTTGATCGTGCCGCCCACGTTCTCACCCGGCCGCCAGAGCGTGAGGTTCACGCCGTTCACCCGGTGCAGCTCGCGATCCCGCCAGTTGATCCGCAGCCCGTTGATCCCCGGCGAGTTGCCCAGGCTCACCCCGTATCCGTTGATGGCCAGGTCCAGGCTCCGACCGGTCCACGTCGAGGCCGGCGACTCCGGATCCTGCGCCCGGACCGGCGCCGCCGTCGCCGCGATCAGTAGAGCCGTGCCGAGAAGTACGTGCAACCGTGACATGCGAGGTCCTCCATCCCTCTACGGCTTGCTGGTCCAGCGCCTCACGCGCGTAGGAGACTGCCCGTACCTACGGACCGCCCGGCGCACGGGTTTCCGTGTCGCCCCGCGTTCTCGAGAGTCCACGCCCGCGTCGGCCCGCCAGGAACACCGCGAAGATGAAAGAGGGGCGCGGCCGCGGGAGGACCCGCACGGCGCGCCGCCGGGAGACGGGGTCGGAGTGGAGGGTCGTCGGATCCGCGACGCACGCCCGGACCCGCGCCGACCGGCAGCCCCGTTCTTCAGATCTGCGCCGTGACCCGACTCGCCAGCTCGGCGTTCGATTTCGTGCGCTTCATCAGGACGAGCACTTCCTGCATCGCATCGGCGGGAGTCGAGCCGGAGAGCTGGCGGCGCAGCGCCCTCGAGATACTGAGCATCTCCTCGGAAAGCAGCAGCTCCTCACGCCGCGTGGCGCTGGCCAGAATGTCGATCGCCGGGAAGATGCGCCGGTCCGCCAGCTCGCGGCTCAGGACCAGCTCGCTGTTCCCCGTGCCCTTGAATTCCTCGAAGATGACCTGGTCCATCCGCGAGCCCGTGTCCACCAGCGCGGTGGCGATGATCGTGAGCGACCCGCCGCCCTGCGCCGGGTCGATCTTGCGTGCGCTGCCCAGGAACCGCTTCGGCTTCTCCAGCGAATTCGCGTCCAGCCCCCCGGTCAGCGTGCGGCCGCTGCCCTGCTCGACGGTGTTGTACGCCCGCGCCAGCCGGGTGATCGAGTCCAGGATGATCACCACGTCCTCGCCCATCTCCACCCGCCGGCGGGCGCGCTCCAGCGTCATCTCCGCCACCGCCACGTGCCGCTCCGCCGGATGGTCGAAGCTCGACGCGATCACCTCCCCGAAACCGCAGTTCTCCATCTCCGTGACTTCTTCGGGGCGCTCGTCGATCAGCAGGATCATCAGCCTGGTGTCGGGATAGTTCCGCACCACCCCTTCCGCCACCGCCTGGAGGACCGTGGTCTTCCCCGCCTTGGCCGGCGCCACGATCAACGCGCGCTGCCCCTTCCCGAACGGGCAGAACAGGTCGATCACGCGGTTCGTGTAGTCCGGCTGGCCGCGACGCATGAGGCCGCAGTCGAGGATGAGCTGCTCGTTGGGATGGAGGGCGCTGAGGCGGCTGAATTGCGGGCGGTGATTCAGCATCTCCGGCGGTACGCCGTTCACCGTGTGGACGCTGATCAGCGGAGGGTTCTTCCCCTTGCCTGGCGAGCGTCCCACCTCCCCGCTCAACTCGTCGCCCGTCCTGAGCCCGTGTTTCTGGATCAGCTTCTGGGCTACGTAGATATCGTTCTGCCCGGGTAGGTAGCTTGCTTCACGCCGACGGATGAAGCCGCTCCCGTTCCCCAGGACTTCCAGTACTCCGAGTGATACGTCGTTCGCCACGATGTCTACTTGCATCCTTGTGGGTTCGATAACGCCTGGCCGGCGGATCATACGCCCGCGGTGGCAATTCCTGCGCCGGAATGCCGGAGCCCGGCCATGGCACCCGTCGGCGGGCAGCCGGTTTGTCGAGACGATTCCGTAACGGGAATCCGGCAGTGCTCCGCTGCAATGAGCGAGCCGTATGCGGCGGACCGCCGGTAGGTCCGGACGAGCTCTACGCTTCGTGCCACCGGGCGCCTGGTCGGGTCGGCGCCCTTCCGGACGGATGAGTCGCGCCGGGGCCGGGGCCGGTCGAGCCGGCCGCTCTTCGATTCGGGGTCAACCCGGCGCGATGCGTACGCCAGGAACGGTGATTCGGGTTGCTACACCGTGCCGCGGTTCGTGGATCCCATGCACCGGTGCCGCGATGGGAGTGGCGGTCCGCACACCACCGGGGCCGGGGGCGCCCGTCTGGCCCGGGCCCACGGCGGTCCCCGATCCGGAACCGGCCGCCGACCGCCGGCCCGCGCTCTCGTGCCACCTGCTGCTATGACGCACGAGACGTCCGGAGATGACATTGCTGCCGGGAACATCCGGGACGTCGCGGAAGGATGCGACGTCGTCCTGTCGGCCCTCCCGGGCCCCGGGCCGCGTTCCTCGCGGCGTCCGCCAGCCGCTGGACGCTCCACGGGAACGGACCCGGAAACCGCCCCGCCTCAGAACCCCGGGATCGGCTCCAGCCGGACCACGGGCGTCAACCCGCCCGGCCGGTCGTCGATGGCAAGGTAGATGTAGCCGTCGGGGCCCTGGCGCACATCACGTATCCGCCCAATACCACGCAGCAGGGTTTCCTCCGCTACTACTCGCTGCCCGTCCATGGTGAGGCGCGCGAGCTGCTGACCGGCCAGCCCGCCCACGAAGATGTTCCCGCGCCAGGCCGGGAACTTGTCGCCGGTGTAGATCATGAGCCCCGACGTCGCGATGGACGGCACCCAGTAGTGCACCGGCTGCTCCATCCCCTCCTGCGCCGTGCCCCGGTGGATGATCGATCCGCCGTACTGGACGCCGTACCCGATCACCGGCCAGCCGTAGTTGAGGCCGGGCCGGACCAGGTTCAGCTCGTCCCCGCCCTGCGGGCCGTGCTCGTTCAGCCACAGGTCCCCGGTCTCCGGGTGCAGCGCCAGGCCCTGCGGGTTCCGGTGCCCGTAGCTCCAGATCTCCGGCAGCGCGTCCGACCGCCCCACGAACGGGTTGTCCTCCGGGACGCGCCCGTCCTCGTAAAGCCGGATCACGGTGCCCTGGTGGTTCGTCAGGAGCTGGGCGGGATGGCGCTCGGCCGTCTCCAGCTCCGGCCGCGCGGCGCGGTCGCCGACCGTGATGAGGATGTGGCCCTTGCCGTCGAACACGAGCCGCGAGCCGAAATGGTTCCCGCCCCGGCTCCACGCCTGCGCCACGAAGATCTCCTCGAGGTCCGTGAGCCGGTCGTTCTCGAACTTCGCCCGCGCCACGGCGGTGGTGGCTTCGCTCCCGTCCTCGTTCGGCTTGGAATACGTCAGGTACAGCAGCCGGTTGTTCGCGAAGTCCGGGTGCGGCACCACGTCCAGGAGCCCGCCCTGGCCCTGCGCCCGAACCGGCGGCACCCCCGGGACCGGATCGGGCAGCAGCTTGCCGTTCCGCACGATCCGCAGCCGCCCCGGCCGCTCCGTGATCAGCATGTCGCCGTTCGGCAGGAACGCAATCGACCACGGGTGCTGGAGCCCGTCCGCCACCGTCACGACCCGGAACGTGTAGTGCTCCGATTCGACGACCTGCGCACCCCCCTGGGCCTGCGCCGGCGCGGCCGTCGCCGCCCCGAGCGCCAGCACGGCGCCCAGCGCGACCAGCCCTCCGGCCGCGCGGCCCCTCCCATGGACCGGCGCCTTGCGGGCGTCGGACCCGGCCGGGCCGCGGCGAGCGCCGGACGTCGATTCGACAGATTCGATAAAGGACCCGGATACCGGGAACGAGTCCCGCGAGCTGTCACGGATCATGGCGAGCTCCATCGGATGAGGAAGCATGCGTAATAGCCAGGTTGTGTCCGGGGGAAATACCGGAACCATGAACACCGCTCGCACCCCCGGGGTTCCCGCGGGCCGCGCGCGACCGGCACCTCCATGAACGGGCGACCGATTGCCGGCACCCGCCCCGCCGGTTGGCTGGCCCCGTGTGCAAACTTCTCCGTCTGCGTCGTCATAGGGCCCGAGAACCCAATCGGGAGGATGCCATGACGACCGCACTGCACACCGCTACCCGCGTTGGTCGGCCGCAGCGAACTGGCGGCGGCGACGACGTCCCGATGCCGGAAAGCGCCGGGGGCACCGCCCGCCTCCGCGCATCTCCCGCGGCGAACCCGCACACCCGGGGCGGCCCACTCGGTACCCGTCCCGGATCGGCCCGGGCGCAGGCGTCCGCTCCCGCCCCCGGGCTCGCCCGCGCGATCGGCCGCGTCCGCCGCATCGCCCCGGCGCTCGCGCTCGCCGCCGCGCTCCTCGCGCCCGCCTCGCTCCACGCCCAGGGCTGGGTCGAGGTGCGGCACCATGAGCGGCCCGGCGCCGCGGTGGTCAGGCTGCGCACCGCGGTCTCGATCGAGGTCACGGACCGCATCGCCCGCGTCGAGGTCGAGGAGTGGTTCGAGAACCGCGGAGGCCCCTTCAACGAGGCGGATTACCTCTACCCGCTCCCGGGCGAGGCCGTGTTCGCCGACTTCTCGCTCTTCCAGGGGGATGAGGAGCTGCGCGGCGAGACCATGGATGCCGAGCGCGCCCGGAAGATCTATGAAGCGATCGTTCGCAGCAAGAGGGACCCCGCCCTCATCGAGCTGGCGGGGCATGGCCTCCTCCGCGCCCGCATCTTCCCCTTCGCGCCCGGCGAGAGGCGCAAGATCACGCTCCGCTACACGCAGGTCCTCGAGCGCGCCGGGGACGCGCTCCAGTTCCGGTACCTCGCCGGCGGTCGGAATCGGGGACCGGGGGGCGTCGGAGGCGACGTCGCACCCGTCCCTCATCGGGATACCGAACCCGCACCGCTCGTCTCCACGCTCCGCGCGCAGGACGGTTCCCGGTTCCACGACCCGTTCTCGCCCACCCACGAGCTGCGCGTGAAGCGCGAGAACGGCGCCCTGGTCGTCGAGCCGGTGGGCACCCTGGCCGGCCACTTCTCGCTCTTCCTCCCCTTCGCCCGGGGCCCCGTCGGCACCACGCTCGTCACCCATCGGGCCGATGACGAGGACGGCTACTTCATGTTGACGCTCTCGCCCGGCCAGGTGAGCGAGGCGACGCAACCCCGCGACGTGACCGTGGTCCTGGACGTGTCCGGCTCCATGTCCGGCAGCAAGATCGTCCAGGCGCGGGATGCGCTCCGCCAGCTCCTCGGGACGCTCGGCGAGGAGGATCGGTTCCGCCTGATCACGTTCAGCAGCCGCGTCGTGTCGTACCGGCCGGGCTGGACGCCGGCGCGAGGCACGGAGATCGAGCGGGCGCACCGGTGGATCGACGGCCTCCAGGCGTCCGGCGGCACGAACATCTCCGGCGCCCTCGCCGAAGCGTTCCGACTCGATTCGCCGGAGCAGCGCCTGCCGATCGTGATCTTCATCACGGACGGCCAGCCGTCCACCGGCGAGACGGATCCGGACCGGATCGCGCAGATCGCGGAGCAGGCCCGCCGCCGCGCGCGAATCTTCACCTTCGGCGTCGGCTACGACGTCAACACGTACCTCCTCGACCGGCTCAGCGCCGCCGGCCGGGGCACGACGGCGTACGTGGCGCCGGGGGAGGACGTCGAGAGCGCCGTCGCCTCCCTCGCGCACAAGATCCGGTATCCGGTGTTGACCGACCTCGTGCTGGCGAACGCGCCGGTGCGGCTCACCGAGGTCTACCCGCAGGTGTTGCCCGACCTCTTCGCGGGCGAGGATCTGGTGATCTTCGGCCGCTACGAGCGCACGGGCGCGGATCGGTCCGGCAGGATCGAGCTCGTCGGCCGGCGCAGCGGCCGGACCGAGCGGTACGGCGCCGCGGTCCGGTTCCCCGCCCACGAATCGGGCAACGACTACATCCCGCGGCTCTGGGCGGCGAGGAAGCTCGGCGCGCTCATGCAGACGATCCGGCTCGAGGGCGCCACGCCCGAGCTGGTCGAGGAGGCCCGCCGGCTCGCGCTCCGCTACGGGCTGCTGAGCGAGTACACGGCCTATCTCGTCCAGGAACCGGAGGTCCTGGCGCGCGACCACCGTTCGGGGCCGGACGTCCGGATCGCGCCCATGGCGGTGGACCGGGCTCCCGCGAAGTCCGCGACCGGGAGGGCGGCGGTGGCCGCGTCCGCCCGGGACGGCCGGCGGATGCTCGCCCGGAGCGGCGCGGAGCTGGAGCGGGCCGAGATCGCGGCGTTCGAGTCCGTGGCTCCCGCGGCCGTACACGAAGCCACGGCGGCCCCAAAGCTCGTCGCCGGCCGGTTCTTCGTGGAGCGCGACGGCATCTGGACGGACCTCGGGCACAAGCCGTCCGGGAAGACGGTACACATAGAGCCGTACGGCCCCGCGTACTTCGCGCTCCTCGAGGCCGCGCCGGAGCTCCGCCCGTACTGGAGCGCGTTCGAGCACTCGATCGTGGCCGGGCACGGCGTCGCGTTCAAGGTGGCGCCGGGCGGCGTGCGCAACCTGTCGCGGGAGGAGGTGCGCCGCCTGGTCCGCGAGTTCCGCGGCTGAGCTGTCGCGGCGCGTGGCTGCGGGAAGCGCCCGTGGCCTGCGCAGCGGTAGGGAACCGATCCCGGGTCTCCGGGAGGCGACGTCGTGGGGCCGCCCTCGCGGCGTCGCGCCCGGAGCCGGGCAACCGAACCCACTACGGGGGACCGTGAGCGTCGACTGGGAAGAGGTCTACCGGGCGAACTACGAATCGCTCGTGCGCTTCCTGCACCGGAAGGTGTGGGACGAGGAGCGCGCGCACGAGCTTGCCCAGGAAGCGTTCGTCCGCGCGCTGGACCGGCAGCCGGACAACCCGCGGGCGTGGCTCTTCCGCGTGGCCGCGAACCTGGCCATGGACGAGGCCCGGGCCGTGGTTCGGCGCAAGAAGCACCTCACCCTGCTGCGTTTCGACGCCGAGTCGAGGGAGAAGAGCATGGAGGATCCCACCGCCGGTCTCGAGCGGAACGAGAAGCTCGAGACCGTCCGCCGCGCCCTCGCCGCCCTGTCCGAGCGAGACCGGGACGTGCTCCTGCTCTGGGACGCGGGCCTCGACTACCGCGAGATCGCGGAGCAGACCGGCCTCTCGCCGGGCGCCGTGGGCACCACGTTGAGCCGCGCCCGCAAGCGGCTGGTCGACGCGTACAACGCGCTGGAGGAGCAACATGCCGCACGTGGATGACGCGCACCTGCACGCCTGCCTCGATGGCCAGCTCGAGGCCGTGGCCGGGGCGGGAGCCGACGCCATCGTCGCACACATCGACGCGTGCGCCGAGTGCCGCGCGCGGCTGGAGGAGGCGAGGGCGTACCGGGACCGCAGCGGTGCGATCCTCGCGGCGGCCGGTCCGGAGCGCGTCGACGTGCCGCCCTTCGAGGCGATCCTGGCGCGACGCCGCGCCCGGGAGGCCGAGGACGCCGCAGCCGCAGGGGGGACGGCTTCCGCGGGCGGCGCACCGGTGCCGCATGCGGGTCCTGGGCGTTCGCGTCCGTGGGCCGGCGTGGCCTGGGCGGCGAGCATCGCGCTCGCGCTGGCCATGGGCTGGTATGCGCGGGAGGCGGTCTTCCGTTCCGCCCCCCAGCCCTACGCCCTCGAGTCGGCCACGTCGGCGGTCGGGGCCCCGGAGCACGCCACGCCGCCCGCGCCCGCCGATGCTCCGCCCCGGAGCACGGCCCGTGCGCCGGATGCGCCGGCCGCGGGGGCACGCGCCGGTGCGGAGGGCGAGCCGCTGGCCGATGCGACGGCGCGGCCGGATGAGTCGGCGGCCCGCGGGGGCGCCCAGGCGGGGGATCAGGCGGGTGCGGCGGTCGCCGCGGCAGCCGATACGGAAACCGCGGCCGCGCTCCCGGCAAGGCGCCCGCTCGCGGGGGCACCGAGGCCGGCGCCGGTCGCCGGGCGGGTGGAGGCGGGGGCGGCCAGAGCGCGGCCCGTGGCGGACACGGAGCAAGTCGCCGACAGGTTGGTCGCCCCGACGACCGTCGAGGCCGCGACAATGAGCGTGGTCGTCTCTCCGTGGAAATCACTCAGCCGCGAGGAAGGCGAGCGCCGGCTCGGCGGCCCGCTCCTGGCGGTCCCGGAGCTGGAGGTGCTCGCCGTCGAGGGCGCGGTCACGGACGGCGTTTACACGGTCCGTGTCCGCCAGCGGCTCCCGGACGGGCGCGAGCTCGAACTGCTCCAGCGGCGCGCGTCCCCGGCCGCCGCGGCGCCGGCCGTAGAGGTGGAGGCGTCCCGGGCGGCACAGGCGGCCAAGGCCGGAGCATCGCCCGACCCCCTCGTGACGTTCACCGTTGAGCGCAGTGGCTTCCTCGTGACCGGCCGCGCGCCGCTCCCCGCCGATTCGCTCCGCGC
The DNA here is from genome assembly GCA_937907535.1 of uncultured bacterium. GTDB lineage: Bacteria > Gemmatimonadota > Gemmatimonadetes > Longimicrobiales > RSA9 > CALCID01. The sequence continues at coordinate 146,492 of CALCID010000005.1, read as the reverse complement.
GCTCCTCGACCGGCTGCGCTGACCGCTTCCCGGACGCGACCGCGCGGCGTCCGTGGTGCACGGGCCGCGCGGCCGGTTGACCGAGCACCGGGCCTGGCGCGCCGGGGCCCGGCCGGCTGCGGCCCGCTAGCGGACCGGGCGCGGCGTCGGCCCGCGCCCGGTCTGCCCGGTGCCCGACCACGCCACCCACGGCGGACCAGGGCAGATCGCTGGAACGTTTGTCGATCGGAGGATCCGGCTACCGGTCGTCCGCGGTGCCGATCAGGCCGGGCCGCCGAGGAACGGGGCGATGCTCGCGGCCTCGCTCGTGGCCCGCTCCAGCATGAGCCAGGTGAAGAAGCCGTAGGTTCCGAGCAACACGGCGCCTTCCCACCGGTCGATCCGCAGACGGGTGCGGGCGAGCAGAATGGTCAGGAGACTGATGGCGATCATGACCGGGATGTCGATGCGGAGCAGCGGGCGCGCCACGTTAAGGGGATGGATGACCGCGGACGTCCCGAGGATCGCCAGGCCGTTGAAGATGTTGGAGCCGACGATGTTGCCCACCGCGATGTCGGTCTCCCTGCGGAACGCGGCCACCACGGAGGTCGCCAGCTCGGGCAGGGACGTGCCCGCGGCCACGATAGTGAGGCCGATCACCAGCTCGGATACGCCGACCGCCCGTGCGAACTCGACCGCGGCATCCACCAGCAGGCGCGCACCCACCACGAGCGCCACGAGCCCGGTGAGAATCAGCAAGAAATTCTTCCATCGGGCGACGTCGGGTGGTTCGAGCGCCTGGGCGACCTCGAATTCCCGGTACTCCTCCTCGACCCTCGGTGTCGCGTACCGAGCCGCCCGGATCATGAGCAGGGCATAGCCGACGAACGCGGCGAGGAGGATCAGGCCATCCACCCGGCCGAAGGCGTGGTCCAGAGCGAGGCCGGCGATGAGAAGGGACGCGATGAGCATGAGCGACATGTCCCGCGAGACGAGCCGCGCCTGGACGGTCAGCGGGTGAATCAACGCCGAGACGCCGAGGATCGCCGCAAGGTTGAAGACGTTGGATCCCACGACGTTGCCGGTGGCCACATCGGCCTGACCGCGGATCGATGCCAGCACGCTGACGACCATTTCGGGCATCGACGTGCCGAACGCCACCACGGTCAATCCGACGATGAGGACGCTGACGCCGAAGGAACGGGCGAGCCGGGCCGCGCCCCGGACGAGCCACTCGGCGCCGAAATACAGTCCGAGCAGACCGACACCAAACGCGATGAACGACAGCCACATGATCGAGTCCAGCTGAAGGGCTCCCGGCGGATGGCGGGACCGTGGCGGCCTCGCGTTCCGCGCATGCGAAAAGGTAGATTCCGGCCAGAACGGGCGCCAGTACGCCCCTCACGTGAACGGGTGGCTCCGCTGCAGCGCCGGGCGCAGCGGGGGGCCACCCGTTCGCACGAGGGCCGTTGCCGGGCCGCCGGGAGGAGCGATCTGCCGCCGGACTACCGGGCCGCCAGCTGGCCCTGGATCTGGCGGGCCTGCTCGAGGTGCGATTGGATGATCGGCCGCGCCTCTTCCAGCAAGGAGCGCAGCTCCGGGTTCTGCGCGTTCGGGAGCAGGGTGGTGTCGATCATGTCGAGCACGTTCTGGTGCAGCGAGATCTCGCCCTGCATGTAGGTGCGGTCGAAATCCGCGCCCGAGAGCTGACCGAGCTGGTCCCGCGTCTGCTGTCCGGTTTGCTGGAGCTGGCGGCTCACGTCGCTCTCCTGCGGCGTGACGTTGAGCTGCTGGGCGAGCCGGGCTGCCTGCTGATTCAGCCTCGAGTGGTCCGCCACCATGCGCTCGCCGAACTGCCGGACCTGCGGGTTCTCGGCCCGCTGGCGCGCCATCTCGCCGTTCGCGGAGTCCACGGAGTTCGCGGTCATCACGATCATCACGATCTCCGGGTCCGTCAGCGTGGTGGTGGCGGGCTGCGGCGTTTCCACCGGCGCCGGTGGGGCTGCCGCCTCGGGTTCGGGCGTCGGCTGGGGCTCGCAAGCGGCGGTCGAGAAGACGGCCGCGAGCACCAGGAGCGGGCTCGGCACGGCCACGCGGCGCAGGTGCGAAATGTTCATTGTTCCTCCAGGTGCGGGGAGTGACCGGATCCCTGGCTTGCCGCTCCGGACCTGCGCACGATCACCTTTTCGGTCCGGTGACGCCGGAGCTGCCCGACGCTCAACACACGCCGGCACCCGTTCCGGTCTGTTCGCCGGATCGGGGACCGACGGACGCGGCATGCGACGGTCCGATGCAGCCCACGTGCCATCGGCGTAATGGCGCGGCGCACGAGCCGCGCTCAGGATGGAGTCCCGGTTTCCCGCGTGAGCGCCCTGTACGCGGCGAGCAGCCGCAAGGTGATGGGACCCGGCCGCCCGTCCCCCACCGGCCGACCGTTGAGCCGCGTGACGGGAACCAGCTCTCTCAGACTGCTCGTGATGAAGATTTCGGACGCGCGCTCCAGCGCGGATGGCGGGATCGGCGCCGTGAACACCTCGAGTCCCTGGTCGCCGGCCAGCTCGAGCACGGCGGCCCGCGTGATTCCCGGCAGGATCCCGCAGGACGCCGGCGCAGTCCGGAGCACGCCCTCCACCACCAGGAACACGTTGCTCATGCCGCCCTCCGCAACGTGGCCCTGCGTGTCCAGCCGGATCGCCTCATCCGCGCCCGCGGCCTTCGCCTCCGCCTGCGCCCGGAGCGGCTCGAGGTATCCGATCTGCTTCAAGCCCGCGGTCGCCGCGAACTCGTTGACCCGCGCGCTCACCACCGCCGCCCGGATCCCGTCCTCGTACCAGCGCGGATCCGGGGCGTAGGCCTTCGCCGAGACGACGACGGTGGGGTGCGACGTCGCCTCGAGGCCGTCCTCCCCATCCGGGCAACGGCTCACCGTGAGCCGCACCATCGCGTCCCGGTGGCCGCTCGCGGCGAGCGTCTCCAGCACCGCGTCCTTAAGGCCCGCCGGGACCGGCAGCTTGAGCCGCAGCAGGCCCGCCTCCAGCCGGGCCAGGTGCTCTTGCAACCGGAAGATCCGACCGCCGTACGCGCGCATGGTCTCGAAGAGCCCATCGCCCAGCGTGAAGCCCCGGTCCAGCGGCAGGAGCGCGGGACGGTCCGGGTCCACCAACCTGCCGTTCACCCACACGGTGGTCATGGCCGCGGCTCCCGCCCGGCGGAAACGGCCGCCCCGGCCGGCGCGCCCAGCGAAAGGAAGTTCCGTAGCAGGGCGGGGCCGTGCTCGGTCAGGATCGATTCCGGATGGAATTGCACCCCCCAGACCGGGTGCTGGCGGTGGCGGATCGTCATGATCTCGCGCGCGTCATCCACCGCCACGACCTCCAGCTCGGCGGGGAGGTCCTCCCGCGCAACGGCGAGGGAATGGTACAGCCCGGCCTGGAACGGGGAGGGGAGCCCTTCGAAGATGCCCGCGCCCGTGTGGGAGACCGCGGTGGCCCGGCCGTGCGTGGGCCGTCGGGCCCGCACGATCCGCCCGCCGTATGCCGCCGCGATGCACTGGTGCCCCAGGCACACCCCCAGGATCGGCACCGCCGCGCCGAGCCGCGTCACGACTTCCGGCGAGATCCCCGCCTCCGCAGGCGAGCACGGCCCCGGCGAGATGACGATGTGCGACGGCGCGAGCGCCGCCACGTCGTCCACGCCGACTTCGTCGTTCCGCACCGTCACCGTCCGTTCGCCGAGCCGCCTCAGGTACCGCGCGAGATTGTGGACGAACGAATCGTAGTTGTCGATCAGCACGATCACGAGCACGCCTCCAGCGCCGCCAGGAGCCCGCGCGCCTTGGCCAGGCTCTCCGCGTACTCCCGGTCCGGATCCGAGTCCAGGACCACCCCGCAACCGACCTGGAGGTACGCGACGCCGCGCCGAACCACCATCGTGCGGATCGCCACGTTCGTGTCCATGCCCCCGTCGAATCCGATGTATCCGACGGCGCCCGTGTACACGCCCCGCCTCGTCGGCTCCAGCTCGGCGATCACCTGCATGGCCCGGACCTTGGGCGCGCCGGTGATCGACCCGCCGGGAAACGCCGCCCGGAGCAGGTCCACTGCGTCCACGTCCGGCCGCAATCTGCCGGTCACGATGGAGACCAGGTGATGGACCGTGGGGTGATGCTCCAGGGCGCAGAGCGCCTCGACCTGCACCGAGTCATCCTCGCAGACCCGCGAGAGGTCGTTCCGCAGCAGGTCCACGATCATGATGTTCTCCGCCCGGTCCTTCGGGCTCGCCTGGAGCGCTGCCGCCAGCTCCGCGTCCTCCGCCGGCGTCCGGCCCCTCGGCAGCGTCCCCTTGATCGGCCGTGTCTCGACCTCCCGACCCGTCACGTACAGGAATCGCTCCGGTGACGCGCTGACTACGGCGCCCGCCCCCGGTCCCAGGTCGAGGTACGCCGCGAAGTCCGCAGGGTTGCTCGCCCGCACGCGCAGGTACAGCTCGAAGGGGTCGCCGGCCCACGGGACCTCCAACCGATGGGATATGTTCGCCTGGAACAGGTCCCCGGCCAGGATGTAGTCCCGCGTCCGCGCGACCATGCGGCGGAAGTCGTCCGGCGAACACGTGGACCGGACGCCGGGAAACTCCGGGATCGGGTGGCGGGGTGGGGAGGTGGAGGGCGGCGGAGGAGCGTCATCGCCCTCCAGGAACGCCCTGGCCGCGCGATCCCGAGCGTCCGGTCCCGGCTCCGCGAGCAACCGCTGGACCGCACGCGCCCTGGCCACAGCTCGCCGCCGCGCCCGGGCGCCCCGGAACGGGAGCCCGGTCGAGACCAGCACGCACCGTCCCGCTTCGTGGTCCCAGGCCAGGACCCAGTCGTAGAAGCCGACGAACAGATCCGGGAGGGCGAGGTCGTCGTGGGCGGGGGCGGGGACCCTCTCGAGATGATGCAGCAGGTCGTAGCCGAAATAGCCGGCGAGCCCGCCCTGGAATGGAGGGAGCCCCGGCAGGCTCGGCATTCGGAAGCGGGACAGGAGACGTTGCAGGACCGCGAACGGGTCCGGCCCGGATCCGTCCACCGGCCGCCACTGGCCGCCACCCCGCTTCGCCTCCACCCGGCCGTCCTTGCTCCGGACGAGCAGGAACGGATCGCACACCAGGAACGAGTGTCGGCCGGCCTCCCCGCTACGCGCCACGCTCTCGAGCAGCATGGGGTAGGGAAGCGCACGCAGCCGGGCGCACGCGTCTGCCGGATCGATCAGGGATCCGAGCTCCACGACCACGACCTGGCCCCCCTCCTCCGCCACGCCAGAGACCGGCGCGCCGATCTCCCGTCCACGTTCGCCCATGGAGCGGCCGTTCACCCCGCCCATCACCCCGCCGCCCCGGAGGGGCGCCGGCCGCCTGGAGCCGGAGCTGGCCGCACCCCCCGACCCCTGCCCCGCAATCCCTGACCCGGGCGGGTCGCCATCACCCATGCCCGGAGGTGTCCCACGTCATGCGACATGAAAGTGTTCCCGACCTGACTTCCTCGTGCGCCGACCCGCGACGGCCGATCCGGGCCGATCCGCCCGGGCTCGATGCCGATCCCACCGCCAGCCGACGACGGCACCACTGCCTGAAATGACGTTCTCCAGTACTCCTGGCGAATCCCCGCGCCGCCCCGCTCACCTTGCCGGCCCCCGCCGGACGCTCCTGCCCGCGGACAGAGCATTGACCGGGAACAGCGATGGTTCACTGCTTCACCGCGTCTTCCGCCCGTCCCTCTCCCGGCTCCACCACCGGCCCGCTCCGTCGCCCGGGCCGCGTCCGGACTCCGTGATCGATCCGGGCTCGACCGCGCGGGCCCCGCCTCAGAGCCTCTAGCTCAGCGAGACCAGCGGGATCTGGCGGAAGCGCAGGCGTAGGCGGCGGAAGTACTCCGGGGAGCCGCCGCCCCGCCTCGTGACCATCTCGGTCTCGTACTCCACGTTCGCCACGGCGACGACCTCCACCGTGGACCGGCCGTTCAGGAAGCGGATGCCCAGTGCGGCGAGCGACCCGTCCCACCGAGGACCATGGGGCGACGGCGTCAAAACGTAGAACTCCCCGATCAGCTTCGCCACCCGGTCCACCGTGCCATCCTCGGCGAAGCGCCGGACCAGCAGCCATGCGCCCCCGCCGACACCATATCACGCTCGTACGGCCTCCAATCCCCGGCGATCGTCGCTGAGGTGGCCAACCCGACGGTTGCCGAACGATCCTCCGTCCCCACCGTGCCCGCGATCCAGAGCGTCGGTGACACCGCTTCGAAACCGGAAGGGCCGAAGATCGTCGGCAAGGGGTGGAAGAGTCTCGGCGTGGCCGTATGACGTCGATTCCCACGATGAGGAGGGCGCCGGCCGCAAAACTCAGCAGGTCGCCAGCATACAATCCGAGCTTCGGCGCCAGTTACCACATCCGCCCGGTGAGCTCCGGATACAATGGCGTGCCGCCGGAGATCATGAACCGGTCCGTGACAGCATAGGTGCCGAACGGAAAGACCATGTACGCGCCCCGCTGGGCCTCGCCCCGCGGCAACGTCCGGCCCGTCGGCACGAAGAACAGCCGGCTGGCGGCCGGATCGGTTCGCTCGGCCGCCTGCGCCCGCAAGTCTCCCGTCCACCCGGCCGCGAGCAGCGCGATCACGATGGGCAGGACGAACAACCCGCTACGTTCCCGAGGCAACACGGTCATTGGCCACCTCCGCTCGGGTCTTGCCGTCCGGGGCGCTCATCGGACCCCGTTCGGTACGTTATCGACGAGCCGCCGACTGGACAACGATCGCGGGCTCGTTTCCGGGACCGTCCGGTTGCCGGGCGGCGCAACCGGGTCCGGGTCCCCGAGCCGCACGACTGGCCTCGCTCCGGCCAGCGAGCGCTGGCCGCCTGACATCGGCGGGCGCCGCGCGCCGCGACGCTCGGAGCCCCGGCCCGGGCGGGCCGCCAGCTCCTCCGCATGGCGCGCATCGCGTCCCCCGTCGTGGACGCGCCGCCGGCCGAACCCGATGTACACCGGCGACTGAGAGCGGTGCGCCCATCGGCCGGAGCCGCGCCCGGGCCCGGTTCGCCTACCACGGCTCGAACGCCCGCACAGACCCGACCACAATCCCTTACAGGCGAACGGCTGTCGCGGGGATCCGCGCATCGCTCACGATCGCCTTCTCCGACGTTCGCCGGGATTGGATATGGCCTGCGGGTCACTGATTCCCCGACAAACATTGCGGCGACGCACGTAATCCATTACATTAGACCTAATGTTGGTGAGGCCGGGCAGCCGGGCGGGCAGGCTCGCGGCGCTTCCATGCGCCGGCGCCTCCCTGGCTCAGGTGACCCGGCCTCCGCGTTTATGGCCCCCTGGGGCCGCCCACCGACGGGAGGGATTTCTCTTTGGTACGTTTCGAGGAGCTGATCGAGGCTCCGCAGCTACTTACAGCCGTACGCGAACTCGGCTGGACCACGCCGACGCCGGTGCAGGCGAAGACCATCCCCCACGCCCGCGCGGGCCGGGATGTGGTCGGCATCGCCCAGACCGGGACCGGCAAGACCGGGGCGTTCCTGCTCCCCGCACTGGAGCGTCAGATCGACCGCGAGGGGCTCCACACGCTGGTGCTCTGCCCGACGCGGGAGCTGGCGCAGCAGGTCGCGGAATGCGCCCGCGCCCTGGCCAGGCACACCGAGCTCTGGATCGGAGAGGTGTTCGGCGGGGTGCCGATCGGTCCGCAGATCCGGAATCTCCGGGCCGGATTCGACGTCCTGGTCGCCACGCCCGGCCGGCTCATCGACCACATCGAGCGAGGCACGGTCGACCTCTCCGAGGTCGAGGTGCTCGTGCTCGATGAGGCGGACCGGATGCTGGACATGGGCTTCCGCCCGCAGATCGAGGCGATCCTCGAGGCGCTGCCGGCGGACCGCCAGACGCTCTTCTTCTCGGCGACCATGCCGAACGGCGTGCATGCCCTCGCCCTCCGGATCCTGCGCGACCCCGCGTGGGTCGAGATCACGCCGCAGTCCACGGTGGCGGACAAGGTCGAACAGGTCCTGTACAGCGTGCGGCCGGACCGCAAGCCCGCGCTCCTGCTGGAGCTGCTGCGGCGGCCGGGCATGGATCACGTCCTGGTCTTCACCCGCACCAAGCGGACGGCGGATCTGCTCCTCGCGCGGCTGAAGGATGCGGGGATCCGCGCAGCGGTGCTGCACGGGGACAAGGACATGCGGCAGCGCACGGACGCGCTGGCGGCGTTCGCCGAGGGGCGCGTGCCCGTGCTCGTGGCCACGGATGTGGCTCAGCGCGGCCTCGACATCGAGGGGATCAGTCACGTCATCAACTATGACGTGCCTCAGGATCCCGAGGACTACGTGCACCGGATCGGCCGCACCGGCCGCGCGGGCGCGACCGGCACCGCGATCACGTTCATGACCGCCGCGGAGCTGGCGTTCGTCCACGCCATCGAGCGGGTCATCGGCTTCAAGCTCGAGCGGGTTTCGCTGGAGGGGTACGACTACGCCGGCGCTCCCGCGAGCCCGGCGACCCAACCCGCCGCTCCACCCGTGGCCCGGACCGGCAGGCGCCTCGGGGCTCGGCGCGCGGATGAGCTGACCCCGGAGCAGTTGAAGGAACTGCTCAGCGTCGGCTGAAAAAGAACGGAAGCGCCGGCAGCGCCGGCGCCCCCGTTCCCGGGTCCGTTCCCCGCCGATGACTCAGCCGGCGCCGTGTACGGCCCTGGCCTCCACGGAGGAGGTCGGGTCGAAGTCCCTGGAGACCGGCGGCTGGAACGCCAGATCGATCGCGAGCCAGAGCACGCGCGAGAACGGGTACGTCACCACCGGCATCACGATCGCCAGCACCGCGCCGCCATACGTGATGAAGTCCCACGGCACCTCGGGCCACGACAGCAGGACGACCACCGTCAGGAACGCCGTGACGATCAGCTCCGCGCCGATGAAGTTCACGGTGTACCCGCCAATGAAGTGATCCGTCTCCCCGCGGTCCAGCTTCAGCCCGCACGTCGGGCAGTGCTCCCGCAGCCGCAGCCACGTCTTTAGGAGCCCGCGCCCTCCACATTGCGGGCAGCGGAGCTTCAGCGCCCGCCCACACAGCCGTGCCAGGCGGGTCGGACTCAGCTCCGCCGGATCGCGTCTGTTCATTTCCACTCCACTCCGGACTTCCTCGGTTTCATACGCCTCCATCACCACCCCTCCACGATCCCGCAATCGATGTCGAACGGGCCAGCGCGTATCGCCGGTCTCTACGCCCACGGGCGCTCGCCTGGCTCCGCACGACGCTCCGGCCCAGCGGGCCGAGCCGCTCCCGGGGCTGCGTACCCCCGCGCGTGCCCGCGCGGGAGACTGCGGACCGCGCCCGGTCTACTTTCCATGCAAGCCCGACCGCCCCTCACCGCATGACCGTCCCGATCCGGCTCCAGCGCACGTCCCGCAGCCACCCGAACGGGCGGCCCCGGTCCCGGTCGTACGAGAAGTAGACGAACAGCGCCCGGCCCTTGATCAGGTCGCGGTCCACGAAGCCCCAGTACCTCGAATCCAGACTGTCATCCCGGTTGTCGCCCAGCACGAAGTACTGGTTCGGCGGAACCACGATCGGACCCCAGTTGTTCAGCGACGGCTGATACGGGTTCGGCGCCCCGCCGTTCAGGAGGTACGGCACCTGCCACGCCATGGACGGATGCGTCCCATCCGCGTCCGGCATGATGTGCCGGACGTATGGCTCGTCCACCGGCTCGCCGTTCACGTACAGCACCCGGTTCCGCATCTCTATGGTGTCGCCCGGGATCCCCACGACCCGCTTCAACAGGTCGAGCTCCGGCTGGTGGGGACCCTGGAAGACGATGATCTCCCCCCGGTCGATGTCTTCATAACCCGGTATGCGCAGTCCGACGAGCGGCACGCGCGTGCCGTAGGCCGCCTTGCTGACGATCAGGAAATCCCCGACCAGCGCGGTGTTCTCCATCGAGCCGGACGTGATCGTGTACGTCTGGACGAGAAATGCACGGACCACGACGAAGATCACTGCCGCGATCGCGATGGACTTCACCCACTCCCACGCCCATTGTGCAAGCGATGGCCGTGCCGCGCTCTGTTCCGGCCGCTGCGCCGCCGGCCTCGCCGCACGGCCTCCCTTGACCTTTGTCATCGTGTCGTCGTCCTCCTCCGTCCTCGCTCGTGGGCGACGCCGCTCCACGGTGCCGCCCGCGCAGTTCGCTACTCCGAAGCTAATACCCCACAGGGCCCGGACCAATCCCACGGGACGCACAGGCGGCCGGCGGGCCCCGGCCCCGGGCCCGGAAACGCCCTCAGACCGGATGCCGCCCGGCTCGAGGGCAGCGCCTCCTCCCGCGAGGTCCTGATCCGAATCCATTACGGGCGCGCCGGGTTCGATCCGCCGGAGCCTCCGTACGGCCCGGGGCCGGAGCCGCGCCGCTGCCGGGGCGAGGGGACCACGCCTCGGCACGCGACCACGCCCCGTCGGCGCCCGGGGCTCTCCCCGCCCTCCGTGGCGATCGCCGGCTTCGGGAGGCCTCCGCCCACGACGGCCGCCGGTCCGGTGTCCGACATCCCTCTCCGGTACAGGACGCATCGGACAGGGAAAGACCGACGCCCAACCGGGCGACCGGTTCATGCCCGGACCCGCGCAACCCCGGTCCCGCCAGCGGCTTCCGGAAGGGGGCGGACCGCCCCGCGCTGCGCCGGCTTCGCCCGGGGCCGTTGCGGTTTTGCCCGCCCGATCGTTACCATCCAGATCGAATCACGCCCCATGCGGAGGTCCCATGAAGCTGCGCCGCTCGATCGTCGCCCCCATCGCCATCGCCTTCGTCGTGCTCACCACCGGGAGCTGGATGCTCCAGCAGGGCGATGCGCGGGCGAACGTCTACCTCCAGGCACGCCTGCTCCAGGAGGTGATATACCACGTCCGCGAGCATTTCGTGGACGAAGTCGAGCCGGACTCCCTGTATCGCATGGCGATCGATGGGTTCCTCCGCGAGCTCGGCGACCCCTACGCAGACTTCCTGACCCAGGACAACCTCCGGGAGATGACGATCCGGTTCAGCGGCGAGTACGCCGGCGTCGGGATCCAGATCGGCCTCCAGGACAACTGGGTCACCGTGATCTCGCCGCTCCCGGGCACGCCCGGCCAGCGCGCCGGGATCCGGGCCGGCGACCGGATCATCGAAATCGACGGCGAGTCCACGTACGGTCTGTCCCTCGACCAGGCGGCGGCCCGGATGCGCGGACCGAAGGGAGTGCCGGTCGACCTCCTCATCTCGCGCATGGGTGTGGACGAGCCGATCCCGTTCCGGATCATCCGGGACGAGATCCACATCCGGTCCGTGCCGGCGGCGTACATGGTCACCGAGGACATCGGCTACGTGGATCTGGTGCTCTTCAGCGAGTCGACCACGGAGGAGGTCGCGGATGCGATCGCCCGGCTCCGGGCCGAGGGGATGCGCGCCCTGATCCTCGACCTGCGGCGCAACCCCGGCGGGATCCTCGAGGAGTCGGTCAAGCTCGCGGACCTCTTCCTGGATGCCGGCGCGCTCGTGGTCGAGACCCGGAGTCGCGTGCCGGGCGAGAGCCGGAAGTACTTCGCGCGGACGCCGGAGAAGCTGGACGGCCTCCCCGTGGTCGTGCTCGTGGGGCCGTACACCGCCTCGGCCGCGGAGATCGTGGCCGGCGCGCTCCAGGACCACGACCGGGCGCTGGTGCTCGGCCAGACCACATTCGGCAAGGGACTCGCCCAGCTCGTGTTCCCGCTGTCCGGCGGCAACGCGCTGAAGCTGACGATCGCGCGGTGGTACACGCCCTCCGGCCGCACCATCGAGCGCCCGCTCCGGTCCGGATCCATCGCACGCAGCGGAGGCGGCCCGGATGACGTCGCCTCGGGCGACGACGCGCCGACCTTCCGCTCTGCGGGCGGCCGCCCGCTCCACGGCGGCGGCGGGATTCGTCCGGACATCGTGCTCGACACGCGGCGGCCCGCGACCCCGGACGAAATCGAGCTGGACCGGGCGATCCAGCGCTACGGCTCCCGGTTCGGCGAGGCGGTGTTCCAGTTCGCGGTCCAGTACGTCCACGATCACCCCGGCCTGAAGCCCGGCTTCCCGGTCGACTCGGCTCTCGCCGACGCGTTCTACCGCGCCCTCGTGGCCCGGGGCATCGAGCTGGACCGGGCGCTCTACGACCGCGCCAACGGCGCGCTCCTGGACTACGTGGCGTTCGAGATCACCCGCGCGGCCTGGGGCGAGGAGGAGGGGCTCAAGCGGGCGAACCAGGACGATGATCAGATCCGGGCCGCGGTGGAGCTGCTGTCGAAGGCGCGCACCATGGAGGCGCTCTTCCGCATCGCCGAGGAACAGGCGGCCGGCGCGGACCGGAACTGAGCACTTCGAGCCGCCGGACCCGATGATGCGAAGCGCGCCCACCCGCCTGTGCGGGGGGCGCGCTTCTCTTTGCGGCCGGGCGGTCCGCCGCTAGTTCGCCCCGTCGGCGACCGTATCCTGCTGCCGCCACCCCACCCAGCCCGGGCCCCGGACCACGCGCCCGGGCAGCGCGCCGGTGTGCTCCCCGTTCCGCAGCACCTGGACACCGTTCACGAACACGTCCCGCACGCCGGTCGCGTACTGGTGCGGCTCCTCGAACGTGGCGTGGTCCTGGATCGTCTTCGGGTCGAAGACCACCACGTCCGCGTAGTATCCCGGCTTCAGCGCGCCCCGCTTCCGCAGCCGCAGGTTCTCCGCGGGCAGCGAGGTCAGCCGCCGGATCGCCTCCTCCAGCGGGATCACCTGCTCGTCACGCACGTACTTGCCCAGCAGCCGGGCGAAGGTGCCGTACGCCCGCGGATGCGGGTTCGAGTTCAGGAACACGCCCTCCGGCGCCAGCGAGCCGGCGTCCGAGCCGAAGCTCATCCACGGCAGCGCGATCTGCTTCCTGACGTTCTCCTCGGACATCAGGAAGTACACCGTGCTGACCCGGCTCCCGTCCTGGATCACCAGGTCCATGGCCGTCTCCTCCACCGACGTGCCCCGCATCGCCGCCACCTCCGCCAGCGTCTTGCCCGTCAAGTAGCGCAGCGAGTCCTCCTTGAACCCCACCAGCACGACCCGGTCCGGCGAGCCGGCCAGCAGCAGGAGGCTCTCCCACTCGTCCGTCGGCGTGGACATCTCCACCTTCAGTCGCTTCCGGATCGCCGGGTCCTTCAGGCGCCGGATCCACTCGTCGAGGCCGCCCTCCTGGACCCACGGCGGCATGGCCGCATCCAGCCCGGTCGCGCCCGCGGTGTACGTGTACATGTTCGCCGAGATCTCCAGCCCCTCCGCCCGCGCCTGCTCGATCCGGGAGATCACGTCGTCCAGCTTGGCCCAGTTCCCTTCGCCCGCCGCCTTCAGGTGGTAGATCTCCGCCCGGATCCCCGCGCGCCGCGCGATCGTGATCAGCTCCTCCACCGCGGTCAGGAGCTGGTTCCCCTCGCTGCGCATGTGGGAGATGTACATCCCCCCGTACGGCGCCGCCGCCTCCGCCAGCGCCACCAGCTCGTCCGTGCTCGCGTAGAACGCCGGCGCGTAGATCAGCGAGGAGCCCACGCCGAGCGCGCCCTCCTCCATCGCCTGCCGCACCAGCGCCTGCATCTTCGCCAGCTCCTCGGGCGTGGGCGGCCGGTCCTCGTACCCCAGCTCGTGGATCCGCACCGTGGTCGCGCCCACGAAGGACGCCACGTTCGTCGCGATCCCGCGCCGCTCCAGGTACTCCAGGTACTCGCCGAGCGTGGTCCACTCGATGTCGAACTTGATGTCCCCCTGCCGCGCCTTCCGCTCCGCCTTCATGGCCTCGTTCCACGGGCCCATCGACTGCCCCTCGCCGAACACCTCCAGCGTCACGCCCTGGCGGATGTCGCTCTGGGACCGGCCGTCCTCGATCAGCGACTCCGTGGCCCAGCTCAGCATGTTGATGAACCCCGGCGCCACGGCCATCCCCGTGGCGTCCACCTCGAGCCGCCCCCTCACCCGGCCCAGCGAGCCGATCGCCACGATCGTATCGCCGTTGATGGCCACCGTCGCTTCCACCGGCGGGTTCCCGCTCCCGTCGTAGACCAGGCCGTTCCGGATCACCACGTCGTACTCGGCCGACGGGCCGGCGGCGCATGCCATGATCATGGCCATGCCGCCGAGCTGGAGGATCGTCCGGGTCGCACGCATGCTCCCGCTCCCTGCACAGGGTCCGTGCCGGCGCCCGACCGTACGGGCGCGATTACGCTGACACGCTTTGCCGCCACTATAGCACCTCGCGCGGGCCCGGGAAATAGGGAAGGGAGCACCGGGGCCCTTACGTTCACCGCCCGCGGGAGCCATGTTGCAACCTTCGGCGCGCGGTTCCTATCCAAGCCGTTCGGACAGGATGCACGGGGCAACGGGTGACCACGACGACGGGACGGGACCAGCAGGCGGCCGCACGGGCCGAGGAGGCGCGGGACGCGGCCTGGGCCGCGCGGGGAGACGTGGCGGCGTTCGAGCGGCTCTACCGCCACCACGTCGCACGGATCCACGGGCTCGCCCGGCGCATGGTCGGACCCGAGGAGTCCGACGACGCGACCCAGGAGATCTTCATCCGCGCCTGGGAAAAGCTCCACACGTTCCGGGGCGACTCGGCGTTCGGCACCTGGCTGCACCGGCTCGCGGTGAACGTGCTCCTGGCGCGGCGGAGCACCCTGGCCACCCGCCGCCAGCGCTTTCAGGAGGATGACGGCGTGCTGGACGGGAAAGCGGGGCAGGGGATCGCCCACGAGCTGCGCGTGGACTTCGAGACCGCCATCGCGCGGCTCCCGTCCGGCGCCCGCGAGGTCTTCGTGCTCCACGACGTGGAGGGCTACAAGCACGAGGAGATCGCCGACCTGCTCGGCATCAGCCCGGGCACGTCCAAGTCCCAGTTGCACCGCGCACGCATGGCGCTGCGCGCGTACCTCGATCGGTGATGGGGGCGAACATGAGCCACCAGTGGACGGACCTTCTGTCCGCATACATCGACGGCGAGCTGGATGAGCCGACCCGGCTCGCGCTCGAGGCGCACCTGGAGGCGTGCGCCGAGTGCCGCGAGACGCTGCGGGAGCTCGAGCAGGTGGTGTGGCGCGCCCGCACCCTTCAGGACCGGCCGCCCGAGACGGACCTCTGGCCGGCCATAGCGGAGCGGATCCGGGCCGCCGGCGAGCAGCGGGACGAGTCCTCCGCGGAAGGCATGGCCGGGCAACGGGGAGCGCGCAGGTTCGCGTTCTCGATCCCGCAGCTGGTGGCCGCCGGGCTCGCGCTCGCCTTCCTCTCCGGCGGCGCGGTCTGGCTCGTGAGCCGGGCGGGCGCGGGGCCGGGGACGGAAGGCCCGCCGCGGATCGCGGCCGAACCCGCCGACCCGCCGGTCTCCACGGCGACCTTCGTGAGCTTCGACGCGACCGATTACGACCTCGCGGTCGCCGACCTCCGGCAGCTCCTCGCCGAGCACCGGGACGTGCTCGATTCCGCGACCGTGCGCGTCCTCGAGGAGAGCCTGGTAACCATCGACCGCGCCATCGAAGAGGTCCGCGCCGCCCTCGCGGCCGACCCCGCGAACCCGTACCTCAACGCATATCTCGCCGACCACGTGCGGCGGAAAATGCAGCTGCTCCGGCGTGCCACGGCGCTCGTGAGCGCGCAGAGCTGAAATGACGAGGATGACCCGATGTTGAGCACCTTTCTCGCTTCGCTCGTACTCCTGGCGGTGCCGGTCCAACCGACCGATACCGTGATCCCCGTCGAACGGGGGAGCCGCCTCGAGGTCGTAAACCACAACGGCAACGTGGACGTAAGGGTGTGGGATCGCGATGTCGTGGCGATCGCCGGGGACCGGGAGCTGGGCGACGTCGCCTCGATCACCCGCGCGCCTTCCGTGATCCGCGTGCGTATCGCCGGCCGCCAGGGGCCGCCCCGCCGCGCCCGCCTGTCGGTCACCGTGCCGGCCTGGATGCCGATCCGCGTGAACGGCATGAACACCAACATCACGCTGGATGGCTCCGACGCGGATGTGAGTGTCGAGACCACGAACGGCGACATCCGGGTGACCGGCGGGAACGGCCACGTCCTGCTCCGGACCGTCCAGGGGGCCATCGAGGTACGCGACAGCCGCGGACGGCTCGACGTCTACAACGTGAACGGCGGGATCCGCGTGTTCGGCGCAACGGCCGATCTGACGGTCGAAACCGTGAACGGGAGCGTCACGCTGGAAGGGATCGAGTCGGACCACGTGGACGCCACCGCCCTGAACGGGAAGGTGACCTACGACGGCACGATCCGCGATGGCGGCCGCTACCTGCTCTCCACGCACAACGGGAGCATTGCGATGCACATCCCCGAGGGCGCGAACGCGACCGTGAACGTGGCCAGCATGTTCGGCCGGTTCGAGTCGGACTATCCGCTGACGCTCGCGCCCGGCCAGTCCTCCGGCCGCATGGAGTTCACGCTCGGGACCGGGAGCGCCCGCATCGAACTGCAGACGTTCAACGGGACGATCCGGATCGCCCGGCGCGGCGCGAAATGACGCCGTCCGCGCCGGAGCGCCGGACAGGAAGGATCCAGCACCAGCTACGGAGGCGACCCATGCGATTCACGCCGATCACCACCGCCATTCTCGCTGTGGCGCTCTTCCCGGCCGCGGCCGCGGGGCAGGACTTCAAATGGTCGGGCCGGCTCTCCCCGGGCCAGACCCTCGAGGTGCGCGGCATCAACGGCAAGATCTCCGCCATGCCCGCCGCCGGCGACCTGATCGAGGTCGTGGCGGAGAAGTCGGGGCGGCGGAGCGACCCGGATGAGGTGGAGATCCGGGTGGTGGAGCACAGGGGTGGTGTCACGATCTGCGCGGTCTACCCGAGCCCGCCGGATCGCGAGCCCAACGGCTGTGCGCCCGGCGGTTCGCGCAATTCGACGCGAGACAACGATGTGAAGGTGGATTTCACGGTGCGCGTGCCCGCGGGCATCCGCCTGGTGGCCGCCACCGTGAACGGGAACGTGAGCGCGGAAGGGCTCCGGGGCGACGTCGAATCCACCACCGTCAACGGCTCGATCCACGTCACGGCCACCGGCCTCGTCCGGGCGCGGACCGTGAACGGCTCGATCGAGGTGGAGCTCGGCCGCACGGACTGGCAGGGCGACCTCTCCTTCGAGACCGTGAACGGCGCCATCACCGTGGCCCTGCCCGGCGACCTGCACACCGAGCTGCGTGCCGAGACGCTGAACGGGTCGATCACCGCGGACTTCCCCATCACGATCTCGGGCCGCATCGCGCGCAACCGGATCCACGGCACCATCGGCGATGGCGGCCGGACGCTCCGGCTCAGGACCGTGAACGGCGGGATCCGGCTCCGCAAGGTGTCCTGAGCGGCACCGGCCGGGATCACCGGCCCTTCTCTAGGAAGTCCAGCAGCACTGAATTGAAATCCCCGGGGCGGTCCACCATGACGTTGTGGGCCGCCCCGGGGATCATCACGAGCTCGGCGTCGGCCAGGAGTTCGCGCATGATGGGCCCGTGCTCCGGCGGGACGAGCGGGTCCCGGTCGCCCCAGATCAGGAGGGTCGGCCTGGAGATGCCGGGGAGCAGGCCGCGCACGTCGTCGGCGAGGATGTGACGGAGCGCGGTCCAGAGCGTGACCGGCCCGGCACGGAGCGCGTCCATCAGGATCGTGGGCATGAAGCCCGGCCGGCCCCAGACGCGCGGCGGGAGCAGACCCAGGGCGAGACGGGGGAGATTCCGGAGCGAGAGGTCCCGCGGAATGCCCGCCGGGGCCGCGAGGACCAGGCGGCTGATGCGCCCGGGTTGCCCAGCCGCGCAGTGGATCGAGATCTGGCCGCCCATGGAATGGCCGACGAGGGCCGCCTCCCGGAGTCCCAGCGTCTCCATCCAGTCCAGGACGATCTCGGCGGCCTCGGGGATGCTCGGGACCGGACCTGCCCGCCGGCTCCTGCCGAAACCGGGCAGCTCCGGGATGTGGACCTGGTAGCTGTCCCGTAGCGCTGGAATGGTGTAGCGCCACCAGCGGTGCGAGCCGGCCAGGCCGTGGACCAGCACCACCGGCGGGCCGGAGCCGCAGTGCACCGAGTGGATCCGGCGGCCGCGCACGATGGTGTAGCGTCGTTCAAACTCCACGGCGCCCACAGACTCAGGCCTCCCCCCACCCGCCGCCTCCCGGCGTCCGGATGCTGACCGTGTCACCGGCCCGCAGGCGGAACGTGCCCTTGGCAGGTAGCGGCTCCTCCCGCCCATCGCGGATCAGCACGTTCGCGCCGGGCTCGCCGGGACCTCCGCCCGCCGATCCGGCCGGCGCAACGCGCCGCCGCTCCGTCAGGAGACTCACCTCCGCGTCCGCCAGCAGCAGCAAATCCCGCCGCAGGCCGTCGCCGCCCGGGTTCAACCCCCGGCCGCCCGTGCCCGCCCGGATCCCGTAACGCGTGACCCGCAGCGGGTACGCGTGCTCCAGCGCCTCGATCGGCGTGTTCAGCGAATTCGTCATGTGCACGTGCACGCCCGAGAGCCCCGGGCCGGACGGCCCACCGCCCATCCCCCCGGCCACCGTCTCGTAGTACGCGAACGGCTCGCCCGTCCGAGGGTCCACCCCGCCGATCGCCACGTTGTTCATGGTCCCCTGCGACTGCGCCGGGATCCGGTCCGGCAGCGCCCGCGCGAACGCCAGCAGCAACACATCCGTGATCCGCTGGGACGTCTCCACGTTCCCCGCAGCCACGCTCGCCGGCGGCTCCGCCGAGACCAGGCTCCCGCACGGGAGCACCAGCCGCACCGCCCCCAGCTCGCCCCCGCCCGCCGGCAGCGGCTCCCCGAGCAGATCCTCCAGCACGCACCGCAACACGTACCGCACGCACGACGCGGTGATCGCCGCCACCGCGTTGATCCCGCCCGCCGCCTGCACCGCCGTGCCCGTGAAGTCCACCTCCAGCTCCGATCCCCGCACCGTCAGCCGCACCCGGATCGGGAACGGGCCCCCGCCCGTGCCGTCGTCCTCCATGACGTCCTCGGCCTCGTACGCGCCGTCCGGGATCCGCTCGATCCCCGCACGCACGAGACGGTCCGCGTACGCGATCAGCGCCGCCATCGCCGCCTCCACCTCCCCCCGCCCCCGCCGCGCCACCAGCTCCCGCAGCCGCCGCTCCCCCACCGACAGCGCCGCGACCTGCGCCGCCAGGTCCCCCTCGCGCTCCGCCGGCGTCCGCACGTTCGCCAGGATCAGCCGCCAGACATCCTCGTTCCTGGAACCGCCCGCGACCAGCCGCAGCGGAGGGATCCGCAGCCCCTCCTGGTAGATCTCCCGCGCCAGCGGCATCGAGCCCGCCGCCATGCCCCCCACGTCCGCATGATGCGCCCGCACCGCCACGTAGCCCACCGGGTCGCCCCCATCCACGTACACCGCCCGGATCACCGTGATGTCCGGCAGATGCGTCCCGCCCCGGAACGGATCGTTCAACACCGCCACGTCCCCGGGCTCCAGCCGCCCGAGCTCCGACAGCGCCGCCGCCACGCTCATCGGCAACGCCCCGAGATGCACCGGCATGTGCTCCCCCATCGCCACCACCCGGCCCCGCCCGTCGAACAGCGCGCACGAATAGTCCCGCCGCTCCTTGATGTTCGGCGAGTACGCCGCCAGCCGCAGCGACGCGCCCATCTCCTCCGCCAATGCGCCGAAGAGCTGGCGATGAACTTGCAATCGTACCGGATCGAGTCCGTCCGCCGTTTGCATACGCTGCGCCCGGACGTTATATTGTATGGGTTGACAACTGACGATTTTTCGTTCCCTTTGCAGCGACCGGAGCGCTGCGCGCCCGCAGCCTCCAGGAGGAATTGTTGACGAAATACAAGCACCAGAAGTCCACGCTCGACCGCGCTCGGGATGAGCTCTTCAGCCACATCCACCGCTGCGGCGTCATCGGCGCGACCGTCGAGCAGCAGATAGAGTGGATGGACGACACCATGAACTACATGGCCGAGCGGTACCCGGAGCTGAGCGAGGCGGATCTCCGGTACCTCCGTGATCTCGGTCTGCGCTTCTGCCAGCCCGTGATCTCGCACGGCCGCCAAGGTACATCGCAGTCTCAGGAGGACGCAAACGCCGCCTGACCTCCGCGCCCCTCGCCGCCGCCCCGCCCACCCGGCGGAGGCGCGCTGACACGCGGAGGGTCGGCGGCGGATCCTATGGATCCTGCCAGTACTCTACTCAAGCTCGCCGCCGTACTCGTTCTCGTAGGCATCAACGCCTACTTCGTCGCGGCGGAATTCGCCCTCGTGGCCGTACGGCGGACCCGCATCGAACAACTCGTGCGCGCCGGATCGCCACGTGCCCGGCATGTGGCTCGCGCCCTCGAACGCCCCGATGACTTCATCTCCGCCGCCCAGCTAGGCATCACCGCGGCGTCCATCGGGATCGGTTACATCGCCGAAGCCACCATACACGCCCTGCTCGTGCCGTACATCGAGCGGCTGCCGCTCGGCCTGCTCGCCGCGGTGCCCGGCGGTTCGAGCCCGACCGTGGCGGCGCACATCATTGCCACCGTGCTCACGCTCATGCTGGTCACCTACCTGCACGTGGTGCTCGGCGAGCAGGTGCCGAAGCTGGTCTCGATCCAGCGCGCCGAGCCGGTGATCCTGTGGACCGCGTGGCCAACGCTCGCGTTCGGGGCGCTGTTCAAGCCGTTCATCCGGCTCATGTCCGGCTCGGCCAACCTGGTGATTCGTTCCTTCGGCCTGGAGCCCTCCTCCGGCGATACGCTGGCGCACACCCCGGAGGAGATCCGGATGCTCGTCGAGCAGAGCCACCAGGAGGGGATGGTCGAGGCGGACGAGGAGCAGATGATCTCGGGCGTGCTCGAGTTCCGCAGCATGACCGCGCGGGAGGTCATGACGCCGCGGCCCGACATCGTGGCCGTGCCCGCGGACGCGAACCTCGAACAGGTGGTCGAGGTCATCACCCGGGAGGGGCATTCCCGGCTGCCGGTCTACGAGGGCAACCTGGACGAGATCGTGGGGGTGGTCCTGGCCAAGGACCTGTTCCCGTATCTGGCGGGCACCGCGGAGAAGCCGTTCGACCTGCGCGCCGTCATGCGCGAGCCCTGGTTCGTGCCGGACACGAAGCGGATCGACGACCTCCTGGCGGAGCTGCGGGCGAAGTCGCTCCACATGGCGATCGTGCTGGACGAGTTCGGCGGCACCGAGGGGCTGGTCACGCTGGAGGACCTGCTGGAGGAGATCGTCGGGGACATCTACGACGAGCACGACCTCCCGGAGGCGGAGTTCGTGGAGACCGAGGATGGCCACGTGCTCGTGGATGGCGGCGCGAGCATCGCCGAGGTGAACGAGCGCTTCGGACTCGAGCTGCCGGACGACGACTTCTCGACCATCGGCGGCTACATCTTCGGGGAGCTCGGCCGCGTCCCCGTGAAAGGCGACGTGGTGACGCTGCCCACGGGGGGTGAGTTCCGCGTGGAGGAGACCGAGGAGCGTCGCGTGACGCGCGTGCGGTACGTGACGCCCCGGCCCTCGGTCGTGGAGTCGGCCACGTCCTGAGACCCGTCGAGCCGGGCGGCGGCCGGAGCCGGGCGGAGTCCCGGTTCCGGCCGTTTTTTCGATCCGGAGCGCTCTCCGGCCCCCTGGTCGCCGTGCCCCGTCCCGGGCTCCGGTTCGGCCCGGCACTTGCGCTGTTCCCGGCCGGAGGTGGTTATGGCGACCAGGATCGAACCAACCATGCGACAGCCCCGGGAGGACGGGTGGGCGACGCCATCGCGCGTCCTCGAGTCGCTCTACGCCGGCTCGCCGATCCCGTGCCCGGTGCTGTGCGGAGGCGTGGCGGAGGTCGTGCGGGTCGGCACGCTGGCGTCCGGCGCCGGGGAACTCTGGGTGGAGTGCAAGAGCTGCGCGCAGCGCGCCCGCTACGATGTCCCGGCGGCCACGGACCTGGAGCGGCGCCGCGTCGTGAACCGGCTGCGCGAGGCGAACGAACCGCTCTGCCCCCGCCACGCGCTGTCGGTCGCCCTCGTGCAGCGGGGGCGCGGGCTGGTCTGCCCCGAGTGCGGAGTGGAGTATCGTCGGCGCTAGCGGGGTGAGGCATGTCTCCCCTGGACCAACCGCGGTCGTTGCGGCGCCGGCGGGCCCAGGGCGCGCGGGTCGCCACCGTGGTCTCCGCCTGCGCCCTCGCCTTCGCCATGGTCCGGATCCAGATCATCGGCGCCGAGTACTTTTCCCTGGTGGCCAAGGAGAACCGGCTCCGGCCGATCGTGGTCCGGGCGCCCCGCGGCACCGTCTACGACCGGCACGGCCGGGTGGTGGCGGAGAACGTGGTCGGGTACCAGGTCCTCCTGATGCCCGCGCCCATGGATTCGCTCCTCGCCTCCCTCGAGCGCCTGCGCCCGATCCTCGGGCTCACCGACCGGGAGATCCAGATCGCGCTCCGCAAGTACCGGCGGGAACCCCACCTGCCCATGGTGGTGACGAACGACGCGCCGCCCGGCGCCGTGGCGCGGCTGGAAGAGCGGCGCTTCCTCTTCCCCGGCGTGCTGGTCCACGAATACCCGAAGCGGCACTATCCCGCGGGACCGGCCGTCGCCCACTTCATGGGCTACGTGGCGGAGATCAGCGCGGCCGAGCTGGAACTCCCGGAATTTCGGGGCTACCGCCAGGGACGCTGGATCGGGAAGGCCGGGCTCGAGCGCACGTACGAGCGTGAGCTGGGCGGCGAGCCGGGCGTCCGTTACCTCGAGGTAGACGCCCTCGGCCGGATCAAACGGTGGCTCCCGGAGGAGATGGGCGTGCCGCCGATCCCGGGCAGAGACTTGCGGCTGTACCTCGACCTGGACCTCCAGCGCTACCTCATGGAGATCTTCCCGCCCGGGGCGCGCGGCGCCATGGTCGCGCTCGAGCCCCAGACCGGCGGCGTCCTGGCCATGTACAGCACGCCCGGCTTCGATCCCAACCTGTTCGTGGGCGGGATCGACCCGGAGACCTGGCAGGCCCTGAACACGGACGAGAGCAAGCCGCTCCTGGACCGTTCGGCGGGCTCGACCCAGCCGCCGGGGTCCACCTTCAAGCTGGCGACCGCGGCCATCGCGTTGCAGCTCGGCCTGGTCCGGCCGGACGAGGTCATGCCCATCCCGTGCACCGGCGGCCTCCGCTACGAGCGACGCTTCGCTCGCTGCTGGTACGGCCGCGGCCACGGCTACCAGAACCTGGTCGGCGCCATCAAGTACTCGTGCAACGTGTACTTCTACCAGCTCGGGATCCGGGTCGGCCTGGAGCGGTTCCTGGAAGTCGGCACGCGGGTCGGGCTGGCCGCGCCCACGGGGGTCGATCTGCCGGGGGAGGTGGCGAGCACCTTCCCGACCAGCACGGCGGACTGGCAGCGGAAGTTCGGCTATCGTCCGGCCAACAACGAGATCATGTCGCTCGTCATCGGGCAGGGCCTGGTCACCCTTTCGCCCCTGAAGCTCGCCCAGCTCTACGTGGCCATTGCCCGGCCGGACGGCAAGGCGCCCGCGCCCCGCTTCGCCCGGCTCGACAACGACCCGCCGATCGTGCTCGATCTCGGGATCTCAGGCGACGCCCTCCAGGCCATCCGCCGGGGGATGCGCCGCGTCGTCGGACCGAACGGCACCGCGCACCTTAGCCGGCTGCCCGGCTGGGATTTCATGGGCAAGACGGGCACAGCGCAGAACCCGCACGGGCCGGACCACGCATGGTTCGTCGGGATCGGCGCGCCATGGGGCGGCGAGCCGGAGATCGTGGTGGCCATGATCCTCGAACACGGGGAGCACGGATACACGGCCTCCGGGTACGTGGCGAACGCCGTCAACTTCTACCTGAGCCGGAAATACGGGCTGCCCTTCGACCGCTACCCGACCCCGCGCGACAGGATCCCCCGCAACATGCCCATCGATTGGCGCTGGTTCCAATCGGAGGTGGTGGACCCGCCGCTGCCGGCGCCCTGATCCGGACGCCGGGCTCGAGGCCCGGCGGCGCACCGCACGTTGCCGGTCACCGTGGCTCCCGACAGGCCCCGGGCTCCCACGCCGCCCCTCGGATGCGTCCGGGACCGCTCCCGGATGCCGGCTCCGCCGCGCGGGCACCGCGACGAACTCCAAGTCTCACGCGCCCTTACGCAGGGGTGGTATCTTCTCCCAAACCACATTAGATTGAGACAAACGCCATTGCGGCATCCTGGTGCTCTCCCCACCAGTCCACGGTTTTCCGGCTGATCGGCAGAGAGGAGGCGCAGAGTATGGCCACTTCGTTCCTCGGCTCCGAGGAGTACGACGAACGTGCGCACAACCTGTACAACGAGGGTGACTACGATGCCGCGCTCGACACGCTGAAGGAAGGTCTGCGCCTCTATCCGCATTCGGTCGAGCTCTACGTGGGCCTCGGCTACACCCGCCTCGCCCGGGAGGAATTCGTCTGGGCCAAGCAGGCATTCGAGAAGGCGTTGGTCCTCGATCCGGAGAACGAGGATGCGCTGGTCGGCCTCGGGGAGGTCATGCTCCGCATTGGCCGGCGGGAGGACGCGCTCGACCTCTTCGAGCAGGCGCGCCGCAACGGTTGCAACGAGGACCTGGACCTGCTCCTCTCCATGGGGCGCGCGCTCTACCGGGAGCGGATGTTCGCGCACGCGCGCGACGTCTTCGCCGAGGCCGTGAATCTCCGCCCGGACAGCGCCGAGGCCGTGGCCGCGCTCGGATACACGCTCCACCGGCTCGGGGACGAAGTGGCGGCTCGCCGCAATCTGCGCCGCGCGCTGAAGCTCGACCCGGACCACCACGAGGCCCGGGTCTACCTGGGGCATCTCCTCTATGACCGTGGCGATTGGGAGGGCGCCCTCCAGGAGCTGGAGCGCGTGCCGCCGTCGGAGCACTGGGATCCGGTCGCGCTCTGGCGGCTCATCGAACTGAAGCGCGCGCTGCACGGTCTGGAGTCCGGCGATCCGGAGCTGGTCCCGTGGGAGGCCCGGCTGGAGGAGCTGGAGGTCGACCCGGATCCGCTGGACGAGCTGTTCGCCGAGATCGAGACGAGCAGCCACGAGCCGTTCCAGCTCGACCTCTTCATCGGCGCGGAGCCGGAGACCCGCCAGACGCTCCATCGGGTCCGCCTCGAGGACGGCACCGTGATCGCGGGCACGTGGCTGGAGATCGTGCGCCAGCTCCGGGATGTGCGTGGGCGGGAGGGCGAGACCATCGCACAGTTCATGCGTCGTGAAGCCGAGGAGGTGCGGGCGACGCGCGGGATCGGGATCCCGAGCGATGACCCGGAGGCTTTCCTCAGGGCGAGCGCGAGAGCCGGCCTGCTGCGTATAGAACGTTGAGCCCATGATCGATTCCACGCGCGTCCTGGAACCGCTCGAGGCGGCGCGGGGCGCGTTGGACCGGCTCGGTGCGGGCGAGTCGCTCAGCGGGCTCGCCGACCCGCTGGCCTCGGTCCTGGCTGCCGTCGAGCGGACGCTGCGTCTCCTCCTCATCGCCGACCCGGACACCCCCGGGCAGCTGCGCAGCGCCGCCCTCTCCGCGGAAGAACTCCCCTGGCACCGTCTGCTGGATGCGCTGCGCCGGCAGGACCTGATCACCATCGAACTCGCCGGGCTCGTGCACGAGTTCCACGCGGCGGTCCAACGCGCCGCGGCGGGGGATGTGCGCCCGGCCGACCCGGAGCTCGCGCTCCGAACGGTCGAGCGAACCCGGGCCGAGGTCCGGGCTGCCGGGCGTCGGCTGGCGCCGGGCGCCGCCCCTATTGGCGCCCTGGAAGACGCGCCGGCGGCGGCGCCAGCGCCCCCGCCCGAGCCCGAACGGGGCCGGAAGGGCATGCTCGGCCTGGCCATCGGCGTGGCGGTGTTCGCGCTCGCCGCCATCGTGGCCGTGTATCTGCTCAGGCCCGACCCGCTCCTGAAGGAAGGCGTGGATGCGTTCCAGGCGGGCCGGATCGCCGAGGCGGAAGCGGCACTCGGCGAGGTCGTGCGACGAGATCCGTCCAACGTCACCGCGCGCCTCTTCCTTGCCCGGATCTACCGGCGCCAGGACCGGCACCCGGAGGCCGCGGACCAGCTCCGGGAGGCGGCGAGGCTCGCGCCCGAGGACGCAGCCGTGCAGCGGGAGCTGGGCCACCTCTTCATGGACCTGGGGCAGCCGGCGTCCGCCGCGGCCAGGTACCGGAGAGCGGTCGAACTGGAGCCCGAGCAGGAGCTCAACTGGATCGGCCTGGTGCGAGCGTTGCGGGCGGCGGGAGATCCGACGGCCGAAGACGTTCTGCAGCGAGCACCGCCCGGCGTGCGCGCCACGCTGAACACTCCGCGGTGACCGCGGCGGTTCGACGACCGTCCCCGATGGCGACGAACGTCTTGACGGTGCACCGGCGCCCCTCTATCTTCGGCGCCGGTTTCCCGCGGTCGCGGATCCGTTGCATGTCGAACTCGTAGGGATGGGCCCGGGCCCGTCCAGCATGTCACGACTCAGGAGGAAACTCATGCCCAACAAGCGGTCGACTGCGCTGTTGGCCGGATTGACGGCAGCAGTCCTCACCCTGGCCGCCTGCGGCGGGGATTCCGGCGGGCAACAGCAGCAGCCGCCTGCCGCGCAGCCTCAGACGCCTGCGCCTGCAAGCACGCCCTCGGCGTCTGCGCCGACTGACGTCCAGCTGCCCGAGGGTGTTACGCCCGAAATGGTCCAGGAGGGCCAGCAGATCTTCGTGGGGCAGGGGCTCTGCGCCACGTGCCACGGCATGGATGCCAAGGGCACGACGCTCGCCCCGAACCTGACCGATCAGGAGTGGCTCAACACCGATGGGTCGTACGACCAGATCGTGAACCTGGTCAAGACGGGCGTGCCGAACCCGAAGCAGTATCCGTCGCCGATGATGCCGATGGGCGGCGCCCAGCTCACCGAGGACCAGGTGCGCGCGGTCGCGGCGTACGTGTACGCGATCAGCCACGGCAACTGACGGTGACGCGGTTTGAAGTCGAGCTACCGGGGCGCTCCCGCAGGGGGCGCCCCGGTTGGCTTCTGTTGATCCTCCTGGCGCTGGCGGCGTGCGAGCAGCCGCCCGGCCCGCAGCCCGGGCCCGAGCTGGACCTGGGCACGGACACCGCGCGCCTGCCGAGCGGCGCGTCCATTCACGAGGTCGTGATCCGGAGCGACTTCGAGGGCGCGATCTTCGAGCCGCACGAGCTGGTCGTCCGGCCCGGCGACGTGGTGCGTTTCACCGCCGGTGACGCAGGAAACCACGCCATTGCGTTCGACGAGGCCGGGCTCACGCCCGAGGCCCGCTCCTTCCTCGAGTCCACATACCAGCTCCGGGGCCCTCCGCTGATCACGGCCGGCGCCGTATGGGTCGTCAGCTTCGACGGCGCGCCGCCCGGGGACTACCCCTTCGTCTGCCTCACCTACGGAGGCACCGGGCGCATCACGGTCCAGACCCGTGCCCGGTGACGCCCGACCTGGCGCAACGGCCCGCCCGGCCGCTATACTCAGCGCCATGCCAAGGATTGCTGTGATCCCCGGTGACGGCATCGGCGTCGAGGTCATACGCCAGGCCGTCAAGATTCTCGAGGCCCTGTCCGGGCCCAATGGACTCCCGCTCGAGCTCGTCGAGTGGGATCTCGGTGCAGACCGCTATCTCCGGACCGGTACGGCCATCACGCCCCGGGAGATGGCGGAGCTCCAGACCGACTACCAGGCCATTCTGCTCGGCGCCCTGGGCGATCCGCGGGTTCCGGGCAACGAGCACGCCCGCGCCATCCTGCTCGGGCTCCGCTTCGAGCTGGACCTGTTCATCAACCTCCGCCCTGTCCGCCTCTACGACGAGGCGCTCTCGCCCCTCAAGGATGTGCGCCCGGAAGACGTGGACATGGTCATCTTCCGGGAGAACACGGAGGGGCCGTACGTGGGCATGGGCGGCAACTTCAAGAAAGGCACGCCGGACGAGATCGCGATCGAAGAGGACGTGAACACGCGCAAGGGCGTGGAGCGGATCGTCCGGGCGGCCTTCGAGTACGCCCGGGCGGCGGGCATGCCCCGGGTGACGCTGGCCGACAAGGCGAACGCCATGCAGTACGTGGGCGGGCTCTGGCGGCGGGTCTTCGCGGAAGTCGGTGCGGAGTATCCGGACATCGAGCGGGAAGCGATGTACGTGGATGCGCTCGCGCTGGACCTGATCCGCCGCCCGGCCCGGTACCGCGTCATCGTCGCTTCGAACCTGTTCGGCGACATCCTGAGCGACCTGGCGGCCGCCCTCGCCGGCGGGCTCGGACTCGCGCCTTCCGCGAACATCCATCCCGGGCGGATCGGGCTGTTCGAGCCGGTCCACGGCTCCGCGCCGGACATCGCGGGGACCGGTACCGCCAATCCCCTTGCCGCGATCCTGACCGCGGCGCTCATGCTCGAGTATCTCGGCTACCACCGGGAATCCGGGTACGTGGTCGACGCGGTCCGGCGCGCGATCGCGGAGCGGCGCACCACCCCCGACCTGGGCGGCACCCTCACCACGGATGAGGTCGGGGACTCGATCCGGGACGACATCCGTGCCCGGGTGAGCGCGTAACGGCCGCGGTCCTCCGCCGAACCTCGCCGATCCCTCGGGGTACTGGCAACCCGTGCACCCCCCGGCCGCGCTGTCGGCGCGGCCGGGGCCGGTGCTGCCGTTGACGTACTCCATCGCCGATGCGTCGGCCCGGGCGGACGCCCGCCGGGCCGGCACGACCGTTTCAGGAAGGGAGCGTCGCATGGGAACCCAGCGCCATTCGACCGATGTCGTGTTCCTCTCCGGCCGCCGCACGCCGTTCGGCTCCTTCGGTGGAACCCTGAAAGACATGACCGCCACGGACCTCGGCGTGGTCGCGGCGCGCGCCGCGCTGGAGGACGCCGGGATCCCGGGTGACGCCGTGGACCACGTGGTGTTCGGCAACGCGCTCCAGACCTCCGCGGACGCCATCTACCTGGCGCGCCACGTGGGGCTGCGCGCCGGCCTGCCGATCGAGGTGCCGGCGGTCACCATCAACCGGCTCTGCGGTTCGGGCTTCCAGGCGATCATCCACGGCGCACAGGAGATCCTGCTGGGCGAGGCGGAGGTGTGCCTGTGCGGGGGCACGGAGTCCATGAGCCAGGCGCCGCACGTGGTGCGGGGCGCGCGCTGGGGCGCGCTGCGGCTGGGTGAGGCCGGCGGGTTCTTCGAGGACCTGCTGTGGGCCGCGCTCACCGATTCTCACTGCGGCCTGTCCATGGCGCAGACGGCGGAGCGGCTCGCCGAGCGCTACGGCGTGACGCGGGAGGAGGCCGACGAGGTGGCGTACCGCTCGCAGCAGCGCGCGAAGCGCGCCTGGGACGAGGGCCGCTTCGACGCGGAGGTGGCGCCGATCACGGTGAAGTCCCGCAAGGGCGACGTCGAGTTCCGCTACGATGAGCACATCCGTCCCGACACGACGCGTGAAGCACTGGCGGCGCTGCGGCCGTATTTCAAGAAGGACGGGCTCGTCACCGCGGGGAACGCGAGCGGCATCGGGGATGGCGCCGCGGCCGTGGTGATCGCGAGCGCCGCCTGGGCGGAGCGGAACGGCGTCAAGCCGATCGGCCGGCTCGTGGCCTGGGGGATCGCCGGGGTGGAGCCGGACATCATGGGGATCGGCCCGGCGCCGGCGAGCCGGAAGGCGCTCGAGCGGGCGGGGCTGACCCTGGACCGGATGGATCTGGTCGAGGTGAACGAGGCCTTTGCGCCCCAGTTCGCCGCCGTGGCGAGGGAGCTCGAGCTGGATCCCGAGCGTACGAACGTGAACGGCGGTGCGATCGCGCTCACGCATCCGCTGGCCGCTTCCGGCGCCCGGATCACCGTCCACCTGCTGCACGAGCTGCGGCGCCGTGGGGGGCGGTACGGGCTCGGTTCCGCCTGCATCGGCGGTGGTCAGGGGATCGCGGTGATCGTGGAGGCGTTCGCCTGACCTGGAGTTGCAGATTTCGCAGGAGTACCTGGCAGTAATGACCGTTGACCGAACCCGCGCCCTCCGGCCGATCCGTTTTATGGCCATCGCTGCGGCCATCGGGCTGGCGGCATGCGGGCCCGGATCCACCGTTCTGGAGGGACCGGGCGCCGCGCCGCGGCCGGGCTGGCGATTCGGCACCGCCGAGCACATGGCGCTCTGGTACCATGGCCTGGCGTTGGTGGGGGTCGAGCACGCGGAGCACGGCGCCGGCCGGGACTCGGACGGCGAGCACGAGAGCACGCCCCTGCCGCTCCCGGCGTACCGCGCCGGGTATGCGGAGGCCGTGGCCGCGGTGCGGAGGGATCGCGGGGTCGGGCCCACGCCTCTGGACGAGCGGGCGGACGAATTCCGGGCGGTGTTCGCCGATCCGGCCTACCGCCCCCTCCAGTTCCTCCCGCTGTACTTCGAGGACCGGGAGGCGCTCTTCTTCGGGATCCGTGCCTGGGAGCGGGCCGGAGGCGACCCCCGCCGCGCCGGGGACGCTGCGTCCGCCGAGGTCGTGGCTTTCCTGTCCGGGCTCTTTCCCAGGGCCGAACAGCGCAAGGTCGTCGTGGACTGGGCCAGGGCGCTGGAGGCGGAGCACGAGGCGTTCTTCGGGGTGTACTGGGCCGAGACCCGTGCGGAGCTGGAGGAGGCGGCCGAAGCCGTGGCGGGTGCGTGGGGCGACGTCGCCTCGAAACTCTCCGGCTACCTCCTCCACACCGGGCTGAGGAGCGCCGACGTCGTCCTCGTGCCCGCGATCGGGGCGGAAGGGCGCATGGTGGTGCGGGGCACCCGGGTCCCGCGGATCGTCATGGCCACGCCGTGGAGCGCGCGACCGGGCGCCGCGTTCGACCCCGAGCACGTCATCTTCGCGCTGCTGCGCGAGTCCACGTACGGGCTGGTCGGTGAGGCGATCCGGGAGCACGTGGCGCCGGCGAGGATCCGGTTGACCGGGGAGAGCGTCCTGTCGGCCCGCGCCGCGACCCACGCGGGGCTCGCCCTCATCGAGGGTCTGGCCCCGGAGCGGGCGGACGAGTACCGGCGGTTCTTCCTCGAGCAGGCCGGCCGTGCGGTGCCCGGGGACCCCGCCGCGCTGGAGGCCGCGTTCGCGGACGCCTTCCCGCTGCCGGAGGACTTGGAGGAGGGGATCCGGGAGATCATCCGGCAGGCGCTCGCAGGAATCTGACAGGGGCGGAACCGTGGCCGATGTGAGCGAGGAGCGGAACGGCGGGCTCGGCGAACGACGGATCACGCGGAACGACCTGGAAGCCGTGATCCGGCGGGCCATCGAGCTCTACGCCGCCCAGTCCGACGCGGAGGACCGGCTCTCGGAGTCCGAGGTGCTGCGCATCGGGGCGGAACTCGGACTCCCGGCCGCTCTCGTGCGCCAGGCGCTGTACGAGCTGCCGGAGCGCGACGAGCCTCCGAGCTTCGTGCGCCGGGTCTTCGGGCCCGGGTCCGTCGCTGCGTCCCGCGTGGTTCCCGGGGACGCATCCGCTACGCTGAACCGCCTCCAGGACTACCTGACCACCCGTGAATACCTCCAGGTCCGGCGCATGCAGCCCGGGCGGCTCTGGCTGGAGCCCGCGGATGACACCATATCGACCGTCGCCCGGGCGCTGAGCCGTCCGTCCGGCCGCTGGCACGTGGCCCGTGCCGAGCGCGTCTGGGTTTCCGCCCGGCAGCTCGAGGAGGGCCGCGTCCACGTCCGAATGGAGGTGAGCATGGACAATCGACGCCGTGCGTACCTGATCTCCGGGATCACGACCGGCTCCATCGTCGGACTGGTCGTCGGCGCACCCGCCGCGGTGGTCATGGCCGCAGGGCTCGCGGAGGCGCTGGGCCCGGTAGGAAGCGTGATCGCCGGCGTCGCGGCGGGCGCCGCCGCCTTCGCCGCGGGCCTGCGTGCGACCATCGCCGTGACGGCGTCCCGGTTCAAGCAACGGCTCGAAGCCGCCCGCTTCGAGGTGGATGGACTCCTCGACCGACTCGAGCGCGGGCAGCTCCTCGACCCGCCGCCCGCGCCCTGGCGCCGCCGTCTCCAACTCGGGCTCGAACGTCACCTCCCGCCCTTTGGCTGAGGCGCCGGGGCCGCCTCGCGCGGCGGGCGTCTCTCCCGATCCTCAGGTTGAACTGCTCCCCCGCTTCCCGCATATTTCCGCCGCTTCACCGACGGTCGAACGTCCATCTCAACAGGGAGCCTACATATGGCGGAGATCCGCAGGGTTGCCGTCCTCGGCTGCGGACTCATGGGCAGCGGGATCGCCGAAGTGTCCGCGAAGGCCGGCTACGAGACAGTGGTCCGCGAGGTCAGCGACGAGGTCTGCGAGCGCGGGCGCGCAGCCATCGCGCGTAGTCTCGGCCGCGCGGTCGAGCGCGGGAAGCTCGAGCCCGCCGTGCGGGACGAGGTCCTCGGCCGGATCCGGATGACCACGCGTCTGGAAGATGTGGCGGACGCGGACCTAGTCATCGAAGCGGTGGTGGAGGACCTGGAGGTCAAGAACGCCATGCTCTCCGAGCTCGACCGGATCTGCGGGCCGCACACCATCTTCGCGAGCAACACGAGCTCCCTCACCATCGCGGCCATGGCCGCGGCCACGAAGCGACCGGACCGGGTGGTCGGGCTCCACTTCTTCAACCCGGTCCCGGTGATGAAGCTGGTCGAGGTGGTGCGCACCATTGCGACGAGCGACGAGACCTTCCAGACCGCGTACGCGTTCGCGCGCTCGCTGGGCAAGGAGCCGGTCGAGGCCCGGGACACCTCCGGGTTCATCGTGAACCGGCTGCTGGTGCCCTACATGCTGGACGCCATCCGCGGGCTGGAGTCGGGGCTCGGGTCCATCGAGGATATCGACAAGAGCATGACCCTCGGGACCGGGTATCCCATGGGCCCGTTCACCCTCAGCGACTTCGTGGGGATCGACACGCTCTACCGGGTAGCCGAGATCATGTTCGAGGAGTACCGCGAGCCGCGCTTCGCGCCGCCGCCGCTCCTGCGTCGCATGGTCGCGCTCGGCTATTACGGCCGGAAGTCGGGTCGCGGCTTCTACGACTACTCGGGGGAGAAGCCCGTTCCGGTCCCGCTCGGGCTCTGACCCGATGGGCCGGGGACGTTGCGTACGCCGGCGTCCCCGGCCTCGGCCGCGGGCTCCAGGGTCTGCCAGACGTCGCCTCCCAACGGGAAGAACAGGTGCTCGTACGGCGGCTCATCCCCGGCTGCCGCGAACAAGGCCATACCCTCGAACTCTCCGACGCGCACGAACGCGGCGCGCTCCTGCTCGAAGGGCTGCCCCACCGGGCGCCATTCCCGGCCCCCGAACACCACGGGCCGGCCTTCGCGGAACCACGCGAGCTCGTCCGGGACGTAGCCGTCGTCCGGCCCGTTGCGGACCCCGCCGCCGCGCTCCGCCGCCGGCGGGACCGCCGCCCCGGGCGCTTCCTCGGATCTGCAGCCCCCAGTAGGGATAAACAGCCAGCACAGCGCGGCCAGCATCCGGAGGGGCAGGCGCCGGGTCGTCATGCCCTTCCGGGGGAGCAGGCGTCGTGCCGGAGGCGGGCGCATGGCCCGGGAGGGCGCGTCCGCCGGCCTATGGCGCGGGCGGGGATGGGGTGGCCAGGCCCGGGGAGCGGGTGGCGTAAGGCATGGCCGGAGAAGAAGATCCCACGCCGGCCGACGGTCGGTCGGCCAGCGCGCCGACCGTCGCGAAGGGCCGGCCGGAAGCGGCCAGGGGACGCCTCCCGGACGGCGACATTCTTGACCCCCGCCTGCCCCCGGAGTTATGCTACGGTCGCGCGGGCCACGCCGGCTGGCACCCGGCGCACGGTCGCGCGCGGCCGCGGAATCGCGGCTCGATAACACGAAAACCGCCCCGCGGTTGGCAGCCGCGAGGCGGTATCGGCGTCGGGGTGGCGTCCCCGTTGCTCTCGGTTGGCTACCGGCAAGCTTAGCAACGGCACGCCTCCCTGTCAAGGGTTTTCTTTTCCTTGATCGGGAGGCGTTTCGTTTCGCCGGGAGCCGCCGGGAACGCCCGCCGGGGCGCACCCGCCGCCGCACAGATCTCCGGCTCCGCGCTCGATACGGAGCCCGCGTCCGCCCCGGCGCCAGCCGGCCCCGCGGAACGCACAGCGGCCGGTTCCGTCCGGTCCAATGAAAAACGAGAGCCCTCGGCTGGCAACCGAGAGCTCTCGCGGTCGGTGCGGGTGGCGGCCCGCCCATCCTCCGTGGCTGGAGACCAGTCTATGAGCGTGCCGCCCCCGTGTCAAGGGTGTAGTGTGTACCCTGGATGCGGGGGCGGACTCCTCCAGAGTTCAACCACGGAGCGGGTGTGGCCCGTCGGGAAGGTTCCCGCCCGCGCCGAACCCACCGGACACCGGCCCCACAAACACGAGAAGACCCCGGAAGTTGGCCGCTTCCGAGGTCTTCCGCCGTCACGCCGAGGGCGGGTCGGCTTCGCTGGGTGGCACCGCGGAGTCTAATCGATCCGGATCCTCGGCGCAAGGGAATCGTATTGCCCTGTTCGCGGCGTGGATCCGGCCCCCGGCCGGCAGATCCGCCGGCCAGCCGCCCCGCTGTCCGAGCTCTCCGATCCCACGCACGCACCAGGGCTGAAGCCATACGCGAGGTCCGCCGCCACGCTCCGGGGTGCTGGCCGCCCCGTGGCGCCTCCGCGGCCGGCCACGAGGACGTGGTCGGGCTTGTCCGCTGCACCGGACGCGGCGGAACCGTGGAGGGCGATGCAGCCGTCGCCGGTGGCGGACCTCGCGAACCAGTGGATGTCGCAAGTCCGGAACGCGCAACGTGGAGGAGCAGGGTATGGGTATCGCGCTGAAAGCCAGGCCGGAGGCCCTCGCCGACGTCCCCGGCGTCGGCGACCTGTCGCTGACCCGGGCGGTCATCCAGTACCGCGACGGACACCAGCTCGACCGGGGCGCGGGCCGCATCGACGACATCGGCCTGGGCCTCGTCCTCGACGGCGAGTACGCCGCCTCCGCCGAAGTGCTCGAGCTGGGCAGCGGCACGATCCGGCAGCTCGACCTCAGCGCCGAACTCGTCATCCTCGACTGGGTCTACGAGCCCACCCTCGACCACGTCCGGCTCCTCCTCGATACGCCGCGGGACCTTTCCCTCATGAGCGGCGGGGTCGTGCCCGGTCCCCTCGTCCAGTATTGCCAGGCCATCACGCTGAGCGTGCTCGGGCGCGTCGGTTACAACGCCCTCACCCGGCCGACGGTGCTGCGCATGGGCTTCCGGGACATCGTGCGCGACCTCGACATGAACGAGCGGACCGCGGTGAGGATCGCCATCGCGCCGGACGACGTGGCCACGGTCAGCTTCATCTACGACGAGAACTCCCTCTACATCGAGCGCTGCCGGGCCACGCCGGATGCCGGGTTCGAGCGCCTCCTGCTCGACGCATTCCCGGGGGCGGACGTCCGGCGCTGCTACGTGGACTCGGGCACCGCGTATCACCTGCTCTTCCCCCTGCCGCTCGTCCTCGCCGAGGCGCGGGCGCTCATGGACCAGCTCCGGCTCGGCCTGCTCCGGCTGTACGCCCGCTACGAGCCGGACCGGTACGCGCACATCCGGCGCTCGATCGACACCTTCGGCCCGCGCGACACCCTCGAGCAGCTGGACCGGGGCCAGGCGCGTGTGCCCTGCGTACGTTTGCGGGAACTGTACGGGGCGGTGTCGGTGGTGTGATGGTGGTCGCTCCGGGTCCGGTGGCGTGCCGGGCGCTTCGCCGCCGCACATAATCATTTGTTTACAGGTAAGTC
The DNA here is from genome assembly GCA_937907535.1 of uncultured bacterium. Taxonomy (GTDB): domain Bacteria; phylum Gemmatimonadota; class Gemmatimonadetes; order Longimicrobiales; family RSA9; genus CALCID01. The sequence continues at coordinate 110,723 of CALCID010000005.1, read as the reverse complement.
GGCGGCGTCGGGAAAGCCTACGTTCACGCCGGCTAACTGTTCACGGGCATGGCATTTCGGGCGGGCGCCACGGCCGGCGGCGCCCGCCGCACAATCCCCGGATTCTGCTTTTTTCGGCCGGTGTTCGGTCTCACAAGTCGTTGTGGGCCAATACGATACGTCTAAACGGTTGCCGGCGCGTCCTTTACGAATATGCTTGACGTACGCCCCCGTGGAGCCTAATTTGGCCTCGTCGATCGGAATCTGGATCGCTGAACTCGAGGCCGCGCCGACCCGGCGCGCGCTCGCCCCTGTTTTGTCCAATCTTTTCACAGGCCTGAGGCAGATCCTATGTGGGATACGTGCGCCGTCGAACTCCGGGTGGAACTTCCGCGAGCGCTTGCAGCGGAAGTGGAGGAAGTACAGCGTCGGGACCCGGAGTTCCTCAGTCGCATTCTGCTCTATGGCCTGACGAGGCGGGCGATATTCGAGCATCTTTCGGCGCGGGCGCAAGTTTCCGAGGAACGAAAGTCTTGACGCGCGCGCCTCGTGCGGCGTACGGTATGAGGGCGGAACGGCGTAGACGTCGACGCCGGCCGCACATCGAGGTCGGAGCCGGCGAGACACGAGGGGTTGATCGGGGCGCACCGTGATGCCTCGCCTCGTGGTGATCGTTGCCCCCTCACCGAGGTCGTACGAATGAGCTCAGCTCCCGCGGACCCCTCGATTCTGCGGGGAAAGTATCTCGACTGGTGTTCCGCGCGGGTTGCGGAGAGATTCCTGCGTCTGACGCCGGACGAGATCTACCAGCTCGCCCAGACGGTGACGGAGCCAGCCGGAGCTGCCGCGGCCCGGGCCGACCCCGCCGCCGGAGGGAACAGCACCGAACCCGCCACGGAAACTCCCGGCGACGGCAGTCGGACGGACCGGTCCGGGTCCCGGGGTGCCGCCGCCCTGTCCTACCGGGCTCTCGTCCAGCGAGTCACGGAAGTCCTGACCAGCCAGATGGATCTGCCGACCTACGAGGAATGGTCGGCGGCCTACCGTGCCACGCCCGAGCGGTTTGAGGAGGAGCTGCTGGGCTTCTGGAAAACCGGAGCGTGAACCGGAGGTCGGTTCCGGGGTGGGGAGCCACGGGGTGACCCGGGCGGTCGCTCCCGGTGGTCGACCGTGATGGCGCCCCGGCACACGTCCTCGATTCACGGGTCGTGCGTCGTCGGTGCGCCCCCTGCCCGTGGCCATCCGTCGTCCATGCAGTGGACGGGCCGCGACCGGAGAGTCGGCCGTCGGCGGCAGAGGTGTGCCTGGCGCCGGTGATGGCGGGCCGGCACGCAGCCGAGCCATCCGTCGGCCGGGGGCGCCGTTTCGCGGGGCCGCCCGTCCCAGGACCTCCGGGCGGCGAGAACCCGAGCGGGGACCCATCAGCGACTCTCGGACTCCACCTCTGACCACCGGGGCGTGACCGCTCCCGCCGCCACGATCCCTGCACAACGGTCGAAGCGCTGCGGTCGGCTTCGTATCCGAAGCCCTATTGCGGAAAGAATCCGAGGATCAGGCCGTCCGTTCTTTCGGCGCTCGAGCCCGGGCGCCGGAGTGGCGACCGATCGTGTCGTCGCACTCCGTGAAACGAGAGGGGCACGGGCGGGTGTCAGCGGCGGATGTAGACCCGACACCGACAGCGGCCGGGGGCTGAGCTTGGGGTCGGCCGTCGGCTGACGGCTCCGGCCCTGGTGCTGGAACGGCGATCGATCGCATCGTCCGGGGGGCGGGCAGCGGGAGGGGCACGCCGTACGGGCGGGCGCCGCTCCCGGGTCTCTTTCGCACGGGCACTCGGAGCGGGCCGCGGGTTGGGTCGGGCGAATGGCGGCCGCTGCGCCCGCTGCTGTACATGCCCTCGTCCGGTCCTCGCCGGCGCCCGTCCTCGTACGGGGCTGTGCGCGCGTGAGTGGTTATGGGGGAAAGTCGTGGCCGGGCGGATTCGGCGTGTCCCGGGCGCGGATCCACGGTGGTCCAATGCGGCCCGTGGGGTCGGCGGAAATCGTCGTCGCATAGACGTGCGGCGAGCGGAACCGCCGGCCCGTCGCGATGGAGCGACGCGCTTCCTCAGCGGGAACGGGGCAACCCCCCGTGGGTCCGCCCGCGGTTCGATCCGGGGAATGCGCCGCCCGTCGGGCGGCTCGAGGGGCGGGAACTACGGGGCGGGTTTACTGTTTCGGGGGCGCGGCGCGGCTGCATGGACGATCCCGTCCAGCAAGACGCGCCCCGCCCCCGGGAGCGAATCAATGATGCCGTCCCACCACTCGGGTCCGGTGCCACCAGGTGCCGACGATCGCCGCACATCCTGCCGCGAGGATGAGGACGCCCACCAGCCCGTAGCCCACGCCCCAGTCCGCGAGACCCTGCCCGAATCCGCGGGCGGAGGACGAGAGGGCGATGAATCCCAGCAGGACGAGGATGATCCCTATGGCGAACCCGATGATCGCGGGTACTGTGGACTGACCCGACGCGTGACCCTGTGCCATTGGCGCTCCTTGACGCATGTGGATCGCTGCGGCCGGAAATATAGGCCGGGTCCGTGTGCTGGCAAGGCATTGCGCGCGGCGCCGGGATTCGCCATCGTTCGAATCGACGTAGGACTCAACTGCAACCCGGAGGCGAAATTGGCGGTGAACAGCGCGCTGATCCCGGAGGGGACGCGCGTGCGGGTGCGGCGGGGCGCGCTCCCACTGGACCCGAGCGTGATCGGGCGTACGGGGACGGTCGCGGACACCAGCGAATACCGCGCGCAGAGCTATGGCGTGATCCTCGATGACGAGGTGGAGATTCGCTACTTCGCCCCGGATGAGCTGGAAGTGATCGAGGAGCGTGCGCTCCCTCCGGACCGGCTGGCGGCGAAGCAGCGGCGCGCGCTTCCCTGAGCGGTCGATCGTGCAAAGGACACGGCCGGCGTTCCCGATGAGGACGCCGGCCGTTTCGCATCCGGCCATGGGGTTCCAGGCCGCCGCGCCCTGGGGCCGGCGATCCCGGGTTTCGCGGAACGAATAGTGCAACAATCAGTTATGGAGATCGAACCCGGAGGTCAGCCATGGCGCAGGAGAGCCGCATCGAGGAGGTGGCGGGGGAGCGCGCGCCACGGGTCGTGCCCGTGCCGGCGGAGCCGACGGCGGAACCGTTGCCGCAGGAGGTCGTGAGGCGGGAGCCGGAGACGACGGAAGAGGCCCGCCGCGCCATCGAGCACGCGCGCGGCCGGATCTCGGCCACGCTGGACGCCCTGGAAGAGAGGATCCAGGAGAAGCGGACCGAGCTCCGGGGGCGCCTGGACGTCCTGCGCGCCGCCCGTGAAGCGATCCGCCGCCGGGCCTGGCCGAGCCTCGGTATCGCGTTCGGAGTCGGGCTCCTCCTCTCCGGCGTGTTGCGGGGGGACGAGGGCGAGCACGGCGAGGAGGAGATCGGCAGGGCGGGGAAGCGGACCCGCGCCCGCCGGGAGCACCGCATCCTGAGCCCGGAGGAGCGCAAGGCGCTGCGCGAGTGGCGCGCCGAGCGCCGGGAGCGCGTGAATCAGCGGTTGAAACAGCGGATGGAAAAGCGGGCCGCCGCCCGGCGTGGCCGGATGTCCCTCGCGTCGGATGTCCTCGAGCCGCTCGTCGGCGCGGTTACGCAAGGCGCGCGGGAGCGCATGCGCCGAAAGGTCGGCGGGTACTGACCGGCTACCGCGCCCGCTGCGCACGGCTGAGTCGCCTGGCCCGCCGCCCGGGTCCGGACTCCAGGTCGTCCGGTCGGGGCCGACCGGCAGCCTCGCCGGGCCCCCGGCGGCCGAGCCGTACCGCACGGCTGGCTGCACCCTCCGGGGCTGGCTTGCCGGCCTTGCCCAGCCCGCGAGCCCTGCCCGAACAGCGGCTCCGCCCGGAGGAGAACTTCCCGCAGAGCGGCGGGCTCCATCGGGTCGGCGGGCAGCAGAAAAGGCCCGCAGCTTTCGCTGCGGGCCTCGCCCTTCGCCCCGTGGCGTGCCGCTTCCTCAGAACGGCAGGTCGTCGTCCTCGGGCTCGAACGGAGCCGGACGGCCCATCGGCTGGCGCTGGCGCCACTCCGACCCGGTGTCCATGTCCGGGCCCGCACCCGCCCCGGACGAGCCCAGCATGACCATTTCCCGCACGACGATGTCCGTCCAGTACCGCGGGTTCCCGTGCTCGTCCTCGGTCTGGGAGTACTCGATCCGGCCCTCCACGTAGAGCCGGTCGCCCTTGTGCACGTACTGCTCGACGATGTCGGCCAGACGGTCCCAGAACGTCAGCCGGTGCCACTCCGTCTTCTCCTGCTGCTGGCCGCTCCGGTCGGTGAACGTGCGGTTCGTGGCCAGCGACACCTTCGCCACCTTGGTGCCCGACGGCGTCATCTTCACTTCCGGCTCCGCCCCCACGTTGCCGATGAGCATGACCTTGTTCAGCGAGCGACTCATCCTGATCCACCTTTCTCGTGTCTCGTGCAGTCGATGTGCGCGCGTGTCGTGGCTGGCTAGTACCCCGTGGCCGGGCGGTGGTTCGGCGTTTCTTCGGATCGGCCGGTGCCCTGCTCGGGACCGGGGGGAGCCTATGGCCTGGGGCCGGATCGTGCAAGATGCGGGGGTGGGGGCAGGGGGGCCATGGCGGGTTGGGCCGGGGCGGGTGGCATGGCCCGTGCGCGGCGATGCGTCGGCACGAACGCGGGAGGCGAGACTTGCCGGAGGGGCGGAACCGGGGGGCGGTGGACGACTCCGGGGGGCTGGACATCGGGTTCGTGGCCCGGGCGAGCCTGGTGGTGCTCGGGCTGTGGGCCATCGCGAACCTGCTCTGGCTGGGCCGGGAGCTGCTCTTCACCGCGTTCTTCGCCGTGCTGGTCGCATCCTTCCTGTCGATCTTCGTGGACCGGCTCGAGCGTTGGGGGGTGCCGCGGGCCCTGGCGGCGCTGGTGGTGGTGCTGAGCTGGGTGGGGCTGCTGGTGGCGCTGGTGGTGCTCGCCTGGCCGAAGCTGGAAGAGCAGGTCATCCTGATCCGGCAGCAGTTCCCGCAGGCGATCGAGGGGCTGGTCGCCTGGGTCGAGGATCAGTACCGGGTGATCGTGGGGGAGTTCGGCGAGCCGAGCGAGGAGTTGCGGGTCGAGGTCCAGACGCGGTTGGGACGGGAGGTGGCCGGGGTGGTGGCGGGTGCGCTGCCCCTCCTGAATACGGCGGTGGGGGCGGTGGCGGGGCTCCTGGTGGTCCTCTTCACCGGGCTCTACCTCGCCGCGGAATCGAAGCTCTACGCGCGGGGGATGGCGCGCCTGGTGCCACCGCGGAGCCGGGCGAAGGTCGAGGAGGCGCTGACCGAGGTGGGGCACACGTTGCGGCGCTGGATGCTCGGCACGGTGATCAACATGGCGATCATCTTCGCGCTCACGACCCTCGGGCTCTGGCTCCTGGACATCCCCGCCGCGTTCGCGCTGGGCCTGATCGCGGGCTTGCTCGAGTTCGTGCCCATCTTCGGCCCGATCCTGTCCGCGGTGCCCGCCATCGCGATCGCGCTGATCATTTCGCCGCAGGACGCGCTCTGGGTCCTGCTGCTGTACGTGGCGGTCCAGCAGCTCGAATCCAACCTGATCTCGCCGCTGGTGATGAAAGGCGCGGTGAAGCTGCCGCCCGCGCTGTCCGTGCTGGTGCAGGCGCTCATGGCGATCGTGTTCGGGTTCCTCGGACTGCTGCTGGCCGTCCCGATGCTCGCCGTCGCGCTGGTGCTGGTGCGCAGGTTGTACGTGGAGGGAATGGAGAACGGGGCCAGCGCCATGGAGGCGCTCCCGGCCCGTCGGGCCGGCTGAGCGGAACGGTGGGCGCCGCGCGGAGTGCGCACGTGCGAGCGCCCACCGTTCGCGATCAGGCCGCGCTGCCCGGGATCTCGTCCTCCAGAATGGGCTGACCGGGCACGAGCGCCACGATCTCCCGCGCGTCGAACGTCATGCCGTCCGCGAGGCAGAGGATGGGCGGCTCGGACTTCAGCGCCTGGAGGTACTCCGCCTGGAGGTCCGTGAAGAGCGGCGCCGTGGTCACGCACTGCCCGGTGCTGAGCAGGACATCCCAGGTCCGTGGGCAAAGCCGTCGGGTGATGCGTATTTCCATGAGTGCTCCGTCATCAGAGGCAAAGCCGGCACCGGTCCATCGGCGGATCCGGCCGGCGCGCGTGTGCTGTGCGGCAACATGTGCCAGCTTACCAGAGGACGGACGCCCGAGTTCCGAGGGTCCGCCCGCCACCGCCCCCGCTCCTCCCGTGGGTGGCCCGGGGTCAGGCGACCCCGGCCCGGTACGCCTCGTACAGGCGCTTCGTGATCGGCCCGGGCTTGCCGTTGCCGATGGGCCGCCCGTCCACGCGAACCACGGGCATGACCTCCGTGGTCGTGCCGGTCAGGAACACCTCATCGGCCTCGAAGAGCCGGTCGGCGAAGATCGGTCCCTCGACGGCCGGGATGCCGAGCTCCGCCGCGAGCTCCAGCACCCTGTCACGCGTGATCCCGCGCAGGATGTAGTTGCACGCCGGATACGTGACGATGGTGCCGTCGAACACCGCCATCAGGTTCGAGTGGGAGCCCTCGATGACCACGCCGTCCCGGACGAAGAGTGCCTCGAAGGCCCCCGCGTCCTTGGCCTGCTGGTTCGCGAGCACGTTCGCCAGCAGGCTGACGGACTTGATGTCGCACCGGCTCCAACGGACATCCGGCACGGTGATGGCGGCCACGCCGTCCTCGAAGACCGACGGCGGGTGCAGCCGGAACGGCCTGGCCGCCACGTACACCGTCGGCGGCACGGGCGGCGTCGGGAAGCTGTGGGCCCGGGGCGCCGCGCCGCGCGTGACCTGGATGTAAACGGAAGCGGCGGCTTCGCCACGGAGCTGGTTCTCGTCGAGGAGACGCTCGGCCACCTCCGCCAGGCCGGCGACGCCGTCCCACTCGATGCGAAGCGCGCGCAGCCCCTGCTCCATGCGGCGGAGGTGCGCGTCCAGCTGGTAGATCTTTCCGTTGTAGGCGAGCGCCACTTCGTATACGCCGTCCGCAAAGAGGAAGCCCCGGTCGTCCACGGGGACGCGGGCCTCGGCGTAGGGAACGTACTCCCCGTTCAGGTAGACGAGCACGATCGACTCCGGCTGGTTGTACGTACGAGCGTTGAGAATGGCACGGGATGGGCCGGCCGTCAATCCGTGCGTTCGATGGTGGTGAGCACCCGTCCGCCGCTGAACACGCGGGTATCTCCCGTGGACTCGGAAACCACGAACGCAACGCATCTCGTGGCCCGCGTGATTCCCGCGGCGGCGCGGTGTCGGGTGCCGAGGCCGGACGGCACCGCGCCCACGGGGGCCATGGGTTCGAGGTAACGCCCCGCGGCGGCGATCACGCCGTCCCCGCGGAGGACGAACGCCCCGTCGATCCCGGCGAATTCCCGGACGGCCCGCTTCGCGGCCGCGGTCAGGATGCTCCGTGCCGCTTCCGGATGCCCCTCGAATGGATTGAGCACGATGGGGTGCGAGCGGGCGAGCACCGCTTCGTGGTCTCCGAGCGTGGCGAGGAGCCCGGGCCGCCGCCCGGCCTTGCTTTCGTGGCCGAGCTCCACGCAAAGCCCGAGGAGTGCGTCGAACGCCGCGGGATCGACGCCGTGGCGCAGGGAGTCCATGGCCGCGCCCGGCTGCCCGTCGAGGGAGTCGTTGCCTCCGGTCAGCTCCACCACCGCGAGGGTGTCGAGCTCGCAGCATCCGTTGGAGACGTCGCCGGAGAGGATGATCACCCGATCGCCATCGCGGAGCATCCCGGCGGCGAGCGCCTCGAGGAGCGCGATCTTGGCCCGGCCGCGTCGCCGTAGCCGGACCTCCGGGAGGGAGAGCACATCGCGCTCCACGCCGGACGCGCCGCCCGGGGCGCCGGTGGCGGTGATCACCCGGCAAGCCGACCCGACCGCCCGGCGCAGGTAACGGGCCTCGCGGGGGAGCGCGGCGGCGAGGAGGATCGCGTTCGCGCCGATCTCGCGGCTGATGAGCACGGCGCCGTCGAGCAGCGCCCGGTTCCTGTTCTGCATGAGCGTGCCTCCGCGGTATCCGACGGCCAGAGGGCAACTCGCGTTCCGCCGCGCGGCGGGCGCCGGTGCGACAGGCGACGTCGGGTCGCCGCGCGCTCGCGTCCGACCGCGCTCCGCGCGCTTGCCCGGCATGCGGCTTGCCCCCTAGCTTGCCTCGCCCTCGCACCCCCGTCCGGGAGCTTCGATCGCATGAGCGTCGTTTCTCTGCTGACCCGGCTGCCGACCCACGAAAAGCGGCTGGACAACGGCCTGACCGTGCTGGTCCGCGAGGACCGTTCCGCGCCCGTCGTCGCCATCGTGACGCACGTGAAGGCGGGCTACTTCGACGAGCCGGATCGGGTCGTGGGGATCAGCCACGTGCTCGAGCACATGTACTTCAAGGGCACGAGCCGGAGGGCCGTGGGCGAGATCGCGCGGGAGACCAAGGCCGCGGGCGGCTACCTGAACGCCGGGACGATCTACGACTACACCTCGTACTACACGGTCCTGCCGTCCTCCGCCCTGGAGCAGGGGCTGGACATCCAGTCGGACGCGCTGCGCAACTCGGCCATCGACGAGGAGGAACTGCGCAAGGAGCTGCTGGTCATCATCCAGGAAGCGAAGCGCAAGCTGGACAACCCGGCGGCGGTCGCGGCGGAGACGTTGTACGAGGAGATGTTCGACGTGCACCGGATCCGGCGCTGGCGGATCGGCACCGAGGAAGGGCTCCGGCGGCTGACGCGCGCGGACGTGTGGGAGTATTACCGGAACCTCTACCGTCCGTCGAACATCGTGCTGGTCATTGCCGGGGATGTGGACCCGGAAGAGACGTTCGACCTGGTCGAGCGCTACTACGGGGACATGCCGGCCGGCGAACCGGTGGTGGACCGGTCGCCCGAGGAGCCGCCGAGGGTCGGGTTCCGGTTCCGGGAGCTGGCCGGGGACATCGTGCAGACGCACGTGGAGTGGGGGTGGCGGACGCCCGGCGTGCTGCACGAGGACACGCCGCGGCTCGACCTGCTGGCCATCGTGCTCGGGCAGGGGCGCGCGTCGCGGCTCTACCGGGGCGTCCGGGACGCGGGGCTGGTCAGCTCCATCGCCGCGTACAACTACACGCCCACGGAGATCGGCGTCTTCGGGATCAGCGCGACGCTCGCGCCGGAGGACACCCGGGCCGCGCTGGAGGCCGCCTGGCGCGAGGTGGATGCGCTCCGCCGGGACGGGGTCTTCCCGTCGGAGCTGGAGCGCGCGCGGAACATGCTGGAAGCCGGGGTGCTCCGCCGGCTGGAGACGGTGGAGGGGCAGGCCAGCCTGCTCGCCCAGTGGCAGGCGCTCGGGGACTGGCGCCTGGCCGGGGAGTACCTGGAGCGGGTTATGGCCGCGGACGCGGAGGACCTGGTCCGCGTGGCCCGGGAGTACCTGGCGCTGGATCGTGCAACGGTGCTCGTCTACCGTCCGGCGGACTCGCCTTCGCCCGGCTGGAGCAGCGTCAGTCTCGAAGCGTTGCTGAGCGACGTCGCAGGGCCCCCCTCCGGGCGTCCGGCCGACCGCCCGTCTGCGCCGCCCGCATCGGCGGTGCCGGCTGCGTGGACGGCGACCGGATGGGAGGACGGCGTCCATTTCTACGACCTGCCGGGCGGGGTGAAGGCCGCGATCCTCCCGCGCACGTCGTCTCTCGTGGCCATGGGGATCTTCGTGCGGGGAGGCATGCTCCTCGAGGCCCCGGAGACGGCCGGCCTGTCCTCCCTCGTGGCTCGTACGTCGATCAAAGGGACGGCCCGGCGGGACGCGGCCCGGATCGCCGAGGAGGCCGAGCTGCTCGGCGGCGCCATCGCCCCCGCGGTCGCGACGGACGCCGTGCAGTTCACCTTCACGCTCCCGGGCCGCCACCTCCGGCACGGCTTCGAGCTCCTGGCGGACGTGGCGCTCCGGGCCAGCTTCCCCGACGCGGAGCTGGAGCGCGAGCGGAAGATCGCCCTCGCGGACCTGGACCAGCTCCGGGACGACATGTACCGCTATCCGCTGCGGCTCTTCTTCCAGGCGGCGTTCCCCGGGCACCCGTACGGCCTCACCATGGCGGACACGGAGTCCACGCTCCGGGGCGCGTCCCGCGCCGGGGTCCAGGCGTGGCACCGCGAGAGCGTGCTCGGCGGAGAACCCTGGGTGCTCATGGTAGGCGACGTCGACCCCGACGCCGCAGCGGCCGCGATCGCCGCCGCGTTCGACGAGCGTCCTCCGGCGCGGCCCGCACGGCCCGGGGATATGGCCCGCTGGCCGGACGGCGTCCGCTCCGAGGCCGAGCACCGCGCGAAGGCGCAGACCGCCCTGGTCCTGGGCTTCCCCGGCCCCGCGCGGAACGATCCGGATCTCTTCGCCGCCCGGATCCTGGGGAACGTCATGAGCGGGCTCGGCGGGCGGCTCTTCGAGGAGCTGCGCGGCAGACGATCGCTGGCGTACACCGTGACGGCGTACCCGGTGGCGCGATGGCGCGGCGGGGCCTTCGTCGCCTACATCGCGACGTCCCCCGAACGGGAGGACGAGGCGCGACGCGGCCTGATCGAGGAGTTCGAGCGCGTGGCCGCCCACGGGATCACCGCCGACGAGCTCGAACGGGCCCAGAACTATGCCATCGGCCAGTGGAAGATCCGGCGTCAGACGAACGCCGCGCAGCTCGCGGACCTGGCCGGCGCACTCCTCCTCGGGGACGGCCTCGCCGAGCTCCGCGAATTCGAGGAGAGGATCCGGGCGGTCACCGTGGAGGATGTGCGCTCGTTCGTGGAGCGCCGCTTCGACCCGGATCGGCTGGTCGAAGGGATCGTCCGGGGCACGGGCGGCGGGCGCTGAGTCCCTCCGCGGCCCCGCCAGCCGCCCGAGCCATCGGGCCGGATGGGGAGCCGGCGGCACCGCCAGGGTTGCCGATCTCGGCCGTTGAAGTGCGCCGGTGGGCAGGCCGCTCGCTCCCGCCCCGGCACCCGAGGCCTTTCTCCGCCGCCCGGCGGTGACCCTGCCTTTCCGGCGAGGACCGCTGCCTCGCCGGGTTTGCCCGCCTCCGGACGCGCGGCCTATATTCGCCGACACCTGGCCGCGGCCGCCTCGTGGACGGGCGCTCGCCGCACGGTCCCCGGCCGCGCCGGGCCGAACACCCACCTCGCACGAACCGGTACCATGACAGACGAATTCCGCTACCTGAAGATCGAGCGCAACGACGGGATCGCGGTGGTCACGGCGAACCGCCCCGAGAAGCTAAATGCGCTGAACGCCGAGATGATCGACGAGCTCGACCGCGCCTTCCGGGCGCTGGCCGAGGACGCGGACGTGCGCGGCGTCGTCGTCACCGGCGCGGGTGAGAAGTCCTTCGTGGCCGGCGCGGACATCGCCGAGCTCGCCCGGATGGGGCCCGTGGACGGCGTCCAGACCTCGCGGCGGGGACAGACCACGTTCCGCTTCATCGAACGGATGTCCAAGCCCGTCGTCGCCGCGGTGAACGGCTTCGCTCTCGGCGGGGGGCTCGAGCTCGCCCTCGCCTGCCACATCCGCCTGGCGAGCGAGAACGCGAAGTTCGGCCTGCCCGAGGTCAAGCTCGGGATCATCCCCGGCTACGGCGGGACGGTGCGCCTGCCCCGCCTCATCGGCCGTGGCCGCGCCCTCGAGATGATCCTGACCGGCGACATGATCGACGCCCAGGAGGCCTATCGCATCGGGCTCGTCAACCGGGTCTGCCCCCAGGCCGAGCTGCTCGCGGAGGCGGAACGGTTGTTGCGCCGCTGCATTGCGAACGGGCCCGTGGCCATCGCCCTTGCCATCGAGGCGGTGGACCGGACCGGCCAGATGACGGTCGACGAGGGGCTGGCGTACGAGTCCAACCTATTCGGCCTCCTGGCCTCGACGGAAGACATGCGCGAGGGGATGAACGCCTTCCTCGAGAAACGCGCGCCGAACTTCACCGGCCGCTGAGCCGGGGAGCGGACGGCCCTCGCGGCGGCCGGGCTGGCGCCCGGGCGGGGGCGGGACCGAGCCCCGACCCGGACGCCGGCAACGAGGGTGGAATCATGGGGCAGCTTCGATGCGTTGCCGTGCTCGCGGCCCTGACGATGGTCCTCAGCTCCTGCGGCACCCGGTCACGACCCGGCCCGCTCGAGCCGGATGACACCGAGACCTCGACCCCGAACGGCGAGCGCTCCGATCCCACGGCTCTCCGGGCCGCGCCGCCCGTCGCGTCGTTCGCGTAACGCCGCCGCGATTCTCTGCCCTGCGGGGCCGCTCCGGCGCTCCCCATCGTTTGCCGCGCCGCCGCCGCACGGGTATATTACGCCCGTCCATGGCCGCCGCCTCGACCGTTCTCGTGTGCCGCGAGCTGCGTCTGCGCCAGTTCCGCAACTACGCGGAGCTGGACCTAGTGCTACCCCGCCAGGGCGTGGCGCTGATCGGGGACAACGGCTCGGGGAAGACCAACCTGCTCGAGGCGATCTACTACCTCGAGATCTTCCGGTCCTTCCGTGGCGCGCCCGACGAGCAGCTCGTCAAGTTCGGTGCGGACACGTTCTACGTTCGAGGGCGGTTCCAGGACCCGGCGACGGACAGGACCCTGGAGATCGCCGCGGCGTACGACCGGCGCACGCGCAAGAAGCGTGTCACCGTCGGCGGGGTCGAGCCGGAGCGGCTCGGAGATGCCATCGGCCAGATCGGCATCGTGGTCTTCTCCCCGTCGGACGTGGCGGTCGTGGCCGGCTCGCCGGCCGAGCGGCGGCGCTTCATGGACATCGCGCTCTCGCTCAACGCGCCCGGTTATCTCCAGGCGCTCCAGCGCTACCGGCAGACGCTCCGCCAGCGCAACACGCTGCTTCGGGACGGGGCGTCGCCCTCGCTGCTCGCGGTGTGGGACCACGGGCTCGTGGAGTCGGGCGCGCGGGTCATGGCCGCGCGCGCGAACTGGGCGGCCGCCCATGCGGACGCCTTCGCCAACTACTACTCCGCCATCAGCGGTGGCCCTGCGGCGAGACTGGTGTATCGCGCCGCCGCGCCCGTCCCTCCCGGCCCGGACGTCTCTGTGGAGGACGTCGCCCAGGCCTTCCGGGCCGAGCTGGCCCGGCTGGCTCCGCGCGAGCGGGACCGGGGTACCACACTCACCGGGCCGCATCGGGATGACTTCGGTTTCGAGCTCGTCGGGCGGGACGGCCCGCGGGATCTCCGGGAGTTCGGGTCCGGAGGCCAGCAAAGGACGGCCGCCATCGCGCTGCGCCTGGTCGAGGCCGCGACCGTGCGGGAGGCCCGGGGCCGGGAGCCGATCATCCTGCTGGATGACGTGTTCGCGGAGCTGGACACCGGCCGGGCGCGCCGGATCCTGGACCTCCTCGAAGCCGAGGCCCGTGGGCAGGTGATCCTGACCGCGCCCAAGCCCACGGACCTCGAGCCGCGCCACGGGGAGCTGGAGCGCTGGAAGGTTGCGGACGGGACGGTGACGCCATGAACCGGAAACCCATGGGACCCACCCGCCTCAGCGATGCGGTCAGCGCCTACCTCGAGCGTGCCGGGATCGCCGAGCGGGTCGCGGAGGCGAGCGTCGTGCCCGAGTGGGCCGAGCGCGTCGGCGAAGCCATCGCCGCCGTGACCCGGCCGCTCTACGCCTCCCGCGGCGTGCTCGTGGTCGGCGTCCGCTCCAGTGCGTGGCTCATGGAGCTGAAACTCATGGAATCGGAGATCCTCCGCCGGCTGAATGCGGGCCGAGAGCGGGGCCGCATAGAAAAGATCCGATTCGTAATGGCCAGGGACTGATCCGCCGATCCCCGGAAAGGTGCGTCCGGCCTTGGCGGGAAAGGCAACTTCCGCGGCGTTGCGGGGTATTCGACAGTGTTGATTTTCCGCTAATTCGAGAAGGGCATATGGCGCAGAATCAGGCTGTGGCGAGCGAGTACTCGGCCGGCCAGATCCAGGTCCTCAAGGGACTCGAGGCGGTGCGGCGTCGTCCCGGCATGTACATCGGGTCCACGGGCACCCGCGGGCTGCACCACCTCGTCTACGAGGTCGTCGACAACGCGGTCGACGAAGCGCTGGCAGGGTACTGCACGCAGATCGACGTCTACATCCGCCCGGACGATTCCATCACGGTGGTGGACAACGGCCGTGGGATCCCGGTGGACGTGCACCCCACGGAAGGGCGGCCGGGTGTCGAGATCGCGATGACCGTGCTGCACGCGGGCGGCAAGTTCGACAAGTCCGCGTACAAGGTCTCGGGCGGGCTGCACGGCGTCGGCGTGAGCGTGGTCAACGCGCTCTCCGAGTGGCTCGAGGTGGAGGTCCGTTGGCGGGACGGCAGGCTGTACCGTCAGCGGTTCTCCCGCGGCAACAAGCTCACCGAGCTCGAGGTCGTGGGGAAGGCGAAGGGCACGGGGACGACCGTGTCCTTCAAGCCGGATCCCGAGATCTTCACCGAGCTGACGTACAACTACGACACGCTCTCGAACCGGCTCCGGGAACTGGCGTTCCTGAACCGTGGCCTGCGCATCACGCTGACGGATGAGCGGGCGGGCGGCCGCCGCGAGGAATACCACTACCAGGGCGGGATCATCGAGTTCGTCGAGCACCTGCGTGGCTCGCGCAAGCCGCTGCATCCGAAGCCCATCTACATCGAGGCGAGCCGTGAGGAGGCCGAGATCGAGCTGGCGTTCCAGTACGACGACGGCTACAACGACAACACGTTCACCTTCGTCAACAACATCAACACGCACGAAGGCGGGACGCACCTCACGGGGTTCAAGGCGGCGCTCACCCGTACGCTGAACGATTACGGGCGCAAGAACGGGCTGCTCAAGAAGGAGCTGGACGCGCTCTCCGGCGAGGATGTCCGGGAGGGTCTGACCGCGGTGCTCTCGGTCAAGGTCCGGGAGCCGCAGTTCGAGGGTCAGACGAAGACGAAGCTCGGGAACTCCGAGGTCCGGGGGGCGGTCGAGCAGGTGGTCAACGAGAAGCTGGCCATCTACCTGGATGAGAACCCGTCCGTGGCGCGGGCGATCATCGAAAAGGCGCTCCAGGCGGCGCGGGCGCGGCTGGCCGCGCGGAAGGCGCGGGAGCTGGTCCGGCGCAAGAGCGCGCTCGAGGGGAGCGTGCTCCCGGGCAAGCTCGCCGACTGCTCCCTCACGGATCCCAAGATGTGCGAGCTGTACCTCGTGGAGGGTGACAGCGCGGGCGGGAGCGCGAAGCAGGGGCGCGACCGCACGTTCCAGGCGATCCTGCCGTTGCGCGGGAAGATCCTGAACGTGGAGCGGGCGCGGCTGGACAAGATCCTCTCGAACGAAGAGATCCGGACGATCATCACGGCGATCGGCACGGGGATCGGCGAGGACGAGTTCAACCTGGAGAACGCGCGCTACCACAAGATCATCATCATGACCGACGCGGACGTGGACGGCGCGCACATCCGGACGCTGCTCCTCACCTTCTTCTACCGGCACATGCGGCAGCTCATCGAGGAGGGCTTCGTGTACATCGCGCAGCCGCCGCTGTACCGCGTGGCCCGGGGGAAGGAGGAGTACTACGCGTACAACCGGGAGGAGCTGGACATGTACATCCAGCGGCTCGCCGGGAACGGGAAGGGGGAGAGCCGGAACGTGGTCGTCCAGCGCTACAAGGGTCTGGGCGAGATGAACCCGGATCAGCTCTGGAAGACGACGATGGATCCGGAGACCCGGACGATCCTCCAGGTCACCCTCGACGATGCGGTGGCCGCGGACCGGATCTTCTCGACGCTCATGGGAGACGACGTCGAGGAGCGCCGCGCGTTCATCGAGTCGAATGCGAGGTTCGTGAGGAACCTGGACGTCTGACGCGACAGCACCCCGGGCGGCCGATCGGCCGCCCGGGGCGTATTTGCACCTGCCTGCACCGGTTCGAACCAGAGATGGCGTGGCTGATTCTCTTCGTTGCGGGGTTGTTCGAGGTCGGGTGGGCGGTGGGGCTGAAGTACACCGACGGGTTCACGCGGCTGTGGCCGACCGTGGGCACGGCGGCGGCGCTCGTTCTGAGCATGGGCTTGCTCGGTCTGGCGCTGAGGTGGCTCCCCCTCGGTACGGCGTACGCCGTCTGGACCGGGATCGGCACCGTGGGGACAGCGATTCTCGGCATCGTTCTCTTCCGGGAGCCCGCCACCGCGATCCGGTTGACCTGCATAGCGCTGATCGTGACCGGCATCATCGGCCTGAGGCTGTCCTCGGCCTCGCCGCCTCCGGCACAATGAGCGGCAAACGGAAACGCCCGGGCCAGAGACGGCCCGGGCGTTTCTCGTTCACGATCCTGCGCTCGGCGCGAGGCGCGTTGGCTCCCTTCGTCAGAGAAGCCCCTGGTACAGGGGATTGACCACCAGGTTGCCGCGCTCGTCCACCACGTGGCGATCCCACGGGAAGATCACCACCGCGTCCGTCTCGATTGCGTAGAAATCCGGCTTGTAGCCGCCGAACTTGACGAAGCTCGTGGCCGTCTTCACGTCCGCGGGCTGCACGCTGCGCACGGCGGCGAGGGCGAGGCGGAGCGTTTCACCGGTGGTGCAGATCTCGTCCACGATCAGGACCCGACGGCCGGCGGCCTCGACCGGGGCGGCCGAGAGGAGCTTCGGCCGCGTCCGGACCCGCTCGGATCCGGCACGCCGGCTGATCTTCATGGAAGCGAACTCGCATCCGAGCATGGATGCGATCACGGCGCCGGGGATGACGCCGGCTTTCGCGATCCCCACGACGAGCGTGGGCTCATAGCCGCTGTTCGCTACCTTCACCGCCAGTGCGCGGCACAGCTCGCCGAACACCTCCCACGAGAGCTCCAGGACCTCCGGGGGTTCGGCGGGCGCCGGCTCGTTGCGTCCGGTGCGGGACCAGGGCATCGGTACACCTTCCTGAAAGCGAGGCTCGAATACCGGCAAGATAGCGCCGGACGGCGCGGTTCGGAAGCACCGGCGCGCGGCGTACGCGACGTCGCCCGAGCGAACATCGACGGCCCCGCGCGACCTGCCTGTCGGTGCGCCGACCGCCTTGACGCCGGGCCCGCAGCCCTCCATAGTCCAGCCGATGGACCACGATCTCCGCACGCGCGCCGACGCGCGCCTGGAAGATGCGTTGTCTCGCAGTACGCTGCGGGATCCGCGGGAATTCTACAGGGCTGGACTGCGGCATCTCCGGGAGCGCGATCCCGCAGCCTTCGAGCGCTGTCGGGAACACTACGAGCGTGTGCTGCTCCCCCGGGTCGCGGAAGGTTCGAGCGACCCCATCGCCGAGTGGATCACCTACGGGCTACGCCTCGCCGAGGAGTCCGGCGCCGGCCGGATCGTGGCCGTGAATCCACGGGGGCGCGCCTTGCCCTTCGATGAATCCAGGAGAGAGAACCACCTGATCCTCCACATCCCGGAGGATCCCCGCACCCCCGTGCTCGTCATCGCGATGCCGCGCGACCTCACGCCGCCGCAGCGCGCCACCTACGAACTGCTCGTCCTCGGGAACGGCTCTTAGCCCCGAGCCATGCTGTCGAGGAACTCCTTGTTCGTCTTCGTGCGCCGCATACGGTCGAGCAGGAACTCCAGCGCCTCGGCCGGCGGCATGTCGGACAGGAAGTTGCGCAGCAGGTAGACCCGGTTCAGCTCGGACTCGTCCAGCAGCAGCTCCTCCTTACGCGTGCCCGACCGGTTGATGTCGATCGCGGGGAAGATCCGCTTGTCCGCAATGTGCCGGTCGAGCACCACCTCCATGTTGCCGGTGCCCTTGAACTCCTCGAAGATCACCTCGTCCATGCGCGAGCCCGTGTCGATCAGCGCGGTGGCGATGATCGTCAGCGACCCGCCGGCGTCGATGTTCCGCGCCGCGCCGAAGAACCGCTTCGGCTTGTGGAGCGCGTGGGCGTCGACGCCGCCGGAGAGGATCTTCCCGGAGTGCGGCACCGTCACGTTGTAGGCCCGAGCCAGACGGGTGATGGAGTCCAGGAGGATCACCACGTCCCGGCCGTGCTCCACGAGGCGCTTCGCCTTCTCGATCACCATCTCGGCGACCTGCGTGTGCCGGTCCGCGGGCTCGTCGAACGTCGAGGAGATCACCTCGGCGTTCACGTTCTCCTCCATGTCCGTCACCTCTTCCGGGCGCTCATCGATGAGGAGGACGATCAGGTGGATCTCCGGGTGGTTCTCGATGATCGCGTTCGCGATCTTCTGCATGAGGATCGTCTTCCCCGCCTTCGGCGGCGACACGATCAGACCGCGCTGGCCCTTCCCGATCGGAGAGATCAGGTCCATGAGCCGCATGGACAGGTCGCCCGACTTCCCCTCGAGGCGGATGCGCTCGTCCGGGTAGCGGGGGCGCAGGTTGTCGAACGCGATCCGGTGCTTCGCCTTCTCCGGGTCATCGCCGTTCACGGACTCGACCTTGAGGAGCGCGAGGTACCGCTCGCCGTCCTTCGGCGGCCGGACCTGCCCCATGATCGTGTCCCCGGTCCGGAGGTCGAAGCGCTTGATCTGGGACGGGCTGACGTAGATGTCGTCCGGCCCGTAGAGATAATTCCAGTCCTGAGACCGGAGGAAGCCGTACCCCTCGGGGAGGATTTCCAGGACGCCCTCGCCCCGGAGCACGACGTCGCTATCGAGGAGGTTCTGTTCGATTCGGAAGATGAGGTCCTGCTTACGGAGGCCGGAGTAGTTGGAGATGTTCAACTGCTCGGCCATCTCGTGCAGCTCAGCAATCGACTTGCTCTTCAGTTCCGCGATGTCCACGAATCACTCCATGCATGCAATGGGACAGGATTGGCGGGCGGGCGTCGCCATCCGGGGTCGAATCAGTCGGGAGCATGCAGAGGTCAGAACGTAACAGACCGGAAACGGTCGGCGAGGCGCCCTAGCCTCCAAGTTCTGGTAGGTATCGGTATGTGGATGATTGCCATAATGTATCATCCAGGGTCGTTGTGGTCAAGGGGTTCGGTGCTTGTTTCGGGTCTTTCGGACCCGGAAACGGTGCACGGAACGACGCTGCCCGCGATGGGGCGGGAGGCCCGGCCGCGGGCGCGAGTGCATGACCGCGGGCCGGAGCGGTGCAAGATCCGTACTCGCGTACGCGGGGGGCGGATGCGGAGCGCGTGCGCGGGGCGGTAACGATGGATTTTCGGATTTTCGTGGGAGGGGGCGGCGGGCGGGATCGCGGCGGCGCGGGCGAGGGCGCGACTTCGCCGTGAATTGTAACGAATTGATATGACGACATATCCGACAGGGCCGCCGGCGGCGCGAATGCAGAACTTGACAACCCCGGACTGACGGAGAACTATTCCAAGAATCGCAGGTTTCCGAGTTCCCCCTCATGCACCACCGGCGGAGGCTCGCATGGCACGCCACAATCGGGAAGGACAAGGGTCCGACCAGCGGGGCTACGGCTACAAGATCAGCTACCAGCCGGACTGGCTGCGCATGATCAAGGTCACCCGCACACTGGACAGCGGCCGGCAGTCGACGAAGACGTTGTTCCGGAACCCGAGCCGTCGGGAGCAGGACCCGGGGAGCAGGGTCCGGACGCGGGTGACGTCTGCGGCGCAGGGCCTGAACTTCGAGATCACGGTGCACGATCCGCGGGGCGTGGTGAAGCGGATCGTGGTGGAGACGAAGCTGGGCGGCAGAAAGGCGGAGCAGGGGGACGAGGAGGTGGTGATCTTCACCATCGACGATGAGAACCCGCCGCCCGACAACGGGGACGGGGACGAGGACGGAGACGAAGGCGACGAGAGCTGAGGCATTCCGGTCGCTGAGGGAAGTAGTCGGACGTGGATTCGCTTTCGCTGCTCCGGGGACTGACGCTCGCGGTCCGGGTGGCAATGACGCTCGGGATCGTGTACGTCGTGGTGCGTCGGAGGGATGCGTTGTCCCGGACGACGCACCTGGCATGGGTGGTGTTGGGCGTGCTGTACGGGGTGCTCGCGTTCGACAATCTGGTGTTGGAGGTCCTGGCGGTGTTGCGCCGGGGGCAGCCGCCGGATTCGTTGATCGCGCAGACGCGGGCCTTCGTGTACAATGCCACGTATTTGCTGCACGCCATGATGAGCGCGGCCCTGCCCGCCGTACTGGCGTTGCTCTATCTGGAGGGCACGCACATACGTCGGCTGTGCTATGCGGTCCTGGCGGCGGTGGTCCTGATCGGGGCGGCGGCCATCCCGGCCGGTGCGATGGAGACCTGGGCCAACCTGAGCTGGGAGCGACTCCTGGACGTGACGCGGATCCTGTCCTTCGTTGCGATCGGCGGGTATCTGGGGCTCTGCGCGCTGTATGTCACCGGTCGGCTCGGACGGGTCGATCCGTACCTCGCCGTGTTCGTCGGGATCCGGACGGTTTTCATCCTATTGTTGCCGGTGCAGGAGGTCATTCTACAGAGCGTCGGGCGGGAGACTGCGGCGAAGATCTGGCACCTGCACCAGTTCATCCAGCTCGCCACGGGCGTGGCGCAGTTCCTGGTGGTCATGGCGCTGATCCTGGCCACGCGGGGTGCCGGGTCCCGTGGAGCCGAGCCCACGTCGGCCACGGCCTGAGCATCGCACCCGGACGCGGGTGCGCGGGGGCGCGTGCCTGCGCGGCGCCGCTCGGGGTCGGTGGGCGGGGTGGGCTTTATGTTGCCGCCGTTCGGCGGTGATAGTACAATGAGTCACCCGACCATCCATCTGGATGTAACGTAATGCCCCTGGCGCACGTGGTGTGGCTTCAGGCCGAGCTGTTCCCGGCTGCCCAGCGGTTGATGCTGGTCAACGTGCTGGTGGTGCTCGCCATCGTCGCGTTCGCGTCCGGCATCGTGCTGGCGGTCGCGAGGCGGAGCATGAAGCGGCAGGTCGAAGCGGAGCGGCTGGCCGCCATGGGCACGGCGACGGCGCGGATCCTCCACCAGGTGAAGAACCCGTTGCAGACCATCATTCTGCACGCGGAGATGCTGATGGACCCGATGCTGGTGGAGGACGAGGCGGCGAGGCGGGAGGTGAGCGAGGCCATCATCAGCGAGTCCTCGCGGGTGGTGGAGCTGCTGGCGGAGCTGTCGGCCTACGCGACGGGTTCGAAGCGCAAGCTGGAGCTGGTGCCTCTCGACCTGAGGGAGTTCGTGGGGGATTTGGCCCGGAGCGAGATCCGGGAGGCGGAGCACCGGGGGATCCAGGTGATCGTGGGGCCGATGGAGTCGCTCCAGGTCCGGGCGGACCCGTACTACCTCAGGCAGGCGCTGGACAACGTGCTGCGGAACGCGCGGGAGGCGCTGGCGGAGGATGGCCGGGAGCGGCCGGGGCGTATCGAGATCCGGCTGAAGCGGCGTTCCGGCGATGCGATCGTGGAGATCAGAGACAACGGCCCGGGGATCAGCCCGGATCGGCTGAAGCGGATCTTCGAGCCGTTCGTGACCACGAAGCCGAAGGGGATGGGGCTCGGGCTGGCGATCTGCCGGGAGATCGTGGAGTCGCACGGCGGGCGGGTGGAGATCCGGTCGTCGCCGGGCAGCGGGACGACGGTGTCTCTGATCATCCCGGTCTACTCGGGCGGGAACGGCCGGGATCGCGGTTAGCGGGGAACTCCGCCGGGTTCAGAACAGGTATCGGAGCGGGTTCCGGCGCGAGACGGCGATCAGGGAATCGAGCGCCGCCCGGGTGGCGGCGATTGCGTGGAACAGCGCGGAGTCCCGAGCCAGTCTTGGCAGGAACCCGTCAGGCCCGCCGACGATCGCCTCGAGGTCGGCGATGCTGCTCCTCAGCTCCCGGACGCTCTGCGCGAGTTCGTGCAGGGCGGGTCCGGGGCGCGTCTGGCCCGTGGCGCCGGAGTCCGCGGCGATCTCTCCGAGTCGACGGCCCATCTCATTGAACTTCCGGAAAATCTGCGAGAGGTCGGCGCGCAGGGCGGAGTCCCGCGCGATGGGCCCGAGCGTGCCCTCCTCGAGCTGGCGGGCGAGCCGGTCGATCTGGAACCGGGCGAGGGTGAGCTGCGTTCGGAGGTCGAGCAGAGCGCCGCGGCGCTGGTCGGCGAGGGTGTCGAGCACGCGTACGCCGGCAAGCAAGGAGTCGAACGCTCGGCCGAAGGCGAGCGCCTTGTCCGCCAGAGAGTCGAGCTCGGGGAGCGGCGTGCCGCGGATCGTATCTCCGGGTCGGAGTACCGGGGCATCCGGGCTGCCGGGATAGATGTCGATGATCGGGTCTTCGAGGAGGCCCGGGGTCGTGAGGCGTGCGGGGCTGTCGGTGCGGACGAAGGGCTGAACGGCCCGGGCGATCCGGATGGTGACGGCGATGCGGTCGCGGTGCGCGTCGGTCGGAGGGAGCAATTCGATCCGGGTGATCGTCCCGACCGGCCGTCCTGCGAGCCAGACGGGCGCGCCGGTTACGAGCCGGGGCGCGGCGGGATAGGTGACGACGAGGGAGTAGGTCGGCCGGGCCGCGCGGATCAGGTCGTCGAGGAAGAAGACCAGGAGCGCGATGGCGACGGCGAGCGCGAGGATCAGGGCGCCGCGGAGGGGGCGCCTCTGGCGGCGGGACGCGCACATGCTAAGTTAGCGACCGCGCCCCGGACGGGCGCCTCGTGCCTCGAACGAACGATGCCGAAATGCTTCGACTCGGACACATAGAATACAGCAACTGCTTCCCCGTGCACGCACGGCTCGTGGATGGCGAGCCGCCGTCCTGGATGGAGCTGGTGCCGGGGATCCCGTCGTTCCTGAACGCGGAGCTGGCGGCGGGGCGGATCCACGTGGCGCCGTCGTCCAGCATCGAATATGCCCGCCACGCGGACCGGTACCGACTGTTGCCGGGCCTGGTGATCGGGTCGGATGGCCCGGTGGGGAGCATACTCCTGGAGCGGACCCGGCCGTTGGATGAACTGGACGGCCTCGAAGTGGCGCTTCCCACGGCGTCCGCCACCTCGGTCGTGCTGCTCCGCGCCCTGCTCGAACTGCGGGACGGGCTGCGGCCGAAGTACCGGTGGTTCGACCAGGCCCGGGATGGGGATCCGATCGACGCGGGCGCCGCGGCCGTGCTGTGGATCGGGGACGTGGCGCTCCGCAGGCCCGCGAGGGAGGGTCGGGAATTCACGGATCTCGGCGCGGAATGGCGGAACTGGACCGGTCTGCCGTTCGCGTTCGCGCTCTGGCAGGTGTCCGCCGGTCCGGAGCGGGACGACGAGCTGATCCGGCTACACGGGCTCCTGCGTGAGTCCATGACCTACTTCTATTCCCGCGTCGAGGAGCTGGCGGAGCGTCATGCGGAGCGGTACCGGCTCGAGGCCGGACACCTTGCCAGGTACTGGCGCTCGCTCACGTACTCCCTGGACGAGCGCATGCAGCAGGGGCTGCTGCGCTTCTACGCGGCGGCGGTGGAGTTGGGGGAGGCGCCGGCGGTGCCCACGCTCCGCTGGGTCGGCTCGACGGGCGGCTGAGGGGGGCCGGACCGGGGGCGGGGCGGTGGTCCAGGCCCGGTCCGGCGCGCGGCGGCGGGACACGAGGATGCTCAGCCGGGCGGCAGGTCGGTCTCCTCGGTTCCGGCCTCTTCCTCGCCCCCCACGGGCGGACCGCCCTCGCCGTCGAAATCGGAAACCGGCGCGGACGCACCGAGGAGCGGGCGTTCTCCGAGGGTGCCGCCGCCGATGGCCGAGCCGCCGGCGGTGAAGCGGGTGAACCGGTCCAGGGCTTCGGGGCCCAGGTCGGTGGACGGGGCGAAGCCGGCGCCCTTGTAGCGTTCGTATCCGCTACGGACGACGTCGCATACCTCCGCCCACGGCTCCGGCCGCCCCATACCCTCCCAACTCTCCCGGAGGTAGTGCTCCACTTCATGGAACGGCCGGTCCGCGAAGCGCACGCGGGAGTCGAAGCCGTGGCGGAAGGCCGCATCGAGCTGCTCGGCGCCCAGCCTGGGGGTATCCACCCAACGCTTCTGGAACCCGGGGTCGGCAGGCTCGGTACGGCGCGGCCCGGGCCGCTGTCCTGCGCGCTTCTTTTCGCTGCTCATCCGCTGCACCTCCTCGCCGGCTGGCCACGCAATCGGCCGTGCGGACTTCGTTTGCAAGGCTCGGGCCGGAGGGGCGTCGGGGTGGACAGAACTGCCGTAATTCTGCTATTTTGGCGCTTATGATGCACGGGTGGAGCGCTCCACTGGCGTGGGTGGGCCGGTCGGCGATGGACCTGGCGGCCGCGTTCGGGCGGTTCGGAAAATTCGCGGCCGCCGCCACTCGCGCGGCCGGAGATGTCGCCACCTGGGGGCGGCTCGTTGCCGTGCAGATGGCGAGGATCGGCGTCGACTCCCTCCCGCTCGCCCTCTTCATCGCCGCTTTCACCGGGATCGTGATGGCGCTCCAGGCGTCGTACACGTTCACCGGAGCGATCCCGCTGTACTTCGTCGGCACGCTCGTGGGGAAGACGATGATCCTGGAGCTGGGGCCGGTGCTCACCGGGCTGGCTCTGGCCGGGCGGGTCGGCGCGAACATCGCGGCCGAGATCGGCACGATGAAGGTGACGGAGCAGATCGACGCGCTGGAGACGCTCGCGTACAACCCCATGTCCTATCTGGTGGTGCCGCGGCTAATCGCCGGGATCATTATGTTCCCGATCGTCGTGGCGTTCGCGGATGCCATGGGGATCGTCGCGGGGTGGATCACGGCGATCAACCTGCTGGACCTGTCGACGCCCGAGTTCGTGCGGGGCCTGCGGCTGTTCTTCGCGCCGTTCGATGTGCGCTACTCGCTCGTGAAGGCGGCATCGTTCGGGCTCGCGGTGACGGCGGTGGGGTGCTTCTTCGGGTTCAGCACGCGGGGCGGCGCGGAGGGGGTCGGGCAGGCCACGACCCGCGCGGTGGTGGTGGGGAGCATGCTGATCCTCGTGCTGGACGCGTTCTGGGCGGTCGCGCTGCTATGAGCATACGGATCGAAGGCGTGTCGAAGTCGTTCGGGCCGAAGGTGGTCCTGGACGGCTTCACGCTCGACGTGCGGGACCGCGAGACCATGGTGGTGATCGGCCACTCGGGGTCCGGCAAGTCCGTCCTGCTCAAGCTGATCGTGCGTCTGCTCGAGCCCGATGCGGGCACGATCGTGGTGAACGGCCGCCGGGTCGGCGAGCTGACGCGGGACGAGCTGGTGGAGCTACGGCGAGACGTCGGCTTCGTGTTCCAGTTCGCGGCCCTCTTCGATTCCATGACCGTGGCGGAGAACGTGGCCATGGGGCTGCGGCGGATCCGGGAGATGACCGCGGACGCGATCGAGGAGCGGGTCCGGGAGGCGCTTACGCTGGTGGGACTGTCCGAGTACGGGAGCCGCTACCCGGCCGAGCTCTCGGGCGGCCAGCGGAAGCGGGCGGGGCTGGCCCGGGCCATCGCGACGCACCCGAAGTACCTGCTGTACGACGAGCCGACGACGGGCCTGGATCCGGTGACCACCGCCGTGATCAACCGGTTGATCCTGAAGATGCGGGACGAGCTGGGGGTCACGAGCATCGTGGTCACGCACGACCTGCAGAGCGCGTATTACATCGGGGACCGGATCGCGATGCTCTACCAGGGGAAGGTCCGGTTCGTGGGCACGCCGGCGGAGATCCAGGCGGTGGACGATCCGGTCGTGCGGGCCTTCATCGAGGGCCGTCCTGAGCTCGCGGAGGAGGTCGCGTGAAGCGTCGCAGTGAAGTGATCGTCGGCGTGGTCATTCTGTTGGGGGCCGCACTGACGTTCTTCGGTACGCTGTGGCTGAAAGGCGCGGCGCTCGGCCGCGAAGAGGTCGTGCTCGAGGCTCGGTTCCGCGAGGTCGGGCAGCTCATGGAGGGGAATGCGGTCAAGGTGCGGGGCGTCCCGATCGGCCGCGTCTCGGAAGTGGTGCTCGAGCCGGGTGGGGACGCAGTGCTCGTGCGCATGCGTGTGCGGGCGGACGCGCCGATCCCGCAGGACGCCGTGGTGCTGCTCTCGCCCGAGTCGATGTTCGGGGACTGGCAGGCGGAGATCCATCCCCGTGGCCGGTTCCCGCGGTACGACTACCTGGAATCGCTGGATCCGGACGTGCTGCCGGGCTACTCGTTGCCGGACATGTCCCGGCTGACCGCGGCGCTGGACCGCATCGCGGAGAACGTCGCGGTGGTGAGCGATCGGTTCCAGATCGCGTTCACGGAGGAGACGGCGGTCAACATCCGGGAGGCGGTCGAGAACATCCAGCAGGTGAGCGAGCAGCTCACGAACCTGATCGGCGCGCAGGAGCGCACGATGCACGAGCTGTCGGCCCACCTGGAAGGGACGATGAAGGCGCTGGGGGAGGCGGTCCAGACGGTGAACCGGGTCTCGCGGCACGTGGAGTCGGCGGTCGCGAGCGGGGAGCTGACGTCGATCGTGGACAACATGGAGCGGGCGACGGCGCAGATCGACTCCCTCTCCGCGGCGCTGCTGGCGGCGAGTCGGGACCTGCGTTCGACGATGGCGCGGGCGGACACCGCGTTCCACGCGCTCGGCTCGGTGATGGCGGGCGTGGAACAGGGGCAGGGCACGCTCGGCCGACTGGTGCAGGACAGCACGCTGTACGGCGACCTCGTCCGGACGAACACGCTGCTGCAGTCGCTGCTGCGCGACTTCCAGGAGAACCCGCGCAAGTACATCAATCTGCGGATCTTCTGAGCGAGGCCGGCGGGCGTCTCCGGCGCCGGGCCGGGGCCGTTGCTGCCCGAGACTTGCAATGCCTGGTAGCGGATGACGCTCATCGTTCAGAAGTACGGCGGCACCTCGCTCGGCACGCCGGAACGGATCCGCCGGGTGGCCGGCAAGGTGGTTGCGCAGCGTGCCGCGGGGCACGATGTGGTGGTCGTCGTATCGGCCATGGGCGATACGACGGACGAGCTGATCGCGCTGGCGCGCTCGGTCTCGGAGGATCCGCAGCGGCGGCATCCGCGCGAGCTGGACATGCTGCTGACGGCCGGGGAGCGGATCGCGATGGCGCTGTTGGCGATGGCGATCCGGGAGCTCGGCGCGGAAGCCATCAGCTTCACGGGTTCGCAAGCGGCGATCATTACGGACGGAGTCCACACGGGCGCGCGGATCGAGGAGGTCAGGGCCGCGCGGGTGCGGGAAGAGCTCGCGCGGGGGCGGATCGTGATCGTGGCGGGGTTCCAGGGCGTGAGTCGTTCCCGGGAGGTGACCACGCTCGGGCGCGGGGGCTCGGACACCACGGCGGTGGCGCTCGCCGCGGCGCTGTGCGCGGACCGTTGCGAGGTGTACACGGATGTGGATGGCGTGTACACCGCGGATCCCCGGGTCGTGCGGAACGCGCGCCTGATCGAACGGATCGACTACGAGGAGATGCTCGAGCTGGCGTGCTCGGGCGCGCGGGTCATGCACTCGCGGGCCGTGGAGCTGGCGTCCCGCTACGGGATTCCGGTGCGGGTGCTGTCCTCGTTCGCGGATGCTGCCGCCGGCGGCACGCTGATCTCGCCGATGGAGCGCGGCATGGAGGAGCTTGTACTGAGGGGGCTGGCGTCGGAGCGGGGCCATGCGCGCATCGTGCTGCGGGGACTGCCTCCCGGGATGCGGCCGGTGTCGATGGTCCTTTCGCGGCTGGCGACGTGCGGTGTGAGCGTGGACATGGTGGCGCACGCGGACCGGCCGGACGGGCGGAGGCAGCTCCAGATCACGGTCCGGGAGGACGCGTTGGCGGAGGCCAGGGCGGTGTGCGAGGAACTGCTGGGCGAGCTGGGAGGCGAGACGATCGAGGTCCAGGACGGGCTGGCGCGGGTGGCGTTGGTGGGGAGCGGGATGCACGGCCGTCCGGGCGTGTACGCGCGGGCGTACGAGGCGCTGATGAACGAAGGGATCGAGGTCTACGGTCTGTCGACGTCCGCCATTTCGATCGCGCTGCTCGTGGGCGCGGACCGGGAAGCCGACGCGCTGAACGTGTTGCACGAAGCTTTTCAATTGGGGCTTGCGGAGCGCCCATGAAGGTCGCGATCCTTGGCGCCACGGGCGCCGTCGGGCAGATGATGCTGCGGGTCCTGGAGGAGCGCGGGTTCCCCGCGGACGAGGTGGTGCTGCTGGCGTCCGAGCGCTCGGCGGGGCGCCGGCTTCCGTGGAGGGGGCGGGAGTGGCCCGTGGTGGAGCCCACGCCGGAGGCGTTCGAGGGGTGCGCGCTGGCGCTCTTCTCGGCCGGCGCGACCCGCAGCCGGGAGTGGGCGCCGGTTGCGGCCGAGGCCGGCGCGGTGGTGGTAGACAACTCGTCGGCGTGGCGGATGGATCCCGATGTGCCGCTCGTGGTGCCGGAGGTGAACCCGGAGCGGGTCCGGGAGCGGCCACGCGGCATCATCGCGAACCCGAACTGCGTGACGATCCAGCTGGTCCTGGCGCTGGAGGGGATCCGCCGGGCCGGCGGGTTGCGGCGCGTAGTGGTCAGCACGTACCAGGCCGTGTCCGGCGCGGGCGCGAAGGGCATGGACGCGTTGCGCGCGGAGCTGGCGGGTGGCGAGTCGGCGGTCTCGCCCTTCGTGGCGCCCATTGCCGGAAACGTGATCCCGGCGATCGGCGACCGGGATCCGGCGGGCTGGACCGAGGAGGAGGCGAAGATCCGCAACGAAACCCGGAAGATCCTGGGCCTCCCGGGCCTGCCGGTCGCGGCGACGTGTGTGCGGGTCCCGGTCGAGGTCGGGCATTCGGTGGCGGCAACGGTGGAGACGGAACGCCCGCTCGACCTGGAAACGGCGCGGGCCGCGCTCGAGGCCATGCCCGGCGTGGCGGTGGACGACGGCACGCCGCCCATGCCGCGGGAGGTCGCGGGCGGCGACGTCGTCCGAGTGGGCCGCTTGCGGCGCGATCCGGATCTCGACCACGTGCTGCACTTCTGGGTGGTCGGGGACAACCTGCGGAAGGGCGCCGCCACCAACACTGTCCAGATTGCGGAGCTGCTGCTCGGTGGCTAAGAAACCACCCCGCCGCAAGACGCGGGAGGAGGGGAACGTGCGGGGCCGCCCGCAGCGGGCGCGCGTGGAGACGAGCGCCGGCGGCGTCGTATTCCGCCGTGGCGACGATCCGGAGTTCCTGCTGATCCGCGACCCGTACGGGAACTGGGGCCTTCCCAAGGGCCACGTGGAGGGCGCGGAGACCCCCCTCGAGGCCGCGCTCCGGGAGGTGAGGGAAGAGACGGGGCTCACGGAGCTCCGCCCCCTCGCCGAGCTCCAGACCATCGACTGGTACTTCCGGGACCAGGACCAGCTCGTCCACAAGTTCTGCCATTTCTTCCTCTTCGAATCGCTCGGCGGCGAGGCGAGGCCGCAGATCGACGAAGGGATCTCCGCCTGCATCTGGCTTCCGATTGGGGAAGCGGTACGTACCATCACGTACGAGAACGCCCGGGAGGTGCTGCGCTCCGCTGGCGAGCGCGTCGCGGCGGGCGACTTCGCGCCCGCCGACTGACCGTGGCCCCACGGCGGTCCGGGTTGTCCGCGCCGCGCGCCGCGGGCACCGCGGCGCTTTCCTGTCAGCCCGGGGTATCATCTTTTGCAGGCGGACGCGCGGCGCGAGGGTAGCGCCGGCGCCGCGACGATGCCGCCCGCGCCGTGCTCGACGATGCGCGAGATGTGACCGGAATGCGCCTTGCACCGGCGATCGGCGGTCCCGTGCGAACCTCGTGAACGGAGCGAGAAACCCCGGGGAATGCGCGACCTGTCTCTGCCCAATGTGGTCTCGCTGATCCGGCTGCCCCTGGCGGCAGCGTTCCTCGTCGTGCAATCGACGGCGGGCCGCGCCGCGATCCTCGCGGCCGCCGCCGCGTCCGATTTCCTGGATGGCTGGATCGCGCGGCGGTTCGACATGACGTCCAGACTCGGCGAGGTGCTGGACCCCATTACGGACCGGGCCTTCCTCGTGACCGCGCTCGCCACCTTCGCGATCGGCGGGGTCCTGACGCTCTGGCAGCTCCTGCTGCTGCTGGCGCGGGACCTCTTCACGGCCGCGGCGTTCGTCGTCGCCTCCATTTTCCGGCTGCCGATCCGGTTCCGGGCGCGTTTCTCCGGAAAGACGGTGACCGCGCTCCAGATCCTGGCCGTGCTGATCCTGCTCCTGCATCCGGCGTGGATCGATGCGTGGGTCATCGTCGTCGGCGCGGCGGGCGCGGTCGCGATCCTGGACTACACGCGGTTCGCGGTGGCTACCTTGCGCCGCAGTACGGCGGTCCGATAGGATTCATGACTTCGAACGGACGATCGATCTGCTCACGACGGCAGGGGACGGGAGCGTGACGTCAGGGGACCTCAAGGACATCACCATCATCGGCGGCGGCCCGACCGGGCTGTTCGCCGCGTTCTACGCGGGCATGCGCGGAGCTTCCACCCGGATCATCGATTCGCTTCCGGAGCTGGGCGGACAGCTCATGGCCTTGTACCCGGAGAAATACATCTACGACGTGGGCGGCTTCCCCCAGATCCTGGCCCGGGATCTGGCGGTGAAGCTGATCGAGCAGGGGACCCAGTTCGGCCCGGAGGTCCGGCTGGAGGAGCAGGTCGTGGACCTGATCCGGGAGGACGGGCACTTCGTCCTCGTGACGAACCGGGGGCGCTATCCATCCAAGGCGGTGGTGATCGCGGCGGGGAAGGGGGCCTTCTCGCCGCGCACGCTGGACTGTCCGGGCTACGACGCCTTGCTCGGCAAGGGCGTGGCCTATCACGTCAAGGACCCGGCGATCTACGCGGGGAAGCGCGTGTTGATCGTCGGCGGTGGGGATTCGGCGGTGGACTGGGCGCTGGCGCTGAAGGACCACTGCGAGCGGCTCGTGCTGATCCACCGCCGGGAGGGCTTCCGCGCCCACGCGCACTCGATGAAGCTCATGACGCAGGCGGTGGAGCGGGGCGAAATGGAGCTCCTGACGCACAAGGAGGTGCGGGAGATCCACGGCGAGGACCGGGTCACGGCCGTCACCATTTTCGACAACCGGACGGGCGAGGAGATGCGGTTCGAGATGGATGCGGTCCTGGCGCTGATCGGGTTCAAGCCGGAACTCGGACCGATCGCCCGTTGGGGGCTCGAGCTCGAGCGCAACGCCATCAAGGTCGGGCCGCTCATGGAGACGAACATCCCCGGCGTGTTCGCCGCCGGCGACATCGTCACCTACCAGTCGAAGCTGGACCTGATCGCGACGGGGTTCGCCGAAGCGGCCATTGCGGTGAACAACGCGATCCATTACATCGACCCGACCGCTCGGGTGAATCCGGGGCACTCGACGAACCTGAAGGTCTTCAAGGAGCGGGAGGCGGCCGCCATGTCGGCCGGCGAGTGATCCACTGGCGACGACGCGGCGGGCGGGGTCCCGGCGGATCGGACGGCGCCGGGCGCGTGCGGCGCGTCGTCGCCTGAGGGATAATCCGTTACGCCACACTGGTTTCAGCGGCACGGTTCCTGTATCCTGCTCCACGGTCGCGCCGCTGTCCCCTCTGCGCATGTGAGCACGCGATGGCAAGTGACCGCAAGAAGACGGTGCTCCTGGTCGAGGACAATGAGGACAACCTGGTGGTCTACCGGACCATTCTGGACTTCGTCGGCTATGAGGTGATCGAGGCCCGGGATGGGGAGGAGGGGGTCGACCGTGCCCGGTCGGACCACCCGGACCTCATCCTGATGGACATTTCGATCCCGAAGATCGACGGCTGGGAGGCGACGCGGCGCCTCAAGGCCGATGAGCGGACCAAGGACATTCCCATCATCGCGCTGACTGCCCACGCATTGGAAGAAGACCGACAGAAGGCGATCCGGGCCGGTTGCGACGGCTACCTGGCGAAGCCCGTGGAGCCGCGGCGAGTCGTGGAAGAGGTGCGTCGCTTCGTGGGCCCGGCGGATGCCTGACCTGCGGGAACGCGGGTTCGGTCGGGTCTTGCGCTCCTGCTAATAATAACTATTATTGGTTTCAACGTACCCTTTCCGTGGAGGGAAGCATGGCGATGGACAGTGCGAGGCAGGCGCTGATCGACGGGCTGAACGAGGACCTGGCGCACGAGTACCAGGCGATCATCAGCTATCTGCTGTACTCGCGGCTGGTGAGCGGGCCGTTGCGGCTGCAGCTCTCGTCGTTCCTAGAGGGCGAGATCGCGGACGAGCTGGAGCACGCGAAGTTCCTGGCGCAGAAGATCGTGGCGCTGGGCGGGGAGCCGACGACGCGGCCGGCGGAGGTGAAGCTCACGACGAGCAATCGTGAGATGCTCGAGCTCTCTCTGCAGGCGGAGAAGGACACGATCGAGCGCTACACGCAGCGGGTCAAGCAGGCGGATGCGGCGGGGGAGGTCGGGCTGCGAATCGATCTCGAGGAGATCATCGCCGAGGAGACGCGGCACAAGGAGGACCTGGAGCGGATCCTCCACGGCTGGAAGGAGTGATCGTCCAGCGCGGAGCCGCGAGCGGGCGTGTCCATGGCGGTGCAGTGGAGGGGATGACGCCCGTCGCCGGCCGTGGCGGTGGAAGGGCCGGGGAGCCGGCGGGCGTGCGACGGGCGCTCGGGTGAAGGCTGTACGCCGGGCTGCCGGATCTCGGACAGACAGGGCCTGGACAGGCAATGGGAGGGCGTCCGGACGCGTGTGACAGCGTCCGGACGCCCTCCTGTCATCTCCGGGTCACCAAGCGATCCAGCGTTCGATGGCGCCGAGGGCGGCGAAGGCGGCGGCGTCCTCGATGGAGCGGTCGACGCGGGCGAGGCCGGTGAGTTGCGTGACTCGCCTGGCTGAGGCCGCTTCCACGGCGACGGCGACGTGCGGGTGTCCGAAGATGTCGATGATGGTGAGCCCGTCGAGTCCCAGTGCGGCGTTGGGCGCGGCGAGCTGGGCGGCGGCGAGGGTCGCGCGGGCGGCGGCGCGCGCGCGACCGTTCGGCGTGTCGAGCTCCGTGGCCTCGCCGGAGAAGAACTCGCCCAGGCGCTGGACCTGGACGCGGCAGGTCACGTTGTTGTTGGCGCGGTGGACATCGATCCCGGTGAGGACGAGGAAGCGCCCGGTGTAGATGGGACCGGCGGGCGCCTCGGACGGCGCCGCGGCGGTCTGGTCGGACCCGGGAGTCGCCCTGTCGATGATGCCGACCTGGATGACGTCCAGCGAGCAATGGAGCCCGTTGCGCGCGAGGAGCTCCGCGGCGGCGGCGCGCACGTCATCGGGCGAAGTGTCCGGCGTAGCCGCGATGTAGACCTCGCGCACGGTGTTCGGGGACGCGAGCCAGACTGCGGCTGCGAGCACCCCGGGGAGCTGTTCGATTTCGCGAGCGCTCCGAAGCTCGGCGGAGCGCCATGCGTCCTGGGCAGAGTACGCCTGATCGCTCACGGCTCTGCACGGGGGAACCGGAGCACCAGCCGGGCGCCGGTTCCGGGCTGTGAAGGTTCGAGCACGAAAGTACCGCCCATCTGTTCGACGAGGTACCGGGAGAGCGGGAGTCCGAGGCCGAAGCCGCTGCGGCGTTCCGGCACGGGCGCCGAGGGCTCGAACGGGAGCGGGCTCTCGGCCACCTCCAGCGGGATCCCGGGGCCGGTGTCCTCGACCTCGAGCACGGCCTCGTCATCCACGATCCGGGCGGTGATGGAGATCGAGCCACCCGGCGGCGTGAAGTCGGCGGCGTTGCGCAGCAGGTTGTGGAGCACCTGCTGCAGCCGATCGGGGTCGACGGTCGCCCAGACGGGCTCCCCGCCCGGCGGCGCGGCCACGGCCAGGGTGAGGTTGTGGTGGTCGGCCGCGGGGCGGATCAACTGCATGGCTTCCTTGGCCGCTTCGACGAGGTTGACGGTTTCGAGGCGGACCGGGAAGTCGTCGCGTCCGGCCTGATCGAGTTCGAGCGCCTCCTCAGCGCGGCGGAGCACGGCTTCCGCGGCGCGGAGGAGCGGCTGGAACCACGGTGCGGATCGGATCTCGGACTTACGGAGGACGTAAGCCCAGGAAACGAATGCGTTGGCCGCGTTGCGGAGCTCGTGGGTAGCGAAGCGCCAGAAGCGTTCCCGCTTCTCGAAGCGTTCGGCGAGCTCGCGGTGCTCGGCCTCGAGCCTTGCCAAGCGGTTCGCCAGCGCGACGGCCGCGGCGGAGTAGCCCGGATCCGGGAGGTTGGCCGGGACGGCCGCGGGGTTACGCGTGCTGGGCGTCGGTGCGTAATCCGGGCGGAAGCGCGCCGTGCTGGAGAGCCAGAGGTTGGCGAGTCGCGCGGCGCGACGGAGCCTTGGCTGGAGCGGGTCGTCGGTGCCTGCCGGGTCCCGGGCCTCCGCATGGCGGGCCACGGCCGCGAGCTCGGCGGCGAGCGCCCGGGTGAGGTCGACGTTGTCGAACTGCCGGCCGGAGAAGTCATCGGCTGCGGCCTCGGCCTCGGCGAGCGCCTCGAACTCGGCGAGCACCGCCGCGATCCGGCGGGCGCTCTCCTCGATGGCGGCTGTGGCGGCCACGACCTCCTGCGCCTGTCCGGCCTCCGAGGCGGCGAGGAGCTCGGCCTCGGAGAGGATGGCTTGCAACGGATTGTTGATTCGGTGCCGTAGCGCGGAGCCAATACGTTCGATCAGGCGGCGCACGCGCGATGGCGCCGAATGCGGCGCGGGCGGCGCTGCCGCTGTCCGAGAACGCGTCGTCGAGTTCACCTACGCTACCCTGAGATGTAGAAAACTAGGTACCCGACCGTTCGGGGGGCCCCGTGCTGGTGTGCAGGAATCAGGCCATCAGGCCGCTGGACAGACTGCGCAGCCGTTCGACCGTCTGTTGCTTGCCGGTCAGGATGCGGTCGGACTCGGCCTCGACCAAGCGGACCAGACGGGAGATCGGCGCGCCGAACGGGCGGTCGATGGAGATCGTCCCTCCGCTGGCGGACGATTCACGTTCGACGATGACGTTCGCGTCGCCGTTGCCACGGGACGCCACATGCCAGATCTCGAACGCCTCGCCGGGCTGACGAGGGCGGAACAGGACGACGACACGCGGTGCTTCCACGATTGCAGTCCTCGGGTCAACGGGAGAGTTCAATCCGACGGTTCGTCGCGTGCAGCGAAGCCAGGATGGCCGCTTCCTCCGGCGACCGGACCACGGGGGCGACGCCGGAGAGCGAGATGGAGCGTCGACCGCTGAGGGCCCGTGCCGCGACGATGACGAAGGTACGGCCGTGGGCCTCGACGAGTGATGCGCCTTCGAGGCCGTAGTCTTCGGGTCCGCCGAGCTGTGCGAGTGCGGCGAAGGCGGCCCGGGCCGCGGCGGTGACGCGTCCCTGGGGCGTGTTGGCGGCCTGGCCCTCGCCCGTATAGTCGACGCCGTCGCGGCGCAACGTCACACGGCAGACCGCGTTCTGTCCGGCGACGTACTGGGAGTCCACGGCCACGAAGAGGATGCGGCCGGTTCCCGTCGGCTGCGGCTCCTCGGGCGTGCTCACGGTCTCCTGGCGCTCGTCCGGTTCGGGATCGGCGGGCGGCGCGGGCGTGGCGGCTTCGGCGCCCGGCTCCGGGGAGGCCTGGAGCACGGCGACCGGATCGTCCGTCTCCCTGACCTGGGCGATGCTGATGATGCGTCGGTCGATCTCGATCCCGAGGCCCGCGGTCAGGGCGGACTCCACGTTACGCGCGATTTGCTTCGGGTGCAGATCGGGCGTGGCGAGCACGTGGATTTCGAGCGGCTCGCCTGCCTGATTCATGACGACACGCGCGGATACGACACCTGTCAGTGACGCGATCAGGCGTTCAGCTGCGTTCGACACGGGCGAGTGCTCAGATGCGACGGTCATAGGCAGTAGATAAATGATCTGCGATTTTAACATCCGAGTCACTTTTACGCCAGATCCTCGTTCTTGCGGCTGGCGGGGGCAGTGTGGGCGGGGTGGTGCGGGTCGGTTGCGACGGGGCAGACGCGGAACCTAACTTGCGCCCGAAGCATTGGGGAGTCGGGGAGCGAGGCCGCCGGATGGCCGGCGGCGAACGGATTGCGAGGGAGCATAGAAAGGCGAAGGGTATGGCAACGGGAGCGCGGGAGACGCTGGTCATCATCGGTTCGGGGCCTGCGGCGTGGACCGCGGCGCTGTATGCGGCGCGCGCGAATCTGAATCCGCTGGTCTACGAGGGGGAGCCGTCGCGGGAGATGATCCCGGGCGGTCAGCTGATGTGGACGACGGAGGTGGAGAATTTCCCGGGCTTTCCGGAGGGGATCAGCGGGCAGGAGCTGG
Organism: uncultured bacterium; assembly: GCA_937907535.1. Classification (GTDB taxonomy): domain Bacteria; phylum Gemmatimonadota; class Gemmatimonadetes; order Longimicrobiales; family RSA9; genus CALCID01. The sequence goes on along the minus strand of CALCID010000005.1, from coordinate 74,599 downwards.
TGATGCGGATGCGGGAGCAGGCGCTGCGGTTCGGCGCGCGCGCGGTGATGGAGAACATCGTGGCGGTGGATTTCGGCCGGCGTCCGTTCCTGCTGAAGGCGAGCGGGGGTGCGGAGGTGGAGGCGCAGGCGGTGATCGTGGCGACGGGTGCCCGGGCGAACTGGCTGGGGCTGCCGAACGAGGAGCGGCTGGCGCGGGCGGGGGGCGGGGTGTCCGCGTGCGCGGTTTGCGATGGTGCGCTGCCGGCGTTCCGGAACAAGCGGTTGGCGGTGGTGGGCGGGGGAGACAGCGCGGCGGAGGAAGCCATGTACCTGACGAAGTATGCGAGCGAGGTCGTGCTGATCCACCGTCGCGACCGGCTGCGGGCGTCGCCGATCATGGCGCAGCGGGTGTTGACGAACCCGAAGATCCGGGTGGAGTGGAACACGGTCGTGGTGGACGTGCATGGGGAGGACTTCATCACGGGTCTGCGGCTACGGAACGTGATCACGGGAGAGGAGCGGGACCTGGAGGTGGGGGGGCTGTTCGTGGCGATCGGGCACACGCCGAACACGGCGTTCCTGGAGGGGCAAATCGAGCTGACGCCGAGCGGCTACATCGTGACGAAGCATCCGTGGCGCTGTGCGACGAGCGTGGACGGGGTGTTCGCGGCGGGGGATGTCATGGACGACTATTACCGGCAGGCGATCACGGCGGCGGGGACGGGGTGCATGGCGGCGCTGGAGGCGGAGCGGTGGCTGGCGCATCAGGGGGTCGGGGAGGTGCCGGTGCTGGAGACGGCGGAGGTGCCGACGGGGATCGACGTGGATCCCATGGGCGGCGATTGATCGTTGTTGTCCCGGTGTGGTGCGCCACGGCCCGGGGGCCGTGGCGCTTTTCATTGCCCTGCGCAGCGGCGGCGGTGGGGCCGCGCGGCGTGATCAGAAGATGTCCCGGAGGCCGCGCCAGATGCGGCCGAAAAAGCGATCGAGGGCGCTGGGCGGGTGGAGCGGGCAGTACCCGTCCGGCGCGGTCCCGGGCAGGAAGTACTCGATCCGCACCTGCTCGGGAGGGCAGTTGCGGGTCGCGGCGTGGCCGGTGAGGGCGTCCACGGGCAAGCTCACCAGGGACGCCGGCGGGGTCCACGGGGGTGGGGCGGGGCGGGTGCGGTAGGCGGTCTTCATGAAGGCCGCCCAGGCGGGCGCCGCGAGGCGGCCGCCGCTGGCGCCGGCCACGATGGGCCGCGGCTGGTCGAACCCGATCCACACGCCGGCGACGAGGTCCGGCGTCATGCCAATGAACCAGGCGTCCTTGCCGTCGTTCGTGGTGCCGGTCTTCCCCGCGGCCGGGAGCCAGAAGCCGCTGCTGCGGACGGACGCGGCGGTTCCGTGGTCGACCACGTCCTCGAGCATGTCGAGCACGAGGTAGGCGGTGCCCTCGTCGAGCACGCGCTGGCGGGGCGGTGACGCCTCCCACAGCACGCGGCCGCTGCTGTCCTCCACGCGGTGGAAGAGGCGCGGCTCGATGCGGTAACCGCCGTTCGCGAAGGCGGCGTAGGCCGCGACGAGCTCGGCGGGCACGACCTCGGCGGAGCCGAGGAAGATGGACGGATACGGCGGGATCGGCGTGGAGAGGCCGAGGTCCCTGGCCAACTGGATCACGCGGCTTTCACCCACCAGGGTGCCGAGTCGGACGGTGGCGCTGTTGGAGGAGATCGCGAGCGCTTCCCTCATGGACAGGGCGCCGACCGTGTCGGCGGTGTGGTCGGCGGGGCGCCAGACCTGGGCGTTCGCGTTCGAGACGGCGACGGGCGTCGTCGGGATGCGCGTGGTGACCGGGATGCCCTGCTGGACCGCCGCTGCGTAGAGGATCGGCTTGAAGGCGGAGCCGGGCTGCCGGCGCGCCTGGAACGCGCGGTCGAACTGGGAGTGGGCGAAGTCGCGGCCGCCGACGGCGGCCCGGACGCCGCCGTCCCGCGGGTCGATCGCAATGAACATCCCCTGGAGGAAGCCGGTGGCGCTGTCCGCCGCGGTCGGGCCTCCGTCGGCGGGTCTGGGGCCGCGGAACTCGCCGTAGGCGCCGGACTCGATCCGCCGGATCTGGGCGGTGAGGGCCTCCTGTGCGGCGCGCTGGAGCTCCGGATCGATGGACGTGTACACGCGGAGCCCGCGGATGTCCGCGTCGGGCCCGAAGCGGGTGCGCAGCTCGCGCCGGATCGCGGCGACCACGTACGGCGCGGGCCCGGCGCTCTCCAGCGGCGGCGCGAGGCGGAGCGGCTCGGCCTTGGCCCGCTCCGCGGTCTCGGGGTCGATCACCCCTTCCCGGGCCATGACATCCAGCACGGTGTTGCGCCGTCGGATGGCCCGAGCGGGATGGCGCCGGGGGTTGTAACCCGCCGGGTTCTTGATCAGGCCGACGAGCAGCGCGGCCTCGGCGGGAGACACCGCCCGGACCGGCTTCCCGAAGTACCCCCTGGCCGCGGCTTCCACGCCGTACAGCCCTTCGCCCATGTAGATCTGGTTCAGGTACAGCTCGAGGACCTCGGCCTTGGTGAGATGGCGGTCGAGCTGACGGGCAAGTCGAATCTCGCAGAGCTTGCGGCCGAACTTCTCGGAGCGGGGCAGCTCCTCTGGGAACACGTTGCGCACGAGCTGCATGGGGATCGTGCTGAACCCCTCGCGCAACGAGAGCGACGTCGCGTTGCGCCAGAGCGCGCGCGCCACGCCGTGGAGGTCGACGCCGGAGTGTTCCCAGAAGCGCCGGTCCTCGACGGCTACGAAGCCGTCCCGGACGATGGTGGGCACCGCGTCGAGGTCGACGACGATGCGGCGCTGCGGGGAGAGGTCCGCCAGGAGGGAGCCGTCCGCGGCGAATACGCGGGTGGCCTCGGGAGGGCGGTAGTTCCGCAGTTCATCGACGGACGGGCAGTCGTTGCCGAGCCCACCACCCAGGACGACGCCAGCGGCGGTGGCGGCAACGGAGATCGGAACCAGGATGATCGCGAGCAGCCGTGCCTTCATGCACGGCTGATACACCGCTAGAGCAACATCCTTCCACCGTCGACCACGACGACCTCACCGGTCACGTAATCGCTCTCGATGAGGAAGCGGACTGCGCGGTTCACGTCTTCGGGCGAGCCGAGGCGCATGAGCACGGTGCGTTCGCGCTGCCGGCGGAGGTCTTCCGCCGTGGAGTCGTCGGGCGGGAGCACGGTGCCCGGGGCGATGGCGTTCACGCGGATGTCGGGACCGAGCGCCCGGGCGAGGACGCGGGTGAGGTGGACGAGGCCGGCCTTGGACACGCTGTGGTGCGCGTAGTTGGGCCAGGGTTGGAAGGCGGAGAGGTCGGCGATGTTGATGACCACGCCGCCTCCGTGTCCGCGGAGGAGCGGTACGGAGGCCCGGGTCAGGAGGAACGGCCCCTTCAGGTTGACGCCCAGGACCCGGTCCCAGGCGGCTTCATCGATGGCGAGCAGCGGTGCGGATTCGAAGGTGGATGCGCTGTTCACCAGGATGTCGAGTCGGCCGAAGGTATCGGCGACCCGGCGGACCAGGGCGTCGACGTCGGACGCGAGGGAGACGTCCGCCCGGACGGCGATGGCGCGGCGACCGAGGGCGACGATGTCGGCCACGGTGCGCTCGGCCTCCTGCGCGGAGCGGAAGTAGTTGACGACGACGTCGGCGCCGGCCTCCGCGAGGTCGAGGGCGATGCTGCGGCCCACGCGGCGCGCGCCGCCGGTCACGAGTGCGACCTTGCCGGTGATGTCCATGGGCGAATTGTAGCGGCCGGGGAGGGGGAGTGGCAATCGCGGGCGTGACAGTCGGCGGCGGCCTTGAACGCTGACCCGTGGGGACCTAAACTGACGCGGATTTCCGGGATCGGGAAAAGGAGGCGGCATGTCAGGGCTCGTGGACAAGGTAGCGATCGTGACCGGCGGCACCCGCGGGGTGGGCGCGGCGATCGCGGCAGCGCTGCTCGCGCGGGGCGCGGACGTGGTGATCACGGGGCGCACGGCGGAGAGCGCGAGCCGCGGCGCGGAGCGCCTCGCGGCCGTGGAGCCGGTGGAGGGTGTGGCCCGGCGCGGCCGCGTGCTGGGCATTGCGTGCGACGTCCGGGACTACGATGCGTGCCGGGAGCTGATCCAGCGGACGGTGGCGGAGTTCGGCCGGCTGGACGTCCTGGTCAACAACGCGGGAATCGGCATCTTCGCGCCGGCGGACAAGCTGGGTGTGGAGGACTGGCGGGCGGTTCTCGAGACGAACCTGAGCGGCGTGTTCTACTGTTCGCGCGAGGCGATCCCCCATCTGCGCGAAACCGGGGGCTGGATCATCAACATCGGCAGTCTGGCGGGGAAGAACGCGTTCGCGGGCGGCGCGGCGTACAACGCGAGCAAGTTCGGGTTGATCGGCTTCTCCGAGGCGCTGATGCAGGATGTGCGGCACGATGGGATCCGGGTGAGCTACATCATGCCCGGGAGCATTGCCACGGAGTTCGGCGGGCGCGACCAGGACGCGGGGCGGGATTGGAAGCTGTGGCCGGAAGACGTGGCGCAGGCCGTGGTGGACCTGCTGGCGTACCCGGGGCGGGCGCTCCCGAGCCGGATCGAGCTGCGGCCGTCCCGGCCGGCGCGCTGACCGGGCGGCCGCCCGGGCGTGAAGTCGGCGGCAGCGACGTGGCCGAAGGACGAGCGGCTGGATTCGGGTGGGGCTGTCGCATCCCGGGCGGCGTGGCGTCCGGGAGTTCCCGCGGGGGCGGGGCGGGCAGAGGGCTGCCCAGCGCTCGCGGGAAGGTATCTGAAGTACCACCGTTCACCATCGGTCGGGCGAGGGGTGCCCGACGTGCGAGATAGGAGTTGAGGACCATGGCGGAGACGGCGTACCGGATCGAGCGGGACTCGCTCGGCGAGATGCGCGTGCCGGCGGATGCGCTCTGGGGCGCGCAGACGCAACGCGCGGTGGAGAACTTTCCGATCAGCGGCCTGCGGTTCCCGCGCGAGTTCATCGCCGCTCTGGGGATGATCAAGAAGGCCGCGGCGGAGACGAACATGGAGCTCGGCCTACTCGATCCGGAGATCGGGCGGGCGATCGTGGCGGCCGCGGATGAGGTGATCGCGGGGGAGCTCGACCGTCACTTCGTGGTGGACATCTTCCAGACGGGGAGCGGCACGTCCACGAACATGAACGCGAACGAAGTGATCGCGACGCGGGCGATGCAGCTCCTCGGCGAGTCGGCGGGCTCGCGGCGGGTGCACGCGAACGATCACGTGAACCTGGGCCAGTCGTCGAACGACGTGATCCCGACGGCCATGCAGGTGGCGGCGCGGGTCGCGATCCAGAACGAGCTGGTGCCGGCGCTGGCGGGGCTGGCGGCGGCGCTGTCCGAGAAGGCGGCGGAGTTCGACCACGTGGTGAAGTCCGGGCGCACGCACCTCATGGATGCCACGCCGGTCCGGCTGGGTCAGGAGTTCGGCGGCTACGCCAGCCAGATCGAGCACGGGATCCGGCGGGTGAACGAAGCGGCGCAGGACCTGGCGGAGCTGCCGCTGGGCGGGACCGCGGTGGGGACGGGGATCAACACGCACCCGGAGTTCGCCAGGCGGGCCATCCAGCGGATCTCGGTCATGACCGGGATCGAGTTCCGGGAGGCGACGAACCACTTCGAGCGGCAGTCCACGCGGGACACGGTGGTGTACGCGCACGGGGCGCTGAACACGCTGGCCGTTTCGCTCATGAAGATCGCGAACGACCTGCGCTGGCTGGCGAGCGGTCCGCGGGCGGGGCTGGCGGAGATCACGCTCCCGGCGATCCAGCCCGGGTCGAGCATCATGCCGGGGAAGGTGAACCCGGTGATCCCGGAGGCGGTCACCATGGTCGCCGCGCAGGTCATGGGGAATCACACCATGATCACGGTCGGCGGGCAGGGCAGCTTCTTCGAGCTGAACGTGATGATGCCGGTCATGGCGTACGGCCTGCTCCAGTCGATCCGGCTGCTGGCGAACGCGTCCACGGTGTTCCGTACGAAGTGCATTGACGGGATCACGGTGAACGAGGATCGGTGCCGGGAGCTGCTCGAGGGGAATTTCATCCTGGCGACGGCGCTGGCTCCGAAGATCGGCTACGACGAGGCGGCGTCCATCGCGAAGGAGGCCTACGCGAGCAACAAGACCGTCCGCGAGGTGGCGCTCGCGCGCGGCGTCCTGCCGCCGGACGAGCTGGAGACGGTGCTGGACGCGCGGGCGATGACGGAGCCGGGGATCCCGGGCCGCTGACGCGGCGGGCGGATCAGGCGACGTCGCCCGACAACGAAGCGCCCGGCGGATGGCGCCTGCTCAGGCGACGCCATCCGGCCGGGCGAGCTTTTCGAGCGCGGACAGCCTTCGGGAGAGTTCGTCGTGGCGGAGCCGGTTCAGGGTCCACGGGCCGCACTTGCGGCGATCGATGATGCCGGCCTCTTCGAGGATCGCGAGGTGATGGGAGATGAGCGAGGGTGAGAGCCCCAGCTCGTTGCCGATCGCGCCGCACGACAGTTCGGCCGCGCGGGTCGCGAGCAGCTCGACGATGCGGTAGCGGTTCACATCGGCGAGCGCGGTGAGCACCCGCACGAGCTCCGACGAAGGATCGGTGTCGTCCACGTAACCTCCGATGTCCAGCGGGAATTCCCGGGGAGTCAAGCCGGGCTGCGGCATGATACCCGCCGTGACGATACAGGGTCCGGGAAGGGGCATTGGAGGCCGACCGGACGCACGATCCCGCGAGACCCGGTGGGAGTCCGGGGGGCGTCCGGTGGTCCGGGCGAGCCCGTCACGTGAGCGATGGTGCGTAAAGGCCGGAGCGCCGCCCGCGGCCGGATGGGCAGCGGGTGGGCCGGGGGGCGCGTTCCGCTCTGCCTCAGGCGACGCCGGGTCGCTCTACCTTCGCGACGAAGAGGGAGAGTGCGCGGCGAGTCTCGTCACCGGCCTGCAAGTCGAAGTGGTACGGGCCGGGGGCCGGGAAGATGACCTCCCGGAGCGGCATGACCAGGCGAGTCTGTGCCGGCGCCCGGTCCGGGCCGCGCGGCTCGACGTCCGTATGGCCCTGGATGGTCAGGAGCTTGCGGCCGGAGGCATCCACCAGGTCGGCGCGGAGCGGGATCCTACCGGAGAGGTGCCGCGGCCATTCGATGACGAATACCACGGTCATCTCCTCCTGCATGGCAGGGAACCCGGGCGCGTTGAGCTCGTTGAATATACCGATGAGGTCCAGCTTTCCGTCGGGCCGGACGCTGGCTTCGTCGCACGCTACAGCGAGAATCAGTTCCATGGGGCCGGGAAGATGGCGGTGAAGGGGTAGAAAGTCAAATCCCGGAGTGCGCGGGGGCACGGGACTTCCATACCGGGGCACGTCCATCGAGAGCACGAGCGGGGTGGGGCGGAGGGAGGGGAGAACCCAGATCGGAGGCCGGCAATGACGATCGGGCGTGCGGGACGTGCCGGGGTCGGCGTGGCCCTGCTGCTGGCCGGAGTCGCGGTCGGTTGCAATGACGACGACGGCTTCGGGCCGGTGCAGGTGCGGTTCGACAAGGGCTTCTTCGAGGGGAAGGCGCTGATCGGGTTGTGGACGGGGACGGAGGAGATCCTTGAGTCGAAGGACGTGTTCAGCAGCGCGCCGGGCGGTTCGAGCACGGGACCGGGGTTCGCGTTCCCGGTGGCGCTGCGGCTGGAGCCGTTCGGGAGGTTCACGTTGTGGACGTTCAACTTCCCGGTGGACGGCGACGGGTCGCGGGACCGATTCTGTGAAGGGGTGTTCGCGCTGCACGGCCGGGTGATCGAGTTCTTCCCGGATCGGGCGTGCCGGGCGCTGCCGTTGTCCCGTTTCCGGCAGGTGCGGGGCTTTCCGGACGCCCTGGTGCTGGAGGCCGAGAGCGGTCCGGGCGGGATCCGGAAGCCGGACACGGACGTGGTGAGCATCCGGGTACGGCTGACCCTGCGCCGGGACTGAGGGCGGGCCGGTCGCGGTAGGATCGAATCCAAGAAGGGAAGGAGACGGTGAAGACGCTGCTGGTGGCGTTGAGCCATCCCGATGACGAGGTGGGTTGCGCGGGCACGATCGCGGCGCATCGCGCGGCGGGGCATCGCGTCGTGTTGCTGTGGCTGACGCGCGGGGAGATGACCGAGGCGCTGGGCCGGCTGGATCCGGAGGAGGTGGGGCGGCGGCGGATGGCGCACGGCGAGGCGGTGGCGAAGTTGCTGGATTGCGAGCCGCTCTTCATGGAGTTTCCGGACACGCGGGTGGAAGCGACGGTGGAGGCGGCGCATCGGGTGGCGCGGGCGATCGCGGAGATCGAGCCGGATGCGGTGATCACGTGGGGGAACGCGTGGCGCCGGGGGATGCGCCACCCGGACCATCAGGCGACGGGCAAGATCGTGCGGGACGCGGTGACGCTGGCGCGGATCGCGCGGGTCGTGGAGCCGTTGGCGCCGCATCGGGCCGACGTACCGGTCTACACGCTCCGGGAGCCGCCCTCGCTGCTTCCGGAGGCGGCGGTGGACGTGAGCGACTACCGCGAGGAGGTGCTCGCGGTGGCGCGGTTCTACCGGGAGCGGGTGGGCTGGCCGGACGAGGCGTGGCTGGTGGGGCGGCTGGAGGCGGTGGGGCGGCGGTGGGGGGTGGCCGCGGCCGAATCGTTCGACGCGTGGGAAACCGAGGGCGGGCTAAGACGCCTGCTGGTCTGAGAGGCCTCGCGGGGGCGTGAAATCGGGTCCGTCGAAGCGTCGGGGGCCGACGAGGCGGGCTTCGAGGGCGGCGCGGATGCGGAGCTCGTCGGCGCGGCTCGGGTCGCCTTCGATCACCGGGAGCGCGGCGACGTCTTCGGCGGTGAGCGCCGGCGCCTGGAGACTGCGCGTCTCGGGGTCCACGCGCACGAATCCGACGGGGAGCAGGACCGTGCGGTGATCGGGGGCGACGGTGACCACGACGTAGCGGATCTTGTGCGCCTCGGGATCGACGATCAGGTCGGAGACGACGCCGATGCGCTCTCCAGAGCCGGCGAGGAGGGGCCAGCCGCGGATGTCGGGTTCGTCCTCCGCGACGCGGTAGCCGGGTAGGCGGGAGAGCCGGCGGAGCGGCTCCGGTGCGGGCGGCGGCGGCACGTCGACGACGATGGGGTGGTCACCCGCGTACAGGCCGGAATGGTCGTAGGCCGGGTGAGCGTAGTAGCGCTCGCCGTGGAAGAGCCGGCCGTGGGCGTCGAGGACGGCACGGTGGTAGGCGTCGTCCGGCGGCGGCCCGTGCTCCACGTACTCCGGGATCTCGTATAGCTCGGTCTTCGCCGCGACCTTGAGCCGCACCCTGGCCACGCCGTCAGTGCGCCGGACCTCGGCGTGGCCGATGGGGACGAGGACGTGGCGGTCGGAATCGGCGATGGCGATGTCGAGGTACCGGATGAGGCCGGACGCGGCGTCGACGAGGGCGCCGGAGACGGTGCCGGCGTGGCGGCCATCGACGTCGTCGACGGGGGAGCCGGCGAGATCGTCCACGCGACGCAGGGGTTCGGATGGGCCCGGGGATGGGCCGTAGAGCCTTGCCATGTCGTGCCGCCTCCGCTGCCTGGAGTGCAAGGCGCGTTCCTTGACACGACCGGGCCGGTTCGGGTATCATGTGAGTCCGGCCCGGTGATGCCGGCGCCGGATTCGGCGGGCCGAACGGCCGTCGACGTGGGATTTGATTCGGCAGCTTGTGCCCCACGTTAAACCATAGCACTAAAGCGCCGGATGCCCGCTGCCGAGCGTTCGGCTGCGGTTTTTTTTTGCGGACAGGTCATGGCGAAACGGTACATACTGACGAGCGAGTCGGTTTCGGAGGGGCATCCCGACAAGGTCGCGGACCGCATCAGCGACAGCGTGCTGGACGCGCATCTCGCACTGGATCCGGAGGCGCGGGTGGCTTGCGAGACGCTGGTGACGAGGGACTACGTGTGCGTTGCCGGCGAGATCCGGAGCCGGGCGCCGCTGGATCGGGATGCCATCGAGGCGGTGGTCCGGGAGGCGATCCGGGACATCGGCTACGTGGATCCGGAGGACCGGTTCTCCGCGGACACGGTGGAGGTGGATGTACGGATCCAGCCGCAGGCGGAGGAGATCGCGCGGGCGGTGGACAAGACGGATCCGCGGCGGCAGGGGGCAGGGGATCAGGGGATGATGTTCGGGTACGCGACGGCGGAGACGCCGGAGCTCATGCCGGCGCCGATCCTGTGGGCGCATCGGCTGACCCGTCGGCTGGCGGAGCTGAGGAAGTCCGGAGCGGTGGAGTGGCTGCGGCCGGACGCGAAGAGCCAGGTGTCTGTGCTGTACGTGGATGGGGAGCCGGTGGAGGTCACGGGCATCGTGGTGTCCACGCAGCACTCGCGGGATTACACGAGGCGGCAGGGGGAGATCCGGTCGTTCGTGCTGGAGGAGGTGATCGGGGCGGCGCTGCCCCGGGAGTACCTGCGTCCGGGGTGGCAGGACCGGGTGCTGGTGAACCCTTCGGGCTCGTTCGCGGAGGGCGGCCCGGCGACGGACACGGGGCTGACCGGCCGGAAGATCATCGTGGACACGTACGGGGGCGCTGCGCGGCACGGGGGTGGCGCGTTCAGCGGGAAGGACCCGTCGAAGGTGGATCGCTCGGCGGCGTACGCGGCGCGGTGGGTGGCGAAGAACGTGGTGGCGGCGGGGTTCGCGGAGCGGTGCGAGGTTCAGGTGGCGTACGCGATCGGCGAGCCGGAGCCGGTGGCGATCGCGGTGGATACGTTCTCCACGTCGCGGCGTGACGAGGCCGAGCTGGAGCAGTGGATCCGGGAGAACTTCGATCTCACGCCGCGGGGGATCATCGAGTCGCTCGGGCTGTTGCGTCCGATCTACTCGGCGACGGCGGCGTACGGGCATTTCGGGCGGCCGGCCGAGCCGTCGGGCGCATTCTCGTGGGAGGCGGTGCGGGATCGGGGGGCCGGGCGACCCGGATCGGCAGGCGGCGCCGGCTGATCCGCCATCGAGCCGCGGGAGTCGCCCCTGCGCGCCGCAGGGGTTGGCTCCGCCAGCCCCGAGCGGCGGGCATGCGGTTTGCGTTTCGCGCAAGCGGCGGGTAATCAGTATCCCCCTATTCCACCCCCGCCGGCCGGGAACCCGTCCCCGGCCGGCGATCCTTTCTTTCGCAGCGGGGGCGGATCCCTGGCGACCGACCGGATGGCGTACCGTCGAGACAAGTCCGCGGGAGTGATCGTCTACCATCGCACGGGCCGGAGGTGCCGGTTCCTGCTGATCCTGTCGAAGCTGACGAAGCGTCCGCTCTGGGAGTTCCCGAAGGGCGGGATCGACGAGGGGGAGACGGCGCTGGACGCGGCGCTGCGCGAGCTGGAGGAGGAGACCGGGCTCACGCCCGGGGACGTGACGCTGGTTCCGGGCTTCGAGCACACGGAGCGGTACCGGTTCACGCTCGGCCAGGGGGACGAGCGGACGATCGTGCAGAAGCAGGTCACGTACTTCCTGGCGGAGACCAAACGGCGGCGGGTCCGGCTCTCGCCGAAGGAAGCGCACAAGCACGCGTGGCTCGAATTCGAGGATGCGATGCGACGTCTCCGGTACCCGGCCCGGCGTCGGATCCTCCAGGCCGCGGTGGAGGCCGCGGGGTGCATGACGGGGGAGGAGGCGGGGGGCGAGGCGGGACGCGCCGGCGGCCGCGCGGAGTGAGTTCGCGGCCCCGGGGCGGCGTCCGCCGGCGTCGCCTCAGCCGAGCATCGTATCCGAAATCACTGCGCGGAGCCGTCCGGCGATCAGGGCATCGGGCAGGGCGAGGGCCTGGCCGAGCACGTCGTGCCGGGAGACGCCGCTCAACGGCTCCATCGAGTCGGCCAGCATCCTGCCGGACGGCGAGATGAAGAGCAGCCGGCCGTACCACCTGCCGCCCCGGCACCAGCACTGCACGAGCACCCTCCAGAGCCGTCCATCCACTTCCAGGCGACGCAGATCGATCGCGCCCTCGGCGCCCTCCGGCGCCCGGGCCTCCGGACTCGCCTCGCCGGTGCCCTGCGATGGTCGGTCCACCCGCACGACCTCGAGGCGGCGGGCGCGGGCCGCCGAGACCCGCATCACGCCCTCCCACTGACACGCCACGCACCAGCGCCGCTGGAGCTCGGTGCGTGAACCGAGCCGCGACGCCCAGCGCAGCCAGCGGGAGACGAGCCTCAACGTTTCGCCCTTGCACATGGGGCAGGCGGGACCATGAGGCAACGAGCGGTAGCTCACGATGGCGCTGAGCGCGAGCGGCAGGACGATCACCAGGAGGACATAGAGAGCAATCAAGAAAGCCACGAATGCCGCCGGTTTCGGGTGGTCCACCTGAGAGTCCGGGGGCGCAAGAAGCATACCGACCCCGGGGGTGGCGCGGGGGCCGGCGGCGGGCGTGCCCGAACGTGGGCGGGGTTCGCGGGTATGTTCGCAAATGGTTGGGTTATAACTAGATAAGCGTTCGTGTAGAGAGTCGGGCCAGGGATCCGATCGGAGGTACAGGTGCAAGGGCTGAGACGGAAGCTCATCACGGTCGTGGCGGTGTCGGTGGTCGTGGCGGGTGGGGTCCTCGGGGGCGCGGTGGTGGGCGCGGGCCAGGTCGCGCCGTCGGGTGAGGGCGGGGTGTCGGTGCGCGAGGAGGGTCGCGGGGGGACGGGCTCGCCGGAGGAGCTGAGCCGGGCGTTCCGGCGGGCGACGGAGCGGGCGCTGCCGTCGGTGGTGTTCGTGGAGGTCGAGGCGGTGCGGCGCGCGCGGATCGAGGTTCCGGAGCCGTTCCGGGGCACGCCGTGGGAGGACCTGTTCCGGCGGGGGGAGCCGCAGTCGGCGCCGCGGGTGGGGAACGGGTCCGGGGTGATCTTCCGGCCGGACGGCTACATCCTGACGAACAACCACGTGGTGGACGGGGCGAACCGGGTGCGGGTCGTGATGCAGGACCGGCGGGAGTTCGAGGCGCGGGTGATCGGCCGGGATCCGAACACGGACATCGCGGTGCTGAAGGTAGATGCCACGGGGTTGCCCGCGGCGACGCTGGGTGATTCGGACGCGGTCGAGGTGGGGGACTGGGTGATCGCGCTGGGCTACCCGCTGCATCTGGGCTCGACGGCGACGGCGGGGATCGTGAGTGCGAAGGGGAGGAGCCTGGGGATCATCGGGCGGAACGAGGAGGCGTCGGCGCCGCTGGAGGCGTTCATCCAGACGGATGCGGCGATCAACCCGGGGAATTCGGGCGGCGCGCTGGTCGATCTGGAGGGTCGGCTGATCGGGATCAACACGGCGATCGCGAGTCCGACGGGCTACTACAGCGGCTACGGTTTCGCGGTGCCGATCCATCTCGCCCGGCGGGTGGCGGAAGACCTGATCGAGCGCGGAGCCGTGCAGCGGCCGCGGCTGGGCGTGCAGATCGACGAGGTGGACCCGGCGGACGCCGAGGTGTACCGGCTGGAGCGGGCGACCGGGGTGGAGGTGAAGGGGGTGGAGCCGGGGGGATCGGCGGAGCGCGCCGGCATCCGGCTGGGGGACGTGATCGTGGGTGTGGATGGGCGGACGGTGGAGTCCACGGGTGCGCTGATGGAGCTGCTGGCGCGGTATCGGCCGGGCCAGCGGGTGACGCTGGACGTGGTACGCTACGGCGAGCGCCTGCGGGTGCCGGTCGAACTCGGGGCGTTCGAATCCCAGCGGCGGGCGGACGGTTCGGAGACGTCGCAGGCGGCGGATGGTCTCGGCCGGCTCGGGTTCCGGGCGGCGGATCCGACGTCGGCGGCGGCGAAGCGGCTCGGCGTGCAGGCGGAGCGGGGTGCGGTGGTCGTGGACGTGGAGGCCGGGGGGCCGGCGGCGCGGGCCGGGGTCCAGCCCGGCCTCGTGGTGGAGCGGTTCAACGGCCGGGAGGTGGGGAGCGCCGCGGAACTGGAGCGTCTGGCGCGGGAGGTGCGGCCCGGCCAGGCGGTGTCCCTGGTCGTGACGCTTCCCGACGGTCGCAGCACGATCGTGAACTACCGCGTGCGCGGGTGAGTCCGGGCGGGCCGTGAGCCGTGGAGCAGCCGCCCGCGCTGCGGAATTTTCTTGACAGCGACCGGGCCAGGGTTCATTTTGCCACCCCAAAGCACATTGGATTGGCTGGGGCACCATGCGTCCCGGTCTGTTGGCGTCCGGCGCACAGCTAGCGCGGGATTCCACCTGCGACTCTCAACGGAGAGGTGGCAATGAACAGGTCATGGCTGACGGTGATCGCCACTGCGACGGTGCTGACGTTCGCGGCATGCGGTGGCCAGCCGGCCCAGGAGGAGGCGCCGGCGACGGAGGAGACGGCTCCCCCGGTGGAGACGCCGCCCGAGGTGCAGGAACCCGTGACGGACACGACGGCGGAGCCGGAGACGCAGTCCGAGGCCCAGTCGGAAGGCGAGGAGGAGGCCGCGCCGCCGTCGGAGAGCTGACGGTCGGCGAGAGTCGTGAACGCCGAGGACCACGGTGGGCGACCTGCCGTGGTCCTCGGCGTTTCGTACGTCGGTCGCGCGCCCGAGGGTCAGGCCGGCCCCGGGTTGACGATGGTTGCGTAGCGTTCCCGGGCGGCTTCGACAATGCGCCGGGCGGCGGCGCCGTCGCGCCACCCGAGCACGGTGGTCTTCACACCCTCGAGCTCTTTGTAGATCGCGAAGAAGTGCTCGACCTCCCGGAGAAAGTGCCTGGGCACGTCGGTGAGGTCGCGGTATTCGTCGTACAGGGGGTCGCGCACGGGCACGGCCAGGATCTTCTCATCGAGGCCCTTCTCGTCCCGCATTTCGAAGACGCCGACCGGCCGGACCACGATCAGGCAGCCGGGGAAGGTCGGCTCGGTCACCATGATCAGTACGTCCAGCGGGTCGTCATCGTCCGCGAGCGTCCGGGGGAGGAAGCCGTAATCTCCCGGGTAGTGGACGGCGCTGTAGAGCAGCCGATCGAAGCGGAACAGCCCGCTCTCCTTGTCGAGCTCGTACTTGTTCCGGCTCCCGCGGGGGATTTCGACGACGACGTTCAACTCATCCGGCGGTTTCGGGCCGGTGGGCAGGTCGTGCCAGGGGTTCCGGACCATGGGTGCTCCTTCAGTGACCGGGGGCCTGGGAATTTGCTACTTCGCGTGCCGCCCAATATCGTTCACGCCCCTACCTTGCGCGAGCCCCGGGCGAGCCGGGGTTCGCCGTCGATTCACCACAACCGGACGGACCATTGGAACGGAAACCCGACGAACTGGGTGCGCACGTCTCGACGGCCGGCGGGCTGGACCGGGCGCCCGGCCGTGCGGCCGAGATCGATTCGGTCGTCATGCAGATCTTCACGAAGCAGCCGAACCGGTGGGCGGAGCCGGCGGTCGACGAGGCTGCGGCCGCCGCGTTCGTGGCGGCGCGCGAGGAACACGGGATCCACGTCGTCGCCTCCCACGACTCGTACCTGATCAACCTGGCCACGCCGGATGCGGAGCTGTACGAGAAGTCCTACGCGTCGTTCCGGGCGGAGCTCCAGCGGTGCGCGGCGCTGGGGGTGGAGTACCTGGTGACGCATCCGGGGAACGCGACGGATGGGGAGATCGAACGCGGGCTGGAGGCGAACGCCCGGGCGATCCGGCGAGCGCTCGAGGAGGTGGACGGGCCCACGGTCGTGCTGTTGGAGACCACGGCCGGGAGCGGGAAGGTGCTGGGCTCGCGCTTCGAGGAGCTGGCGGCGATCATCGACCTGATCGGTCCGCCCCACGCGGACCGGGTCGGGGTGTGCTTCGACACCTGTCACGTGTGGGCCGCGGGCTACGATCTCAAGGGCGACTACGCGGGGGTGTTCGCGGAGCTGGACCGGTGCGTGGGGCTGGACCGGGTCCGACTGTTCCACCTCAACGATTCGGTGGGCGACCGGGGGAGCCGGCGGGACCGGCACGCGTGGATCGGGGAAGGCACGCTCGGGGACGAGCCGTTCCGGGCGCTGCTCCTGGACCGGCGGTTCCGGGAGGTGCCGAAGGTGCTGGAGACGCCGAAGCTGGACGACCCGGTGGCGAGCGACCGTCGCAACCTGGGGCGGCTACGGGGTTTTCGGGTCGAGGTCGCATCGGGGGGCGACCGGGGCGCGGTGTAGCCGGACCGGCGTTCCCTGCGGGGTGGCGGCGCGGGCTGGCCGTCACGGGGCGAGGCGGGGCCATGCGCCGCGGATGGCGGGCGGCTACCGGGCGATGCGTGGTGGCGCGGGGCGGTTTCGGCCGTGGGAACGGCGACCGGTGCCGGCGAGCGGCTGCCCGGCGAGAGCGGTCGGGTTCCGGGGGGGCGGGCGTCGGGGGGTACGCGGCCGGTCGGCGGGCGCTGTCCGCGCAGTACACATCCGGCGGACTCGTGCGTTATCTTGTAGGCATCACGGGACATAGACCGGCCGGGCGGGCCGTGCGGCCACGGGCCGGGAAGGCTCTCAGCAACGGCGGGAATCGATGGCGATACCCGAGGAACGGAAGCGGGTGGGTGCCGTGGTGGGGGGGAACTCACCCCGGGCGGTCGGGCTCGGGCGCCGGGTCCGCCTGGCGCGAGGCGTCGGGCTGGGCGCGGCGCTGGCGCTGTGCGTGGCGGGCGGCGTGCAGGGGCAGGGGGTGACGCTGGAGGCGCGTGCCGGCGTGGCGGCGTCGACGCCGCTCGTCCGGGACGCGGTGGCGGATGCGGACGTCTACCGGGCGATCTTCGGCGGCCCGGTGACGCATCTGGCGGAGGAGGTGCGGGTCGGCGCCCGGGTGGCGCCGGTGGTCGGGCTCGCGGTGAGGATGGCGCTGAGGCGGGAGGTGTCGCTGGAGGTGGCGGGCGGCTGGACGTTCACGGAGCTGGTGGGGCGGCAAGGCGACGAGAGCTGGAGGATCCAGGACCTGGGGATCGGGCACGGCGTCGTCGCGCTCCGTTACGACGTGACGGAGCGCCACCACGTGCGCGGTGGGCTCGGCGGGATCCGGTACACGTCGGAGGCCCGGGGGCTCTTCCGGGACGGCGGCGAGCTCCGGCCGCTGGTGGAGGTGGGGGGCGGCGTGGGGTGGCGCGCCGGGGGGGTCCGGATCGGTCTGGACGTGGCCGGGCAGGCGCACGGCTTCGGCACCACGGCGTTCCGGTCCGCGGGAGGGTCGGGCGTGCGGGGGGCGGATGGGACCGTGTTCCGGCTCGCGGTCCAGGCGGGGATCACGCGCGCGCGGGGGAGGGAGTGATGCCGGGGGCGCGATCGAACGGACGAGCGGTGTGCCGGAAGGCGCGAGCGGGGCTCATTGCGGGCCTCACGGCGGCAGCGCTGGTCGTGGCGGCGGCGTGCGACTCGCCGACGATCCCGGGGCGGGAGGCGCCTTACGATTTCCGGCTGGACGACTTCCTGTCGGATGCGTCCTGGGTCTTGCGGTGGGAGAAGGGCAAGACGATCCGGGTTCACGTGGTGGGCGGGGAGGCCGGGGAGGCGGCCAGGCTGCTGGAGGACGCGTTCCGGGCCGGCGCCGAGCAGTGGAACCGGGCGATGCTGTTCGGCGAGTTCCGGTTGGCGGAGGCGGCGCGGGTGGAGGATGCGGACGTGGTCCTGATGTGGTCGAACGTTCAGCCGCCGGTGGACACGAGAGCCTGTCCGGCGTCGCTCGACGGGAGCCGCGCGGTGACCGCGTTCTGTCTCAGCGACCACGGGTCGCAGCCGGTCTGCTCGGCGCCGACCCGGCGCTTGTGCCCGTATCCGCTGCTCCCGGTCGGTACGGGCATGAGTCAGGTCAAGATGGTGGTGGTGGTGAGCGCGACGATGGCGGCGGAGCCCGAGCGGCTGAAGCGCCTCGTGGCCCACGAGCTGGGCCATGTGATCGGGATCGCGACGCACTCGCCGGATCGGTCGGACATCATGTTCGCCGGGGTGGAGGCGGATACGCTGAGCGTCGCGGACCGGGCGACGGCGCAGGTGCTCTACCACACGCCGGCGGACATCGTGCCGTGACGGAGAGGGAGGTCGTGCAGGGCGCCCGGTGGAGGACGGCAACGCTCGACGTTTCCGGCCCGGATGACCTGTGGCGAGTGGTGGCGCGAGAGAGATCTCGATCGCCAGGCGGGGGGCGGGCCTGGTGAGCGTGCGGGGATCATCCGGGGGTGTGCCCGGCGGGGGCGACCGGCCGGTGGCGCTGGTCCGGAGCGGTCGCCGATCGGCGGATCCGGCGGTGCGGCGGAGGCGGCGGATCCGCTGTCACGGCATTGACTTCACGCTGTCCGCGCGCTAGATTCCGGGCAGAAGGTGGCGTGGGGGAGGACCACTTATTGAGCCGACACCACTGAAGCCGGGACTCGCTCCCGTGCCGGACGTCATGCCCTGAGCGGGGACGGCGGAACGTACGGGGACGTCACCAATCGTTACGAACCGGGCTTCAATAAACCCTTCCTCGCGTCATCCTGGGCCGGCCCGCGCGACATCGCGGGTCGGCCTTTTTGTTGGCGAGCGGGGCGTGGCCTTGCGGGCGGGGGGCGCCGGACGCACCTTGCGGGCGGCAGAGCGGAAACGGAACCCGGAGGCGAACATGCCGCGAGTGAAGCTCACGCGGCGGCTGCATTTCAGCGCGGCGCACCGACTCGGGCGGGAGGACTGGAGTCCGGAGCGGAACCGGCGCGTGTTCGGGGACTGCGCGAACCCGAACTGGCACGGGCACAATTACGAGCTGGAAGTGACGGTCGAGGGCGAGGTGGATCCGGAGACGGGCTTCGTGATCGACCTCAAGGCGCTGAAGGAGCTGGTGGAGGGGAAGGTCATCCGGGACCTCGACCACCGGAATCTGAACGTGGACGTGGCGTGGCTGGCGGGGGTCAATCCGACGACGGAGAACCTGGCGGTGAAGATCTGGGAGCGGCTCGCGCCGGAGCTCCCGGAGGGGGTGAGGCTGGTGCGGGTGAAGCTTTGGGAGACGCCGCGCAATTACGTGGAGTACGAGGGGTGAGGCGGCGGAGGTTCATGGGGCCGGCGTGCGGCCTCGTGGGTCGGCGGCGCGCAAGCGGCGGGCAGCCGGTTGCGTGCGGGAGATGGGCGTTCGGGACCGGAGGGTAGCGAGGCGATGGACACGAGGGATGGCCGGGAGGGCGGCCTGGAAGGCGTCGCCTTCAAGGATCTGGTGAAGGAGATGATCATCCGGCTCGGCGAGGACCCGACGCGACCCGGGCTGCTGAAGACGCCGGAGCGGGTGGAGAAGAGCCTGAAGTGGCTGACGCGCGGGTACGAGCTCGACGTGGAGCGGGTGGTCGGGGACGCGATCTTCGAGGAGGACCACCACAACATGGTGGTGGTCAAGGACATCGAGATGTATTCGCTGTGCGAGCACCATCTACTGCCGTTCTTCGGCAAGGTGCACGTGGCGTACATCCCGAACGGGAAGATCGTGGGTCTGTCGAAGCTGCCGCGCATCGTGGAGGTGTTCGCGCGCCGGCTGCAGGTCCAGGAACGGATGACGGAGCAGATCGCGCAGGCGGTGTGGGATGTGCTGCAGCCGCAGGGTGTGGGGGTGATCTGCGAGGCGTACCACCTGTGCATGATGATGCGAGGCGTGGAGAAGCAGAACTCGAAGACCATCACGAGCGCGGTACGCGGGGTGTTCCTGGAGGACCTGAAGACGCGGGAGGAGTTCCTGCGCCTGGTGGTGGATCATGGATCGGTCGTCTTCTGAGGCGTCCGGCGTGCTGGCAGGGCGGGTCGCGCTGGTGACGGGCGCTTCGCGGGGCATCGGCCGGGAGGTGGCGAAGCGCTTCGCGGCGGCCGGCGCGAAGCTGTTCCTCGTGGCGCGAGGCGAGGCCGCGCTGGAGGCGGTGGCGGCGGAGGTGGGGGGCGTCCCGCTCCGGGCGGACGTCGGCGACGCGGAAGAGGTGGCGCGGCTGGCCGCGGCGGTCATGGACCGGCTGGACGGCGGTGTGCCGGACATCCTGGTGAACGCGGCGGGCGCGTTCCGGCTCTCGCCGCTGGCGGAGATGGAGATCGCGGACTTCGATCACCTGATCGCGGTGAACCTGCGGGGCCCGTTCCTGCTGATCCGGGCGTTCCTGCCGGGGATGCTGGAGCGTGGCAGCGGGCACATCGTGACCATCGGCTCGATCGCGGGCCGACAGACGTTTCCACACAACGGCGCTTATTCGGCGTCGAAGTTCGGCGTTCGTGGGATGCACGGCGTGCTCGACGCGGAGCTGCGGGGTACGGGGGTGCGCGCCACGCTGGTCGAGCCTGCGGCGACGGACACGGAGTTGTGGGACGACATCGATTTCGACCGGCACCCCGGGCTGCCGCCGCGTGCGGCGATGCTGCGGCCCGAAGCGGTGGCGGATGCCATAGTGTACGCGGTGACGCGTCCATCGGAGATGGACGTGCGCACCATCATCCTGGATCGGACCTGAAGGCGGAACATGTACGTGGTGAGCGTGCAGGCGCACTACGACAGCGCCCATTATCTGCGGAACTATCGAGGGAAGTGCGAGCGGCTCCACGGCCATCGGTACGTGGTCGAGGCGGCGTTCGCGACGACGGAGCTGAACGAAGCGGGGATCGCGTTCGATTTCGTGGAGATCAAGCGGCATCTCCGGGCGTTGGCGGACGAACTGGACCACGAGAACCTGAACGACCTGCCGCAGTTCAAGGACGTGGAGCCGTCGGCGGAGAACCAGGCGCGGTACTTCTATGAGCAGATGAAGGCTCGTCTGCCGGAGGAGCTGGGGAAGGCGATCCTGTACACGCGGGTTTGGGAGACGCCCACGCAGTGGGCGCAGTACTCGGAGCGGACGCTGTTCTTCTGAGCTGGTCGCGAGGTCCCGGGCGAGGTGGTGGCGCGGCGGGCGTGGCTGTGGAGGCGCCGGGGCCGGCCCGGGGCGAGGGGCGTGGGATCGGCATTCCGAGTCGGGATTGGCAGGGGCCCGTGGTCGCGGGCCCTTCGTTTCTCCGGTGTCCCCGCAGCGGGCCGTCGAACGTGAGGCCGTCCCGGTGCCGATGGCGAGGGCGGGGATTGCCGGTGACACCGGCCATTCGGCCTGAGCCGGGGACGCGGGGCGTGGTCCGACGGAGCGGGGAGGCGTTCTTCGCTCCCGCGTAGCCATCCGATGCCGGGAGTTTCCGGGGGCGAGGGTGGTTCCGTCGTGTGGCGGGGGCGGCGGGTCGGTCGCGGCGCAGGTCGGATGGGGGGCGAAGGCGGACTCCAGGGCAGGGACGGCGGCTCGCGGGTGGAGCCGTCTCCTGCATTCGGGGGAAGGTTCCGGGCCCGTTGGGCGCGGGTTCGTTCCGCGCGGGAGGGGCCCCACGCGGACGGTAGCGTCGGTCAGGGATGCGGTCGTCGGCGCTGTCGGAGCGGGCGACGGGCGTTGGCGGGGGAGGGAGGCGAAGCCGGCCGCGCCGCGGCCCGGGAATCTCCCGGGCGTTGCGGGGTACGTTCGAGCGTTGGCGGGCATGGCGTGCGGGCCGGCCCGTGGTGGGTTCGTGGACGATCGGAGCCGGGATGAACATCCTGTTGACGGACATACTGACGTGTCCGCGGTGCGGGCCCGGGTACGGGCTGATCCTGGTGGCGGACCGGATGGAGTCGAGGCGCGTCCTCGATGGGTGGCTGGGCTGCCCGAACTGTCGGGAGCGGTACCCGGTTCGGGGCGGCGTGGCGGACCTGCGCGCGGGGGCGAGCGATGGGGTGGGGGAGGCGACGGACGAGGCGTCCGGGAGCGAGGCGTATGCCTGGCGGCTCGCGGCGCTCATGGGGGTCACGGAAGGACCTGGCTTCACGTTGATCGCGGGGCCCGGGGTGGGCGCGGCGGGCTGGATCGCGGGGGCGATCGAGGGGCTGGAAGTGATCGCGCTCGGCGACTGGGTCGGGGGAGGGGTGGAGGAGGCGGGGGTGAGCCGCGTGGCGAGTGGAGCAGCGTTGCCGTTCTACGACCGGTCGATCCTGGCGGTGGCGCTGACCGGGGGAACCGCGGCCGCACTGCTGGGCGAGGCGGTCCGGGTGCTCGCCCCGACCGGGAGGCTGGTGCTGGACCCCGCGCCGGCGGATTCGCGGGAGCGGCTGGCCGCAGCCGGGTTGCACGTGCTCGTCGAGGGGGACGGCGCGATCGTGGCCGCTCGGGGCGTCGCGGTGTGAACCGGGTGGCCTCGGGTGACGTGGCGGTATCCGGCTCCGTCGCGTGCGTTCCACCCCCACGGCGCCGGCGAGCCCGATTGCCGGGGGGCGGGAGCGCCGCTCGGGCTGGCCGGGGCCCACGCGGTCGAGCGGGGTGACCGGCAGCCGGAGCCGTCGCGGCGGCTCGCGGATCGGCGCCGGTGGTGCGATTGCGCGTTCCCGGCCGCGGTCCTATCTTGCGAAGCGAATTACAGACAGCGGCGCAGCTCGGTCAGGTCCCGCCTCCGTTCGCTTGCCTATGGGATTCTGGAAGAAACTGTTCGGCACGCCCGAAGAGAGGGTGGACTACTACCGCGAGGGTGTGGAGCTCATGGCGGCCGGCAACTACCACGAGGCGCTGACGTCGCTTCGGCTCGCCTTGCGGGAGTCCCCGGACGACGTGACGATTCTCCAGCAGATCGCGGTCGCCCAGACGCGCATCGGGCTGACGACGGAGGCGGTCAAGACGTACAGGCAGGCGCTGGAACGGGATCCGAAGGCTGCGGGCGCGCATTACGGGATCGCGTTCCTGTTGCTGCACGAGGGTCGGCACGCGGAAGCGATGGAGCACTTGCGGGCGTTCCTGGAGTCTCCGCCGAAGGGGCCGGACGTGGAGCGCCACATCGTGCACGCGCGCCAGACGCTGAGCGAGCTCGAGGCGGCATTGGCCGGGGGTGAGCTGACCTGATGGCGGACGTACGAGTCGCGGTCCGGTGGTTGGGGACGGACCTGACGTTTACGGCGGGCGCGGTCGGTGGGCCCGCCGTCGTTGTCGACGGGAACGGGCGTGAGGGGCCGACGCCGGTCCAGCTGCTGGTGGCGGGGATCGCGGGGTGTTCCGCCGTGGACGTGGTGGACATTCTGCGGAAGATGCGGGTCCCGCTGGAGGCGCTCCACGTGGCGGTGGAAGCGGACCGGGCGCCGGAGCCGCCGCGGCGGCTGACGCGGGTACGGCTGGTGTACGAGACGAGGGGCGTGTCCGCCGATGATGAGGCGAAGGTACGGCGGGCAGTGGCGCTTTCGCACGAGAAGTACTGTAGCGTGCTCCACACCCTGCGGCCGGACGTGGAGATCGAGTCCGAGATCGTCCTCGCGTGAGCGACCGGCCGCCGGTGATCCCACGAACCCGGAGGGACTCGGATGGCGAATCGACCCGGGACCCGCGGCTATGCTGCGAACCCGGCTGACCTCCCGCGCGGTACGCTGGTCCAGCTCTTCTTCGACGCGGTAGACCGATACGGCAAGGCGGATGCGCTGCGCTACAAGGCGGGCGGGGAGTGGCGGTCCATCTCGCACGCGCAGTTCGAGGCGGACGTCACGCGCCTGGCGCTGGCGCTGGAGCGGCTCGGCCTTGCGCGGGGCGACCGGGCGGCGCTGTTGTCCGAGAACCGCCCGGAGTGGGCGATGGCGGACTACGCGTGCCAGTGCGCGGGCGTGGTGGTCGTGCCCATCTACGCCACGCTGCCGGCGAACCAGATCACGTTCCTGCTGAAGGACTCCGGCTCGCGGCTGATTTTCGTGTCGACGGCGGAGCAGCTCGCGAAGATCCGGGAGATCCGGGCCGAGCTGCCGGATCTGGAGTGGATCATCACGTTCGAGGAGGTCGGGGCGGAGGACGGGTCGGTCCTGGCGCTGTCGCGGGTGCTGGAGCTGGGAGAGGAGGAGCTGGCGGCCGGCAGAGGAGAGGGATTCCGGGAGCGGGCGCTCGCGGCGACGCCGGACGATCTGGCCACGATGCTGTACACGTCGGGCACGACCGGCCGGCCGAAGGGCGTGATGCTCACGCACAACAACCTGTATTCGAACGTCCAGGCGACGCAGCGGATCCTCAAGGTCACGGCGAACGACGTAGCGCTGAGCCTCCTCCCGCTCTCCCACATTTTCGAGCGCCTCGCCGCGTACATGCTCTTCTCGTCGGGGTGCACGATCGCGTATGCGGAGTCGATCGAGGCGGTGCCGCAGAATCTGCTGGAGGTGCGCCCGACGATCGTGCCGTCGGTGCCGCGGCTGTACGAGAAGATCCACGCGCGGGTGATGGCGGCGACCGGGTTGCGGCGGCGTCTCGTGCTGTGGGCGCGGACGGTGGGGGAGCGGTGGGTGGACGCGAAGCTGGGGGGGCGCGAACCGGATCTGTGGACGCGCATCCGCTATGGGATCGCGGACCGGCTGGTGTTCGCGAAGCTCCGGGAACGGACCGGTGGGCGCATCCGGTTCTTCATCAGCGGCGGGGCGCCGCTGAACCCGGACATCGCGCGTTTCTTCTACTCGGCGGGGATCATGATCCTGGAGGGGTACGGGCTGACGGAGACGTCGCCGGTGATCGCGGTGAACACGCCGAGCGCGTTCCGGATCGGGACGGTGGGGAAGCCGGTGCCGGGCACGGAGGTCATGATCGCGGAGGACGGGGAGGTCCTGGTGCGCGGCCCGCAGGTCATGGCGGGGTACTACAACATGCCGGAGGAGACGCGGGAGGCGCTGGAGGAAGACGGGTGGTTCCACACGGGTGATGTGGGCGAGATCGACGCGGATGGGTACCTGCGGATCACGGACCGGAAGAAGGATCTGGTCGTGACGGCCGGCGGGAAGAACGTGGCGCCGGCCCCGATCGAGAATCTTGCGAAGCTGAGCCGGTTCGTGGCGGAAGCGGTGATGATCGGCGACCGTCGGCCGTACCCGGTGCTCCTGATCGCGCCGGACTTCGCGGTGCTGGAGGCCGCGGCGGCGGAGGCGGGGGTGGCGGCGGCGGACCGGCGCAGCCTGGTGCGGGATGCGCGGGTGCGCCAGATGGTCGAGGCGGACGTCTTCGCGCAGTTGAAGGGCCTGGCGCGCTTCGAGATGCCGAAGAAGCTCGCGATCCTCGAGGACGAGTTCAGCATTGGCGGCGGCGAGTTGACGCCCACGCTGAAGGTGAAGCGGCGGGTGATCGAGGAGCGGTACCGGGACGTGATCGAGTCGCTCTACGCGGAGGGCGAGCGGGTCGCGGTGGAGTGAGGCCATGAGCGTGGACACGGGGGTACGGGTCGTACTGGTGACCGCGCCGGACGAGAAGGTGGCCGAGGATCTGGTCCGGGCGCTGGTGGAGGAGGGGCTGGCGGCGTGCGGGAACCTGGTTCCGGGGCTGGTCTCGATCTATCGCTGGCGGGGGCGGATCGAGCGGGACAGCGAGGTCCTGATCGTGCTGAAGACCACGGCCTCGGCGGTGCCGGCGCTGCTGGAGCGTGTACCGGCCCTGCATCCCTATGAGGTCCCGGAGGTCCTGGTCCTGCCGGTGGAGGCGGGCCACGGACCGTATCTGGCCTGGGTGTTCGGGTGCGTGTCCACGCGAGATGGCGAGGGATGACGGGTCATGGCGAGGAAGCGGAAGCGGCGGCGCCCGGAGGAATCGACGGACCCGATGCGGGGTAATGCCGGGTCGGGCAGCCCGGAGGCGACCGAACCGGAGCGGCGATCGGAAGAGCCGGCCCCTCGAGACGTAACGGGACCATCTCCTGCCCGGACGAGATCACCGGGGTCGGGCGTGTTCATGGAGCGTGAGCCGACGCTTTGGGATGGGATCGAGGGGGTGGAGCTGGAGGTGGGGATCCGGGTGGCGGGTGGTGGGGAGGAGAAGGTAGAACCCGTCACGGTCGTCGACGGGGCGGCCGTGCGAGTGGAGGACGGAGCGGACACGGTGGAAGCGCCGGCCGTGCCCGGCGCGGTCCTGGAGGTTGGAATGCCGATGGGCACGTCAGCCCGAGTATTGAACGATGGTGGGTCGAAGGAGCCGCCCACCAGCGGCGGAGAGCCGCACATCGTGGCGAGCGAAGGCGATCGGCTGGAGGAGGCGAAGGCGCGGTTCCAGGCGGGGGACCTGGACGGTGCGGCGTCGCTCTGCAGCGATCTCCTACTGGACGACCCCGGCAACGTGCAAGTGCGCCTGTTGCTCGGCCAGATCTACGAACGGCGGGGGGACAACTACCAGGCGCTGGAGCAGTACGAGGCTGCGCGCGCGGCGGAGCCGGAGAACGTGGACATCCTTGCCCGCCTGGGCATGGTCCTTGCCGCGCTCGGACGGTTCGAGCAGGCGGAGCGGGAGCTCCGGCGAGCGCAGCGCCTGGATCCGAACCGTGCGGATGTGCATGCGACGGTTGGGATTCTGCATTTCAAGCGCGGTCTCTACGGTCCGGCGGAGGTCGAGCTGCGCCGGACGATCGAGCTGGATCCGGATCACGCGGCCGCACATTTTTATCGAGGCGAGTCGCTGAACCAGCTCGGGCGGGTGGATGAGGCGCTGGAGATGCTGGCGCGGGCGGTACAGCTCGATCCGACCAACGCGCGGGCGTACTACACCATGGGCATCCTGTACGACAAGAAGCGTCTGCCGCAGCAGGCGGAGGCGATGTTCCGCAAGGCGCGGGAGGTCGCGCGGGGGTGATCGAGGTTCGGATCGGCGAGCTGGCGTCCGCGGCGGAGATGGCGATCCTGCGGCCGGTCAGCGCGGACTGGGCCGCGGTGACGTCGGCGAGTCGCCGGCTGGAGCTGGCGGCCGGCCCGGCGGTCCTGGAGCAGTGCTCCCGCCTCGGTGAGCTGCTCGTCGGCTCGGCGGTGATCACGGGCGCGGGCGATCTGCAGGCCCAGTACCTGGTGCACGTGGCGGTGCGCTCGCGAGAGGAGCCGGTGACGCCGGCGATCGTACGTCGTGGATTGGTGAACGGGCTCAGGCGCCTGTCGGAGTGGGCGGTGGAGAGCGTCGCGATGCCGCCGCTCGGGACGGGCGCGGGGAATCTCGATACGGAGCATGCCGCGGAGATCATGGTGCCGGTGCTCCGGGAGCACATGGGCGGCTCGGAGCATCCGGCGCGCGTGGTGATCGTAGTGGAAAACGAGTACGAGCGGCTCGCGTTCGAGCGGCTTCTCGAGGCCATCCCATAGACTCTCCCCACCTCGGGCCGGACTCGGTTACCAGTCGTCGACATCAACCGATAACAACAGGGAGCATGTTCGGGATACCGGGCAGGCGATTGCTTGCCATCGGCGCGTTCGTGCTATGGTTCGGCGCCGTGGGCGAGCATGTGCGGCGGGAGTATTTCAAGCCGCTGGAGACGCGTCTTGCCGAGGCGACCCGTCGGCTGGACCCGGCGACGTACTTCTACGCGGTACGGCTGGACGGGCGGACGATCGGGCTGGCGACGTCCCGGCTGGACACGGTTCCGGGGGGATTCGTGCTGGAGGAGCGGCTTGTGCTGGACCTGCCGGCGATGGGGAAGGTGGAGCGGGCGGTGATGTCGACGACGGCGGAGCTCGGCCCGGCGCTGGATGTCCGGCGGTTCGCGTTCGATCTCACGTCGGCGGGGAGCCAGTTCGGGGTGCGCGGGACGGTGCGTGACGGCACTACGCTCGACCTGGAGATCCGGACCGGCGGGAAGACGGAGCGGAGCGAGGTCGACGCGGGATCCGGCGCGCTGCTGGCGGCGCTGGCGCCGCTCAGGCTCGCGGCGGCCGGCGGTCTGGAGACGGGGCGGGAGCACCGGCTGGCGATCTTCGACCCCTCGTTGCTGGCCACGCGGGAGGTCATGCTCCGGGTCGGTGAGCGGGACCGGCTCCTGGTGCCGGACAGCGTGGATTTGGACGCCGCGCGGCGGGAATGGATTCCTGCGCGGTACGACACGGTTCCGGTCTGGCGGATCGAGGAGTCGTACGGCGGGATCAAGGTCTCGAGCTGGGTGGACCCGGATGGCCGGCTGGTGAAGGCGGAGAGTCCGATCGGGTTCGTGGTGGAGCGGACGGAGTACGAGCTGGCGCAGCAGGAGCTGGCGCGTACGCGGTCGGAGCCCGGGCTGGCGGAAGGCTACGGCCCGATCATCGAGTCCACGGCGATCGCGAGCAATCTGCCGTTGTCGGGTATGGGCGAGACGTCGCAGCTCGTGGTGCGGCTCGCCGATGTGGATCTGGAGGGGTTCGATCTGGCGGGCGGCCGTCAGACGCTGCGGGGGGACACGCTGGTCATTGTTCGGGAGGACGTGGCGGGCCTCGCAGCCGGTTACACGCTGCCGTACCGGGGTGGAGGCGAGCCGGCGAGCGAGCTGGAGGCCACGCCGCTGATCCAGGCGACGGATCCGAGGATCGTGGAGGCCGCGAAGGTGGTCGCGGGCGGGGAGACGGATCCGGTCGGCGTCGCCCGGAAACTGAACGAGTGGGTGTACCGGAGCGTGTCCAAGGAGCTGGTGCCGAGCGTGCCGAGCGCGGTGCAGGTGCTCGAGACCCGCCGGGGCGACTGCAACGAGCACACGATCCTGTACGTGGCGCTGGCGCGGGCGCTGGGGCTGCCGGCCCGGACCGCGACGGGGCTGGTCTACCTGAACGGGCGCTTCTACTACCATGCCTGGCCGGAGGTCTGGCTCGGCGAATGGGTGGCGGTGGACCCGACGTTGGGGCAGTTCCCGGCGGACGCGGCGCACTTGCGGTTCGTCGTGGGCGGGCTGGCGCGGCAGGTGGAACTGGTGCGACTCATGGGCAGACTGCGGCTGGAGGTGCAATGATCCGGCTGGAGGGTGTGACGAAGCGATACGGCGCGTTCACGGCGGTGCACCCGACCGATCTGCACGTGAAGCGCGGCGAGCTCTTCGGGTTCCTGGGCCCGAACGGGGCGGGGAAGACGACGACGATCCGGATGGTCGCCGGCGTGCTCCAGCCCACGTCGGGCCGGGTGCTGGTCGGGGGGCACGACATGGCGCGGGAGCCGCTGGCGGCGAAGCGGCTGCTGGGGTACATCCCGGACCGGCCGTTCCTGTACGAGAAGCTGACGGGCGCGGAGTTCCTGCGGTTCGTGACCGGGCTGTGGAACCAGAACGGCGCCGAGTCCGAGAAGCGCGCGGACGAGCTGCTGGAGCTCTTCGAGCTGGACCGGTGGAAGCACACGGTGATCGAGAGCTACAGCCACGGGATGCGGCAGAAGCTCCTGATCGCCGCGGCGCTGGTGCACCGGCCGGAGGTGATCGTGGTGGACGAGCCGATGGTGGGGCTGGACCCGAAGGGGGCTCGGCTGATCAAGGATCTGTTGCGGGCGTTCGTGGACCGGGGCGGGACGGTGTTCCTGTCCACGCACACGCTGGAGGTCGCGGAGGCGCTGTGCGACCGGATCGCGATCCTGCACGAGGGGCGGATCCGGGCGGTGGGCACGATGGAGGAGCTGCGCCGGGAGGCGGCCGCCGGTACGGCGGGACTGGAGGAGATCTTCCTGAAGCTCACGGAAGCGGAGGGCGTGGCGGAGCTCATCGAGGCGCTGCGTCCCGGGCCGGGGCTGGCATGATGGGCGGGGCGTCGACGACCGGTGGAGCGCGGCCCGCCGTGGTGGACGCCGGTATGGGCGTGTTGCTCGGGGTGAAGGTGCGGCTCGCGCGGCGGCGTGCGGGGCAGGCGAGCAGCATCGGGCGCGCGGTGATCCTGGGGTTCGTGGGGCTTGCGTTCTGGGCGCTGCTGTACGGGGTGATCCACCGACTGCTGGACTACTTCCGGAGCACGCCCGGGATCGGGGATCTGCTGGCCGCGAAGCTGCTGGGCCTGCTGCTCCTCGTGTTCCTCTCGATCCTCCTGTTGTCGAACGTGATCACGGCGCTGTCGTCGTTCTACCTGGCGCGGGACCTGGAGCTGCTCATGGCCGCACCGGTCGACACGGTGAAGCTGTACGGCGCGCGGCTGATCGAGACGCTCGCCCACTCGTCGTGGATGGTCGTGCTGCTGCTGGTGCCGGTGCTGATCGCGTACGGCTGGGTGTACGACGGCGGGTGGGAGTACGTTGCGGTGGCGCTGGCGGCCACAGCGGCGCTGCTGGTCCTGCCGGCGGTGCTCGGCTCCATGATCACGCTGATCCTGGTGAACGTGTTCCCGGCGCGCCGGGCGCGGGACCTTCTGGCGCTCCTCGGTCTGTTCGTCGTGACCGCCGCGGTGGTGCTGCTCCGGCTGCTGAAGCCGGAGCGGCTGACCAGCCCGGAAGGGTTCCGCAACCTGGCGGAGTTCGTGGCGTCGCTGAATACGCCGCAGTCGGTGTGGCTGCCGAGCGAGTGGGCGGCGCGGGCGATCATGAGCACGCTGGACGCGCCGGGGGTTTCCGGGGACCTGTTCCCGCTGTTCCTGCTGGCGACCACGGCGGGGGCGATGCTGGCCGGAGGCGCGTGGATGCATGCCCGGCTCTACGTTCCGGGGTTCAGCCGGGCGCAGGAGGGGGCGGAGCTGCGGGAGGGCGGTTCGAGGCGGTGGCGCATCCTGGACCGGGCGCTGCGCAAGCTGCCGGACCACGTGCGGGTGATCATGGCGAAGGACGTGCGGACCTTCTTCCGGGACACGACGCAGTGGTCCCAGCTCCTGCTGCTGGCGGTGCTGGTCGCGGTGTATACCTACAACGTGAAGGTGCTGCCGCTGCGCACGGGGGAGGAGGTTGGCTTCTTCCTGGTGAACGTGGTATCGTTCCTGAATCTGGGCTTGACGGGATTCGTGCTGGCGGCGATCGCGGCGAGGTTCATATTTCCCGCGGTGAGCCTGGAGGGCCGCACGCTCTGGATGCTCCGCTCTTCGCCGCTGCGGCTCCGGACGCTGGTCTGGTGCAAGTACTGGGTGGGCGTGGTGCCGCTCCTGGTGGTGGCGCTGGCGCTGACGGTGGCCACGAACGTAATCCTGCAGGTGGGCCCGTTCATGATGGCGCTCTCGCTGGCCACGGTGGTGGTGCTGACGCTGGCGATGGCGGCGATGGCGCTGGCGTACGGGGCGGTGTTCCCGCGGTTCGACACGGAGAACGCGGCTCAGATCCCGACCGGATTCGGGGGGCTGCTCTTCATGATGACGGCGATCGGGTTCCTGGCCGTGGTGATCATGCTGGAGGCGTGGCCGGTGTACGCGGTGCTCCGGGCGCGGGCGCTGGACATGCCGCTGGATGGCGGGGCGATCGGGCGGGTGGTGGCGGGGATCGCCGGGGCGTTCGGGCTGGCGGGGCTCGGCACGGTGGTGCCGCTGAGGGTGGCGATGCGGCGGGTGGAGGCGTTGTGAGCCGTCGGTCCGAGGGTGCCGGAGCGGCGGTGGGAGCTGGATGGTGGCTGTGAGGGAATCGCTGTTTGCGGATCTAGAACTGGCGCTGGCGGCGGTGCGGGAAGCCGGGGCGGCGGTGATGCGGCGCTTCGGGCAGGACCAGGTGGTGACGGAGAAGTCGCCGGGGCAGCCGCTCACGGAAGCGGATCTGGACGCCAACCGGATCCTGCACCGGATGCTGGTCGGAGAGCGGCCGGGGTACGGCTGGCTGTCGGAGGAGAGCCGGGACCGGCCGGACCGTCTGGAGCGACGCCGGGTATGGATCGTCGACCCGATCGACGGTACGCGGAGCTTCATTGCGGGATTGCCGGAGTTCGCCATCTCCGTGGGGCTTGCGGAGGAGGGGCGGATGGTGGCGGGCGTGGTTTACAACCCCGCCATGGATGAAGTATTCTGGGCGGTACGGGATGAAGGCGCGTACGCGCGGAGCCCGTGGGACGGGCCGGCGCATCGGCTGGAGGTGGGGCGGGCATCCAGGACCGACCCGCCGGTGCTGCTCGCGTCGCGGAGCGAGATCGCTGCGGGCGAGCTGGAGCCGTTCGCCCGGGAGTGGCAGCTCCGGCCGACAGGGAGCACGGCGTACAAGCTGGCGCGGGTGGCGGCGGGGAGCGGGGACGTGTTCGTGAGCCGCGGTCCGAAGAGCGAATGGGACGTGTGCGCCGGCGGGTTGCTCGTGGAAGAAGCGGGCGGCCGGGCCACGGACCTGGATGGCCGGGAGTTGCGCTACAACCGCGCGGACCCGTACGTGTACGGGATCGTGGCGTCGAACGACGAGCTGCACGCCTACGTGCTCGGCGTGCTGCGCACGCTGCCGCCGGTGCCGCGCGAGCGCGCCCGTGCCGGTGATCGGCTTCACCCCGGTACTCTGGAGGAGTCGAGCTGACCATGGGAATGATTCTGGGAATGATCGGTGCCCTGGCGGTCGGGATCTACATTGGTCTCGGCTGGCCGGGCCTGCCCTTCGGTAAGCAGGACCGTGTACTCCCGCCGGGGATGCGCAGGCAGCGGAAGCAGCCGTTCACGCCGGTGAACTGGATCCGTCCGCCGCAGCGGCAGCCGCGGAGATGAGCCGGGCGGAGCTGGTGGTGCTGGCGGGGATCCTGCTGACCGGGCTCGGGATGGTTCTGGTCTTCGCCGGGATCCTCGTTCCGGGCGCGTTCTTCCCGGGGGTCTACCTCGTGGGCGCGGGGCTGCTCGTGCTGGCGGCGGGCGCCCTGCTGGCTGCCGGGGGTGGGCGGGGGCGGCTCCCCGCCGGTTGATTCCTTTGCATGGTGATCCGGACTCGTCCGCGAGGGGCGTACGGCGGATCGTTTGCCAACGGAGGCGAATCATGACCTTGATCAGGCGCGGGTCGGTGATGCTGCTGGTGCTCGCTGCCGCGGCGTGCGAATCGGCGAATTCCCAACCCCGCAACACGGCGGGGAGCGAGGGACCGCCCCCGGTCCGGGTCGAACTCATCGGACGGGACGGGAACCGGGTCGGGACGGCCGTGCTCATGGAGGAGGGGCACGGGGTCCGGATCACGATCGAGGTCGCGGGGCTCACGCCCGGGCGCCGGGGGATCCACATTCACGAGACGGGGAAGTGCGATCCGCCGGGTTTCGAGACGGCGGGCGCGCATTTCGATCCGCTGGGGACGCGGCACGGGATCGAGAACCCGAACGGGCCGCACGCGGGCGATCTGCCGAACATCGTGGTGCAGCCGGACGGGGCGGGGAGGAACTCGCCGCTCAACCCGTACGTGACGCTCGGGCCGGGGCCGAATTCGCTCCTGCGGGAGGGCGGCACGGCGCTCGTCCTGCATGCGGACGCGGACGACTATTACACGCATCCGTCGGGAAACTCGGGCGAGCGGATCGCGTGCGGCGTGATCCAGGCGCCGGCGAACCGGGAGTAGCACGGGCCGGACGCGGCCGATGGGCGAAACGCCTTTCCGCTTCGTTCACCACGTCGAGGTGCGGTTCCGTGACCTGGACGTGATGGGCCACGCGCACCACTCGCTTCCGCTGATCTTCTTCGAGGAGGCGCGCGCGGCGTACTGGCGGGAGGTGGCGGGGCGGGCGAGGGTGGAGGACATCGACTACATCATGGCCGAGGCGACGGTCCGCTACCACGCCCGGATCCGCTACCCGTGCCGTATTTCGGTCCGGCTCCGGACGGCGCAGATCGGGACGAAGAGTCTGACCATGGAGTACGAGGCGCGTACGGAGGCGGGTGAGCTCGTGGCGGAGGGGCGCACGGTGCAGGTCATGTACGATTACGGGGCCGGGCGCTCGATCCCGGTCCCCGAAGACGTGCGGGCCCGGATCCTGGCGTTCGAGGCCGGAGAACCCCTGCCGGGCGGTTGAGGGGCCCGGCGCCCGACCGGTGCCGGGCGTGGCGGCGCAGGTAGGCCGCGGCTCCGGTCAGCGCATGATGAGATTGAGGAGGGCGGAGATGAGGCCGATCATTGCGCCCAGCACGTAGCCCAGGCGGACGATGAGCCGCAGCTCGCGTTCCGTCACCCCCCGAATCAACGCTTCCAACTGATCCAGCGGATAATCGAGAATCTTCGTTTCGACGCGCCGAGCGATGTCCACGCGCTGCGCGATGGGCGGGATCTGCTCGTGGATCCAGGTCCAGAGCGGGTCCGCGACGGCCGCCTGGATCCTCGCCGCGGCGTCCGGCGGGAGAACGTCGGTCAATCGGCCGATGGGGATCTCGAGGATCGTGGTGATGAGCCGGGCCGCGGCGTCCTTGTAGACGGCGCGCGCATGTTCGCTGCGGGCCGCGGCGGTGATGGCATCGGCGATCCTGTCCGGGGGCACGCGGCCGAAGAGGTCGCCCCAGGTCCGGCGCTCGGCGGAGCGCAGCGTGGCCTGGAGCTTTTCGACGATGAACGCACGGGTCTGGGGATCGCGCGCCAGGGAGAGTCCCCAGCCGGCGATGGTCTCCTTGGCTTCCTCCACCGTGGGATCGCCGGCGCGGCCGAGGACGGAGGTCACGGGCCGGCGGAGGAAGTCGACGATGGCGTCGTTCACGCCCCGGGCCATGGCGTCCCGGACCGCGGGATCATGGAGGAGCTCCGAGATCTTGTTCGCGCCCTCGGCCTGGATGGCCAGGATCACGCGGTCGATGGTATCCGGCGTGATCAGGAGGGATGCGACGAGCCGCTGGTGGAACCGGAGGTCCTTCATGAACCGGTCGAAGAGTTCATGGAGGATCCGTTCGACACGGTCCCTGGCGGCGGGATCCTCGAGCAGCCCGCCGAGCCGTTCGAGGGCGATGGGCAGGTAGCCGGCGATGGCGCGCTCGACGGCGGACACGAGCCCGGCCGGGACCAGGTCCTGGAACGTGCGCTCGGGCTGGAGGAGCTTCTCGGCGGTGCGGTCCAGGTAGTCGTGGACCGCGTTTTCGAACTCCTGGCCGGTCACCAGCTCTTCGATCCAGCGCTCGGCGGCGGCGGCGAAGGCGGCTTCGCGCTCCGGGGTGAGCAGGTCGCCGAGGGGCTGGTCGCGGAGCTCATCGGCGAGCCGCTCGGCCCAGCGGCGAGCGGCATCGCGGAACTCGTCGGACGCGAGGTAGGCGTCGAAGCGGACGAGGAGGGCGGCCGCCGCGTCGTCGAGTAGCGCGCGCAGCTCCACAGCGAGGGCGGCGGGCAGCTCCTCCATGAGAGAACCTCGCTCGCGGTTCAGGAGATCCGCCAGGAACCGCTGGAGCTGGCTGTCGAAGGCCTCTCGGAACGCCGGCTGGTCCACGGCCCGGGCCAGGTCCTCGGGCGTGAGCAGCTTCGTGCCCACGGTCCTGCCGATCGCGGCGGCGAGGCGCGCCTTGTTCTTGGGGATCGCCCCTTGGAGGAAGGTCAACCGGCGCCCGAAGAGGGCGGGCGGGTGGTACGGATGGAAGAGCATCCAGATGGCCACCGAGTTGGTGATCCCTCCGGCGAGCGACCCGAAGAGTACGGTCAGGGCGGCCTGGACGAGCTCGGTGATCAATCTCGGGACCGCCAGAGGAGGCCGAAGACGGGGAACCGCTCGGTTGCGAGCTGAACCGAGCCGCGGACCAGGAAGACCTCGGCAAGGCCGGCGAACGGACCGACATCCGCGGGGTTGAGGGCCGGGCCGAGGGATTCGAGCTCACCGGTCAGGTCCTCGCGGGGTGCGACGATGCGCCAGCGGCCAGCCCGGCCGGCGGAAACCACGGTCCCACCCTCCAGCGTGTGCTCCACGCTGTCGTCCCTGATCCACAGGTACGATTCGCCGACGGGCGAGCGGGACACGGCGAGATAGAGCCGCGCGCCGTCCGTCACGAAGAGCTCGGCGAAGGGCTCGTGGACGGCCGTCGAGTCGTCGGCACCGTTCGCGGCTACGACGGTTTCCGGCCCGGCCGTGGCCGTGGCCGGGTCCGGCGCCCGGAGCCGGTGCTCGGGCGCGGGCACGCGGGCGATCTGTGCATCGAGCACGGCGCCGGCGAATCGTTCGGCGCCGACCTGCAGCTCCGCGAGGCGGAGACCGAGCTGGACGCCGTGATCCGGGCTCGCCACGGCGAGGGGCGTGCCGGCTTCCAGCCGGGTCTCGCTCTGCGCGCCGCGCTGGATCAGGACATCGACGTCTTCGTCCTCCCCTGCCACGATCCGGAACGTGCCGTGGGGGACGAGCCGCCACGGTGCGCGGATGGGGTCCGAGGCCCAGGTCTCGTTCAGGAAGGCGTTCCAGCGCTGGTCCTCCCGGAACCAGCCGCGGGCGGTTCGGAGGATCCGCACGCCGTCGTAGAGGGTGGCGAAGTCGTAGAAGGCGACGATGGGCGCAGCCTGGGCGCCGGCCACGAAGGCGAAGCGGCGCTCGTAGGACGCCGGCCGGGCGAGGTCCGGGTCCCGGCCGGGATCATCGGCGGTTCCACCCGGGCCGGACCGCTCGCACGCGACGAGGAGCAGGGCCAGGATCAGGACGAACAGTCTCATCGTGCTTCCATCGGCAGTGCGATCTCCGCAGAAAACCTAGCATCTCGCGGCCCGGGAATCGAGTGGACCGGACGGAAAGCCGGCGTGTACGACCGTGCGAATCGGTTGCGTGCCCTGGGGCACACCGGTAATTTCGGCGCGTTCGATCCCAAGCAGCATTCGTGGACCGCACTCGACCCGGGCCGCGGTCGAGCTAGAGGAGTGCTCATGCAGCTCTATACGAAGATCCTCATCGGCTTGATTCTCGGCGTGGCGGTGGGCCTCGTCGCGAACATTGCGGATGTGGGGTGGATGAAGTCGTTGCTGGTCGCGATCGGGCCGGTCGGCACGGCGTTCATCCGGCTGATCACCATGGTCGTGGTGCCGCTGGTCGTGGCGAGCCTGATCATCGGGACCGCCTCGCTGGGAGACATCAGCAAGCTCGGCCGCATCGGCGCGAAGACGGTCGCGTACTACATGATCACGACGGCGATCGCGGTGACGATCGGGCTGGTGATCTCGAGCATCGTGCGCCCCGGTTCGAGGATCGACCAGGCCACGCGGGACAGTCTGGCGGAGGCGTTCGCGGGGGAGGCGGCCGGGCGGGTGGCGCTGGCCGCGGAGAAGCCCGGAGTCCGGGACGTGCTGCTGGGCATGATCCCGTCGAATCCGATCCGGGCCGCGGCGGACGCGGATCTCCTCCCCCTGATCGTGTTCGCGATCATCTTCGGCGCGGCGATCACGCTGATCGACACCGAGCGCAGGAAGGCCGTGCTCACGTTCTTCCACGGCGTGAACGACACGGTCATGGTGATCATCGACTGGATTATGAAGCTCGCGCCGTACGCGGTGTTCGTCCTGATCGCCGGGGTCGTCTCCACGTCGGGGATGGACCTGCTCCGTTCGCTCCTCGTGTACGCGCTGTGCGTGGTCGGCGGTCTGCTGCTGCACGCGTTCGGCACGTACGGGATCCTGGTCCGGGTGCTGGCCAAGCTCAACCCCCTGGACTTCTATCGCCGCATTGCCGAGGTGCCGCTGGTGGCGTTCTCCACGTCCAGCTCGAACGCGACGCTGCCGGTGACGATGGAGACGGCCGAGGAGAACCTCGGAGTGTCGAAGCAGGTGTCGTCGTTCGTGCTGCCGCTGGGCGCCACGATCAACATGGACGGGACCGCGATGTACCAGGCGATCGCGGTCATGTTCATTGCCCAGATCTACGGTGTGCCGTTGGGCCTGGCCGAGCAGATGACGATCGTGCTCACGGCGACGCTGGCGAGCATCGGGGCGGCGGGCGTGCCGAGCGCGGGGATCATCATGCTGGTCATGGTGCTCCAGACGGTCGGGCTCGGGGCGCAGGCCCAGGCGGGGATCGCGCTCATTCTGGGCGTGGACCGGATCCTGGACATGATGCGGACGGCGGTGAACGTGACCGGCGACCTGTCCGCGGCGGCGTTCGTGGCGCGGAGCGAGGGCGAGGATCTCACGCCGCACCCGATCGACCATCCGATCCGGATCGAGCCGGTGGCGGCGAACGCGGAGGCGCCCGGGGCGGACGACTGAAGAGGGGTTCACTCCGCGAAGGGCATCCATGGAGGCGAGGCGGGGCTCCGGCAGGGTTGCCGGGGCCCCGCCGCACATCGTTCGGTCAGCGGCTGGCGGGGCTCCGTGCGTCGTGCGGCGGGGGGATGAATGCGCCGGATCCCTCCTGGGTCCGGGGCCACGGGTGGAAGGCGGCCCGGCAGTCCGATCGCCGAGGGGCGCCGGGACCATGGCCGGGCGACAGTCGGGCCCTGGTCATCCGGTTCCCGCGAACGACCGTGCCGGTTCACCGCCCCGAACGGGCGTTGGCGATGGATGCAGGTGGGCCTGTCGGTCTCGCGGTCTCCGGGACGCGGCTCCTGCGGCCTGGCTGGATGGTTATCGGGCCCGCGGTTCACCCGGCCACGCGGACGACCGGGTCCGCTGGTCGCCGCGACAGAGCGCCACTGATGGGAACATGTCGCCGGGCGGGTCGCTCGACCCGCGGCGGGGCGTGGCTGCCGGCGGTACGGCCGTGCGTGCGCCGCTGCACACGGTCCGCCCTCCTGCGCGGACGGTCGAGCCGGTTCATCGTGACGAAACCTCCGGGCGACCACCGGGTGCGGGCGGGTCGGTCCCGGGGGCGCAGCCAAGGCGCCGCCGGCTCCGCGCTCAAGCGGCCCGTTCTCCGAGTGCCCCGTCCAGCAGCGCCAGGGCGAGGACCTCGTCCAGTCGCTGGACGTAGTGGATATGGATCCGGGAGAGCACGTCCCGGGGCACGTCCCGCAGGTCGCGCTCGTTGCCGCGCGGCAGGATGACCTCCCGGATCCCCGCGCGGTACGCGGCGAGCACCTTCTCCTTGATCCCCCCGACTTCCAGGACCTTCCCCCGCAAGGTGACTTCGCCGGTCATGGCAATGTCGTGGCGGACCGGGCGGTTCGAGAGGGTGGAGGCGACGGCGAGGGTGACGGCGATCCCGGCGGATGGCCCGTCCTTCGGGATGGCACCCACCGGGAAGTGGACGTGCACGTCGTAGTCCCGGAACGCCTCCTCGGGGATCCCGAGGGACTCGCCCCGGCTGCGGACCCAGGAGTAGGCCGCGTTCACGGACTCCCGCATGACGTCCCCGAGCAGGCCGGTGATGATGAGGCGTCCCGAGCCGGGCATCTTGAGCGCCTCGATGTACATGAGCTCGCCGCCGGACGCGGTCCATGCGAGACCGGCGACGACGCCGACCTCGGGCGCGCTCTCGGCGGTGGTGGCGACGTAGCGGGGGAGGCCGAGGACCTCCTCGATGCGCTCGCGGTCGAAGGTCCAGGTCCCGAGCTCGCCGCGGGCCTTGGCGCGGGCGCGGGCGCGGAGGAGCGCGGCTAGGGAGCGGGAGAGCATGCCGAGGCCGGCGTCGCGGGCATAGCCGCGAGCGAGGAAGAAGAGCTCGGGGTCGGGGATGGCGACGTCGCCGGGCTCGAGACCGTGCTCGGCGATGAGCCGGGGGAGGAGCCGTTCGCGGGCGATCTCGACCTTCTCCTCGGGCGTGTACCCGGCGATGCGGATCTCGACGAGCAAGTCCCGGAGGTTGCGGGGCACGCGGTAGAAGTCCAGGGCGGTGGCCACGATGAGGGTTTCGGAGAGGTCGAACGGGAGGTCGATGTAGCGGTCGACGAAGGCGCTGCGCCCGTTCCAGGCGAGCACTTCCTCCATCGCCTCGATCGGGTCCCCGTCGATCTTGCCGAGCCCGATCTCGTCCATCTCCTCGAGGATGAGCACGGCGTCCCGGACGCCGACGTCGCGGAGCGCGCCGATGATCTTGCCGGGCTGCGCGCCGGCGCGGGTGCGGCGGGTGCCGATCAGGGCCGACTCGCCCCGGCCGCCGAGGTCGAGGTAGGCGACGGGGCGGCGGAGTCCGCGGGCGAAGGCTTCCAGGAGCGAGGTCTTGCCGACATCCGCGGGGCCGACGAGGCACGGGATCGGACCGCGCAGGTCGCCGCGCAGCCTGGCGACGGCCAGGTAATCGAGGAGATAGGCCTTGGGCTCCTCCAGGCCGAGCAGCGCCTCGTCCATGGCGCGCTCCACGGCGGCGAGGTCGATGGACGCGGGGCCCTCGGTGGCTCGCCGCTTCCACGGCAGGTTGAACAGCCAGTCGACGTAGCTGCGGATCTCGCTCGCTTCCGTGGACGTGGGCTGCACGGTCCGCAGCCGTTCGATCTCGGCGCGGGCGCGGGAGGCGACGGCGCCGGGGAGGTCCGCGGCGTCGAGCCTGCGCATGAGCTCGATGGCCTCGCGCTCGGCGGGGTCGATCTCGCCGAGCTCGGCCTGGAGCATCTTGATGCGCTGGCGGATCTCGGCCGCCCGTTCGGCGGGCGTGGCGGTGGATTCGGCCTCCTTCCGCTCGGCGGCGGCGTCGGCCTCCTCCACGTGCCGGACCCGCCGGAGCTGGCCCTCCAGCTCTCCGAGCACGTACTCGAGGCGTTCCCGGACGTCCAGCCTCTGGACGACCTCGTCCTTGGCGGCGACGCTGAAGTTCGCGAGCGTGGCGACGAGGTCCGCGAAGCGGCCGGGGTCGGACACGTTCATCCGGAGGATGCGCGGCACCTCGCCGGGGATCCGCTCCACCTCGCCGGCGAGTGCCTCGAGGGCGGTCAGGATGCGGGCGATGAGGGGTTCGGCGACGTCGTCCGGGACGGGCACCTCGGCGGCGGGCTCGACCCGGGCCACGAGGCCGTCCCCCTCCGTCACCTCCGTCAGGCGGATCCGGCGCACGCCCTGGATGGTGGCCTGCACGGTGCCGCCCGGGAGGTTCAGTCGGTCGGAGATGCGGACGGCCACGCCGACCTTGGCGAGGGCCTGGGGGTCGATGGGGTCGTCGGGGCCGCCGGGCGCGATGACGGCGGCGGCCAGGAGCACGTCCGCCGGGTTCGCGGCCAGCATCTCGAGGGTGTGGCGCATCCCGATCTGCATGCCGATGACCGCCGAGGGGAAGACGATCGTGCTACGGAGCGGCATCACGGGGAGGCGGTCGGGGAGCGGCGTGCTGGAGAGGTTCGGGGTCATCGGGTCAGAATATCCGGTCATAGAGGGCCTCGGCGGCGCGGGCGAGCTCGGCCCAGGTCTCGTCCGCATCCGCCGTGAGCAGCCGCCGATGACGGACGACCCACCGACCCGCGACCATGACGTCCGTCACATCCTGGCCGGTCGCGGCGTAGACGAGATTCGCCGCTACGTTCGAGTAGTCGGGGCGATGCACCAGGGGCTGGATGCGCGGGTTCGCCGTGTCCACCAGGATGAGATCCGCGGCGAAACCCTCGGCGATCTGCCCGAACTCGCCATCCGCGCCGAGCGCGCGGGCCCCGCCGCGCGTGGCGATGCGCAAGATCTGCTCCGCGGGCATGGCGTCCGCGCCGTACCGCAGTTTCTGGACCAGTCCGAGCTGGCGCATTTCCAGGAACAGGTCATTGCTGTTGTTGCAGACGGCGCAATCTGTGCCGAGGGCCACGGTCACGCCGCGTTCCACGTAGTCGACGATGGGCGCGATCCCGTCCGAGAGCTTCATTTCGGCGGTGGGCGAGCTGAGCACGGGGACGCCGTGCTGGGCCATGAGTGCGCGCTCCTCCTCGTCGACGTAGATGGCGTGGGAGAGGAGCATGCGGGGCGAGAGGAGGCCGTAGCGGTGGAGGAGCCGGACCGTGGTGGCGCCGAACCGCTCGACCACGAGGCGGATCCGGTGCTCGGTCTCGGCCGCGTGCATGACGATGCGTGCGCCATCGGCGTGGGCGCGGGCGGCCGCTTCGAGCTCCGCCGGGGTGAGCGCCTCTTCGGCGTGGAGGCGGAAGATCCGCGGGACGGGGCTGTCCGGTACGGGCCGGAACTCGACGTCACGGATGGTGACGTAGCCGCGGAGTCCGAGGGCGACGAGGGCGTCGGCGGCGACGTCGTCGGATCCCACCGTGACGCCGTAGGTGGAGACGCAGGTGGTGCCGGAGAGGAGGCAGTCCGCGAGGGCGGCCCGGACCGCGGCGCGCTGCATCCACGCGCCGTCCGGGGAGGAGAGCGTCACGAGGGCGTGGTCGAAGTGCTCCGCGTCATCCCAGGCGTGGAGGTTCAGCTCCTCGACCGCGCCCTTGAGCACGTGGAGCTCCGGGTGGAGGTGCGTGTTGACGAGGCCGGGCAACAGGATGCGCCCGGAGCAGTCCACGGTCCCGGCGTCGGGGAAGCGATCCCGGAGCGCGGCGGGCTCCCCCACGGCGGCGATCCGTCCGGCGGCCACGGCGACGGCGAGGTGACCGGCGGTACCCGCGTCGTCGAGGGTGAGGACCAGGGCGCCGTCCAGGAGCAGGGTGGGACCGGCGGTCGCTGGGGTGGGCGCGGTGGTCCGGCCGGCGCCGGTTCCGGCGTCGTCAGGCATGGTCGTCCGGGAGGCGCAGGAGGCGCGCCGCGTTGCGGTACAGGATGCGGTCGAGGGCGTCCTCGGAGAGGCCGAGCGCGGCGATGGCGCGGGCGTTGTGCCCCACGCTGCGCGGCATGGCGGGCCAGTCGCTGCCGAACACGACCTTGTCGGCGATGCGTTCCAGGTTCGGGAAGTGCTCGAGCAGGCGAGAAGGCACGAGTCCGGTCACGTCGATATAGAAGTTCGGGTGGTGGCTCGCGAGGAACGCGCACGCATCATACCAGAAGCCCCGGCCGCCGTGCGCCATGACGACGGTCAGGTCGGGGAAGTCCACGGCCAGGTCGTCGAGGTGGATGGGGTCGCAGTACTTGAGCCGGGTGCCGGGGATGACGGAGCTGCCGATGTGGAAGAGGACCGGGATGCCGAGCTCCTGGCAGACCTCGTAGATCGGGTAGAGTCGCCGCTCGTTCGGATAGAAGAACTGGTAGGACGGGTAGAGCTTGAGCCCGTAGATGGGCCCGTCCTGGGCGTAGCGGCGGAGCAGGGCGGCGGGGTCCGGGTCGGTGTTCGGGTCGACGGACGCGAAGGGGAGGAAGAATCCCGGGACCTCGCGGGCGAGGCGGAGCACGGTCTCGGTGCGGACGTTGCCGGACGTGGCCGGGCAGTGCTCGGGGAGGAGCACGGCGTGGCGCACGCCCTCGGCGCGGAGCAGCTCGGCGGCGAAGGCCGGGTCGGAGAGCCGGTCGCCGTGGGTCTGGACCGCGGGGGAGATGCGCCGGATGAATTCGAGGGTAGCGGGCGCGAGGTCGGTCGGGCGGAAGGGGTGGGTGTGGAAGTCTATGATGCGCATGGGGTTCGCCGGGGAGCGCGGGGTTCAGGGCGACGTCGCTCCCGACCATCCGCCGGCTTGCGCGGGCTCCTGCGCGAGCGCCCGGTCCAGGGCGGTGAAGAAGCGCCCGATGCGGCGGGCGTTCGCGCCGAAGTCCACGCGCCCGGTGCGGGAACTGGCCCGGGCGTCGACCCGGGTCTGCCCGTCCTGGTCCAGGGTGATGCGGATGGTGATGTCGTAATAGCGGTCGCGAAGCCGGGCGCGGGACGCGGCGTGGATCTCGCCTTCGAAGTCGTCGGCGCTGACCAGCGACCATCCGCGGAGGCCGCCGCTCGCCAGGGAGGTGGCGGCGCGCCAGACGCGGTCGAACGGGATGGCGTAGGTCCGGCCCCGGAGCCGGGGATCCCAGGCGTCCGGGGCGGTGACGGCCTCGTTGCG
This sequence comes from uncultured bacterium, assembly GCA_937907535.1. Taxonomy (GTDB): domain Bacteria; phylum Gemmatimonadota; class Gemmatimonadetes; order Longimicrobiales; family RSA9; genus CALCID01. The sequence goes on along the minus strand of CALCID010000005.1, from coordinate 31,352 downwards.
GGTGAGGCCGCACCAGAACCTGCGCATCCAGAGGCTCACCGGGGCTCCAGCCGGTAGATGACGGTGACCGTTGCGGTGACCTGGAGCGAGCCCGGCTCGACGGGCGTGGGCGCGGCGCTGACGGCGGCGTCCATCACCATGCGGCTCGCCATGGGCACCGGGATCGCGATCGGCCCGCCGGTGTTCACGGAGATCACGGGCCCGAGCGGGCGGCCGATGGCGGCGGCGATGGCTTCGGCCTCGATCCGGGCGGACTCGACGGCCGAGCGCAGCGCGTCGGCGCGGGCGGCGGCCGGGTCGCGCAGCTCGAAGTTCAGCCCGGCGACGCGGTTCGCGCCGGCGGCGATCGCCCCGTCGATGATCTGCCCGACGCGGGCCACGTCATCCAGGGTGACGCGGACCATGTTCCGTGCCCGGTAGCCGCGCAGCCGTTCCTCGCCCGTGGCGCCCTGGCGGTCGTAGTCGTACTCGGGGTACAGGTCGTACGACTGGGTGCGGATCTGCTCCTGGGTCAGGCCGAGCCGCCGGAGCGCGGCGATGACGGCCTGCATGCGCGTGGCGTTGGAGTCCGCGGCCTCGCGGGCGGTGGCAGCGAAGCTCTCGACCGCGAGCAGGATCGTGGCGCGGTCGGGTTCCCGCGTGATCGTGCCCGAGGCCGTGACCGTGATGGTGTGCCGCTCCTCCCGGGCGTCCTGCGCCGCGGCGAGGGTCGGCAGGGCCAGCGCGATGATCGTCCCGACGAGCAAGCTTCGCATGGCAGCTCCTCCTTTCTCGAATAGATAGCGACACGACCATCCGGCTGGCAACGCGAGGCGGCGTCGGGCAACGTGCGGCCCGTGCCTTGCGTTTGACTCGGGAGCTCGCGGCGCCCTATTCTTCGCCGCGCTCTGGCGCCGGGAGGTCGCATCCCGTGCATTGTCATGAGACGTCTTTCGGATACTTTCTTGCACTGGCGCCCGGCGACGAGCTGATTGCGAGCCTGATCGCGTTCGCGCGCCATCACGATGTGGACGGGGCGGTGCTGCACGGGCTCGGCAGCGTGCAGCGGCTGGAGATCGGGCACTACGACCCGGAACGCGCCGCGTACGATCGCCAGATCGTCCACGAGGTCCTCGAGGTCTGCGGGATCACGGGGAACATCGCGCTGCTGGACGGCGAGCCGTACGCCCACGTGCACGGCACGTTCTCGCGGGCGGACGCGACCGTGATCGGCGGCCACGTGTTCTCCGCGATCTGCGCTGCGGCCCTCGAGGTCGCCGTCCACACGACGTCGGTGCCGTTCGTCCGGAGCGCGGTCGAGACCGGCGAAATCAAGCCATTGATCCCGTGAGGAGGTAGGCGAGTGAAGGTCGTGATCCCACTGGCGGGGAAGGGGACCCGCCTCCGGCCACACACGTACGTGACGCCGAAGCCGCTGCTCCGCGTGGGCGGCAAGCCCGTCATGAGCTACATCATGGACGAGCTGGGCGAGCTCGGCGTGGAAGAGGTCGTGTTCATCACGGGGTACCTGAAGGAGGCGGTGGAGGCGTACGTCCGGTCGGCGTACCCGAACCTGCGGTCCCACTTCGTGGAGCAGCCGGTCCAGAACGGGACCGCCGGCGCGGTCAAGCTCGCCGAGCCGTACATCGACGAGGACGTGCTCATCATCTTCGTGGACACGGTCTTCGACGCGGACCTCTCGGTGCTCTCGGACCTGCCGGAGGGCGTGGCCGGGGTGATCTGGGCGAAGGAGGTGGAGGACTACCAGCGCTTCGGCGTGATCCTCACGGATTCCGACGGCTACATGACGCGGATCGTGGAGAAGCCGAAGGAACCGGTCTCGAAGCTCGCGAACATCGGTCTGTACTACATCCGGGACTGGAAGCTCTTCTTCGAGGGGGTGAACCACACGCTGGAGCAGACGCCCGGTCCGTCCGGCGAGTACTACATCACGGACGCGTTCCAGTACATGATCGACCGTGGGGCGAAGATCCAGACGGCGGAGGTCCGGGGCTGGTACGACTGCGGCCAGCTCGAGACGCTGATCGATACGAACCGGCACCTGCTGGAGGCGGGGCGGGCCCGCCTGCCGGACGGGGGCACGGGCGTGCGGATCCACCCGCCGGTCCGGATCGAGGAGGGCGTGGAGCTGGAGGACGTGGAGATCGGGCCGAACGTGACCATCGGCTCGGGCTCGGTGATCCGGCGGGCGGTGCTCAGGGACTGCATCATCGGGGTGAACACGACGATCGTGGGGTCCCGGCTGCACGGCTCGCTGATCGGCGACCATGTCCGGATCGAGGGGATCGACGGGAGCGTGAGTCTGGTCGACCACTCGACCGTGGTGGGCGGGTGAGGTCGCCGCTGGCGACGCGCCGGGCTCCGGCTGACCGTAGGGGCCGGCCGTGGTCGACGAGGCCCCGGATCGACGGGAGCGGCCCGCTGGGGGCCGCGCAGCGGCCGCTCGCCCGTCCGGGATGACCGGGGATCGGAGCCGGGACGACCGCAAGAGAGTACGGACGGCCGGCCGCGTGCGCGCGGCCGGCCGTCGCGTCCATCCGGCGATCAGTGATCAGCCCAGGCCGGCCAGGGCGAGGGCCGTGAGGAGCGCCCGCTCGATGCCCTCCGGCCCGGACTCGTTCGAGTACCACTCCTCCAGCGTGTGCGTACTGCCGGATTCTCCGCCGGCGCCCAGGGTGATGGCCGGTATGCCGAGGGCGATGGGGACGTTCGCGTCCGTCGAGGAGGCGACCAGCTCCGGCGAGTGCCCGATGGCGCGGGTGGCCTCGATCGCCGCGCGGACGATGGCCGAGGCGGCCGGCGTCTGGCCGGACGGGCGGTCGCCGATGACGTCGACCGAAACGGACAACGGGGGAGTGCCGCGCCGGCGGCGGGCGTTGCACGCCTGGACCGCGCGCCGGAGGGCGGAACGGGCGCCCCTTTCCAGCGCCTCCAGCGCGGCCACGCCTTCGCTGCGGAGGTCCAGCTCCAGCCACGCCTCTTCCGGGATGGCGTTGATGCTCGTGCCGCCCGCGATCCGGGCCACCGTCAGCGCGGAGCGGGGCTCACGGGGCACCGGCAGGCTCGCGAGCTCCGCGATGGCGAGGCCGAGCGCGTGGATCGGATTGGCGATCCCCCAGTCCGCCCAGGAGTGCCCGCCCACGCCGGTCACGCGGATGCGGAAGCGGCGGGAACCCACGGCGCGGTGCACGATCCGGCGGCAGCCGGTGCCGTCGAGGGAGATGAACGCCGCGGCGCGGCGCCAGGGCGAGCCGTCGCAGAAGAGGTGCTTCACGCCGCGCAGGTCGCCGATCCCCTCCTCACCCACCGTCGCCACGAAGACCAGCGGCGCGCGGGTCCGTACGCCGGCCGTGGTCAGGGCGCGGGCAATGGCGACGAGCGCGGCGAGACCCCGGGCATCGTCCGCGATCCCGGGCGCGCAGTACCGCGCCCCGTCCCACTTCACCGTGACGTCGGTGCCCTCGGGGAAGATGGTATCCAGGTGCGCGGAAATCAGGCATGGTGGGGCGTCCGGCTCGGCGGCGGGCTCCAGGCGCGCCAGTACGTTCCCCACCTCGTCCACGGACACGGCCGTGAGTCCCGCTTCCCGGAAGAGTTCCGCCATACGGCGTCCGCGCTCCGCCTCGCCGAAGGCCGGGGCGGGGATCTGCACCAGCTCGAGCTGATCGGCCAGCGTGCGGGCGTCGGTGTCGTGGAGGATGCGGCGGGCGCCGCTCACGGCCGGATCCGCCAGAAGTCGATCGATCGCAGTCATGGTCCCATCACGATTGAGGCCAGCGCCGGCGGGCGAGCCCGGGGCCGGGGTCGCCGGAGCGCGCCCAAGGTCGCGAACCGTGCGTCCATTGACAATAGCGACACCGGGGGACCATCTTGCGGTTAGCGGGCAGATGTACGGCCGAGGCGATGAAAGATGCAGGAATCGGAACTTATCTATGACTGGAATGCGGTGGAATTGTGTAATAATTCCGCATCGCGAATCCAGCTGGATGACGAGACGTTGCGGGACGGGCTGCAGTCCCCGTCGGTGAAGGATCCGGCGATCGAGGAGAAGCTGGAGATCCTGCATCTGATGGCGGAGCTCGGGATCGACACGGCGGACATCGGGTTGCCGGGAGCGGGTCCGCGGGCGGTGGCGGATGTGCGGGCGCTGGCGCGGGAGATCGCGACGCAGGGTTTGCCGATCGCTGCGAACTGCGCGGCGAGGACGGTGAGGGCGGACATCGAGCCGATCGCGCGGATCTCGCAGGAGGTGGGGCTTCCGATCGAGGCGTGCACGTTCATCGGGTCGTCGCCGATCCGGCAGTATGCGGAAGGGTGGACGCTGGACCGGATGCTGAAGGCGACGGAGGAAGCGGTGACGTTCGCGGTGTCCGAGGGTTTGCCGGTGATGTACGTGACGGAGGACACGACGCGGGCGAGGCCGGAGGTCTTGAAGCGGCTGTACACGACGGCGATCGAGTGTGGTGCGCGGCGGATCTGCATCGCGGACACGGTGGGGCATGCGACGCCGGAGGGGGTACGGCGGCTGGTGAGGTTCGTGCTGGAGGAGATCGTCGCGCCGACGGGGGAGGATGTGGGGGTGGACTGGCACGGGCATCGGGACCGGGGGCTGGCGATCGCGAACACCTTGGCGGCGATCGAGGCGGGTGCGACGCGGGTGCACGGCACGGCGTTGGGGATCGGGGAGCGGGTGGGGAACACGGAGATGGACCTGTTGCTGGTGAACCTGACGCTGCTGGGGCTCAGGAGCGGGGATCTGTCGAAGTTGCCGGAGTACTGCGAGCGGGTGTCGCGGGCGACGGGTGTACCGATCCCGGTGAACTATCCGGTGTTCGGGGCGGATGCGTTCCGGACGGGGACGGGGGTTCACGCGGCGGCGATCATCAAGGCGAAGGCGAAGGGGGACGACTGGCTGGCGGACCGGGTGTATTCCGGGGTGCCGGCGAGCCTGTTCGGGCGGCGGCAGGAGATCGAGATCAGCCACGTGAGCGGGATGTCGAACGTCAAGCACTGGCTCGCGGAGAACGGTTACGACCGGGAGGATGAAGGGTTGTGCCAGCGGATCTTCGATCTGGCGAAGCGGATGGACCGTGTGCTGACCGCGGAGGAGATCCACGCGTGCTGCCGGGAGTACGGCGCGGTGCCGGCGCGGGTGGAGGCGTGAGGGGTCGAGGCGCACGGCGGCGTCGCCTGGGCGGAACGGATTCTCGAGTCGAGTGGGGGGAAGGGGAGCCGGGCGGGTCGGTGGTCATGGAGTACCGGAGGACTGGTAGTTCGGACGGAGTGGTACGAGGGGATGGACTGAGCGTGCGCCGTGGCGGGACGGGCTGCGGTGCGCGCGGGCCGGCGAGACCGGGACATGACCGAATTCGAACGGTTGACCGAGGAGTTTTTCGCCTTCTGGTGGCGTGAGAACCCGACCCATGCGACGGTCGTCGGGATCCATGACCACGATGGTGAGCTCGACCGTTACGATGCCGCGTCGCTCGCGGAGCGTACGCGGCATTATCGTGAGTATGTGCGGGCGTTCGAGCGGGTCGGGGTGCGGGACGCGGGGGAGGCGCTGGACCGGGAGCTGGTGTTGAACCAGCTCCGCTGGGAGCTCCTCGAGCTGGTGGATGTGGGGACGCTGTGGCGGAACCCGGTCTACTACGTGGAAGTGCCGCTGAACGCGCTCTACCTGATGGCGGTGCGGGATTATGCGCCGGCGGCGGAGCGGGCGAAGCGAGCCGCGGAGCGCCTGGCGGCGGTGCCGCGGGTGTTGAGCGAATCCCGGGAGAACCTGAGGTCGGTGTCGCCGGTCTTCGTGGAGACGGCGGCGGAGGTGGCGCGGAGCGGGCTGGAGATCGTGGAGCGGGTGCTGCCGCTGTACCTGGGTCGGGCGCTGGAGGACGACGAGCGGGAGTTCGAGCGGTGGGAGAACGCGCGGCGGGCGGCGTCGGCGGCGCTGGTGGACTACGTGCGGTGGCTGGAGGAGGAGCTGGCGCCGGTCGCGGATGGCACGTACGCCCTGGGGCGCGAGGCGTTCGAGGCGAAGGTGCGGTACGCGCACGGGCTGCCGTACACGGCGGACGAGCTATACGCGTTCGGGGAAGCGCTGCGGAAGGAGACCGCGGCGCGGATGGATGCGCTGGCGGCGTCGTTGAACGGGGGTGGTGGGTGGCGTGAGGTCACGGAGCGGTTGAAGTCCGAGCATCCGGCGGCGGACGAGTTGATCGAGGCGTATGCGGATGCGGTGGAGAGCGCGAAGGCGTTCGTGCTGGAGCGGGAGCTGGTGAGTCCGCCGCCGGGGGAGAGCCTGGAGGTGGTTCCGACGCCGGAGTACCTGAGGCCGTTGATTCCCTATGCGTCGTACCAGGCGCCGGCGGTACACGAGGTGGAGCAGCGGGGGATGTTCTACGTGACGCCTCCGCCGCCGGGCGAGGAGGCGGAGGTGTTGCGGGACCACTCGATCTACGGGATCCCGGTGACGGCGCTGCACGAGGCGTATCCCGGTCATCACCTCCAGCTCACCCGTGCGAACCGCGCGGACACGGAGCCGCGTAGAGTGTTCTGGACGCCGGTGTTCGCCGAGGGCTGGGCGCTGTACTGCGAGGAGTTGATGTGGGAGCAGGGCTTCTATTCCGACCCGCGGCAGCGGCTGCTCCAGTTGAAGGACCTGCTCTGGCGGGCCTGTCGGGTGGTGGTGGACGTGGGGCTCCACACGCGCGGCTGGACGGTGGAGCAGGCGGTGAACTACCTGGTGGAGGAAGCGGGTCTCGAGCGCCGGAACGCGGAGATCGAGGTTCGCCGCTACTGTACGGAGTCGACACAGCCGTTGAGCTATGCGGTGGGGAAGCGAGAGATCATGGCGCTGCGGGACCGGTACCGGGCGCGGGTGGGCGGAGCGTTCAAGCTCCGGGAGTTCCATGACCAGTTGTTGTCGTGGGGAACGATCCCGCCGCCGTTGATCGCGCGGGCGCTGGGGCTGGACCGATGAGCAGCGTCGGGCCTGGCCCCGGCCAGGGCAGCGGGTTCGGGCACGAGGAGTGATGGCGCCGTTCCACGGGTGACCGGGTCGGCGCCTTTTTCGTGGCCGGAGCCGCGGCAGGGCCGTGGCGTCCGGACGGATCGTGCGGGGAGAGTGTATGGAGCGACCAGCCGGCGAATCCCTCGAGCGCGTCGGGTCCATGGGATCTGGTTTCGGGCCGGGAGCGGGCACCGGGGCTTCCGTCGGGCGGCCGGTGGTGGGGTCGGGGAATGAGGCGGATCCGGTGCCCGGGGATCGGCCGGAGCGGCTGGTGCGTGGCGAGGCGGTGTTCGACCGGCTGGCGCGTTTGTGCGTGCCGCGGATCGCGGATTACTGTGTGGTCCACGTGGAGGCCGGAGCCGGGCGTCTGGCGCAGCTTTCGGTCGCGGTCGCGGAGGATCGGGCCGGGCGATCGGGGGAGAGGGGCGCAGCGGTGATCTCCGGCGCCGACCCGCAAGCCCTCTCGAGGATCCTGGCGACGGGGAAGACGGAGCGGGTACCGCTCCGGGGTAGCAGGCCCTCAGGGGGCGAGGAGAGGGGTGGCGCGGGGGAGGTGCTGCTGGTCCCGCTGGTGGCGGGGGACCGGGTGCTCGGCGTGCTGGAGCTCGGGTTCCTGGAGCCGGGGCGTCGGATCGGGGAAGCAGATGTGGCGCTGGTGGAGGAGCTCGGGCGGGGCGCGGCGCTGGTGGTGGAGCACGAGCGGCTGCTGGAGGTGGAGCGGCGGTCGCGGATGCGGGCGGAGTACGCGGCGGACCGGATCGCGCGGCTGAACTCGGTGGCGGCGGCGCTGGCGCAGGCGCTGACGCCGGCGGAGGTGGCGAAGGTCCTGACCTCGATGGGGGTGACGGCGCTGGGCGCGGCTGCCGGGCTCCTGGCCGCCGAAGAGCCGGAGCAGGGGTACGTGGTGCTGGACGCGGTCGGGTTCCTGGCGGACCGGGAGGTGTGGGGCGGGGAGGTGGGGGTGGGGTCGTCCTCGCCGCTTGGGGTGGCGGCGACGGCCGGGGCGCCGGTCTACCTCCAGTCGGCGGAGGAGTGGCAGGCGCGCTACCCGGGCTTCTCGCCGGGCCGGGACCGGGAGGCGCACGGAGCGTTCGCCGCGGTGCCGCTGATCGTGGATGGGAGGGCGATCGGGGTGGTGGGGCTGGGCTTCCGTGCGCCGCACGAGTTCGACGAAGACGAGCGTGCGTTCCTGCAGGCCGTGTGTCGGCAGTTCGCGTACGCGCTGGACCGTGCGAGGTCGTTCCGGGCCGCGCAGGAGGCTAGCCGGGCGCGGGCGGACTTCCTGGCGAAGGTCTCCCACGAGTTCCGGACCCCGCTCGGCGCGATCATCGGCTATACCGAACTCCTGGATTCGGGGCGCGCCGGGTACGTGAACGCGCAGCAGCGGGAGTACCTGGGGCGGGTCGCGGCGAGCGCGTGGCATCTGTCGGAGCTGATCGAGGGGATCCAGACGTTCTCGCGGATGGAGGCGAAGCGGGAGGTGGTGCGGGTGGAGCCGCTGGACCTGCGGCAGGTCCTTTCCGAAGCGGTCGGGATGATCCAGCCGTTCGCGGCGAGCAAGTCGCTGGTGCTGGAGGTGGAGGCGCCGTCCGAGCCGGTGCCGATCGTCTCGGACCGGGCCAAGCTGCGGCAGATCGTGGTGAACCTGCTCTCGAACGCGGTGAAGTTCACGGAGCGCGGGCGGGTCCGGTTGCGGGGTTGGGTGGAGGATGGGATGATCCTGGTGGAGGTGAGCGACACGGGCGTGGGGATCGCGTCGGAGGATCTGGAGAAGATCTTCGAGCCGTTCCGGCAGGCGCAGCCGCCGGGTGCGCCACCGCTGGCGGGCACGGGCCTGGGGTTGACGGTGGTCCGGGGTCTGTGCCGTTTGTTGGGAGGCGACGTACGGGTGAGCAGCGAGCCCGGCGTGGGGAGCGTGTTCACGGTGGAGCTGCCCGCGCGGGCGAAGGTGGACGATGAGGACAAACCGGCCGAGATCGGCCTGGAGGTCGTACGATGAAGGCGATCGTGGTCCGGGCTCATGGTGGCCCGGAGGTCTTGCGAGTGGAGGAGGTAGGGGTTCCGGAGGTCGGGCAGGGGCAGGTGCTGGTGCGGGTGGAGGCGGCGGGGGTGAACTACATCGACGTGTACCACCGCACGGGGCTGTACGCGATGCCGCTCCCCTTCACGCCGGGGCAGGAGGCGTGCGGGGTGGTGGAGGCGGTGGGGTCGGGCGTGGAGGGTTTCCGGCCCGGTGATCGGGTGGCGTACGCGACGTCGACCGGATCGTACGCGGAGTACGCGGTGGTTCCGGCGGGGGCACTGGTCCCGGTTCCGGCGGGCGTGCCGAGCGATGTGGCGGCCGCGGTCATGCTGCAGGGGATGACGGCGCACTACCTGACCCACGACACGTATCCTCTGCGGAAGGGGGACGTGGCGCTGGTGCACGCGGCGGCCGGCGGGGTCGGGCTGCTGCTGGTGCAGATGGCGAAGATGCGGGGCGCGCGGGTGCTGGGGACGGTGTCCACCGAGGCGAAGGCCGAGCTCGCGCGGGGCGCGGGCGCGGACGAGGTGATCCTGTACACGCGCGAGGACTTCACGGAGCGGGTCCGGGAGCTGACGGACGGGCGGGGCGTGGACGTGGTCTACGATTCGGTGGGCCAGGCCACGTTCGAAAGGAGCCTCCGTTCGTTGCGCAGGAGGGGATACCTGGTCTCGTTCGGTCAGTCGAGCGGGCCGGTGCCGCCGGTGGATCCTCTGAAGCTGTCGAGCCACGGGTCGCTCTTCCTGACCCGGGCGAAGCTGGGCGACTACGTGGCCGAGCGATCGGAACTGTTGGGGCGCGCTTCGGACCTGTTCGACTGGATCGAGCGGGGCGCGCTGAAGGTCCGGATCGACCGGGTGCTCCCGCTGGAGGACGCGGCGGAAGCGCATCGGTTGCTGGAGGGTCGGGCGACGAGCGGGAAGCTGCTGCTGAAGCCCGGGGCGCGGTGAGGCGGGTGGCGCGGTGGTGGTGTGGCGTGGGGCGAGGGCGCGGCGCCGGCAGAAGGGCGGGCGGTTCGCGCACGGACGCGGGCCCGGCGGCGGTGCCGCGTGCTCCGCGGGTTCGCGGCGTCCCCCGTGGGTTGCCAGGGTGGCCATGGCCTGCCGGCAATGGATGCATCGTGCCGCCGGGCGGCAGCCTGCCCGTTTCGCACCCGGCGGTGTCCGACGCTCCGGTACGGCCCGGCCGGGGAGGTGAGCGGCCGGACCTGCGGCATGTTCGCGGGCAGCCGACCGTCAGCGCCGTGCGCCCCGGGCGGTGGAGGCGCGCTCGGGCGCGATGGCGGTGGGACGGGGCCGGGCGTCCGGGGCGCTCCAGGCGATGGAGCGGGCCGCCCGGGGCGCGGCGCCGGGGGTGAGGAGATGGCGGGTGGGTGAGAACCTGCGCGGTCGGTTGCCCCGTGTGCGCCGGTGCGCGTTCTCCTCTTCGAGCTCTTCGCGTGGATCGGGTCGACCCGCGGGCGGGCCCGGGCTCGCCGGACTCCCCCCGGGGGCCGGGCTGGCGCTCGGCGCCTTCCTCTCCTTCACCGCATGCCTTCCCGCGCCTCCGTCTCCACCCCCTCCACCCCCCATCCTCCTGCCGGTCGCGGCCGTGGTGCGCGGCACGGTCACGGCGGAATCGGGCGTGCCCGTGGAGGGTGCGGAGGTCGAGGTCACGGTGATCGGCGCGACGTCGCCCGAAGCACTCCCGATGGAACGGCGGCGCCTGGGTGCGTGCGAAGGGCCGGCGTTCCCCCCGGTCCGGTCGGTGACGGATCGGGACGGGCGGTACCTCCAGCTCCACGACTACGGCGCCGCGCCGGAGTTCGATGCGTGCATCACGGTGCGGGTCCTGCCGCCGCCGGCCTCGGGGCTCCAGCCGGGGGGGACGAGCGGGGTCCGCCTCCGTTTCCGGGCGCGCCACCCCTCGGCACCGCCGCGGGATACGGCCGACGTGAACCTGACCCTCCCGGGCGCGGCCCGGCCTGGGCCATGAGCACGGCTGGCGAACGGGAGAAGGGCCACCCACGTCGGGAAGTACCCGGTCGGGGCAATGAGGGGCGGCGTCTCTGCGGGCAGCGAACCGGGCAGAGGGGCCACGATCCGGTTCCGGCCGCCCGCCGCGCCGGTTCCCGCGGGCGGGGCGGGGAGCGACGCGGACGACCAGGCCGATGGCGTACAGAACGGGTGATGCGGGCCGGTGCAGGACCGCCCGGCCGTTGACCTGCCCCTACGCCTTGGTTAGACTACCGCCGGACGGTCGGATACCCTGATCGATGAGGCCCTGGTGAGGCGCTCGATTCCGTTCCGGCTCACCGGTCTGTTCGTAGCGGCCCTGTTCCTCCTCGGCGTGGCGGAGGGCGCGGCCGGCCTGCGCAATTGCGCTCACCACGACGTGGTGCTGTCGGGCGTGGAGCCGGCAGCGGCGCACGCGGGGCCGGGCCAGGGAGCCGGCCATTCGCCGGAGGACGCGGTCGCGGCGTCGTCGCACGGCGCCACGGAAAACCACGGTGAGGCGGGGCACGCCGGGCCGTGCCTCTGCCTGGGCGACTGTCATACAGGCACCATCGCGGGGCTGCCGGAGACCCCATCCGCGGGGATCGCGCCGGCGGAGCCCACGCTCTTCGGGGTACCGGCGGGAGACCGTGACGCGGTCCTGCCGGGCCTGCCTCCCTACACACTCCCGTACGCGCAAGCGCCACCCCTCGTGCGCTGAATCCGGGAAGGTTCGTTCAGCAGCAAACTCAGTCCGGCCATGACCGGCCGCCGCGATGCCCGGCGGGCCGGGGGTTCGGCTTGTCCATGCTGCCTGGCCGGACGGCAACGCACGAAGGGAGTGAAAATGCACGGTAGTCTGGACCCGCGCGCGAGCGTGGGGAACGTTGTCAGGCGCGGGGCGGCGCTCGCGCTCGGGCTCTTCGCATCCATGGGCTGGATTCCGGGCACGGTGGCCGAGGCCGGTGCCCAGCAGGCCGGCGTGGTCACGGGCGTCGTCGTGAGCGCGGAGCGGCGAGAGCCGCTGGCGGATGTGCGGGTGGTCATCGAGGGGACGGATCTGGGAGCGCTCACGGATGTGCGGGGGCGCTACCGGATCGCGGGCGTACCGGCGGGGAGTCGGGTCGTGGTGGCCTCGGCGATGGGCCGGGTCACGGGGCGGGAGACGGTGACCGTGCCGGCCGGCGGTGCGGTCTCCGTGGAGTTCGCCCTGGCCGAGGATGCGCTCCTCATGCGGGACATGGTTGTGAGCGTGAGCCGGGAGGCGCAGCGCCGCTCGGAGACGGCGGCCACGGTGAGCGTGGTCGCGGGCGAGGCGATCCGGGAGGCGAGGCCGTCGCACCCGGGTGAGATCATGGGGCGGGTGCCGGGCGTCTGGGTGAACGTGACGGGCGGCGAGGGCCACATGACGGCGATCCGGCAGCCGAAGACCACGGACCCGGTCTACCTCTACCTGGAGGACGGCGTACCCACACGGTCCACGGGGTTCTTCAACCACAACGCGCTGTACGAGGTGAACGTCCCGCAGGCGGACCGGATCGAGGTGATCAAGGGTCCGGCCACGACGCTGTACGGCAGTGATGCGATCGGCGGGATCGTGAACGTGGGCACGCGTCCGCCGGCCGCGCATCCGGAGTTCGAGGCGTCGGCGGAGGGCGGCTCGTACGGCTGGGCGAGGCTGCTCCTGAGCGGGAGCACGGGGTGGGGCGCGAACGGCGTGCGTGGGGACCTGAACCTGTCCCGCACCGACGGCTGGCGGGAGGGCACGGACTACGACCGGGTGAGCGCGACGCTGCGCTGGGACCGGGCGCTGGAGGGTCGCGGGTCGCTCAAGGTCGTGGCCACGTACTCGGACATCGACCAGCAGACGGCGGGCTCGTCCACGCTGAACCGGGACGACTACGAGAACAATCCGACGCGCAACTACACGCCGATCTCGTTCCGGAAGGTGAGGGCGTTCCGGTTCTCCGCGGCGTGGGAGCGGGTGGGTGAGCGGTCGCTGGTGAGCGTGACGCCGTTCTTCCGGCACAACGAGATGGACCTGCTCCCGAACTGGTCGCTCACGTACGATCCGGTCCTGTCGGAGACGTTCAACCGGTCGTTCGGGGTGCTGGCGAAGTATCGCCGGGATTTCGACCGGCTGCGTGGCCGGCTGATCGCGGGCGTGGACGTGGACTACAGCCCGGGCGGCCGGCTCGAGTGGGTGGTCGTGCCGGAGCGGGACGGTCCGGTGTTCGTGAACTACACGCTCGGGAACGTGGTGTACGACTACGACGTGACGTTCCGGGGCGTATCGCCGTACGTGCACGGCGAGGTCTCGCTCACGGACCGGCTGCGGCTGACGGGCGGGCTGCGGTACGACCTCATCGGCTACGACTACGACAACGCGTTGGGAGAGTTGACGACGGGCTCGCATCGGCGGCCGGCGGACGGGACGGTGACGTACCGGCACCTGAGCCCGAAGCTCGGCGCCACGGTGGACGTGGGCGGCGGTGCGAACCTCTTTGTGGCGTACCAGCACGGGTTCCGTGCGCCGTCCGAGGGTCAGCTATTCCGGCAGGGCCGGTCCGAGAACTCGGTCGGGCTGAAGCCGGTCAAGGCGGACAACATCGAGGTGGGGCTACGCGGCCAGGCCGGGGGGCGTCTGAGCTACGAGCTGGCCGCGTATCGGATGGAGAAGCGGGACGACATCCTGACGTACACGCACACGGACGGCATGCGGGAGACGGTGAACGCGGGCCGCACGCTGCACCGGGGCGTGGAGGCGGGGCTGGGCGTGGCCGTGGCGCCGGCGGTGCGGCTGGACGTGTCCTACGCGTACTCGAAGCACACGTACGAGGAGTGGCGGCCGACGGAGACGACGGATCTGGGCGGGAACGAGATGGCCGATGCGCCCCGGCACATGGGAAGCGCGGTGCTGACGCTCATGCCGGCGCTGCTCCGGGGCGGGCGGGCGGGCATCGAGTACGAGCGGATCGGCTCGTACTGGATGGACCCGGAGAACACGCACAAGTACGACGGACACGGTCTCGTGCACGCGCGGGTGTCGGTGCCGGTCAACGGGCGGTTCGAGCTGTACGCGCGGGTGAGGAACGTGCTGGACGAGCGGTACGCGGAGAACGCGTCGTACACGCAGGCCCGGGGTGAGGAGTACGCGCCGGGTCTCGGGCGCACGGTCTACGTGGGCGTCCAGTACAGGTGAGCACGGGAGCAGGATCGATGGAATGCATGATCCGGTGTAGCGCGCTACGGTGGTATGCGGCGACGGCGTTCGTCGCATCCGTCGCGGCGTGCTCGCCGGCGGCGGCGCCGGGCCCGGCCTTCGGCCCGGCGCTCACGCTGGCGGAGGAGGGTGGCACGAACCCGACGGTTGCGGTGGATCCGGTGGCCGGTGGGGTGGTGCTGGCCTGGGTAGGAGAGTCGGACGGCCGTGCGGACGTGTATTTCGCGCGGATCCCGGCGGGGGGCGAAGCGGGCTCGCCGGTGCGTGTGAACGACGTGCCGGGCGATGCGGCGCCGCACGAGCAGGCGCCGGCGCAGGTGGGGGTGGGGCCGGAGGGGAACATTTACGTGGTGTGGCAGAACAACACGCCGATCGAGGGCCGGCGCTTCCCGGCGAGCGACCTGCGGTTCGCGCGATCGACGGACGGGGGGCGCACGTTCGAGCCGGCGATCACGGTGAACGACGATGCCGGCGGCCTCCCGGCGAGCCACACGTTCCACGACCTGGCCGTGGCCGCGGATGGCACGATCTACATCTCGTGGATCGACTCGCGGGAACGGGCGAGGATGGAGGCGGAGGCGAACGGCTCGGCGGGTGATGGGTTGCCGGGCCCGGAGATCCGGATCGCGCGCTCGGACGATGGCGGGCGCAGCTTCGGGCCGAGCGTGGTGGTGGACCGGGACTCGTGCCCCTGCTGCCGGACGGCGTTGGCGGTGGGGCCGGATGGGGCGGTCTACGTGGCCTGGCGGAAGGTGCACGAGGGGAACGTCCGGGACATCGTGGTGGCGCGGTCCGAGGATGGCGGCCGGACGTTCGGGCCACCGGTCCGGGTGCACGCGGATGACTGGGTGCTCGACGGGTGCCCGCACGCCGGGCCGTCGATCGACGTGGACGCCGCCGGCCGGCTGCACGTGGCGTGGTACACGGGACGGGAAGGGCGGCAGGGGGTATACTACGCTGTGTCCGAGGACGGCGGGCGGAGTTTCGGTCCGCCGGTGGCGCTGGTCGAGGGCGAGTGGGTGCCGATCTCGCTGGTCCGACTGGCCGTGGATCCGCGGGGCGGCGTCTGGTTCGCCTGGGACGATCGGCGGGGCGAGACCCGGACGGTTCAACTGGCGTACGCGGCGGAAGGCGGCCGGCCCCGGCCGGTGGACGCAGTGCCGGTGCCGGGTGGGGCGCCCGTCGTCGCCGTACAGGGTAACACCCGGGTGGTGGCCTGGCTGGACGGAGAGTCGATCCGGGCGCGGACGGCATTCGGAGACGCGCCATGAGGCGTGGCGTTCTGCTCGGACTGCTGGTCGTGGCCGCGGGGTGCGCGGACAGCGACGGGTACCGCCCGCTCTCGGTCGGGGACGTGGCGCCGGCGTACGCCGCGGTCACGCCCGCCGGGGACACGCTCTCCCTGGAAGGATTGCGCGGCGAGCCGGTGTTGCTGAACGTATGGGCGACCTGGTGCCCGCCCTGCCGGGAGGAGATGCCCGGGCTCGAGGCGCTGCACCGGGAGTTCGCCGCCGCCGGGCTGCGCGTGGTCGGGGTGAGCATCGACCGGGCGAGCGCGCGGCCGGCCGTGGAGCAGTTCGTGGAAGACCACGAGATCACGTTCACCATCCTGCTGGACCCGGAGGACCGGGTGACGCGCGCGTTCCGGCTCGCGGGCGTGCCGGAGACGTACCTGATCGACGCGGAGGGCCGGATCGTCCGGCGGTGGATCGGGCGATTCGACCCCCTGGCCGACGAGACGCTGGACGTGGTGCGGCAGACGCTGCGGCAGGGTAGTACAGTACTGAGTGGAGAAGCAGGCTGATGGAGGCACAGGCACTCGGGTTCGCCGTAGCGTTCACCGCCGGACTGTTGAGCTTCCTCTCGCCGTGCGTGTTGCCGCTGATCCCGAGCTACGCGTCGTTCATCACGGGGCTCGGGCTCGATGAGCTGACCGCGCGGGACGGGGACCGGGCCCAGGCCCGCAAGGCGGTGCTCACCCACGGGATCCTGTTCATCCTCGGGTTCACGCTGGTCTTCATTGCGCTCGGCGCGTCGGCCACCTTCCTGGGGTCGCTGTTCGCCTACTACCGCACCTGGGTGGAGCGGCTCGGCGGCGCGCTCCTGGTGGTGTTCGGGCTCTACCTGCTCGGCGTGCTGAGACTCCCCGGCGCGAATCGGGACTGGCGGATCCACCTGGCGAACAAGCCGGTGGGCTACCTGGGCTCGCTCGTCGTGGGGATCACGTTCGGCGCCGGCTGGACCCCGTGCATCGGGCCGGTGCTCGGGGGGATCCTGACGCTGGCCGGGACCCGGGAGTCGATCGGCGAAGGCGTGGCGCTGCTGGGCATGTACTCGGCCGGCCTCGCGATCCCGTTCCTGGGCGCGACCCTCGCCCTGGACCGGTTCCTGGCCGGCTTCCGCCGGATGAGCCGCTGGCTCCCCTGGATCACGCGGCTGAGCGGGGTGCTGCTCATCCTCGTCGGCGCGCTGCTCCTCACCGGCTCGTTCTCGCTGCTCGCGAGCATGATGGCGCGCTGGACGCCGGCGTTCCTCCTGGATCGGTTGTAGTCGGAATGACGGATCGTAGTCTCGCGGGGTCGACGGAACAGCGGCAGGCGACACCTGGGGCCGCTCCCGGAGATCGGGCTTCGTTGCGGTCGATGGTCATCGCCTTCGTGGTCCTGGGGCTCACGCTGCTGTTCCTGGGATTCTGGGCCGCGGGCCTGGACCGGGACCCGGAGCGGTTCGCGGCCAAGCCCGCGCCGCCGATCACGATTCTCGAGCCGGCCGACGGGGACACGGTCGGGACCGACATCACGCTCGTCTTCGAGACGCCGGCCCCGCTCCGCCTCACCCCGAGCGGCTGGTTGGCGGGGCGGCTCCACGTGCACGCGAACGTGAACGGGGTCGAACTCATGCCCGCCGCCGCGGACATGGAGGAGGTCGGGAAGAACCGGTTCGCCTGGAGGCTGCTCCCCCAGCGGCCGGGTCCCGCCACGATCCGGATGGAATGGGCCACGCCGGACCACCGGGCGGTGGAGGCGGGCGGCTCGCCGGAGATCCGGGTTTTCGTGAGGGAGCCGGAGGCGTCCGGCTCGCAAGATTCGCCCAACTGATCGCCTCGCCGTGAGCGGGTTGGGCGCCCGTTGCCGGCGCCGTTGCCGCTCGCGCTTGCGGGACGTCCGTCGGCGCGGTTCACGTTGCCCGATCCGGACGTTGCGCGTACGACTCCCACCGTCGTTTCGGCCTCCGGCTGCGTTGGCGGGGCCCGTGAGCCGGTCGTCGTCCGGAGGCGACGTATGCCGGGAACGCCCCGTCATCCGGTTGCCCGCCCAGGCACTCACCGCGCTCGCCTCGCCGCTCACGGACCAGGCCGCGCTCGAAACGTGGCGTTACGCGGGTGGTGTGATCGTCGCGAGCCCGATCATCGCGTGGAACCGCGATGCCGATGGCTCGAACCGATCACGCCGACCGCTCTCCCGCCAAACGCGCCGGTACCCAGCGAGGTTCCTGCGGCGGCTGATCAGGCGACCGGATTCGAGAGGCTTGCCGTTCGGGGATGATCGAGTCCGTGCGCCAGGGAATGGCCGCCCGCGCCTCGTCGTGTCCCGCGCGTCCCGCAGCTTCCCAGCTACTTGTCGAACACGGCCTGGCGCTCTCCGGGCGATGCGGCGCCCGGCCTGCTCGCAGGCATTCCGCCGTCCGTTGCTACGGTGTTACAATCCCGTAATCGCGCCGGTGTTTTTCGGGCATGGACTCTTGCCGTGCCCCCGGTCCACCGCCACTGAACGCGTCTGGGCGAGGAGTTCGGTGCGCGGCCGTCGCGGGCGGCATGGCCGGGCCGCGCGCGGACCGGGCGGCGAGCGCGCCCAACCATGGGGCGACGCGCGGCGGGCGCGGGTGCCCCGGGTGCGATATCACGGCAACGAGCCCAAACCCCGACGATGGGAGAGAGGATGCGCAGATCATTGCGTGGGATCCTGGCGGCCGCCTGGCTGGCCGCAGCGGCGACCCCACTTTCCGGACAAACGGTGGACTTCGGCGTGGGCACACTCCGCTTCACCAGCGGTGTCCAGACCCAGTTCAGCACGACGAACATCGACGAATCGGACATCGAGCGGCCGGGCGTGGCGGCGCGGGAGGTCGCGGCCACGGCGTTCGAGAGCCGGCGGGTCCGGCTCGGCGTGGCCATCCAGATCCGGGACTGGATCACCGGACACCTGGAGCCGGACTTCGCGGGCGGCCGGGTCCAGCTCCGGGATGCGTACATGAACTTCGGGCTCCATGACGCGTTCGAGCTGCGGGCGGGGCAGTTCAAGAAGCCGTTCAGCCTGCTGTTCCTGACGAGTTCGGCCCGGATCATCCCGATCGAGCGGGGCGCGCGGATCCGTGGGCTGGACGAGATGCTGCGGGCGGATGCGGAGCGGCGGGGGCACGACCGGTTGACGGAGCTGGGCGGCGTGCTGTTGCTCGGAGAGGAGCAGCAGCTCCTGGAAGGGTTGGGCTACCTCGGGTACGACGTGGGTGCCATGGCCCACGGCCGGGTGGGGCGGGTGAGGTATATGGTGGGCGCCTTCAACGGGACGGGCCCGGACACGGGGGACGACAACGATGCGAAGACCTTCGCGGGCCGGTTGGAGTACCGGCCGTCCGCGTCACTGCCCCTGGCGCTGGCCGCTGGCGTGAGCCGCCGGGACGTGCTCTTCCCGGTCGCGCCGCGGCGGACGAGACGCGGCACGGCGTACGAAGCGGACGTGGAGTGGGGCGCGTTCCGGCGACCCGGGTTCCGGCTCCAGGCGGAGGCCGCGATGGGGGAGAACCTGGCGGTGGACGAACGGTTCGTGGCCGCGCAGCTGATCGCTGCCGTGTACCGGCCGATCGCCGGGAGCCGGATCGAGGGGATCGAGCCGGTGGCCCGCGTCAGCTGGGGGGATCCGAGCCGGGATCGTCCAGGCGACGAAGGGCTGCTCCTGACTCCGGGGCTCAATCTCTACCTCACCGGGCTCAACCGGCTGATGGTGAACTGGGACGTGTACGCGCCGCGGGGTTCCGGACTGAAGACCGCGCACGCGTTCCGGGCACAGGCGCAGCTCGCGTTCTGAAGCGGGGTGGGGCGTCGTTACGAATTCGTTGCGCGGCCGTGATCCGGGGTTGGGTGGGGCGGGCTATGTTCGGGGCGAACCCGAACGGAGAGGGAGTGAATGAGCGAATGGCGGAGTACCGGAATCGCGGCGGTGGCGGCGCTGACGATCGCGTCGGCGGGGTGCGCGAGCGAGCGCCCCGCGGATGCCCGGCCGAGCGGCACGGTCGTGGTGGACGGGTCGAGCACGGTATACCCGGTCACGGAGGCGGTGGCCGAGGAGTTCACCCGGGAGCATGGTCGGGCGGTGCGCGTGATGGTGGGGATCTCGGGGACGGGGGGTGGCTTCAAGCGGTTCTGCATCGGCGAGACGGACCTGAGCAACGCGTCGCGGGCGATCTCCGCGAGTGAGCGGGAGTTGTGCGCGAAGAACGGCGTCGAGTTCCTGGAGTTGCCGGTCGTGTTCGATGGTCTGACCGTGGCGGTGAACCGGGCGAACGACCTCGCGATGTGTCCGGCGGACGGGGCGCTCAGGGGGATCCGGGGCGAGCGCGGATCACGTCCCGTGGCGCTCGCGCATGGGCAGGGAGATCACGGCGGGTACGGACCTGCTGCTGGCCCCGGGGAGCGGATCGTGGGCCGGGCCAGGAGCGTCGCGCGGGAGGCAGTTTTCGGGGTGGAGGGCCGGAGCATCAAGCACCACGCGGAGGAGTGACGGGCGCCGGGCGCGCAGCGGGCGCGGCGTCGCTTGACAGCGGAGACGAGCGGGCCCAAACTGCGACGATCACATCCGCACAGGGTTGGAACGTATCCGCGCGGAGAGGGCGAACGTGCTGGCTAGGAGCTGCCATTGAGGGCGCGCGGCCACGAAGAAGAGGACGTGGTCGGAGCGACGGGTGGAGCGCCGTTGCCGGAAGGCGTGGACGTTGCTCTGGAGGACCTCGTAGGCGATGTGGGCGAGGAGGCGCAGCCACTCGGGGCGTGGCCGTACGCCGATCTCCGGGGGCGTTGCGCGCTGATCACGGGCGGCGCCACGGGGATCGGCCGTGCGGTTGCGCTGGAGCTGGCGAAGCACGGCACGCACATCGCGTTCAACTATCTCGACACCGGGGACGGCCGCACGCAGGCGGAAGCCGAGCGGACCGCGGCGGAGCTGCGACTCTACGAGGTCCAGGTCTTCCACCGGACGTGCGACGTGCGGGACCCGGACCAGGTGGCGCAGTTCATTGCGGACACCCTGGAGATCTTCGGCGGGCTGCACATTCTCATCAACAACGCCGGGATCGCCCGTGACCGGGCGCTGTGGCGCATGACCGACGAGCAGTGGCGGGACGTGCTCGAAACGAACCTGACGGGGGCGTTCCACATGATCCGGGCGGTCGCGCCGATCTTCCGCAAGCAGCAATTCGGCAAGATCGTGAACATCAGCTCGATCCACGGCGTCCGTAGCGAATTCGGGTTGTCGAACTACGCTGCGTCCAAGGCCGGGCTGCTCGGGCTGACGCGGTCTGCCGCCGTCGAGCTGGGACCATCCAACATCAATGTGAACGCGGTCGCGCCGGGCTACATCCGGACCACGCGGCTCACGGACGCGGTTCCTGCGGAGGTCCTGGACCGGGCGCGTGAGAAGAGCGCGCTCGGCCGGCTGGGCGACCCGCAGGACGTGGCGCACGTGGTGGTGTTCCTCTGCTCCGAACTGGCGCGCCACATCACGGGGGCCGTGATCCCGGTGGACGGGGGGCATCTGCTCTGAGCGGGTGGACGCCGGCAGGCCGGGCGGGAGCGGGGCCGCTGCGGGACCGGATGCCGGCCTCGAGGGAGGGGCAAGGGAGCCCGGCGCCCGTGCGTCGAGATCCGGCGGCTCCTGGCGGCCACGGGATACGGGCGGCCGCACGGCACCTCCCCGAACATGATCCTGGCGGTGGACGTTCCCGGCGGCGCGGTCGGCTTTCCGGCGGCGCCGCCTGTGCGGCTGGCCGGCGTCGTGGGCGGCCGCGGCGCCGTCACCACAGGGTCGTGCCGGGTGCGCGGCCGTGGAGCCCCGAGCCGGTCGGAGGGTATGCCCCGGGAGGATGCTCCGGCGCGGGGGGCTCGGTGGCGCCGCGGTCCGTGGGCGATCGGAGCGCGTGGCGAGCCCGGGGACTTTTCCACCCCCTCGCGAGTATCATCCATCGGTGAACGGCCGCGTGGCGTGCGGCGGTGGAGCCGGCGCTGGCCGGTATGACACGGTGCGGGGGCGGGCGCGCGGTTGAGCGTGCGGGCGGACCGCGCCGGACGGGCCGGGGAGACGCCGGGCCGGTCGGGACGGCGTCCGGGGCCGAGTGCCGACTCCGGTCCGGGAATCGCTCGCGTGCGATCGGAGCGTAGGGGGAACACGGAGCGTCCCGGGTCAACGAGGGACGCAGGGCCTGCGGAGCGCGGGCGAGACATCGAGCACAGCGAAGGCGACAGGGGAGGCCGAGTGGAAGGACGGTCGAGCCGTGCGGACCGGCGCAGACGAGTGGTGCCGGGGCTGATGCCCGGGCTGCTCGTACTGACCGCGTTCGCTCTCCTGGCGTGCACTCCCCGGGCGGCCCCTCCCTCCGCCGACCAGCCTCCTCCCCCGGTGCCGGACCTGACCGGACAGTCCGTGATGGTGCTGCCCGTCCAGACCGGCAACCTGGTCCGGCGCGGGGATTCGGCGCTGGATTCGGAGATCGCGTTCTGGTTGGAGGAGCGAGGGGGCGGGATCCGGTGGACGTTTGCGCCGGCGCTGGCAGAGGTGCTGCGGCGGTCGCCGGGGCTGGACATCCAGCTGGACGCGCTGGCCGTGGCGAGCTTCAGGCGGGCGGAGGTGCGGAACATCGGCGACCCGTTGTTCGGCGATCTCCGGCGACTCGGCGCGCTCGTGGACGCGCGCTACGCGCTGCTCCCGGTGAGTGCGGAGTTCGTGCCGGGCCCGGACGGCACGGGACGCGTCGAGCTGGCCGCCGCGATCATCGACACGCTCGGCGGCCGGGTTCTGTGGTACGGAGTCGTCGCCGGCGAGCCGGGCTCCCGCAGTGAGCCAGCGGTGCTCGCGTCGGCCGCGCGTCGGCTCGCGAGCGCCGTGGTGCGATAGGGTGCGAATGAGAATCGAGGTCGGATTCGTTCGGAACGGGCTGCGGATCGCGCGGGCCGCGCTGCTGATGGTGTTCGGGCTCATGGCCGCCGGGTGCGGTCTCCTGCCCGGTGGCGAACTGCGCGTGCCGACCGAGGAGGAGGCACGCGCATTCTTCGAGGACCACGGGGGACTCACGGACGTGGAGGTGAGCGGCAACGTGGTCGTGCTCAAGGTCCGGCAGCCCATCGAGCAGCTCCGGCGGGGCGGGTCGCTCTGGGCGAAGGTCGGCCCCTACATCTATCTCTTCTCCCCGAACACGCAGAATCTCCTCAAGGCGTACGACGGTGTGGCCGCGGTACGGGTGGTGACCGTCACCGCGGGCGGCGTGGAGGTGGCGCGCGCCACGCTCCACCGCGACACTCTTTCGGACATCCTGTGGCGCAGGAGTCTGAACATCCTGGGGCACGCGCTGCAGGAAGGGACGGAGCGGCCGCGGCGGCTCGAGGAGCTCGTCACCTGGGGTGAACGCTACACGGAGTACGAGTACAACCCCGAGTTCATACCTGAATGACAGCGACGAAGGCGGGAAGGCTGACTGACTGATATGACGACGGTTACGCTGATCCCTGGAGACGGGATCGGGCCGGAGATCACGGCCGCGACGGTGAAGATCCTGGACGCCGCGGGCGCGCGGGTGGAGTGGGACCGCCAGCTGGCGGGCATTACCGCGATGGATGAGAAGCTCCCGCCGCTCCCACAGGAGACGCTCGATTCGATCCGGCGCACGCGGGTGGCTCTGAAGGGGCCGCTGACCACGCCGGTCGGGACGGGGTTCCGGTCGATCAACGTGGCGCTGCGCAAGGAGTTCGACCTCTACGCGAACGTGCGGCCGGCGCAGACGTTCGTGCCGGGTGGTCGCTACGAGGACGTGGATCTGGTCCTGATCCGGGAGAACACGGAGGGGCTCTACGTCGGCGTGGAGCACTACATCGGCGTCGGGGGCGATCCGCGGGCGGCGGCGGAGTCGGTCATGATCGTGACGCGGCACGGCGCGGAGCGGATCGTGCGCTTCGCGTTCGAGTACGCGCTGAAGAACAACCGGCGCAAGGTCACGCTCGCGCACAAGGCGAACATTCTCAAATTCACGCAGGGGCTGTTCCTGGACGTCGGCCGGCAGGTCGCGGAGGAGTACGCGGGCCGGGTGGAGTTCGAGGACCGGATCATCGACGCCACGGCGATGCACCTGGTGCTCAATCCCCATCAGTTCGACGTGCTGGTCATGGAGAACATGTTCGGGGACATATTGAGCGATCTGATCGCCGGGCTGGTCGGCGGGCTCGGGCTGGCGCCGGGTGCGAACATCGGGCGTGACGCGGCGATCTTCGAGCCGGTGCACGGGTCGGCGCCGGACATTGCGGGGCGGAACGTCGCGAACCCGACGGCGCAGCTCCTGGCGGCGTGCATGATGCTCGACCACATCGACCAGGGGGCGGTCGCGACCCGGATCCGGAACGCGGTGGCGAAGGTGATCCGGGCGGGCCAGCGCCTCACGCCGGACCTGGGTGGCAACGCCACGACCGACGAGTACGCGCAGGCGGTGATCGAGGCGCTCGAGGACTGAAGCTCCGGTGGGGGACCCGCGGCGCCGGGGTGGCGGCGCGGCGACGTGGTGGAGTATCTTTACCCCCGCGGGTCGAACCTCCAACCCCGGTGAACCATGGCGACCTTCAAGGGAATAGATTACTTCGACATCGACTCGCTCCTCAGCGAAGAGGAGCGGATGGTGCGGGACATGGTGCGGGCGTGGGTGGATGACAACCTGCTGCCCATCATCGGCGAGTACTACACCGAGCGGAAGTTCCCGAAGCACCTGATCCCGCAGATGGGCGAGCTGGGGATGCTCGGCGCGAACCTGCCGGAGGAGTACGGCTGCGCGGGGCTGAACAACGTTGCCTACGGGCTGATCATGCAGGAGCTGGAGCGGGGCGACTCCGGGATCCGCTCCTTCGCGTCCGTGCAGGGCGCGCTCTGCATGTACCCGATCTACGCGTTCGGGAGCGAGGAGCAGAAGCGGAAGTGGCTGCCGCCGATGGCGCGGGGCGAGGTGATCGGCTGTTTCGGGCTGACGGAGCCGGACTACGGCTCGAACCCGGGCGGGATGATCACGACGGCGCGGCAGGATGGGGACGGGTGGGTGCTGAACGGCTCGAAGATGTGGATCACGAACGGGTCAATGGCGGACATCGCCATCATCTGGGCCAAGACCGGCGACCTGGACGACCCGTCGTCGATCCGCGGGTTCATTGTGCCGACGGACACGCCGGGGTTCGAGGCGCGGGACCAGAAGGGGAAGCTGTCGCTGCTGGCGTCGGACACGAGCGAGCTGTCGCTCCAGGACGTGCGCGTCGGGCCGGACGCGCTGCTCCCGAAGTCGCAGGGGCTCAAGTCCGCGCTCATGTGCCTGACGCAGGCGCGCTACGGCATCGCGTGGGGCGCGGTGGGCGCGGCCATGGCGTGCTTCGACGAGGCGCTCTCGTACGCGAAGGAGCGGATCATGTTCGGCCGGCCGATCGCGGCCACGCAGATCCAGCAGGTGCGGCTGGCGGACATGCTGACCGGGATCACGCAGGGCCAGCTGCTGGCGCTCCAGCTCGGCCGGCTGAAGGACCAGGGCCGTGTGCGGCCGCAGCAGGTGTCGCTGGCGAAGCGGGCGAACGTGAACATGGCGTGCGAGGTCGCGCGGGAGGCCCGGCGCCTGCTCGGGGCGAACGGGATCCTCATCGAATACCACGCCATGCGGCACATGGCGAACCTGGAGTCCGTGTATACCTACGAGGGAACGCACGACATCCACAGCCTGATCCTGGGCCAGGACCTGACCGGGCACGCGGCGTATTGAGCGCGGCCGCGCCGGCGTTCCGGGCCGGGCAGGCCGCGCCGCATCCCCCGGGATGACCGGGGGGCGGCGCTGCCGGCAGGGTTCAGGGATCGATGCGACTCTCGCGTGGCCCGGCATCGCCCGGGCGGGTGGCCCGGCGCCTCTGCCGGGGCTCTGGTGCGGCGACACGTCGGGGCCCGGAGCGAGGGCAAGATTCGAGCCGGGGGGGCCGATCCGGGCGTGCCCTCGAGGGCATCGAGCGTCGCCCTGCCGGCGCGGTTGGACACCGGCCGGGAGGGCGTGGGGCCGGCTTGGCCTCGGGGTCTGTAGGGAACTTCCCTACAGATGAGAGGGAGATTCCCTGCTTGACGCGGCCGGGCCCGCCGTGTAGCATCGGCTGCGAGCGTCGCTCCTGGCCTGGGATCGGCCGGGCGCGGCGAGCCCCGAGGCGTCCGGTCGCTGGTGCACCGGATCGGGCGGGGCGGGATCGCAGAAGCTGGCGGCAGGCGCGGCGCGGCGCCGCGCAAGGCTAAGGCTATGGCTGGCAGGGCTGTGAACCACGCGCGTGTGTTCCCGGCGACGCGATGGCGGCGTGAAGGCGCGTTGCTGTCCGTCGCCGTTTTTCTCCTGCCGGCCCTCCTCGCGCTGGCGCCCGCGCCGGCCTGCCGGAGCCACCTGGGCGTGGTCCCTGCGGCGGCCCCGGCCGACGCCCACGCGGCGCACGGCCCGGCGGCCCACGGCGAGCACTCCGGGGACTCGAGCGATCGGGCCCACCATTCGTCCTGCACGTGCGTCGGGGCGTGCCATCAAGCCGGCCCGCACGTCCTCGCCCTCACGGCCTCGCCTTTACTTTCGGCCGCCCCGGCGATCCGGACCAGCGCCGCCGCAGGGTCCGAGGGTGACCCGCGGCCGCGCACGGCCCCCTACCTCCACCCCTACGCCAACGCCCCTCCCGCCGCTCCTCTCGTCTGACGTCAGTCGCGGTCGGGGCCCGGCCCGATGCCGCCCGATCGCCGGAATCGACGGAACCGAGAGGAGGCTCATTCCGATGGATTGGCTGAACGTACGCAGGGTCGCGCCCCGTGCGACCCTGGGCATGCTGCTGTCTGTTGTCTTCCTGGTCGGGGAGCGCGCCTGGGCGCAGGGGCGAGAGTCGACGGTGAGCGGCCAGGTGCTGGACGCCCGTACCCGGGAGCCGCTTTCCGCCGTTCAGGTCCAGGCCGCCGGCCGTTCGGTGCAGACCGATGCCGAGGGGCGATTCGTCCTACCGGGCGTTCCCGACACCGCCGTCGTCCGGTTCGAGCGGATCGGCTACCGACCGCTGGAGGTGACGGCGTTGAGTATCGATGGGCGGATCGAGCTGTCACCCGTCCCGGTCCTGCTGGATGAAATCCCGGTCCGCGCGGAGCGTTCCAACGCCCTCGCCGCGGGCACCGCGCTCACCGTGGCGAGCTACGGGCGCACTGAGCTGCTGGCCGGCGCACGCACCTCGGTCGCCGACGCGCTGGTCGGGGCGGAGGGGGTGGCGGTCGCCCGGGTGGGGTCCTGGGGCTCCCGGCTCTTCCTGCGCGGCCTGGGCGGCGACCGGGTCGCCGTCATGATCGACGGGATGCGCGTCAACCCGGCGTGCGCGTTCGGGATGGACCAGGGCATCGCGACCGTGGACCCGGCCATCGTCGAGCGCGTCGAGATCCTGACCGGGCCCGGCTCGACGCTCTACGGGTCGGGCAACATCGGCGGCGTGATCAACATCGTGACCCGGAAGCCGGTCGGCGAACGCGGTCTGAGTGGTGAGGTGCGGGCGGGAGCCTCGTCGGGAGTCCCCGGAGCCACGCTCGGCGCCACCCTCGGGCTCCGGCAGGGGACGTTCGATGCGACGCTCGCCCTGGACGGCGCCCGCTACGGCGATTACCGGACGCCGCACGGGAAGGTGCACGGCTCGTCGTTCCGGCACGCCACGGCGGACCTGACGCTGGGCTGGTCGCCGGACGAGGCTCGGCGACTCACGTTCCGGAGCCAGGCGTACGAGGGGCGGGACATCGGCTGGCCGGCGATGCACGGGATGTCGATCCCGTCGGAGAGCCGGCGCAGCTTCTCGCTCGATTACGGCGTGCAGCTCGGCCGCGGGTGGCTGGACGCGTTCGCCGCGCGCGCGTACGTCCAGCGCCTGGACCACGAGATGCTGATGGAGATGACGATGGACGGTGCCGTGCCGATGACGATGGAGAGCGGCCAGCGGTCGCACTCGACGACCTCGGGCGGGCGCGTCCAGCTTCGGCTCGTTCCGGTCCCGTCGTCACACGTCGACGTCGGCGTCGAGGTCACGGAGTGGGCGGCCGAGAACTCGCGGTGGACCGAGCATTCCGGGCCGATGCACGGCGAGCGGATCGAGTTCCGCACCTGGCCGGGCGTGAGCATCGTGGACGCGGGCCTGTTCGGCCAGGGCGAGTTGGGGATCGGGGGCGGCCTGACGGCGACGCTCGGCGCACGCCTCGACCGCGTGATCCGCAGGGCGGAGGAGGGCGAGAGCGGGCGTGAATGGGTCGGCTCCGGGAACGCCGGGCTGCGGCTCGCCCTGCCGCACGGGTTCGGCGCGCGGCTAAGCCTCGGCTACGGGTACCGGATCCCCAACCCGACGGAGCTCTACGGGCTGGCGCTCAAGCCCGACGGGTTCGTGTACCGTGGCCATCCGGGCCTCAAGACGGAAACGAACCGGAACATCGAGCTGTCGTTGAGCCATGATCGCCCGGGCGCGTCGGCGTCCGTGACCGTCTTCCGCAACGACGCGCGCGACCTGATCTCCCCGGTGCTCGCCCCCGGCGACACGATCGCCGGCAAGCCGGTCCGCACCTACGGGAACCTGGCCCGGAGCCGCCTGGTCGGGGGCACCGGTTCATTCCAGATTCGAGTGCTGTCGCCCGCCACGTTCTCGGGCGCCGTGAGCTACACCCGCGGTGAGGACGTCACGACGGGTCAGCCGCTGGTGGGGATCCCGCCGCTCGAAGGCAGGCTGGCTGCCCGGCTCGGGAGCGGCAGCTCGTTCTGGCTGGAGGTCGAGGGCGTCGCCGCCGCGCGGCAGGACCGGATCGCGGCCGACGCGGGGGAGGTGGAGACGCCGGGGTACGCCGCGGCCAACGTGCGCGCGGGCTTCCGGCTCGCCGGCACGGACGCGATCCTGGGCGTGGACAACGTCTTCGACCGCGCGCACCGCGGACACCTCGATCCCGTGGGCCTGCTCCGGCCCGGGCGGAGCTTTTACGCGAAGCTCTCCCGCCGGTTCGGGTTCGAGAGCGCCGAGCGGGGGCACGACCACTAGGCTGGGGCGGGCCCTCGCGCCGCCGCTCCGGGCTGGCCGGCCGTGGGGTGGGCGCGGCCGCGAGGGTAGCCTCAGCCTCGCGGACCCGGGGCTCGAGCACCGGGCCCGCCCCTCGCCAGGTGTGACGGCCCGTTCGCAGGTCTGCACGGAGAGTTGCGTCTCGCCGCGCTCTGCGTGGATCGCCGCACGGGAGAGGTACGCGGGTGCCATGGAGGCGACATCGAAGCCGGAGGCATCGGGGGCAACGTCGCCTACCCGTGAGCGCTTCGGCGTCGGGCCGAGCGCGGCGAGCGCCTCGGCGTTCAGCCAGCGGGCCCGGGCGTCGGCGTGGTCGGTGAGGGGAAGGGCCGAATCTGCGTCGGTGGGGCACGAGTCGAGGGAGCGAAGCACGGCCGTGAGCCGCCCGCGAGGTCCGGCCTTGACGCCCCGCCGACCCGCCCGCTTATTACTCCGATCGTTTGAAGATCGAAGGCGGCTCGGGTGGGCCGGTCCGCGTGATCGCGCTGGTCCCGCGTACCGGCGCGTCCTGAACCGGAGGCTGGAGGACGACACGTGAACCTGAGCGAGAGGAAGCGCGTCCCGACCAACGCCCCGTGGGCAGCGACCGTCGGCTACTCGCGCGCGGTGCGCGTGGGCAACCACATTTACGTGTCCGGCACAGCGCCGGTGGGCGAGGACGGGCAGATCGTGCACCCGGGCGACCCCTACCTCCAGGCGCGGCGCTGCCTCGAGATCATCACGGCCGCGCTGGCCGAAGCGGGCGCCGGGCCGGAGGCCGTGGTGCGCACGCGCATCTACGTCACGGACGCGTCATACTGGCGAGAGGTCGGCCGTGCCCACGGCGAGTTCTTCCGGGAAGCGGCGCCCGCCACCACGCTGGTCGTGGTGGCGGGGCTCATCGATCCGGCGATCCTGGTCGAGATCGAGGCGGAAGCGGTGGTGTGACGCGCCCGCCGTGCTGCCTCGAGCACCGACCGGCTGATCGCCACCTCTTCCGCGACCGCAGCCACGCCTAGCGCGAACAGCGGGACGACCACTGCGTCAGCACCTGGCACCGCCGCCGCAACCGTCTGCCGTCGTCGCTCCGCGGCCCGCCTGCTACGAAGCACGAACCCTGGCCTCGGGGGACCACGATCCGGAGTGCCTCGCGGATCTCCCCCCGGAATTGACGGGCTCGGGCCATGCCTGCATGGAATCGGTGCAGGAACGCGCGCCCGCGCTCCGAAGTCCCGTGCCCGGATCGATCGCAGACAGGATGGCAATGCCAAGGCGCCAGGCAGGAAAACGTGCCCTGGCAGGTTCCGAATCTCGGACATGACTCGATGAGCGCGTTGCACGGCCTCCGGCGAAGGTGCCACAGCAGGACTACGGTCGCGATCGGGCTCGCACGCCGGGATATGCCGCTGTTGGCCTGAGTCGAGAGTTCACGTCGAAGCAGGCGGGCGTACCCCAGTAGACTTGCGGAGTCGACGGCCGCCGGCGGATCGTGGCCCTGGAAACGCTGTGCTCGATGGCGCACGGGAGGACATGGTGTCGTTGGCTTGTTGGAAAGGGTCAGTGACCCATGGGAAATGAGAACGCAAAAAACCGCGGTGCGGGCTGGCGAGTCGCGACAGCGACCCTGTTGGTTTTGATCTGCGGTGTGCGTCTGATCGGAGGGCTGGCGATGGTGCTCAGAGGCGCAGCCGTTTCCGATGAGGTCCTCGCCGGAGATTTCAGCGTCCGGGCCCTGGGGCTGCTGATGCTCGTCATCGCGAGCGTGGGGGTGTGGGCGGGGATCGGGCTGTTCACGAGACCGGACCGCTGGTGGAGGTTGGGTGCGTGGGCCACCGCGGTCCTCTGGGCGGATGGAGTGTTGAATGGGTTCGTCCTGTTTGGTGCTCCGCGGGTTGGGGGGCAAGTGCTCAATGCGGGCGTGGCCACGGTCCTCCTCGTTGGGCTGGTCCTGGTAGGCCGGCGGTCGAGGGCCGAGGCGGCTCCCGAGGAGGCCTAGGGCTGGCCCCGCCAACTTAGGCTTCCTCCGGACTCGATGAGGCTGCTGGCCCGTCCGTACGGGGGGGCGGGACCCGCAGTCAACCCCACACAAAGAACGATGCCGTCCCGCTGCGGCGCTCGATCGCTCTGCCGTGTGGGACATGCCCCCACGCCGTCGGACCCGAGCAGGGCGGAGGCGGCGCGGCGCGGTCGCCTGAACGGGCTGGTCGACGTGAGCCAGCATGAGGCAGGCAGCGCCCGGTGCTGCTCGCCGACGATCCGGGCGCTGCACCCGTCCGGCCGCTCATCGTCGTCATGGCGGGCGCGGGTCAGTTCGGCCCGTCCGAAGACGGCTACCGCCGGCGGCCCGATCAGGCTGCCAGGCGCCCCCGCTCCTCCTGCTGGAAGAAATTCAGCAGATCCGCATTGAGCTGATCTTTGTGCGTCACCGTCAGACCATGTGGTGCGCCCGGGTAGACCTTCAGCGTCGCGTTCGGGACCAACGCCGACGATCGCATGGCCGAGGCCGCGATGGGCACGATCTGGTCGTCCTCGCCGTGGATGATCAGCGTCGGCACGTCGAACTTCCGCAGATCCTCGGTGAAATCCGTCTCGGAGAAGGCGGCGACGCACTCGTAGGCGTTCTTCAGACCGGCCTGCATGCACCAGAGCCAGAAGGCCTCCAGGATTCCCTCGGAGATGTTCGCGCCCGGCCGGTTCGCGCCGTAGAACGGGCCGCTGAGCTCCTGGTAGTACTGTGAACCGCACCGGGTTCGTCGGAGACCTGCTTACTTGAGTGGCACCGGTTCCGG
>CALCID010000004.1 GCA_937907535.1 uncultured bacterium | reverse complement strand
GGTCCGATGCTGCCCGCACGATAAAGGTTGCGATCGCTGGCGGCAAGCGCCGACTCCGCTCGGCCACATGGCGGCGCGGGCTCCCGGTCCGGGGCGGCCCATGCGGGGCGCCGACGCCGGTCACACGGGTGCAAGGCGGCTTCGTCGAAGGCAACCTGATGGCGACGGCACGGGGATGTGTCGCGGGTGCGTTCCGGGCACGGCCCGCCACCGACTTATACATGTAACTCGGTGGCCTTGCCTCGCGCCTGCGGCTGTGCCGGTTGCAAGGCAGCCTTCGAGAGGCGCGGTATCTTGCACCGGGATCGCCCCACGAGGGAGCCACGCCCATACACGACCGGGATCGCGCGGCGCCTTGCGCGCGGACGCCCCCGTGCCGGTCGCGGGATGCACGGGTGGGTCGTCGTCCGGGTCATGGGCGCCCGAATGGGCCGTGTGGGCCGAGAATGGAATACCTGCTGGCGCGGGATGGCGCCCGCGCCGATCCGTTCCCAGCCCGACTTACACCGTGTAAGTCAACGCCCCGGACTGGCAGCCTAGGGTGTGCGAGCAGGTCGCGGATCTCTGACGCCCCGGCCGCGCGCAGGCGAACGGCCCGGACGCAGGACCGACTCATGTCTTGCCGCGCACGTGATCCCCGAGCACTGGGAAGCAATGCGGGGCGCTGGCGCCACCAGATTCCGCCCGGCTCCATTGACCCCCTGGGAGGGGGGATCCGCTTCCCGGCAGGCATGTCATGTGAACGAGTTTCGCATTATTATTTCACATGAAAGCAACCACCCAACTCCGGCAGACCCGGCTCTCGGCTTGCAGATGTGGGAGCCAGCAAGAGCTGAGACGTCCACCTCCGCACGTGGAGAGAACGCGCCACGCAATGGGTCGCCGGGCGTGCCGACAAGGCTCCCGGCCACTGGCGGGGAGCGCCGGGTGGCGGGAAGGGCACGCACCCGCTGGAGCCGGGTCGCTCGTGGCGTCCAGCGTCCGTTACCGGGGACCGGCATAAGCAAGAGCCGCCCGCGTACGTCCGCCGGCCCCTGCCCCCTCGCTCGAACTCATTGAGCGAGGCGCCCGGCCAGCAGCGAGAGCCGCTCCGGCCCCCCTCACTCTGCCAGCTCCCGGAGCACGGCGAGGGGCGGGCGGCGCAGCACGTCCCGGCTGTTCAAGAGGCCCACGACGGTCGTGAGGGCCACGGCGGCTAGCCAGAACGCCAGGATCGGCGCGACCGGCAGTCGATACGCGAACTCGAAGAAC
This sequence comes from uncultured bacterium, assembly GCA_937907535.1. Taxonomy (GTDB): domain Bacteria; phylum Gemmatimonadota; class Gemmatimonadetes; order Longimicrobiales; family RSA9; genus CALCID01. Next base: position 25,911 of record CALCID010000004.1, on the reverse strand, counting down.
CGCGACACGAGCGCCCAGGACGCCACGCCCGCGAGGAGCACGCCGACGAGGCCGGCGAGGGCGCCGAGGGCGGCGTATTCGGTGAGGAGGATCTGCCGGACCTGCCGGCGGGAGGCCCCGAGCGTCTTGAGGAGTGCGGCTTCCCGGACGCGCTGGAAACGGGACGTCGCGAGGGCGCCGACCAGGACCACGACCCCGCCGAGCACGCTGAACAGCGCGAGGAAGCGGACGGCCACCGCGGCCTTGCCGGTCACGTCGTCGAGGGTTTCTTGGACGAGCGCGAGGTCCAACACCGACACGTTCGGAAATGCCTCGACCAGCGCGCGCGTGGTCTCCGCCCGGGACTCCGCGTTCGGGAGCCGGACGAGGGCGACGAGAGTGTGGGGCGCGGCCTCGATCACGCCGGGCTCGAACACCACGAAGAAGTTCGGCTCGAAGCGCGCCCAGTCCACGGTTCGGAGGTTCGCGACCTCGGTCTCGATCGGGATGCCGTGGAAGTCCCAGGTGATCCGGTCCCCGATCCCCACGCCGAGCGCCTCGGCCACGTCCGTCTCGAGGGAGATGCGGGGGAGGCGTCCGGCGCCGGGGTTCCCCGCCCCACCCCACCACTCCCCCGCCACCAGCGCCTCCGTGTGGACCAGCGTGTCCCTGTACGTATTGCGGTACTCCCGCCGCAGCGCCCACCCCTCCACCCGCGCCTCCGGGTCCACCAGGATCTCCGCCGCGGGCCGACCGTTCAGCGCCGCGATCCTGGCCGGCACGATGGGCGTCACGTCGAACGCCGGCGCGCCACGGGCCACGAGGAGCTCCGCCACCCCCGCCCGCTGGTCCGGCTGCACGTCGAAGAGCACCAGGTTCGGGCGGTCCTCCGCCGACTCCACCCTGAACCGATCGAGCAGGTTCACCTGGACCAGGTACAGGGTGGCGATGAGGAAAATCCCGAAGCCCAGGGCGAGGGTGATGGCAACGGTCTGGTTCTGCGGCCGGAACAGGTTCGCCACGCCCTGCCTCACCCCGTAGCTCGCCCGGGCCGGGAAGAATCGCCGGGTGGCTTCGACCAGCGCCGCGGCGGTCAGCCAGAGGAGCAGCGCGGTCGCCGCGATCGCGCCCGCGAACGCAAAGCCGACCTCCGGCTCCGGCGCCTGGGTGAGCGCGAGCACCAGGATGCTCGCCAGGAGCGCCCCGTACGCCGTGCCCCTCGCCCGGTCACGCCGCCGACGAATCGGCTCGATCCGTTGCCGGAGCGCCGCGAGCGGCGGCACGTCCCGAAGCGACAGGAGCGGAATCAGCGCGAAGACGACCGCCACCCACACCCCGACCCCGAGCCCCGCGAACACCGTCGGCCACCGGATCCTGAACCCGACCTCCACCGGGAGGAGCCCCGCGAAGAGCCGGGGCAGCCACGCCTGCACGCCCAGCCCGAGCGCCGCGCCGACGGCGGAGCCGGCCAGTCCGAGCAGCCCGGCCTGGAGCAGGTACGCCGTGAACACGGTCCACTGCCGCGCGCCGATGCACCGCAGCACGGCGACCGTCGTCAACTTCTCCTTGACGAACACGTGCACCGCGCTGGCCACGCCGACCCCGCCGAGCAGGAGCGCGGAGAGCCCCACGAGCCCGAGGAACCGCCCGAGCCAGTTCATGGAGCGGGTCATGCGCCGCGCCTGGCCGTCCGCGGACGTGACCCGCATGCCGAGGGCGCGGAACCGCTCGCGGTGGGCCTCTTCGAACCGCTCCACCTCCCCGGCGCCCGGCAGGTGCAGGAACGCCTGGTAGCGGACGAGGCTCCCGGTGCGCACGAGGCCGGTCTCGTCCAGGGCGTCCAGCGGGACGAAGACCCGCGGCCCGATCGCGGTCTGGAACCCGAGCTCCCCGGGGAGTCCCTGCACGGTGCCCGCGATCCGGAAGGACGCGGCGCCGATCGAGATCGTGTCCCCGACCCGGGCATCGAGCTGGACAAGGAGCGCCGGGTCCACGAGCGCGTCCCGGGCGCCCGGGCGCAGCGGCCAGAGGCCGGGCGGATCCGTCTCCACGACGCCATAGAACGGGTACCGCCCGTCCGCGGCCCGGAGCTGGACCAACCGGGTGTGGCCGGACGCGGGCACGAGCGCCATGGAAGGCACGCCGACGAGCTCGGAGACCGGCACGCCGGCGGCCGCCATGGAGTCCAGGACCGTGCGGACCTCGGGCGGGAAGGGCCGTCCATGTTCGACGAGCGCGTCCGCGCCGAGGAGCGTCCGCGCCTCGGCCCGGATCGATGCCGCCACGTTCTCCCGGAACGAGTTGATCGCGACGAGCGCCGCCACGCCCAGGGTGATCGACCCCATGTAGATGCCCAGGCGACGCACGCTCGACCGGCTCTCCCGCCAGGCGAGCGCGAGGGCGAAGGGGACCCTCACGGCGCCCGCCTCCGCTCGTCCGACACGATCCGGCCACCGGCCAGGCGGATGACGCGGTGGGCGCGGGCCGCGAGCTCGGGGTCGTGCGTCACGAGGACCAGGGTGGTGCGGGCCTCCTCGTTCAGCTCCACGAGCAGGTCGATGACCCGCGCGCCGGTCTCCGCATCCAGGTTGCCCGTCGGCTCGTCCGCGAACAGGATCATGGGCCGGTTCGCGAAGGCGCGGGCCAGCGCGACCCTCTGCTGCTCACCGCCGGAGAGCTGGGCCGGGTAGTGGTGGAGCCGGTCGCCGAGCCCGACCCGTGCCAGGAGCGAGCGTGCCCGCTCCCGGGCGGCCTTCCCGTCCCCGATCCCGCCGTTGAGCTCGAGGGGGACGAGCACGTTCTCCAGGGCCGTCAGGGTGGGGATCAGGTGGAAAGTCTGGAAGACGAACCCTACCTTTTCCGCCCGAAACAACGCGCGCTCGTCCTCGGTAAGAGCGCTCAGGTCCTGGCCGCCGAGCCGGACCGTGCCGGCGGTGGGGAGGTCGAGCCCGGCAAGGAGGCCGAGCAGCGTCGTCTTGCCGCTGCCGGACGGACCCACGATGGCCACGAACGACTCGGGCTCGATGGCCAGATCGATGTCCCGGAGCACCGTGAGCGGCCGGCCCGCACTGAGGTACGTCCGTTCCAGCCCTTCGGCTACGATCATCATGATGAAGAGATTGCCCGCGATCCTGTGGTTGGTCCTGGCGCTGGCCTGTGGCGGCGGCGAAAGCCCCGAGCTTGTACGCTCGGCGGGGTCCGAAGTTTCTCCCGCGGACGGTTCCCACGCCGGGGGGCGTGCGGAGCCCGCGGAGGCGGAAGGAGCGTCGTCACATTCCAGGGGCGACGTCGCCTCCCGCTCCCCCAAGCGCATTCCACCCGCCGCGTCCGACGAACGCCCCGTGATCCTCTTCCTGGGCACGAGCCTGACCGCGGGGTACGGGCTCACCGTGGACCAGGCGTACCCCGCGCGGATCCAAGAGAAGCTCGACTCCGCCGGGCTGCGCTTCCGGGTCGTGAACGCGGGCGTGAGCGGGGAGACTTCCGCGGGCGGACTCCGCCGCATCGACTGGCTCCTCCAGCGGCCGGTCCGCGTCCTCGTGCTCGAGCTCGGCGCGAACGACGGGCTCCGCGGCCAGGACCCCGACGTGATGCGGCACAACCTCCAGGAGATCATCGACCGGACCCGCGCCCGCTACCCGGATGTGGCCATCGTGGTGGCGGGGATGGAGGCGCCGCCGAACCTCGGGGACGCGTACACGAGCCGGTTCCGCGCCGTGTTCCCCGAGCTGGCGCGGGCGAACGATGCCGCGCTGATCCCGTTCCTCCTCGAGGGCGTGGCCGCTGTCCCGGAGCTGAACCAGGAGGACGGGATCCACCCGACCGCGGAAGGGCAGCGTCGCATAGCGGAGACCGTGTGGCGGACCCTGGAGCCCGTGCTCCGGGAGATCGAAGCCCGATCCTCGGGCGACGACGCCGCGGCCTGACGCCCGCCGGTGACCCGACCTCCGCGGCGAACCCGGCGCGCCGGAGCCGCCAGCCGTGAGGCCGGGTCAACGCACCAAATGATGCGCCGCGCGTGGTCCCGGCGACCGCCGCGCGGCGTGTGAGGTCGGCTTCCCGCTCCGGTGCTTCCCGTTCCGGGAAGCCCCCGCCCTCAGGACTTCGCCACGTCCACCACGACCTGGGGTTGGGGCGCCGGCTCGATGACCGCCGTGCGCGGCGCCGTCGCGTCCTCCGGGCCGCCGAGCAGGATCGCAAGCCAGCGGAAGTCCTCCGTGTACTCCAGCATGATCTTGAGGACCATGGTCAGCGGCACCGAGAGGAGCATCCCCACCGGCCCCAGCACCCAGCCCCAGAAGATGAGCGAGAGGACCACCACGAGCGTGGACAGCCCGAACTTCCGGCCCATCAGGTTCGGCTCGAGGATGTTGCCCAGCAACACGTTGACGGCCAGGTAGGCCAGCCCCACCGCGATCGCACGGGAGAACCCGTACTGGATCAGCGCCAGCATGATCCCCGGGACCGCCGCCAGGATCGAGCCGATGTTCGGCACGTAGTTCAGCAGGAACGCCAGGATCCCGAGGAGCAGCGCGAAGTCCAGCCCCAGCAGCCACACGCTGGTCCCGATCAGGAGCCCCGTCGCCAGGCTGATGAGCGTCTTGATGTAGAGGAACCGCTGGACCTCCCGCGTCATCGTGGACAGCCGGCTGAGGTCCGCGTCCGCGTTGCCGAGGGCAGCCCGGACCTTCGCGGGGAACGCCGCGGCCTCCGACAGCACGAAGACCAGGATCAGCAGGACCAGGAAGACGTTCGTCAGCACCGCCGCGATCCCGCGCACCGTGCTGCTCAGGAAATCGAACAGCGCCCCGGGGTTCACCATGTCCAGGGACACCCACTCGGCGACCGGGATCCCCCGGTGCTCGAGGGTCGTGGCCGCGGCCTCGTACATCATCTCGAAGCGCGCCGCGTACCGGGGCATGGCGATGATGAACGCCTCGATCGACCGGCTGACGAACAGCCCGAGCACCAGCAGCGCGGTGCCGTTGACCGCCACGGTCAGGAGCACCGCGAGCGGCGAGGGCAGCCTCTTGCCGCGGAGCCAGCCGAGCAACGGAAGGTTCAGGATCGCGAGGAAGAGGGCGAGCAGGAAGGGGAGCAGGATCGGCGCAGCCGCCCGCACCCCCGCGATCACCACCACCAGCGACGCGGCGGTCAGGAGGAAGCGCGCACCGGCCTGCCGGTCCAACTTTTTCAACATCTCGACTCTCGAATCCCCTGGGGGCGCGGCCGGCGGCACGCTCGGCACAGCCCGGAAAGTTCTCGCTGCTACTCGGAGATGCAAGGCCCGGCGCGGACTTCACCTCGGGTGGCCGGGTCTGGTGGATGCGCCGGCCCCGGCTCCCCCGCGAACGCGCCCCGCATCGAGGCGGCCGGGTCGGCGGGAAGCAAGGGACATGCCCCGCGCCTACGAGATACCGGCGCTCCGCCTTCGACGTTCCACGTCGTCTCGAAGCCCGGGGTTCCCCGGGCCGGCCCCGGCCCTTCGGGAGCAGGCATCAGGGCGCGCCGGAGACCGACGAGTGGGTGAACGTCGCCTGGAACCGCGGCTGCCCGTGCCGCCGGAGGTCGTAAATGAAGCGGTTGCCCGCCGGGTCGAGCTCCAGCGTCCACACGTTCGTTGCCGCCTCCGGGATCAGCCCGGCCGTGAACTCGTCCGCCGGGAAGCTCTGCCGGTAGGGCGTGCCGTCCGGCGTGGCCCAGCCGCCGTAGTCCGTGATCTCGTCCGGCGTCCCATCCTCGTGCCGGTGATCGTGCTTGAGCAGGAGGCCGTCCGCGGAGCGCGTCAGGATCCACGTTCGCGACCGGTCCTCGCCCACGCGGAACGGGATGCGGATCTCCGTGTCCGTGCAGCTCTCCACCGTCATGACGAGCCGGGCCGTTGCCATCGGGTCCTGCTCGTTCGTGGTGAACGTGGTCGCGCCCTCGAAGCTCTGCCCGCAGAGCGCCGCAACGTTCTCGAAGAACGCATCCCGTGCGTCTACCGCGGGCGCCTCGCCCCCGGCGGCATCCTCCCCCGCGGGCGCCCCCGCGCCGCACCCCGCGATCGTGAGCGCAACGGCTCCCGCAACGAACAGGCGGAGCGGAGTGCGCCGCCCCGTCGAGTCCCGCATCCTGGCCTCCTCGGTTCCGGTTCACGTTCCCTGACGCCCGGCCGAAGCCGGAGCGGGAGAGTGGCCCGCGCGTCCGTGCGGTGTCAAGCGGCCGTAGGCAACGCCACGACCCGGCGACTCCGCGGCGGCCGACGGCGCTCGACCGCACTGACCCGGACGGCTCGGACAGCACGGGGATCATGGGCGCCTTCGGAAGTCCCGAGTCCATGCCTGGGCCGCGGCACGGGCGCCCACCCGTGCTCACCTGGGCGCGGCGCCACGCACCGTGTCGCGTACGCATCCGGGACCGACCCACCCGCGCATGCGCCGGAGGGTGCACCGCGGACCTCGCCCCATGGTCGGCGCTCCTGCGCCGCCTACCGCGACGCGACGCCCACTACCTGCGCGACCCCAACCACCCGGCTCCACCCGTCCGCCCCGCTCCCCGCTGCCCGGCGGCGTCGCAGCCAGCAGCGGAGGATCGTCGCCTTCCCGCGCGTCACCCGCCCTGCCCGCGGCGTTTCCGACCGAGCGGCCCTTCGGGTGTTGCCCGCGAGCCGCCACGGCCCCATACCCCACCTTGCCAGGCCACCCGCAACGCCGCCCGCGTCGCCCGGCAGCTGGCCCTCGGCTTGCAACCCGGCCTCGCCCGGCAACCAGCATGACCCGGGGCGTCGGTCCGCCATCGCCGGCTCGGTAGCGACCGGGCCGGCGGTACGTCGGCGACCGCGGCGACGGAGCACGCACGCAGGGCGAGCCGCCCGGGAGCACGCGTGCCACACGCCGGCACCGGAGCACGAAACGACGATCCACCGCCCCTCGACCGGCGCCCTGCGGCACGCCGGGCGCCCTGATCGCAGAACGATCGAGCGGACCGGCGCGCGCCGGACACGGAGCATGAACACGGGATCGGGGAGCACAACCGGACGACGGCAGATACCGGGAGCACGAAGTGTCAGGCGAGAGACCCGGACGGGGTACGCCGCGGGGCACGGCCGACGCACGCCCCGGCTGGTCCGGGCCCGGCCAGCGCCCGGTGACGAGTCACGGGACGCTCCGCGCCTCGGCCGCGCGGGAGACGCAGGAGAATGACCGGCCGGCGAGACCCCGTTCCTCATGACCACGGAGGCCGCACGAACAGGCGCGTCGTTCCCCCGGCCTGTCGCCCCGGAGTCCCGCCCATGGATACGGCCTCGCCCCCGGGCTCCGTGGACATCGTCCGGCTCGCCGGCCCGAGCCTCCCGGCGCTCCTCGCCCGGATCCTCGAGCTGGAGGAGCAGGTCCTCGCGGAACTGGGAACGCGGTACTCGCACGAACGGTGGACGGAAGCCCACCTCCGCACGGAGCGGCCGGACAAGTGGCGCCTCAGCGCCGCTGCGCTCGATGGCGGCCGGGTGGTCGGCTACGCGATCGCGTCCAGGGACGGGCGAACGGCGCACGTGCACCGGATCGCGGTCCGCCGTGAAGCCCGCGGTCAGGGGATCGCCCGGGGGCTCGTGGAGTGGATCGAGGCCGAGGCCCGGATCATGGGATTGGGCGAACTGCGCACGAGCGTCGCGGACGCGAACCACCGGGCGCTGGCGTTCTGGCGCAGGCTCGGCTTCCGGCCGGTGGAGGGCGCGGCCCTCGAAGCGTACGCCGCGCGCCGCGGGCTCCCCGTGTCCGGGTCGTGCTACCTGGCCGGCGGGAACCGGTACCGGGTGCTGCGGAGGGCGGTCCGGGACCGGGCATGATCGCCCGGGCCGGGCTCGGCGCAGCGCGCAGGTCCTACCCGGGGAGTGGACACCGTCTCCCGGACAATTTCGCCTCCGCCGCGGCGGCCCGGCCCGGCTCCCGACGCCCGCTCACCCGCGCGGCGCCATCCGCCGGTCCCTCCGCGGCTCGCCGCCGCCCTCGCGGCGTCGCGCGTCCCAGGACCCGCACAGACTGGTACGGGCGGGGCGATCCCCCAGATCCGCCGCCCTCCACCGGAGCCGGTCCCACACGCCGGCCCCGCACGCCGGTCCCACGCGCCGGTCCCACGCGCCGATTCCACGCGCCTGCCCCCCACCCCCCAGGCCGATCGGCCGTGCAGGATCGGCGATCCTCGCCGAGGCGACCGACGACGCCGGCGCCGCGGTGGTCCACGCTCCGGCCGGGCGAGGTGGCTGTGCGCCGCCGGCCACTTGCGCGCCCCGATATTTTAGGTAATCCTAAAAGTTGTTTTTGAGATACCTAAAATTTTCGTGGCGCCTAGGCGTCGGACGCGCCGATCGATCCGCTCGGGGCCGCGTGCACCCCCACGCCGGACCACGGCCGCCGACCGCCCGGCGCCAGCCGACACGGGTGGAGAGGGAGCAAGCAGATGATCGCCAAGCGTATGTGCAGGTTCACGGTCCGGCTCCTGGCGACCGGCTGCCTGGCCGTCCTGGCCGGGCTGTTCCCTCCGGCGCTCGGGGCGCAGGACCGCACGGGCCGGCTCGTCGGCCAGGTGACGGCTGGGAGCGGCGAGCCGCTCCGGAACGTGGAGATCCTGATCCCGACCGCGGGCCGGCGCGGCTGGACGGACGCGCGGGGCCGCTTCGAGTTCCGGGGTCTCCCGTCGGGGCGCCATCGCCTGGAGGCGTCGCTCGTGGGTTACGCGCCGGTGAGCCGGGAGGTGGAGATCCGGGCGGGCGGCGAGGTGCGGGTGGAGCTGGTGCTCACGGCCACGGCGCTCTCCCTTGCCGGGATCCAGGTCACGGCCACGCCGACCGCCCGGGATCCCCGCACCGTCAGCCACGCCACGAGCCAGCTCTCCGGCAAGGCGCTGGAGCGCGAGCTGGGCGGCACCGTGGCGCAGACGCTGAGGTTCCAGCCGGGCGTGGCGGTCCGGTCGAACGGGCCGACGGCGGCCATGCCGGTGGTGCGGGGGCTGACCGGGGATCGGATCCTCATCCTCCAGGACGGCCTGCGCGCGGCGGACCTGGCCGGCTCCGCGGACGATCACGGCGTGACGATCGACCCGCTCGTCGCGCAGCGGGTGGAGGTGGTGCGGGGGCCGGCCACGCTCCTCTACGGCAACAACGCGGTCGGCGGGGTCGTGAACGTGATCTCGGAAGACATCCCCGTCAGCGTGCCGCTCGCCCCCGAGTGGGCTGCGGCGTTGCAGACCGAGACCGCCTATCCGGGCGCCGCGGGCACGCTGCGGGTGCGTGCGCCGCTCTCGTCGTCCTGGGCGGTGAACGTGCGCGCCGGCGTCCGGCGTGTGGGCGACGTGCGGATCGGCGACGATCCCGTGCTCGGCGATCGTCTCGCGAACACGGCGGCATCGAGCCGGGATGCGGCGGCGGGGGTGGGGTACGCCGGCTCCCGGGGTCGGATCGGCGCGGCGGTCAAGGCATACGCCTTCGAGTACGGCCTGCCGCACCCGCCCGGCGCCGAGCCCGTGAGCCTGCTGGGCCGCCGCGGCGAGCTCCAGCTCCGAGGCGAGGTCGAGCCGGGTTGGACGGCGATTCCGTCGCTGAGGCTCGGCGCCACGGCCCAGGACTACGCCCACGACGAGCTCCAGGCCGATGGCTCCGTCGCCCAGGCGTTCGGGCTGCGCACGCAGACCGTGGACCTCCTGGCGCGCCAGGGCGGCCTCGGGCCGTTCACGGAGGGCGCCTGGGGCGTCGTCGCCCTCTTCAAGCAGTACGCGGCCACGGGCCCGGCCGCGCTCACGCCGCCCGCGGACACCCGCGCATTCGGCGTGTTCGGGTACCAGGAACTGGCACTCGGGCCCGGCCGGCCCACGCTCCAGCTCGGCGGCCGTTACGACCATTACGGCATCGCCTCACGCCCGAGCGCGAAGTTCGGACCGGGCGTGGAGCGGGTCTACCGTGCGTTCTCCGGCTCCGTCGGGGTGATCGTCCCCCTGTGGGGCGGGCTCTCGGCCAGCGGTACCGTGGCCAGGTCCTTCCGTGCGCCCACGGTCGAGGAGCTCTTCTCCGGGGCGGCGCACGCCGGCACGGGCGCGGTGGAGTTCGGGTCCCCGGACCTGCGGGCCGAGTCCGGCCGCTCCGTCGAGGCCGGGCTCCGCCTCCAGATGGCGCGATGGAGCGGTCAGGCCGCCGTGTACCGGAATACGATCCGGGACTACGTGCACCTGATCGCGGTGGGGGACACGGTGATCGGCGGCGCCACGCTCCCCGTCCTCGTCTACGGCCAGGAGGCCGCAGTGTTGACCGGCGTCGAGGGCGCGCTGGAGTTCGCGGCGAGGCCGGACCTGGCGATCGGGGTCATGGGCGACGTCGTCCGGGGCGAGCTCCGCGGCGGCGAGCCGCTCTCCTTCATGCCCGCGCCCCGCGTCGGCGCCATGGTGCGGTGGGACAACGGGACCGTCTCGGTCGGCGGGGACGTGCACCACGAGTTCCGGCAGACCCGGGTCGGGCCCGCGGACGAACGGCCGACCGACGCCCATACCATTTTCCGCGTGACGGCCGGGGTCCGCCTCAACCGGGGCAACACGCTGCATTCCCTGTCGATTCGCGGCGAGAACCTGGGGAACGCGCTGCACCGCGAGGCCACGAGCCGGATCAAGGACTTCGCGCCCGGCCCCGGTCGCAACATCGCGGTCGTTTACCGGGTCTATCACTGATGGGAGCCCGGCGCCCGGGCGACGTCCACCTGCCGGCCGGACACCCTCGCGGTGCGCCGGGCGGCGGTCAGGGCTGCTCTCGAGTGGGCCGGCGTCAGGGGAGCCCCCGCTCAGCGCGCCCGGGCCGAACCTCACATCACTCCCCTTCGCCCTCGCCCTCCCGCCCGGGCTCCGGCTCGCCCGGGCCGGGCGGGTGGATCTGGGGCGGCTGCTTCATCGGCTCGACCCGATCCGGCTTCGGCTCCGTGATGTACGGCGGCTGCTTCGGCTGATCGATCTCGGGTGACGGGGTGGGCTGCTCGATCTCGTGCTTCCGGCCGGGCGGCTCGGTGGGCGGCTCCTTCGGCTGGTCCACGCGGGCGCTCGATACGAGCGGTGAACCGGCCGGGGCTGCCTCGACGATCCCGCCCGACCGATCGGTGGCATTGGGGGCCATGGGGCGCCTCCTGCGCTGAGCGTCTCGGTCGCCACGGAAGCAGGACCTCCCTGCCCCGCGGCACGTCCGCCGCCTGGAGCTGCACGACCGGTGCCGCCCCAGCCGGCCGCACACCGCACGGAGCGGAGCCCGACCGCCGTGCCCCTGCCGCGGCCGCCGCGGCCGTACACGCGCCTGGTCATGGCCGTGAGCAGACCGTGGCGGCCGGCCCCGGCGGGCAGGGTGCGGTCGAGCGCCGAGGGTGGATCGGCGGCGTCGCCCGATTCGGGACGCCGCCTCCACCGCTGCGTACCTCTCTACTTCGACGCCGCGCGCTCCCGGCCCCGGTCCGCGCCGCCCACCGCCGGGTTCGACTTCATGCTCAGCGAGATCCGGTTGCGCTCGAGATCCACGGACAGGACCGTGACCTTCACCTTCTGCCCCACCTTCACCACCGTGTTCGGGTCCCGGACGTACCGGTCCGCGAGCTGGGAGATGTGGACCAGCCCGTCCTGGTGCACCCCGATGTCCACGAACGCGCCGAAGGCCACCACGTTCGTGACCACGCCCTCCAAGACCATCCCGGGCACCAGGTCCTTCGGCTCGCGGACGTCGTCCCGGAACCGCGGCATTTCGAAGGTGTCGCGAGGATCGCGGCCCGGCTTGCGCAGCTCGTCGAGGATGTCGTGGATCGTGGGGAGCCCGACGTCGCCTCCCACGTAACGATGTGGATCGATGCGGGCGATCGCCGCCTCGTTGGAGAACAGCTCCGAGGGCTGGAGCCCGAGATCCGCGGCCATCCGCCGGACCAGATCGTAGCGCTCGGGGTGCACGGCGGTCGCGTCGAGGGGCTCATCGCCGCCCCGGATGCGGAGGAACCCGGCTGCCTGCTCGAACGCGCGGGCGCCGAGGCGCGGGACCTCCAGCAGCTCCGCGCGGGTGCGAAACCCGCCGCGCGTATCCCGCTCCGCGACGATCGCCCGGGCGAGCGCGGGCCCGATCCCGGCCACGTACGAGAGGAGCGAGGCGGACGCGGTGTTCACCTCCACGCCCACGCGGTTCACGCAGCTCTCCACCACCTCGTCCAGCCGCTTTCGGAGCCGCGTCTGATCCACGTCATGCTGGTACTGGCCGACCCCGATGGAACGCGGCTCGATCTTCACCAGCTCCGCGAGCGGGTCCTGGAGCCGCCGGGCGATCGACACCGCGCCGCGCAACGACACGTCCAGCTCCGGGAGTTCCTCCCGCGCCACGTCGGACGCCGAGTAGACCGAGGCGCCCGCCTCGTTCACCACCACGACCTGCGGCCCGCGGCCGTTCAGCGATTCCAGGGCTTGACGCACGGCCTGCTCCGTCTCCCGGGACGCGGTGCCGTTCCCGATCGCGATGAACGTGGGCGAGTGCCGCTCCACGAGCCGCAGCAGCTTGCTCCGGAAGTTGTCCGGCTCGTGCAGGTAGAGGGTGTCTGTTTCCAGGACCGCGCCGGTCTTCGAGACCGCGGCGGCCTTGACGCCCGTCCGGTACCCCGGGTCCAGGCCCAGGACCGGCTGCTCGCCGGCCGGCGGCGCGAGCAAGAGCTGCTCCAGGTTGCGGCCGAAGATCCCGATGGCATCCGTGTCCGCCCGCTCCTTCAGCTCCATGCGCAGCTCGACCTCGATGGAGCGGGAGATCAGCCGGCGGTACGCATCCTCCACCACGGCCGTGAGGAGTGCGCGGGCCGGACGCGGCGCCACGACCCGACGGTGCATGACCTCTAGGATCTTGTCGACCGGCGCCTCGATGCTCCACAGCAGCGCCTCCTCCGCCTCCCCCCGGCGGATGGCGAGGATCCGGTGGGACGGGATCTCCTTGAAGGGTTGCTGGAAGTCGAAGTAGTCCTGGAACTTCGACGGCTGATCCGCCTTTCCCGGCCAGGCGGTGGAGCGGACGATCCCGAACTCCCGGGTGAGCTCCCGGATCTGGCCGCGCAGCTCCGCGTCCTCCGAGACCCACTCGGCCAGGATGTCCCGCGCGCCCGCGAGGGCGTCCTCGACGGTGGGGACTTCCTTCTCCGGATCGACGAAGTCGGCGGCGGCGCGGACGGCGCCGTCGTCATCGACCTGGCCCTCCCGGATCAGCTCCGCGAGGGGCTCGAGCCCGCGCTCCCGGGCGATCGTCGCCCGCGTGCGTCGCCGGGGCCGGTACGGCAGGTACAGGTCTTCGAGCTCCTGCTTCGTCTCGGCCTGTTCGATCCGCGCGCGCAGCTCCGGATCGAGCTTTCCTTGCTTCTCGATGGACTCGAGGATCGCGGCGCGGCGCTCCTCGAGCTCCTCCAGGTACTCGGCGCGGTCCCGCACCTCCCGGAGCTGGACCTCGTCCAGTCCGCCGGTGACCTCCTTGCGGTAGCGCGCAATGAACGGCAGGGTGGCGCCCTGTTCGAAGAGCGCGAGCGCACCCGCGACCTGGCGCGGCGTGAGCCCCAGCTCCTGGGCGACCCGGTTCGCAATGGCGTTCAACGTCGATGCATCCCTCGAATGGGGTTGCTGCGAGCCGAACGGTCGGCGGACGGCGCCGGCCGTTCGGCGGGGCAGTAATCTAAACGGTGGGGCTCACGCGGCGGAGGGGATCAGGCCGAGCGCGCAGCTCTCCGCGGTGAGGGGCAGATCGAAGCCGCGGGAGCGTTCGGCGACGTCGGCGACCCCGAGCCGCCGCGCCTGTTCGGTCCACGCTCCGAGCTGCGTTGCGAGAACGGAATCGAGTGCCGGGGCGAACCACGGCGGACCGTAGAACCGGCTCGTCACCCAACGCCGGCCCAGCTCGCCCGCGACCTCCCGGGCATGCTGGATGACGAGCCCGCGCGCCCGGGCCTCGGCCGCGGCGGCCACGAGCCGGCGCCGGTCCGCGTCGAGGCGCGGGTCGTACGTCGAGCGCAGGTCCCGGCAGCTCCAGACGTCGATCTCGGCGAGCGCCGCGTCCCGCGCCCGATGGAGCGCGTTCAGGGCCGGGAGCCAGACCGGCGGCGGCGCGGCGTCCGCCCCGGGCTCCGGGGGAGCGGCGTCCACCGGCTGGACCGGAGCGTCCCCCGCGATCACTTCCGGTTCGAGCACGCGACGCACCAGGTCGTACGCCGTCGGCACCCGCCGCGGCCCGTGGCTCTCCAGGAACCAGCGTCGGGTTTCGGGGTGCACCGGCGCCACCTCGTCCAGGATCGTGATCAGCGCGGCGCCGCGGCCGCCGGTCACATCCGGGGGCATGACCGTGCCGTAGCCGGTGAGGACGTCGTCCTGCACCGAGGAGAGGTAGCCGTTCGTGCGGCCGTCCCGGGCGAGGGCCGCGGCCACGAACCAGTCCATGCTCCGGGCGAAGACTTCGGCCGGGCGGTGCGCGTGCATCGGCCGGGCCGGGTTCCCGCGCTCGGGCGGGTAGACCGAGTCCGTACTGAGCCCGCGCACGGACGCCGCGAGCCGGTCGCCGCGCAGCCGCGTGGCCCGGTCCGTCCCGTAGTCGCCCCGGACGCGGTAGCGCCGCAGGGCGACCTGCCAGTCCAGGTCGTGCGCGATCTCGTGCGCGATCGTCCCGGCGCCGGTGGTCGGGGGTAGGTACAGCGTGCGCGTGACCGGGTCGTGGTACGCCAGAACGCCCTCCCGCGCTCGTCGCTCCGTGAACTCGATCCGCAGCCCGCGCAGGTCGAGGGACGGCAGGAGCTGAACGAGCGCGCCCAATGCGTCGTCCAGCATGCGGCGGTAGTACGGCCGCCAGGCGGCTGGAACCTCCGGGTCGAAGCGGACGCCGCCGAGCCGGTAGCGCTCTTCCAACTCCCGCGCGGACGGGCCCGGGAACCCCGGGAACCACACCGCCTCCTGGCCGAACGGCCGCAGATCCACGGCGGCCCACAGCGCGATCAGCGCCGGCGCGGCGGCCGGTGCCGAGGCCGGCGTGCTCCCGTGCAGCAGGGCGAGCTCCGCGGCGAACCGCTCCTCGTTCGTTGCGCGATCCGCAAAGCGACGTCGCGCGTCCCGCACCGCCGGCGAAACCCGCGGGTCCTCGAGGAGGGCCGGCCTGAAGACGTTGACCGCGAGCACGATCGGCGTCCGGGGCGGCGCGTTCATCGAATCCGCCAGCTCCGCGAGCCGGCGGGCCGCCCTCGAGCCCAGGAGCGGCAGGCGCCGCTGCGCCGCGGACTGGACGGCGAACGCCCCGGTCCAGCCGCGCGCCCGGGGGACACCGTCGGACGCCGCGCCGGCCGGCGGCAGCCCCGCGCCGTCCGGGCCCCACCCTACGTCCTCGAACGCCGGGGTCGCGCTCTTCACCCCCTCGTCCGGGGCTACACCGTCCGTGGCCGTCGGCCCGGACGGCGCTGCCTCTGCGGGCTCCCCGGCCGCCGATGCACTCCGCCCCGCGACGCTCGTGAACTGCAGTTCCAGCGAACGGATCCCTTCCACCAGGAGCAGCGCGAGGGAGACCGCTTCCCGCTCCAGCTCCAGCGGCAGGCGCTCCATGACGGGACGCTCCACCGCGAACTGCCG
Organism: uncultured bacterium; assembly: GCA_937907535.1. Classification (GTDB taxonomy): domain Bacteria; phylum Gemmatimonadota; class Gemmatimonadetes; order Longimicrobiales; family RSA9; genus CALCID01. Next base: position 10,323 of record CALCID010000004.1, on the reverse strand, counting down.
GCTCGCGCGCCACTCCGGGAGCAGGTCGAGCGGGTCCACGCCCCGCTGCTGCGCGGCACGCACGAGGCGCAGCACGTCCTCCCGGGCCACCTCCCGGTCTCGCACCAGTGCCGCGACCCGCGCCACGTACCACGGCGCACGGCTTGCCACGCTCGCCTCCGCCGCAGCCAGCGCGTAGGCCAGTCGGACCGCCAGCTCGCCCGCCCGCGGGTCCCGCGCCCGGGTGATCGCTTCCTCGATCAACTCGAGATGGTACCGGCCCGACCCGGCCGGCGAACCCGGCGCGCTCATGCCGACCCAGTCCAGCGCCGCCGGATCCACCACGTAGGCATCACGGTCCAGCGTGCGCGCCAGCAATGCCCGTCCGACCTGGATCCGCACGGAATCCGGGAGACGCGGGTCCCGCAGCGCGTGCTCCATGAGCCGGAACGGGCTGCCGAGTCCCAGGCGCAGCCGTTCGAGGTAGCCGAGCGCAAGAACCTCCTCCCGGTCCAGCTCCGCCTCCGCCCGGCTCCTCGCGATCAGCATGGCCGCGTATGCACGGCCCGCGGCGAGCGTCCGGGAGATGTTCGATGGCCGGCCCGGCAGCGTGGCGCGTTCGCACGCGCCGCAAACCGCGGCCAGCACCCACGCCAGGAGGATCGTCAGGATGCGCTGCATGCTGCTTCCGACACGGATCGGTCCTGCGCTGAGGCGCCGCGGGACGTGCCGCCGGCCTTCGACCGGGAGACGCTCCGACCCGCCGGGACGGTCGGGCTCGATCGTGGCCCATCGGGCCCCGGCGGCCGGGCCCGATGATATGCCCCGTGTCCCCCACGGCCCCGAGCGGCGCGCTCCCGTACAAGATCCGTTCCGGCGCCCGAACGCCGGCGCGCTACCCCGCCCCGGGACCGCCCGCTTCTGGACCCGATCCCCCACGGGACAGTATTAATCACGGAACCGCACGCAGCGGCGATTCGCGCGAGCCCCGGTGTCGGCGCCCGCGGCCGAGGGCCGCCGGGCATGCGACGCGCGAAGCCGGGAGACGTCGCACCCGACCGCGCCGCCGGTACCGCCGCAACCCCGAGCGGGCCCGGCGCGCGGCGCACGGCACTCACCTTCGACGATCCAGACGAGGCTGACCATGAACCCACGCGGGGACCGGCGGATGCCGGGTGTTGCACGCGTTGCGACCTTCGCCTTCCTGACGCTCTTCGCCTCCGCGCCCGCCGCGGCTCAGGATGCCCGCACGCAACAGGGCACGGCCGGGCGGGCCGCACCGATCTTCGTGAACGGCCAGGCGCAGATCGTGCCCGCGTTCCAGGACTCCACCCAGTGGATCCGCCACGACCTCTGGGTCGAGACCGAGTTCGACTCCGACGGTGACGGCCGTCTCGACCGCGTCCACGTCAGCGTGGTCCGGCCGCGCCAGACGGACACGGAGGGCCTCAAGGTCCCGGTCATCTACGAGACCAGTCCGTACTACTCCTCCGGTCCGATCGCCATGGAATCGTTCTGGGACGTCCGCCACGAGCTGGGCGAGACGCCTCCGCCCAGGAAGCCCTGGCCGTACGTCGAGCAGAGGGGGCGCCGGCCGACCCTGTCCAGCTCCCACGTGAACACCTGGGTCCCGCGGGGCTTCGCGGTCGTCCACTCCGCTTCGCCCGGAACCGAGCTCTCCCAGGGGTGCCCGACGGTCGGTGGGCCGAATGAATCGCTCGCGCCCAAGGCGGTGATCGACTGGTTGAACGGCCGCGCGAAGGGCTTCACCACGCCGGACGGAAACGAGGAGGTCGTCGCCTACTGGTCCACGGGCAAGGTCGGAATGATCGGCACGTCCTTCAACGGCACGCTGCCCATTGCCGCGGCCACCACGGGCGTGGAGGGCCTCGAGGCCATCATCCCGATCGCGCCGAACACGTCCTACTACCACTACTACCGCTCCAACGGCCTGGTCCGCAGCCCGGGCGGGTACCTGGGCGAGGACATCGACGTCCTGTACGACTTCATCCACTCCGGCAACCCGGAGCGGCGGGCGTACTGCAACGCGACCGTGCGGGACGGTGAGATGGCCGCGAACATGGACCGGATCACTGGAGACTACAGCGAGTGGTGGAGGCAGCGGGACTACCTGACCCACATCGACGGCGTCCGCGCCGCCACGCTCATGGCCCACGCGTTCAACGACTGGAACGTGATGCCGGAGCACAGCGTGCGCATCGTCAACGCGCTGAAGGAGCGCGGCGTGCCGGTCATGATGTACTTCCACCAGGGCGGCCACGGCGGCCCGCCGCCGCTGGAGCTGATGAACCGTTGGTTCACCCGCTACCTGTACGGCGTCGAGAACGGCGTGGAGAACGACCCGCGCGCCTGGATCGTGCGAGAGGGGCACGACCCGATGAACCCCACGCCCTACCCGGACTATCCGAATCCCGGCGCGGCGCCGGTCACCCTGCGGCCGACCGTGGGCGGCAACGCCATCGGCGGGCTGACGCTCTCCGCGCCCTCCGCCCAGGGCACGGAAAGGCTGGTGGATGATGTCTCCTTCTCCGGCGGCGACCTCGCCCGGGCCGAGACCTCGGCGCACCGGCTGCTCTATGCGACGCCGCCCCTCGCCGTGCCCGTCCACATCTCGGGCACGCCGCGGATCACGATCCGGCTCGCCTCCAGCAAGCCCGCCGCGAATCTCTCCGTCTGGCTCGTCGAGCTGCCGTTCATCGAGGAGCGCGGCCGCCCGACCAGCGTGATCACCCGCGGCTGGGCCGACCCGCAGAACCATCGCTCGCTCACCGAGAGCGAGCCGCTGGTGCCGGGCGAGTTCGTCACGCTCACCTTCGACCTCCAGCCGGACGATCAGGTCGTCCCGGCCGGCAAGCGGATCGGTCTCATGATCTTCTCCAGCGACCGGGAATTCACGCTCTGGCCGAAACCGGGCACCGAGCTGACCGTGGACCTGGACGCCACCTCGCTCGTGCTCCCGATCGTGGGCGGGGCCGATGCGCTGAAGTTCTAGGGAGTCATCGGGATCAGCCGGAGCCGCACGCGTGGGCGCAGGCGCACGCCGGCTCCGGCCCTTCATCCCCGTCCGCCGTCGCCAGGGTGGCCAGCGACCGGACCGCGGCCACCACTTCCTCCGGGCGCTCCTCCTGGATGTACTGGCCCGCCCCTTCCACGCGCACCGCGCCGAACCTGGGGATCAGCCGCCCGAGCCGCTCGATCTCTTCGGTCTTCAGTGCGCCGCCCTCGGGCGCCGCACCGTACAGGAGGCAAACGGGTGCGCCGATCCTCGGCAGGTTCGGCTCCAGCGGCTCGGGCTCCCGGGCGGAACCCATCGCCCGGAGCGCTCGCATGGTGCCGCTCAGATCCGCCGCGAACGGCACGGTGTAGCCGTCCAGTACCTCGTCCGTGACCCATGCCGGGTCCGCCGAGCTCTCCACCAGACCATCCCGGATCTTGCGGCGCGCCCGGTCCGCGCCCCCGAAGATCTTCATGACCGGCGCGAAACGGAGCGCGAAGCCCAGTCCGGGTGTGCCCGCCCGCTCCGCCGGCGGGCCGTTGATCGAGACCACCGCCCGGACCAGCTCCGGACGGCGGTACGCGAGCCGGTACACCATCGCCCCGCCCAGCGCGTGGCCCACCACCACCGCCTCTCGGACGCCGAGCGTGTCGAGCACGGCGCCGATGCGGTCCGCCTGCGCGGTCAGCGAGTAGTCCGCGCCCTCCGGACGATCGGACGAGCCCGTACCCAGCGGCTCGACCACGATCACCCGGTGCCCCGCGGCCGCCAGTTCGCCGATGACCTTGCGGAACCCGAAGGTCGCGCCGAGGAGCCCGGGCACGATCACGATCGCCGGACCGCTCCCGACGTCCGTGACCGCCATCCCGCCAAACCGCCCGGCAAGACCCGGCGCGGGCGCCAGGTCCATCACCTGCCCCCGCGCCTGGTCCGCCATCGGAACCGCGCTCGTCAGGGTCAGGACCGCGTAGACTGCCGCCAAGCGAACGGTCATGGGCCGGGCGACCTCACGAAAAGGGGCGTTCCACCTGCTCGGGGCCCTGACTCCGCGCAATTGCCGCGCCAGGACGCCCCGCGAGAAGACGCGCCTTGCGATCCGCGAAGCCGGACGAAAAATTCTGTGAAGTCCGTTCGCAACGCCCTGCAAGGCCTATCGGCCGAAGCCGCGCTCCCGCCGTTGCGCGCCTCGATCGATCCTCGCTCCAGCGCCGCGCCCGGGCACGTATGTTGCGGGAACCGCCCTGCCTCCACCGGGTACCGCGCAGATACACGCCGTAAGCCCATAATGCGCAAGGACTTGGTCCGGGTGAGGCGGGCACGCTCACCAAACCCCAACCTGGAGGTGTACATGGCGCAGACGCAGACCGCGATCCCGATCGAGCAGCGCGGCTACGCCGATCCGCGCGTCCTGGTGAGTACGGAGTGGGTCGCCGGTCACCTCAACGATCCGAATGTCAGGATCGTCGAGGTGGATGTGGACACCACGTCGTACGATCAGGGCCACGTCCCCGGGGCGGTCGGCTGGAACTGGTCCACGCAACTCTGCGACCCGGTGGTCCGGGACATCATCCCGCAGGCGCAATTCGCCCGGCTCATGGGCGAGAGCGGGATCGGCAACGACACGACCGTCGTGCTCTACGGGGACAACAACAACTGGTTCGCCGCGTGGGCGTTCTGGCAGCTCAAGATCTACGGCCACGAGAACGTGGTCCTCATGGACGGCGGCCGGAAGAAGTGGCTTGAAGAAGGCCGGGAGCTGAGCATGGAGCCGGCCGCCGTGGCGCCGAGGTCCTACACGGCGAATCCGCCGGACCTGTCGCTCCGGGCGTTCCTGCCGGACGTCCAGGCGGTGGTCACCTCGCGCAGCGCGTCCCTCGTCGACATGCGCAGCCCGCAGGAGTTCACCGGCGAGATCCTGTCGCCTCCGGGGCTGCCGGAGACCTGCCAGCGCGGCGGGCACATCCCGGGCGCGGCCAACATCCCGTGGGGGAAGGTCTGCAACGAGGATGGCACCTTCAAGACGGCGGACGAGCTCCGCGCCATTTACGAGGGCGCGGGGGTCACGCCGGACCGGCCGGTCATCACGTACTGCCGGATCGGCGAGCGCTCGAGCCATTCCTGGTTCGTGCTGAAGTACCTGCTCGGCTACGGTGACGTCAGGAACTACGACGGCTCGTGGACCGAATGGGGGAACCTCGTCGGCGCGCCGGTGGAGAAGCCCTGAACGACGTTCGACGACGGACGTGAACACGCACGACTACGCGACCCGCGATCTCGAGATCCACGGCTGGACCGTCCGGGTCACATCGTACGCGACCGGCGGGCGGTACCACGCCTCGGTCGAGTCCGTGGACGTCGGCGCCCGCTTCGCCCGGGCGGACGGAGCCACCCGCGAGGAGGCCGAGTCCATCGCCCTGGATAAGGCCCGGGAGCGTCTGGCCCGAACGCCGCGGCGCTGACAGGCCCCCCGGCTGCGTCGGGGCAGCCGGGGCGGCACAACCCCCAATGATGGTGACGCGGCGCAGTGGCGCCGCCTGACCCCGGCCGGGCTGCCGCCTGTGCCCGGCCCGGGGCCGTGTCACCCCTTATCGCCCGGATCGCCGGCCGCAGTCCTGCAGAGATTCCCCCCGGCCCCACCCCGGGGCGCTCCTTCGCTCACCCGCACCTCCCGACGCTCCCTCACCGCCGCTCGGGAACGACCGCCTCTCCACGGAGTACGGTCCACTCAACCCCATCTCCGCCCACCGTGCGGAAGCCTGGCCGTGCGCCCCTGTGGATCTCCGCCACTTGATCAGGCGCCCCGGACACGGCACGTTCCACGCGACGCCGGCGCGCGAGGGAGTACCGGGCCCGAACCGGTCGACCCGGCCGCCGCGCCGGGCGCATCACCGGCCGGGGCGGATCAGGGAGCCGATCGGACCGCCCTGGGGAGCTGCTGCAAGGAAATGCCCATGATCGCGAGACTCATCACCCTGTTCGTGATCAGTCCGCTCATAGAGCTGGCCATCCTCATCTGGATCGGAACGCGCATCGGGTTCTGGCCCACGATCGCCATCGTGGTGGCCACCGGCACCCTCGGCGCCCTGCTCGCCCGCACCCTGGGCGCGCGCGTCCTGCGGCAGATGCAGGCGGATCTCGCCGCCGGCCGCATGCCCGCGTCCCATCTCCTGGATGGTTTCCTGATCCTCGTCGGTGGGATCCTGTTGCTCACGCCGGGCGTCCTGAGCGACGTCGCCGGGATCGCGCTCCTGCTGCCCGCGACCCGCACCCGCTTCAAGCGTGCGCTCCGACGCCGGCTGGAGTGGATGATCCAGTCGGGTCAGGTCGAGTTCATCGCGTTCTTCCGCTGAGCGCGCGCCGGTCGGCGGGTCCGCGCTAGGACCTCGGCTTCGCCTTGCGTCCCGTGGACGTCCCGCTGCCGCCCTGGCCGGATGCCGAGCCGTCTTCCCGCCGGCCGGGCGTCACGCTGGTCTGCGGGCTGGACCCCGACTGCGGGCGTACGGCCCGCTCGGAATCCCGGCCCGGCGAGTACCCGCGCCCCTTGACCATGGCCCCGCGCTCGACCTCCCGGATCACCACGGTGGTGCCGCCCCGGGGACCGAGCCACCAGCCGTACGTCCCGGCCACGCCGTACGGCAGGTAGCCTCGTGCGTAGCCGTACGGGTAGAGGAACGGATCGTACCAGCAGCCGTACCCGCGCGGACCGAAGCACGGGTCGTAGTACGGGGCGGGGGCGGCGGGGATGGGCGGCATGTCCGCCGCCGCGGTCCGAACCTCGCCCGTACCCGCGGCGCGGTCCACCTCGAACCGGTCGGGGAACGAGAGCGCTACCGTGAGGTCGATCAGCGACTCCGGCACGCCCGCATCCGCCATGGCCAGGAGCGAGGCCGCGTCCACCACGAAGCCCCCCCGGCGCTCGATGAGCAGCGCCTCGACCGCTTCGGGTTCGGCGTGGGAGGCGGCCTCGATGACGTCGCCTACGGACAGGCGACGACTCGCGGCCGCCCGCGCCGTGGCCACCGCCAGTTCACGACCCCGGGCCGGATCCTCGAGCCCCGCTCCCGCGAGCCGCTCGTCTCCGGCCAGCCGGAACCGGCGGACGAGCACCGCCCGGTCCTCACCCGCCACCACGACCCGGGCGTCCAGCCATTCGCCCCGGGGAAGGATCGCGAGCAGCCCGGAAGACCGGCGCTGGTGCAGTCCCCCCTCACACTCCAGTTCGGACCGGATGTATACCCGGACCCCGTCCTCCGCCCATTCCGCCGCCTCCCAGCCGGAGCAGCCGGACCGCTCCATCGGCCGGCGCTCCCCGTCCGCCACCAGCAGAACCCGGCTCACCGGCTCGCTCCCGGAGTAGGTCACGACCTCCACGCCGGCGCCCGAGGCATCGGGCTGAACGCACACGAGCTCGTCCACGGAGGAGAGGGTGCGCAGCTCCTCGCCCGGATCCGCTTCCTGGACCGCCTCCCAGCAGCCGATCCACGGCAGCCACCGCGGGTCTTGCAGCGTCTGGGCATGGGCCGTCGCTGCACCGAAACCGAAGCCGAGGGCGCCCCCCGCCAGCGCGAGCGCGGCGACCGCCGGGCCCCGGAGCAGCGGTACCCCGGCGGCGCGAATCCCATGGGCCGTGCGGGTACGGTCGTTGGCCATGATCTCCTCCCTCAGTAGCGCCAGGCCAGGCCGATGGTGGTCTGGAGCCCGGACAGGTCGAGGCCTTCGAAGCCGCGGAACTGGCGGCCGGGATCGCCGGAGGCCCAGGTGTAACGCGCGTCCGTGGCGAGCACCAGGCGCGGACCGAGCCGGAATTCGACTCCGCCGAAGACCTGCGCCGCGGGCGCCCAGCCGGACGCCACGATGAGGTCCCGGTAGATGTCGAAGGTCTCGTAATCGACCCACTCGCCATCCTGCTCGAAGCGGTAGTGGATCAGGCCCGCACCGCCGCCGATGTAGGGGGCTACGGGCGCGGGGATCCACGCGAACCGCCCGACCGAGCGCCCCGGCGCCGTGAGGTACGCCTTGAGCCCGACGGTGAGCGGGACTTGTGAGAACCGGGTCCGCTGCGTGATGGGCAGGTCGTCGTCCCCGATCAGGTCACGGTATTCGGAACGACGGGTGACCTGGCTGAACCCGATGCCGAACGCCGCGTCCAGCCGCGGCGCGATCCGCACGGACAGGTCCGCCGCCACGGACGCCGCGCGGAAATCCTCGGGGTCGAGGGTGAGCATCTCCGTGACCATCCCGAAGACGTCGCCCCCCGCGCGATTGAAGGTGACCCCGCCCCGCACCCCGATCGAGCCCCGCGGCGCGCGGAACAGGAAGTCGGGGTTCCCTGCGGGCGGGGGCGTGGCTCTCCAGCGGGGTAAAGTGTCCGGAACGAGCTCCGCCGCAGCGACGCCGGGCGCCGCAACCATCGCGGCGATCATCAGGCCTGCAGCGGCAAGAGAAATCCGCCGGAGAACGGAAAGTGGGTTGCCCTGGCGCATGAGGCCGAGTCCTTCTGAGGGCCTGGGGACGTGTTGGGGGCCGGCGGGCCAGAACCGGTCACGGCTCGACCACGCCGGTGACTGGATCTACCACGTCGAAGGCGGTCCTGTTCCCCGGCCCCGCGCCCCGCCCCGGCCACGGATGCACGAACGCGAACAGGCGGACCCGGACGCGCAGCCCGGATCCGCCGGTCTTCCGGCCGCCGGAATTCCCGGCGGCCGGTTCGCCGCTCAGTACTCGACCCGCGTGCTCGTGTCGATGGTGCTGCCGACCACCGCGCCCGCGGCCGCGCCGACCGCCGCGCCGATCACCGCGCCCTTCACCCGGCTCCCCCGCCCCGCCACCGTGGCGCCGATCACCGCGCCCGCACCTGCCCCGATCGCGGCATCCCGCTTCGTGTTCTTGACCGTCACCACCCGCGGCTCGGCCCGGGACGGCGAGGACGTCCCCGCAGTCCACGTCCCGGCCTCGTACGCCGGACGGCCGAGCGGCTCCGAACGCGCCCCGGTCGCCGGTCGCCTCGCCGTCGTCGGCGCGCGCCGAGCCGCCGGCTGCACGCTCGGCCGCGCCGGGGCGCCGGACGCCTGCCCGAGCTCCTCCACCGACACGACCGCCCTGGAACGCTCGGCCAGCGCCAGGCTCAACTCCCGGTTCAGCTCCTGGAACTCCATCCGCTCCAGCTCGAGCCGCGCCCGCGCTTCGGACCGGGCGCCCGGCAGCGCATCGCACGCCGCCACATACACGACCATGGACACCAGGACCGCCACTCTGAGGACACGCATCATCGACTCCTGCTCCTGCTACATCCCATGCGGTCCCATACCCGCAAGTGGCGATTTTGCGCCATGTTGGAGCGACGACGCGCGCACCGGGCCGCCCACTGGCCGGGCCCCGCACGCGGAAGGTAGAAGAAGCCGGGGCCGTCGGAGGCGGCCCACCCGCCACCCACGGCCCCCACCCCGGGATCAGTCGATCAGCCGGATCAGCCCTTCCTGGGCTACGGAGGCGACCAGCTTCCCGTCCTGGGTGTAGATGCTCCCCCGCGCGAACCCGCGGGCCGCGGCCGCCGCCGGGCTCTCCATGGCGTACAGCAGCCATTCGTCCACCCGGAACGGCCGATGGAACCAGATCGCGTGGTCGAGCGAGGCGGCCTGCATCTTCGGGTCCTGGATCGACCGCGCGTGCGGCAGCAGCGCCGTGGAGAGCAGACCGTAGTCGGACGCGTACGCGAGCACCGCCTGATGGTGCACCGGGACGTCGTCCATCCGGCCGATCGCCCGGAACCACATGTATTTGACCGGCGGCCTCGCGTCCGGATCGAAGGGGTCCACCGGCGCCACCGGCCGGAAATCGATCGGCCGGTCCTGGGTGAACACCGCCCGGATCCGCTCCGGGATCCGGTCCGCCATCTCCCGGATCAGGTTCAGCTCCGGCTTCAGCGACTCCGGGTCCGGCACGTCCGGCATCTTGGTCTGGTGCTCCAGACCCGTCTCCACCCGGTGGAACGACGCCGACATGTTGAAGATCGCCCGGCCGTGCTGGATCGCCGTGACCCGGCGGGTGGTGAAGCTCTTCCCGTCCCGCAGCCGGTCCACGAAGTAGACGATGGGCGCATCGAGGTCGCCCGGCAGGATGAAGTAACCGTGCAGCGAATGGGCTTCCCGATCCGTTTCCACGGTGTTGCGCGCGGCGATCAACGCCTGCGCGAGCACTTGCCCGCCGAACACGCGGCCCGTCCCGATGTCCCGGTTGCGGCCGCGATAGATGTCGTGCTCGAGCCGTTCGAGCTCCAGCACCTCCAGCAGGTTTTCTACGGTGTATGGCATGAACGGTGTCCCGTATCT
>CALCID010000003.1 GCA_937907535.1 uncultured bacterium | reverse complement strand
CCGTGCTCGTGCTCGTGCTCGTGCACGACCCGGAAAGGTAGCCCCGCCGCGAAGGTTGCCCCCGCGATCGACCCGGCAAGGTGGTATCGGCCCCCGACATCGACCCGGTAACGCAGCCCCACCGCGAAGCCCGCCCCGTGCTCGTGCTCGTGCTCGTGCACGTGCACGACCCGGCAAGGTAGCCTTACGACGAAGGTTGCCCGCCGATTTTCGGCCTCCCCTCACCGCTACCCTTGTGCAGAACCACCCGAACTGCTATACTCTCGACTCATCCATCACAACCGCGATGATCATGCACCACGATTCGCTCGGCACCATCGCCGGACGACGGATCCTGCTGATCGAGGACGAACTCGCGGTACGCGAGTCGCTGCGCCGCTACTTCGAGCGGCTCGGCGCATCCGTCATCGTCGCGCCCGACGGCGAGGACGGGATCCGCGTCATGCGGGAATCCGCCGTCGACGTCGTGGTCTCCGACATTTCGCTCCCCGGGCTCTCCGGCCTCGATCTCCGGCGCTCGATCCGCGCCCGGTGGCCCGGCGTGCCGGTGATCCTGATGACCGGCGCGCTCGCGTCGGATGTGCCCCAGGGTGAGCTCGCCGACTGGGAACTGCTCCTCAAACCGTTCGACCTGACGCACCTCGGCTCCGCAGTGGTGCAGGCGCTGGCGACCCGGGCCGGCTGACCCGCCGGTCTCCTGGCTCGCCCCGTGCTTGCGGGGCTCGCCCCGGTTCCGCGGGCGCGTTCCCGCAAGGAGCCAGGCGCCGGCGAGCGGCGCCCCCTGCGGGGAGTGCCGCGGGGCCCGCCGACGTACCACGGATCCGTACGGACACGGCCGGCCGGGCGTGGCCGGCGCTGGACGCACTCGAATCGGAGGGTACGGCGCAATGTCGAGCAATGGGCAGGCACCGGTCGGGCCCGACCTGGGCTCGGGCATTCCCCTGGCCGAGCTCCGGGAGGGCGAGCCGCTCCTGGGGCACGTGGCGGGCGAGCAGGTCCTGCTCACCCGATTCGGCGATGAGGTCACGGCCATCGGCGCGACGTGCACCCACTATGGCGGCCCGCTCGCCGAGGGTCTGGTCGTGGGCGACACCGTCCGCTGCCCCTGGCACCACGCCTGTTTCTCGCTGCGCACGGGCGAGGCGCTGGCCGCCCCGGCGCTGAATCCCGTGCCCTGCTGGGAGGTCGAGGTGAAGGACGGCGTGGTCCGGCTCGGCCGTCGCGTGGAGGAGGCGCCGCTCTCGCCTCGTGGTCGGTCGGCCGCGGCGCCGGGGGCCATGGTCATCGTGGGCGCGGGCGCGGCGGGCAGCGCGGCCGCGGAGATGCTCCGCCGGGAGGGCTTCGACGGCCGCGTCGTCCTCATCGATCCCGATCCCGCAGCGCCCTACGACCGGCCGAACCTCTCCAAGGACTACCTGGCCGGGACCGCGCCCGAGGAGTGGATCCCGCTCCGGCCGGACGGCTTCTATGCGGAGAACGGCATCGAGCGCGTGGTCGACCGCGTGGAGTCCATCGATCGGGAGCGGCGCCGGGTGCATCTGTCTTCGGGCGACGTCGTCGAGTACGACCGCCTGCTCCTCGCCACCGGCGCGGTGCCCCGCACGCTTCCGGTGCCCGGCGCGGACCGGGGCCACGTGTTCACGCTCCGCTCCCTCGACGACTGTCGTCGCATCATCGCGCATGCGGGCCGGGCCGGGTCCGCGGTGGTGGTTGGCGCGTCGTTCATCGGGATGGAGGTCGCCGCGTCGCTCCGCGCCCGTGGGCTCCCGGTCACCGTGGTGGAGGTCGAGACCGTGCCCTTCGCCCGCACCCTCGGCCCGGAGATCGGGGCCATGTTGCGCCGGGTGCACGAGGAGAACGGCGTCGCGTTCCGGCTCGGCCGCTCGCTCGAGGCCATCGGCGAAGGCCACGTGCTCCTGGACGACGGCTCCGAGATCCCGGCCGAGCTCGTGGTGATCGGCGTGGGCGTGCGCCCCGACACCCGGCTCGCCGAGGCCGCGGGGCTCCAGGTCGAGAACGGCGTCCTGGTCGACGACTTCCTGCGCACCAGCGCCCCCTACATCCTCGCCGCGGGCGACATCGCCCGCTGGACCGATCCCCGCACCGGCGAGCGGGTGCGCGTCGAGCACTGGGTGGTGGCGCAGCGCCAGGGCCAGGCCGCGGCGAGGAGCATGCTCGGCAAGGCGGGGCTGTACCGGGACGTGCCCTTTTTCTGGACCGCGCACTTCGGCGTCGTCGTCGATTACGTGGGGCACGCCCCGCGCTGGGACCGGATCGAGGTGAGCGGCGACCCCGCCGCGCGGGATGCGGAGCTCCGCTACCAGCTCGGCGACCAGGTCCTGGCCGTCGCGACCATCAACCGCAACCGGGCGAGCCTGGAAGCGGACGCGGCCATGTTCGCGGAGATCGCGGGCCGCGGTACCGGCCGCTGAAGTCCGGGCGGGAGCACGGCGACGGGGCCCGGCTCTTGCCGCGTGCCGGATGACGGCTCACCGGGCCGCGCAAAGCCCGGTGACGGATCTCCACGACCGCCGCCGGAGCGGAGCACGATGCCCTTGCTCGTAGCCACCGAGAGCGAGGTCCTGGTCCTGGACGAGGAGCGGTCCGCGCTCCGTCCGGTGCCCGGCCTGGAAGACCGCCCGACCTGCCTGGCGGCCGATCGCCGGCGGCCGGGCCCCGTGTGGTGCGGAACCCGCCGGGCGGGCCTCTTCCGTCTCGACGCGGGCGACGCCTCATGGCGCGCGACCGGGCTCAGCGACCTCCACGTCACGGCCGTCGCCGCGGACCCGCTCGAGCCGGAAGCCGTCTGGGTCGGCACCGAGCCCAGCCAGCTCTGGCGCTCGCGCGACGGCGGGAACACCTGGGAGCGCTCGCCGTCCCTCGAAGCGTTGCCGTCCTCTTCCGAATGGTCGTTCCCGCCCCGGCCGGAGACCCACCACGTCCGCTGGATCGCCCCGCACCCGCACCTGCCCGGCCGACTCTGGGTCGCGATCGAGGCCGGCGCGCTGGTCTTCACCGCGGACAGCGGCCGGACCTGGCGCGACCGGGTGCCCGGCGGCCCTTACGACACCCACGAGCTGGCCATCCACCCCGACCGGCCGGAGACGCTCCGCGCCGCCGCCGGGGACGGCTACTTCGAGAGCGCCGATGGAGGGCTGACCTGGGACCGGCCGCTCGAGGGGCTGGACGTGGGCTACCTGCGCAGCGTCGCCATCGACCCGGGGGACCCGGACATCGTCCTCGTATCCGCCGCCACGCATGCCCACGCCGCGTACGTGGCCGGACGGTCCGACGGCCGCGTCTACCGCCGCGAAGGGAACGGCCCCTGGGAACGCATCACCGACGGCTGGCCCGATCCGCCGAACACCATCGCGCCCCTCCTCCGCCCCGGCGCCGCGCCGGGCGAGTTCTGGGCCGCCGACGAGCGCGGCATCCACCGCTCCGGGGACGGCGGCAGGAGCTGGCGCCGCGTCGCGGCCTTCCCGACCCCGCCTAATCATCTCCGGGGGCTCGTCCTCACGGGTTGACGGGAGCGACGCGCTCACCGCCCGCTCGACTGCGGCTGGCCAGTGGAATCCGGCCGGACGCCAGGACGGGATCGGCGGCGGAGACCATCGTGTCGGTCGGCGCAGCCTATATGTAGGTCCGGTATGCTACGGTCACGACGGATCGTGCCAGACATCCCACGTGCCCTCCGCAGGCCTCGCTCGCGACCCGCCCGTCCGGACCGTCTCCAGCCGCACCGCAGGATCGCGCGCCCGCTGCAGGCGGGGGCCGAGCGCGTCCCGATGCCCCCGGTCCCTGCGGGTAATGACTTCGAGCGCCTCCTCGCGCCGGTCCGTGACCGGGACTCCGCCGCCGGGCCCGCTTGCGCTGGAGCGGATCGGCCGCTGGATCGGTCCGTGGGCCTCGCGCCTGGCCTGGCGGCCGCGATGTGCGCCCGGCGTGGCAGCCTCACGGCTCCGCTGCGCGCCCGGGCCGCCCGATCCCGTCGGCCGCGATCCAGCCCCGGACGGCCGCCGAGCCGAAGCGGATCCGCGCCCGATCCACGCGGTCGGGATCCCGGCGGCCTGCACCGGGCTCGCGGATGCGCCCCCGCGGCGGGCCGATCTCCGCGGCTTGCTCCGCCGTGCCGATCGGGCGTGACAGGGCCCGGTGCTCTCCCCTCATCCTCCCGGCCCGGACCGCGCCGTGGCGGTCGCGTTCGTATCAATGGGTTTGTCAGTGGGCTTGTCCACCGCATCCATGTCCCGCAGGGGTACACGTCCGGCGCCCCGGTCGCTACACACGTGCGGATGACGACCGTTCAAGGTCACGGCCGGTCGCGTACGGGGGTTGGGAAGCGGTCGGGAGGATGGCGACGAGGTCCCGGGCGAGGCGGCCGCCCGCCGGGCCAAGACCGGATTGGCACCGACGTGCCCATATCGGTGCAGCTACGAAAGCACAACGGCCCGCCCGGTTGACGCCGGGCGGGCCGTGAGTCTTTGTGCTGCTTGGAAATGGTCGCACTAGGACTCGAACCTAGGACCTCACGGATGTGAACCGTGCGCTCTAACCAGCTGAGCTATGCGACCGTCACTCCCCGGCCGGACAACCGCCCGGCTCGGGTTCCAGTACCCCCACGGGGAATCGAACCCCGGTTTCCGCGCTGAGAACGCGGCGTCCTAGGCCACTAGACGATGGGGGCGCAAGCGCTCCGATCGATCCGCCGCCGGAACCCCGGCGGCCAAACATCCGTCGCTCACGGAGCAATACTAATATAGCGGGTTTCCGGAGGCAGTCAACCCCTTGTGCCACCGGACGATTCGGAGAACCGCGTCCCTTGACCGGGTATGGATCTTTTTCCATCCTTGCGTGGGTAGTAACCTCTGCAGGTCGGTGCTCTCCTAACTGCAAATCCCACACGCCGATCGAGTAGTGACCGTCCGGCCCGTGGCGCCGTTGCGCGGGCCGGCCTGCGAAGGAGCAGATCATCCCAAGGCGACGTCTGGAGCAGTCTGTCCGGCGACCGTGGGCGCTCATCGCGCTCACCATCGCGTCGCTTTCCGGGCTGGTGCCGGAGCCCCTGTCGGCGCAGACGCCGAAGCCCTCCCCGGCGACCGGGGCGGAGCTCTCGCCCCCCTCGACCATCGAGGGCCTCGAGGGCCGTCCGACTCCGCCGCTGGAGTTCAGCCGCGCGTGGCTGGGCAAGGTGGAGGAGGTGCGGCGGCGTCGAGC
Organism: uncultured bacterium; assembly: GCA_937907535.1. Lineage (GTDB taxonomy): Bacteria > Gemmatimonadota > Gemmatimonadetes > Longimicrobiales > RSA9 > CALCID01. The sequence continues at coordinate 33,475 of CALCID010000003.1, read as the reverse complement.
GGAGCTCGCGGCGTCCGGTCTCCTGGACGGCATGGACCCGGCCGTGGCCGCAGATTCCGGAGCGGCGCTGCGCGGCGAGCTGCGCGTGCTCGTGATCCCGGTCCGTTATGCGGACGTGGAGCCGCCGTTCCCGGTCAGCGTGCTCGAGGAGCGTCTCTTCGGCGAGTCGAAGGGCGACACCCTCAGCTTCGCCGACTACTGGCACGAGGTGTCCGGCGGGCTGCTGCGCGTGACGGGCCGCGTCGCGCCGTGGGTGAAGCTCCGGCGCAAAGCCGAGCACTACCTGCCGCGCAAGGAGTACGGCTGGGCCCGTTTCGGGCGGATCGGGGAGATCCGGCGCGAGGCCATCGAGGCCCTGGCGGGCCGGGTCGACTTCGGCGAGTACGACAACGACGGCCCGGACGGGATCCCGAATTCCGGGGACGACGACGGCTACGTCGACTTCGTCGCGTTCCTCTACGCCACCTCGTGCAAGGATGACGGGCGCTCGGGCGCGATCTGGCCGCACCGGGGCGCCATGAAGCCCATGGCCACGAGCTCGCCGGCCGCCGGCGGCGGCCAGATCATGGTCTCGGACTACGTGGTCCTGTCCGCCACCCAGCCGGGCACGTGCGAGCCGCTGCACATCGGCGTGCTGGCCCACGAGACCGGACACGCCCTCGGGCTCCCGGACCTGTACGATTACGACGGCTCGTCCCAGGGGATCGGCGCCTGGGGCCTCATGGGCACGGGGAGCCACAGCGAACAGCACTCGCCCGCCCATCTGAGCGCGTGGTCGAAGGAGCAGCTCGGCTGGGTGCGCGTCGAGTGGCTGAAGGACGCTGCCGAAGAGCACCGCTTCGCCCCGGTCGGCAAGGAACGGGTGGTCTACCGGTACGACCTGCCCGGCCGGAGCGGTGAGTACCTGCTCCTGGAGAACCGCCAGCCGATCGGGTCGGACAGGTACCTGCCCGGCTCCGGTCTCCTGATCTGGCGGATCAATCCCGAGCAGTCCGAGCTGGGCGTCTGGAACACGGACGAACGGGCGCCGGCGGTCGCGCTGATCGAAGCGGCCGGGCGCGCCGACCTGGCGAACGGCCGGACCGCGGACCCGTCCCATCCCTTCCCGGGCTCCGAGCTGGTCCGCGAGTTCGCTTACGGCGAGCTCGGCCCGCTACGCCTGGCCGCCATCGAGCAACAGGAAGACGGCGTGGTCACCGCGAATGTCTCGATCGGTCACGCCGCGCCCACCCTCGTCGCACTGCCGGGATCGCTCCGGATTACGGCCCATGCCGGCTGGCCCGCCGCGAGCCGCGCGGTCCTCATCAACCGCGAAGGCGGCGCGGAGGGAGAGTGGAATGCCCGCGCCAGCGCGCCGTGGCTGATCCTGGAGAAGACCGGCGACCTGCTCATGGTCCGGACCGACCCGACCCGTCTCGCGCCCGGCATCTACTCGGACACCGTGCTGATCGAGTCGGAGGACGCGACGACGGTCCCCGCGCGGATCGCGGTGGACCTGACCGTCGTGGCTCCCGGCGTGAAGGAGGTCGTGGCCTCCGGCGTGCCCTGGACCTGGGGCCTTGCCGCCCGGGACGGCGAAGTCTTCCAGGCGAGCTACGCCTGGGACCCGCTCGGGCTCCGCCCCCGGCCCCGCCTCCTCGCCCTCCGGGATGGCGTGGCGTTCCCGGAAACCGTCGCGCGGCCGCCGTCCGACGCGCTCTTCGCCCCGGTGACCACGCAGGATGGCGACGTCTTCGTGCTCGCCCACGCGCGCAACGAGAACTTCCTCTACCAGGTCGACCCGGACGGCACCGCTCGCCTCGTGGCCGCACGCCTGGGGTCCGCGCCGGCCTACGGCCTCGCCGCGCACCCGGACGGCAGCCTCCTGGTCTCGGACTGGAGCGGCCGCATCCGCCGGATCCTGCCGGACGGGCAGGTGGAGACCTACGCCGAGCTGGACGAGAACCTGTACCAGATCGCCACGGACAGCGCGGGGATCGTCTACGCGGCGGGGTACAGCGGGAACATCATCCGGATCGAGGGCCCGGACCGGCACGTCGAGATCCCGACCGGCTTCTCGAAGGGGTCGCTCGTCGCGGTGACCGCCACCCCGGGCGGCGACGTCTACGCGGCCGAGCGCGGCGGCCAGGGCCGGATCCTGCGCCTCACGCCGGCCGGAACGCGAGAGGTGATCACGAGCGTCTCCGGCGCGCAGTTCTTCGGGCTCGCCGTGGACGAAGGGTTCCTCTACGCCGTCGACCTGCGCAACCGGAACCTGCTCAGGATCGCGGTCCCGCCGGACACCGCCTACATCGCGGCGGAACGGCGCAGGTGGAACGCGCCCTCGACCGTGGGCGGCTCGCCCTAGACCACGACCGCTGACCGACATGCACCGCGGGCCCGGCGCCATCACCGGCGCCGGGCCCGCTCCACGCACGGATCCCCAACGGCTCGCCCCTCAACCCTCCTCATCCAGGCGCGTCCGGACCGCCCACGCCAGCAGCGGCACCATGATCTCGTGGTGTCCCGTGATCTGGTAGCCCCGCCCTCCCCCCGTCCGCGTCGGCCGCTCCACCACGTTCATGCGCGGCCGGTAGTGGCGGATCATGTCCAGATCCACGGCCACGAACTCCCGCGGCCGCCCCTCGTTCAGGTTGCGACAGACGGTCAGCGCCTTCAGGAAGACCTCCGGCATCACCACGGCGGACCCGACGTTCAGCACCACGCCCCCCTCGAGATTCGCCAGGTGCGCCGCGAGCCGCCGGAAATCCCTGTGGCTCGTGCTGCCGATCGCCGCGCCATCCGCGGCCGGATGCTGATGGATGATCTCCGCCCCGAGCGCCGCGTGCACCGTGTATCCGATGCCGAGCCGTCGTGCCGCCAGGAGCAACGAGAGCTCCGGGTACGCCAGATCCCGCCGCACCTCCAGCGCTCGGCCCAGCGATTCGCCCAGCCCCCAGCCGTTCGCCGCGCCGGCCACGATCGCCTCGTTCATCTCCCGGCCCGTCTCCTCGGCCATGCCGAAGGTGCCGTCCTTGAGCCCCGCCTCCACGTCCTCGCTCGTCCCACCCCACCGCGCCAGCTCGTAATCGTGGATCACCGCCGAGCCGTTCGACGCGAGATGCGTGATCACGCCCCGCTCCATCAGGTCGATCAGCACCGGCGCGAGCCCGGTCTTGACCACGTGCCCGCCCAGCATGCACACCACGGCACGCCCCTCCCGGGCGGCGCTCACGATCGCGTCCACCACGGCAAGGAAGCTCCGGGCTTCGAGAATCGCAGGGAGAGAATCCAGGAACGCGCGGAAGGAACGATCCGCGCCCGGTGGCCGGGCAAAGTCCTCTGCCCGCACCTTGTTCGGCCGAGCCGTGACCGGGATCGTGCGAACGCGGCCCAGCTCCGCCTCCGGCGGCCTCACCTCGCTCAACGGCCGCCGCCGCGGACGCCGGCGCTCCCGGCGCCCGCCCCCCCGCCCGGCTCCAGGCTCGTCAGCCGCTCGCCAGGCATGTAGGACTCGAGGTACAGGTTCAACGACCCGATCACCGGCACCTTCGACCTGAGCTGCACGATCAGACGCCGATGGTCGTCCGTGAAGTAGATCTCCGCCTCGCCGCCGTCCCCGAACAACCCCTTCGTCTTGATGATCGGCCGCACGACGATCGTCTCGAACGTCCCCGCCGGGACCGTCACCCTCTCCTTCCGCAGCACCTGCACCGTGACCGGGTTCCCGTCCTCCTTGAAGTACCGGTCGAAGGTGTACGTCTTCCCGACCTCGAGCGGGATCGTGCGGACGAAATAGATGAACGAGACGTCATCCAGCGGCTCCGCCGTGTGCAGCTCGCCCCCCTCATCCTTGTCCACCCGCGCCCACCGCCGCTCTTCCGGGAAGAAGTCGAAGATCCGGTGCCGCTTGTAACGGACCTCGTGCTGCTTCTGCTCGAACCGGCGGGAGGCCAGGAGCGAGACGTCCAACCAGGACTGGAGCCGGTCCTCCACCTTCGCGAACAGGACCGAGCCCTTCACGTCGAACCGCAGGTGATAGACCGGGTGCCCGTGCAGCGTGTCGACCCTGAGCACCTCCATCGAGCCGTTGCCGACATGCCCGAACATCCCCAGATCGACGCGGTACGTGAGCCGCTCCCCGGGCCCGAACGGCACCGGCGCAATGGACCCCTTGTGATCCCCGTTCTGGGCGAGCGCGGGCATGGCGCCGAGAGTCAGCCAGAGCGCGGTGAGGAAGAATGTGCGTCGAATCACGGGCAGCCTGCCTTCCCGCCGGTCGTTTGCGTCAGTCCCCCGGTGGTTCCGTACGTTCGCCGGCCGTGCCGGGTTCCATTCCCGGCGGAGAGGAGGTGCCGTTCCCTCGGCCAGAACGGCGGGATCGCCGCGGCCGCCCAGGCCGGGTGCCGCCCGACCCGGACGCCTGTTCCCGGCCCGTTTCCGGCGTAGGCGACGTCACGCCAGCCCCCGCCTGCGCCGGTTCCGCTTCCCTCGCGGCCGAAGCCGCGCCCGTTCTCCTGCCCCGCCCCCGACCACCCCGGGGACGCCGCGGCCGCGCAGGGGCAGGCCCCACGCCGGCAGCTTCCTCCACGCCGTCGCCAACGGCCCCGCGCCGCTCTTCCGGCTCCGGCGCCGCGCCCGCCGCGGCCGCCTCCACCGGTCCCGCGGCCGGCCTCCGGCCGCGCCGCCGCGAGGGCCTCGGCCGCCGGGCCGCCGGCGCGGCCTTCGCCGCCTTCGCCGCCTCGTCCGCAAGGCCCGCGCCCTCCGCGCTCCGGCTGTTCGTGTTCGGCGGCGCGATCCGCAGGATCTCCCGGACCGTAGGCCAGAACGAGAACCGGGACGCCCGCTGGCTCCGGTCGTAACGCAGCACCGCCGGAACCACCTCATGACGACGGCAGTACGGCTGCACCGCCTGGAGCAGCTCCGCGTTCGCCGCCCAGCCCTGGCGCATCAGGATCGGCGCCCCGCCACGACCCTCCAGCGCCTTCTTGACGCAAACCACGCGGTACGCCCGGAACCCCGAGAACGGATCGCTCTCCGTACCGGGCATGCGCAGCCGCCGGACCAGGAACCCGAGCACCCGCCGCGCCCAGTGGACCACCCGCGGCGCTTTCGAGTCCTCGAACCGGGCAGCGCTCGACACCACGTCCGCGCCCCCCTCGATCCGCTTCACGAACGACGGGATCTCCGCGGGCTCCTCGGTGAAGTCCGCCTGCAGCGTCACGATCACGTCCCGCCGGGGATAGGACGAGCGACGCACCGCCTCCCGCAGCAGCTCCTCGAGCGAGGCGGCGTAGCCCCGGCGCTCCGCGTGGCGGATCACCGTCAGCGGCAGCACCCGCTGATAGGGCTCGAGTACCGACGGCGTGGCATCCGTGGACGCGTCATCCACGACCAGGAGCTGATAGTCCCTGTTGAACTCCGCCATGACCTGGCGGATCTTCCACAGGAGCACCCCGATCGTACGCGCTTCGTTGTAGGCAGGTATGCAGATGTATACCACGTTCGATCGTTGCCATTCGCTGTCGTGGACCGGGCAGGTACCAGGCCGGGTCGCGGAACGCGCCTGCGGGCTGATACGGCGCTGAACCGCGCGACGCCGCAGGCGGGGCACCGCCCCGTGCGGCGTCTGGCGGGCTGGACCCGCGCGCCACGGTTATACCGGTCGCCGGTGACGCAGTTCCTCCCGAGGACGGGTCTTCCACCGGCGATGATGCCAGAAATACTGATCCGGCGCACGGCGAATCGCCTCCTCCAGTTTCGCCGTGAACGCCGCGGTGAGCCGGTCGACTGCGACGTCGATCTCGCCGCCGCGATCCACCTCCACGCGCTCGAGGTGGCCGAGGAACCTGCCGGGTGCGAGACGTATGCCGTACCCGAGGAAGAGCGGCGATCCCGCGCGGAGAGCGAGCAGCGCCGGACCCCGGTGCGTGGACGCGGGCCGGCCGAAGAACGGGACGAACACCCCCGAGCCCCGGGCATCCTGGTCGGCCACGAACGCCACGATCCGTCCCGCCCGCAGCGACCGGAGCGCGAGCTGCGGCGCGCGCCTGCGGTCGATCGGACGCATTCCGAGCCGCTCCCGGGCCTGCTCCAGCGCACGGTCGAAGAGCGGGTTCGCCTGCCGCTGCACCACCACGTCAATGGGCAGCCCGACAGCGGCGATGGTCGCGCCGGCCAGCTCCCAGTTCCCGAAATGGCCGGTCACCAGGACCACGCCCCGCCCTTCATCCACCGCGGCCCTGAACGCCTCCAGTCCTTCGAACTCGACGCCGTCCAGGACCCGCTCCGGGCCCTCCGCCCAGAGCCGCGCCAGCACCATCCCCTCCCGGCCCAGGTGCGCGTAGCACGCCGCCGCGACCATCCGTACCCAGGCCTCGTCCCGCTCCGGGAAGGAGGCGCGCAGATTCTCCAGCACCACGCGCCGGCGTATGCCGAGCCCGTACGCGAGCCGGCCCGCGCCCGCGCCCAGCAGCGCCGCGCCTCGCGGACCGAGCGCCCGGGCCGCCAGGCCCAGCCCCCGGAAGAGCAGGTACTCTGCCCTGTGGGCAGCCGTCGGCTTCGGCCCCGTCAAGCCTCACCCACCAGTTCACGATAGAGGGCCAGCGTGCCCTCCACCGTCTTCTCGATACGAAAATCCTCGAGCCGGCGAAATTGCTCCTCGACGAGCCGGCGCCGGAGCCCCGGAGAGCCGCGCAACCGCTCCACGAGCGCCGCCAGCGCCCGGGCGTCGCCCGCCGGATACAGGCTCGCCCGCGTGACCGCATGGACCGGACCCAGGATCTCCGCCGAGCCCGCGGCGTCCGCCCCGACGACCGGCACGCCCCGCGCCATCGCGTCCAGCACGCTCGTGCCCAGCGGCTCGTTCGTCGACGTGAACACGAACAGGTCCAGCTCCGGTAGCGCACGCCGCGCATCCGGCACGTAGCCCGTGAGCTGCACCCGATCGGCCAGCGCGCCGTCCCGGACCGCCGCCTCGAGCCGCCCCCGCTCCGGCCCCTCGCCAATGATCACCCACCGCACCCCGGCCACGAGCTTCGCCGCCTCCGGGATCACGGACTGCCCCTTGTAGGGATACAGATGCCCGATGTTTCCGGCCAGGAACTCGTCCGGCCCGATCCCGAGCCGCTCCCGGAGCGAGGGCGCGAGCGGCGGCAGCCCGCTGATCTCCTCCACGTCCACGCCGGACCGGATCAGCACCACCTTCTCCGGCGAGATCCCGCTCGCGGCCAGCGCCGCGGCGACGGTCTCCGAGATGGCCACCACCCGGTCCGCCCGGTTCCACTTCAGCCGCCGGGTCGGGAAGTGCACCCTCCTCGCCGCCACGATCCGCACGCCCCGCAGCCTCGCCGGGATCAGCGCGACCTGGAGCGAGTGCGCATCGTGGCAGTGCACGATGTCACGACCGCGCATTCGCCGCCAGACCGCGGACACGGTCCGGAGCCCGCCCACGCCGCGCCAGCGGATCCCCTCCACCGGCAGACCCTCCTGGCGCAGCCTCTGCTCCAGCGGACTGCCCTGCGGGCACAGGCAGAGCTGGTCCACCCCCGCCGCGGCCAGTCGACGCATGAGCTGGCGGACCTGGTTCTGGCCGCCGGCCCACGCCTGGCCCGCGTCCAGGTGCAGGACGGAGAGGCATCCACTGCCGTTCGTCGCGTTCGCCATCCTCGTCACCCGCCGCGTGCGCCGCGCCGCCGCGCCATGCCGAGCCCGCCGGTCCGGGACGGGCCGTACATCGGAGAACCCGCCGCCCGCCCGGGCGCCGGCCGAGCCGCCGACCGCGCCGCGCTCACGCCGGGTCCGTGTTCCCTTCCGCGGCGGGCCGCCCGCCCCGCACCGCCGTCCCCAGCACCCCGTACCGCTCCACCGCCCGTTCCACCCGCTCCAGTACGTCCGCCACCGTGATCTGCTCCATGCGTCCGGACTTCGGGTCGAACCGGCTCGGGTCCGGCGGCTCGCCCGGATCCGTGTACCGGTCGACCCACAGGTCCTCGAACTTCCGCCACGGCCCGACCCGCCACGGGTTCGTGTGCCCGTACAGCCCGATCACCGGCACCTCCAGCGCCCGGGCGATGTGCACCGGCCCCGTGTCCGGCGCGATGACCAGCCGGGCCGCATCGATCACCCAGGCGAGCCGCCTCACGCCGTCGCCCATCGCCAGGACGGGCTTGGCGCTCGACAGCTCCACGATCCGCCGCGCGATCCGGTTCTCCCGCTCCCCCGGCCCGCCCAGGAGCACGGACGTCAACCCGAAATCCGACGCCAGCGCGTCCACCACCTCCGCGTACCGCTCCGCCAGCCAGTCCTTGGCCGCCTTCGCCGACGCCGGCACCACCGCCACGAACGGCCGACCGTCCAGCCGCGCGACGAATTCCTCCTGGGCCCGCCGCTCCTCCGGCGTGATCGGGATCCGCCACTCCACCGTCCGGTCCCGGACGCCCAGCACCTCCAGGAACTCCAGGAACATGTCCTGGGTGTGCCGCCGCGGACCCGGTACCAGCGTCTCCGTACAGAACAGCCACGTGAGGTCCCGGCTCCGCCCTCGGTCGAACCCGATCCGCCGCGGCGCCCGGGAAAAGACGAGCGGGAACACGCTCTTGAAGTAGATGTTCAGGTTCAGCGCCAGGTCGAAGCGCCGCCCCCGCATCGCCTCCCGGAGCCCCCGCACGCCCCGCGCGCCCTTCGCCTTCTCGAAGACGACAACGTCATCCACCGCCGGGTGCGGGCGCAGGATCCCCGCCGGCATCGGCTCCGCCACCCACGTGATGTGACACCCCGGCTCCTCCCGCTTCAGCGCGTTCACCACCGGGAGCCCGTGGATCACGTCGCCGAGGCCGGTCAGGAGCACCACGCACACCCGTGCGGGCTCGCCGCCGGCCCCTCCCGGCCGCCACGCCGGTACCGGACCCGCCTCGCCCATTACGCCCCGACGCCCCCGCCGAGCAGCCGGCCACCCCCCAACGCCCACCGACCGGCGCTGCGCCCGGGTCGGATCACCGGGCCCGGCACCGGCTGCCCCGATTTCTCGAGAGCCCCCTCTCCGCGCTCGGCCCCCGCGGACCCGACCAGGATCCCCGGGAACAGCACCCGCTCCGCCTGCGTGATCATGCGCTCGAACCCGAACCAGTGCTCGATCCGGTAGCGCGCCTCCGCGACCCGCCGCGCCCGCTCCGCCGGCCGCTCCTTCGCCGCCGACAGCGCGGCCACGATCCCCTCGGCCAGCGACGCCGCATCCCCGGGGCGCACGATCCACCCCGCGGCCGGACGCCCCTCCGCTTCGTCGAGCGCCGTGCGCACCCCGCTCACATCCGTGGCCACCACCGGCACGCCGGCGGCCATGGCCTCGAGCATCACGTTCGCCATCCCCTCGTTGCGGCTGCTCAGCACGAACAGGTCGCTGTCCGCGAGGAGCCGCGGCACGTCCGAGCGCTCACCCAGCAGATGGACCCGGTCCGCCACCCCGTTCGCGGCCGCCCGCGCCCGCAGCGCGGAAGCCTCCGGCCCGTCCCCCACGATCACGAGCCGCGCATCGGTGAACGGGATGCGCGCGAACGCGTCGATCAGGACGTCGAAGCCTTTCCTCCCATACAGGTGCCCGATGCCCAGGATCAGCGGCGTCTCGCGCCCCACGCCCAGCTCAGCCCGCAGCACGCCCCCGGGCTGCGGCGACGCCTCGATCGCGTTCAGGATCACGTGCACCGCGTCCAGCGCGAACCACGGCGCTTCCCGCACCCAGAGGTCCCGGATCTCCGGCGCGTTCACGATCATGGCGTCCACGTACCGCCCCAGCGCGAATCGCGTCGGCCCACGCCGCGGCGGCCGGCGCACGATCCCCAGCCGCACCACCACCCGCCCGACCCCGGCTCGCCTCGCCGCCCAGCCACCCCAGAAGAGCTTCCCCCAGTTCGTCAGCAGCAGCGCGTCCGGGGATTCCCGTTTCAGGAACGATGCGAACCGCAGCGCGGACACCGCATCCAGGTCCCCGCCCGGGCGTACCGAGGTCACCTCGAGCCCGGCGGCTTCCGCTCTCCGCCACACGGGCGAGCCCGATGGGCACGACACGATCACGTGATGGCCCCGCGCATGGAGCCCCCGCGCGAGCTGCCACGACCACTTCTCGTTGCCGCCCCAGACCCGCGCGCTGTTCTGGATCACGATCTTCACGGCCGCCTCCCCGCGCTCCCCGTACCCTCCCCCACGCCGGCGGACCCCCGCCGCGCCCGCTCCAGGCCCCCGGACGTCGCCCGCGCGACGTCGCCTCCGAGAAACGCTTCCCAGCGCTCCGCCATCCGCTCGACCCCGAACCGGTCCGCAACCCTCCGCCGTCCCTCCTCCCCCATGGCCCGGCGGAGCGCCGGATCCCCGAGCAGCTCCCTCAACGCGGCCGCCAACCCCTCCCCCTCCCGATCCACCAGCACGCCCGCCGGGATGCCGTCCGGCCCCGGCCCCAGCGCCTCCGCCGCACCGCTCACCGGCGTGCTCACCACCGGCACGCCCACCGCCATCGCCTCCAACATCGCGTTCGCCATCCCCTCCCGGTCCGAACAGACCACGAACACGTCCAGCGCGGCGAGCACGTCCCCCACATCCTCCCGCCAACCGAGGAAATGGACCCGCCCCTCGAGCCCCAGCTCCCGTGCCTGCCGCTCCAGCGTATGACGTTCAGGTCCGTCCCCCGCCAACACGCAGTGCACCCCTTCGGGCAGCGCGGTCAGCGCCCGGAGTAGCCGGTCGAACCGCTTCTGCACGTCCAGCCTCGCCACAGCGCCCACCACCGCAACCCCCTCCCCGATCCCCAGCGCGCGCCGGACTTCGCCGTCCGGAAACCGCCGGGCCGGCGGCTCGATCCCCATGTAGATCGTGACGACCTTCGACGCGTCGTAGCCCGGCAGCGCCGCCAGGAACGACGATCGGAGGCCCTCGGCGTTCAGCGCGACACCATCGATGAAGTGCCGGAACGCAAACCGGTACTTCCCGTTCCGCGGCATGTCCGTGGACAACCCGATCCGCGCCACGACCCGCGGCACGCCCGCGAGCCGGCCCGCCAGACCGGCCAGGAACAACTTGCGGAAGGTGCCGACGAGCAGCGCGTCCGGCGCCAGGCGACGCAACTCCCGCGCGAAGCGCAACGCGTCCGTCAGGACCGCATCCCCGCCCAGCCGGAGCACCCCGACCGGGAAACCGAAAGACGCCGCCCGCGCGGCCACGCCCTCATCGTTACAGAAGAGGCGGACCTCGTGACCTCGGTCCGCCACCGCGGCCAGGATCCGGCACATGGCGATCTCGCCGCCGCCCCAGATCCGGGCCCCGTTGTGAGCCACGACGCGCAACCGCCCGCCCTCACCCGCCATGCGCTCTTCCCGCCTCCACCCGGGTGAACACCCCCCATTCCCCGCCACCAACCCCACGCCCTGTCCCGATCCGCTCCATCGCTCGACACACCGCCTCGACCGCCATGCGCCGGCTCCATCAACCGGTGACCTCGCCACGGAGCGCGACCTCGTCCGACTCCGCGAACTGCAGACGATACAGGTACCGGTACAGCCCGTCCCGCATCAGCAGCTCCTCGTGGCGCCCCCGGTCCACGATCCGCCCCCGGTCCAGCACCAGGATCTGGTCCGCGTGCCGGACCGTGGCCAGCCGGTGCGCGATCACGAACACCGTCCGCCCGGCAAGGAGCTTCTCGATCGCCTGCTGCACGAGCACCTCGGACTCCGAGTCCAGCGCCGACGTCGCCTCGTCGAAGATCAGGATCGGCGGGTCCCGCAGGATCGCCCGCGCGATCGCGATCCGCTGCCGCTGCCCGCCCGACAGACGCGTGCCCCGCTCGCCCAGGACCGTGTCATAGCCGTCCGGGAGCTGCACGATGAACTCGTGCGCGTGCGCCGCCCGCGCCGCCCGCTCGATCCGCTCCATCGGCACGTCGCCCAGCCCGTACGCAATGTTCGCCCGCACCGTGTCGTGGAACAGTACCGTCTCCTGCGTCACGATGCCGAGCAGCGAGCGCAGCGAACGCAGCTCGATGTCCGCCAGGTCCACACCGTCCAGCGTAATCCGGCCGTGCGTGGGCTCGTAGAACCGCGCGAGCAGGTCCACCACCGTGGTCTTCCCCGCACCGCTCGGGCCCACCAGCGCCACCACCTCCCCCGGCTTCACCTCGAAGGTGATGTCCTCCAGCACCGGCTCGCCGGGCACGTAGCTGAACCCGACGTTCTCGAAACGGATCGCCTCCCGGAACCCGTCCACCTTCACCGCGCCCGGACGATCCCGGATCTCGATCGGCGCGTCCAGGAACTCGAACACCCGCTCCGCCGCCGCCAGCCCCGGCTGCACCGTCGACGGGAACTTCGACAGCCACTTCACCGGCGCGTACAGCTTCAGACTCAGCCCGAGGAACACGATGAAGCTCGAACCGTCCAGCGAGCCGTGCACCAGCACCAGCCGGCTCCCGTACCAGAGGAGCAGCACCGTGCCGATCGCGCCCAGCATCTCCGTGAGCGGGCTCGCCAGCGCCCGGTACTTCTCGTTCTTCACCACGGCCCGGAACAGATTCTCCGTCAGACGCCGGAACCGCTGCCGCTCGAACTCCTCCGCCGCCGAGCCCTTGACCAGCCGGATCCCGCTCACCGTCTCCTGGAGGTGGGACGCAACCTCGCCCGCCAGGTTCAGTGCGGTCCGGTCCCCGCGCCTGAGCCGCCGGATCAGCCGCGACCACAACCCGAACATCGCCGGCAGCACGACCAGCGAGACCAGCGTCAGCTCGACCGACAGCATGAGCAGCGCGCCGAGCGACGCCAGCACCTGGAACACGGACGAGATGAACTTCGAGATGTTGCGCGTGACCAGCATCCGGAGCTGGTCCACGTCCCCGGTCAGCCTCGAGATGATCTGCCCCGCCCGCGTGCGCCCGAAGAAGCTCAGATCCAGGTCCACCAGATGGCTGTAGACCTGGTTCCGCATGTCCCGCGTGACCGCCTGCTCCAACCGCACCGTCAGGTACGCCTGGAGGAAGTCGAAGATGTTCTTGACCAGGTAGATCAGCAGGATGACGACGATGACCGCGACCAGCACCTGCATCGGGTCCGCGCCCGCCCCGTAGATCCGACCGGCCGTGTTGTCGATCAGCCAGTCGATGAGCGGATGGTTGTCGCCCACCCCCAGCGGCGGCAGCCCGAACAGCGAGTTCAGGAACGGGATCAGCATCACGAAGCTGAACGCGTCCGTCACCGCGAAGCCGACCGTGGCGATCACCGCGGTGAAGAGCAGCATGCGGTAGGGCGCCAGGTAGCTCAGCACCCTGGCGTAGAGCCGGAGATCCCGCTTCATGGCGACTCCCGCCGCGGCGTCAGCACCGAGACCGGCAGGATCATCTCCTCGGGGCTCACGCCGCCGTGCAGGAACGAGCCCCGGTACCGCGCCTGGTACTCGCGCAGCTTCGTCGGATACACGAAGAAGTGGTCATCCAGGGCGAGGAGGTAGTTCGTGGCGAGACGCCCGCGCGGGAACCGCAGCACCCGCTCGTCGTTCACCCCGAAGACCGCGGACGGATCCTCCGCCCTCAGGTCCGCCCCGAACTTGTAGCGCAGGTTCGTTGTCGCATCCCGCTTCGCGAAGACCGTGACCGGCCGCTGGCACAGGATCGAGCCGTGGTCCGTGGTGACGACCGCCGTCACGCCGCGCTCCGCCGCATCCCTCAGGATCCGGAACGCCGCCGACCGCTCGAACCACTGCCGGGTCAGCGCCCGCAGCGCGGGCACGTCCCGGGCCACCTCCATGAGGATCGCGGACTCGCTCCGGCTGTGCGTGAGCAGGTCGATGAAGTTGAAGACCAGGGCGACGACCGTGTCCCCCTTCAGCGCGCCGCGCACCCGCGCCACCAGCTCGTCCGCGTCCGCCTCCGTGAAGACCTTCTCGTAGTGGACCGGAACGGACCGGCCCGTCAGCCGGCGGAGCTGCGCCCGGAACAGCTCATCCTCGAATGCGTTCAGGCTCCCCTCCTCCGTGCCCCACCACCCCGGCCGCTCGCTCGCGATCTCGTCCGGGAACCGGCCGCTGAACAATGCGTTCCGCGCGTACGGCGTGGCCGTCGGCAGGATGCTGCAGTACAGCTCCTCCGTCACCTCGAAGTCCCCGGCGAGGAGCGGACGCAGCATCCGCCACTGGTCGAGCCGCAGGCAGTCGATGATCACGAACAGGAGCGGGCCGCGCCCCACACGCGGCCCGATGTACCGCTCCACCACGTCCACCGAGAGCGGGGGACGCGCACCGTCCCGGGCGTACCTGCCGCGCGCTTCGCCCGCCGCGGCCGCCGTCCAGTCCGCGTACTCGCGCCGCACCATCTCCCCGAACCCCCGCCGCACGTCCGCGATCAGCGCGGTCACCGAGTCGACCAGCCCCGTCTCGCCCGCTTCCGTCAGCCGCAGGTCCCAGTCGACCAGCTCGTCGTACAACGCGAAGTAATCACGCCAGTCCTCGGCCTCCGCCCGGAGCCGCGTCAGCGCCCCGAACCTCCCCGCGAAGTCCTGCGCGACCTGCTGCTGCTGGAGCTGCGCGCCCTCCAGCAGCCGCGTCGCCACCGACACGACCTGCCGCGGACTCGCCGGCTTGACCAGATAGTCATCCACCTGCCGGCCGATCGCCTCGACCAGCGTCCCGTCCTCCTCCGACTTCGTGACCATGACGATCCGCGCGTGCGGCTCCGCCCGACGCAGTTCGACCAGCACGTCGAGCCCGCGCCGCCCGGGCATCTGCTCGTCCAGGAACACCAGGTCGTACGGCTGCCGGCGCACCATCTCGAGCGCGTCGTCCCCGTTCGTCGCGGTGTCGACCTGGTAGCCTCGCTGGCGCAGGAACAAGAGGTGAGGTTTGAACAGCTCGACTTCGTCGTCGACCCACAGGATACGGCGGGTAGGTGCTTGCATGGCCGAAAGCTATCCGCGCCTGAACGGAGCGTCAACGACCGCCCCCGGCGGGTGAGGCGGGGCCGGAGCCCGACGTTCCCGCTAACCTCCGTGTTCCACCCGATGCCCGCCCTTGACCTCCCGGTCCCCCACCGTACGCACGTAGCGCTGAACCGCCAGCTCGACCTTCTCGAGCACGCCCTCCACCGTCACCCGATCCATCCCCCCCGGCCGGTGCTCCATGCTGCACGGATAGTCCTCGCCCGGGAACCGGGCGTACCCGTCCACGATCAGCTCCGTGTACTTCCGATAAGGCCCGTAGCGCTTCGGGTTCGTGTAGCCGTACAGCCCCACGACCGGCACGTCCAGCGCGCGGGCGATGTGCAGCGGCCCGGTGTCCGGGCTCACCACCAGGTCGCTCCCCTCGAGCAGCCAGATGAGGCGCCGCACATCGTCGCCCAGCGCGTCCACCGGCCGCGCGCCCGTGCTCCGCACGATCTCGTCCGCCGCGGCACGCTCCGTGGCCGACGGCCCGCCGACCAGAACGCACCGGAACCCGTACTCCGACTCCAGCGCCTCCAGCAGCCGCGCGTACCGCGCCGGCGCCCAGTTCTTCTCCGGCTTGCTCGTCCCCACCACCACCGCGCAGACCGGCCGGTCGATCCGCTCGAAGAACTCCCGCTGCCGCTCCCGCTCTTCGTCCGTCAGCCGGAAGCCCCACTCCACCGGCTCCGGATCGATGCCGAGGTACTCGAGGAACTCGAAGTACTGGTCCTGCACGTGCGCCACCGGCCGCGCCGGGATCCGGTGCGTCGTGAAGAGCCAGTTCAGGTCCCGCGCCCGCGCACGGTCGAACCCCAGCTTCGCCGCCGCCGGCGTCATCGCCGTGATCAGCCCGGCCTTGAAATAGACCTGGAGCGCCAGCACCAGATCGAAGTGCTGATGCCGCAACAACCTCCGGAGGTCCAGATAGGACTGCAGCGCGTCCGTGCCGCGCCGCCGGTGGAAGAGGATGAACCGGTCGACCGCAGGATGGTTGTGCACCAACCGGTACGGCACCGGCTGGATCACCCACGTGATCTTCGCATCCGGCCGGCTCCGCTTGAGTGCGTTCACCACGGGGAGCACGTGCACCGCGTCCCCGAGCGCGCTCAGCATGACGATGGCGACGTCGGGCTCGCTACGCTCCAGCAGCGCCCGTCCACCCGCGTCGGCAGCGCCGCCCTTCCGACTAACCAACTGCGTCACCCCCTTCGGCCGGGTCCAGCGCCGACCGCTCCCGCGGCGTGAGCCGCCGGCCGGTCCGGGCCTCCCACTTCTCCACCGAACGCAGCAGCCGGCGCCGCATCCTCGCGCCCTGCCCGTCGGACAACCGGTCCTGGATCCTGCACCGGTCCAGGTCGAGCAGCACGGCGGAGACCCCGCCTCCGGACCGGACCAGCAGGATGTTCTTCAGATTGAGGTCCGGGTGCGCCACCCCCCGCCCCGCCAGCCCCGCCACCAGCCGCCCGGCGGCCGCGCACGCCCGCACCCGGTCCTCGCCCTCCAGCGCCGCCGGGCCGAAGAGCGCCTCGGCCAGATCGATCGAATCCGGGATGTACTCCGTGATCACGTCCGCCCGGTAGAAGATGCCCGCCGGGTAGACCGCCGCCGCGATCACCCGCGGCGTCGCCACGCCCCGCCGCCTCGCCGCAGCGCTCGCGATCAGCTCCCGGATCGGACGCGGGAGCCCCACCCGCAGATACCGGTCGCCCAGCCACCGCGCCACCAGCCCACCCCGCCGGTACCGCCGCACCACCCACCGCCCCCCGGGCGCATCGATCCCGTACACCACGCCCCGCCCCTGCAGCCGGATCGGGTCCGGCAACGACGCCGCATAACCGTACAGCGTGCCGGCCGTTTCCAGCGCCGCCACGACGACCTCCAGCGCTTCCGCCTCCACGGCCACCAGGGCGCTCCCGACCATCACCAGCTCATAACCGTCCGGGAGCCCCGGCGGCCGCCTCACGGCCCGACTCAGCTCGCCTTGCGCCGGTAGATCCCGAGCTTCAACGGCGGATCGATCGTCCACTCGAAATACAGACGCCCCTCGCCCGCAACGACCACGTTCGTCGTGCGGTCCCGCGTCTTCGGATAATCCTTCCCCGGCTCGTTCTCCACCAACAGCACGTGGTCGTCGCCCAACTCCCCTTCCAGCGCGCGGATCTGCTCCAGGAGCGACGCCAGCACCGCCTGCTCCACCTCGTCCTTCACGTCGCCTTCCGCGTCCGCCGTGAGCTCGCGACCATCCACGCGCTCGTACTGCTCGAAGAACTCCGCCGCCGGCATCGACAGCGCCGATGTCCGGAGGAACCCGATCTCCGTCATCGCCCGGGAGTCGAAGTTCGGGTCGACGCTCTGGACCGTGGTGCCGTAACGACGTACGATCATGGGACCTCCCCTCTTCGTGTACCGCCGAAAGATCGAAGCACGGCGCGGTCAGGGCAAGGCCACCGCCTGAATGTGAGGGAAACGCGCGCGGGGATGGCGAGCCTCACTGCGTAGCCCGCCACCCGGCCGGATGGGAATGATCTTGTGGGGAAGAGGTCGAGTACGCGGCGGGAACGCGGACAGGTCCCGCCGGCTTCCTCACAGGCTGATCACGTACCGGAACCACTCCGCCACCGGGCGGCCGCCGCGCCGCGCGGGCTCGAAAACCCACTCCGCCGCTTGCTGCTTGATCCGCGCGTCGAAACGGGGATCGCCGGACCCCGGCTGGAGACGGGTCGAATCCGCTACCACGCGGCCGGCCTCGTTCACGAAGACCCAGACCGCGATGCTCTTGCCCCGGACGCTGCTGGGCCGATCGCTCGGCGGCAGGATCATCCCCCGCGGCGCCGGCGGGACCACCCGGAACCGACCCTCCATCGCCGTGCCGCCGTCACCCGTGCCCGTACCGCCCTCGCGGCCCGGCCCCGCCTCCGGCCCCTTGT
The DNA here is from genome assembly GCA_937907535.1 of uncultured bacterium. Lineage (GTDB taxonomy): Bacteria > Gemmatimonadota > Gemmatimonadetes > Longimicrobiales > RSA9 > CALCID01. The sequence goes on along the minus strand of CALCID010000003.1, from coordinate 15,624 downwards.
CCTGGCCGCCCATCCCCTCGAACTCCGAGAAGGTCACCCGCTCCGGCTCCGGCATCGGGATCTCGTCCATCGTGATCAGGGCGTCCGGCGAGAGGACCGGCTCCGGCGGACGAGGAATCTCCTGAGGCGTCGGCGGCACCTGGATCGCAATGGCTTTCAGCCCGCCGCCCGCCGCCGCGCGGTCATCACCCGTGCGTGGACCGGCCGCCGCGAACGGCGAGGGAGGAACCCGCTCGCCGAGGAAGATCAGGAAAAACAAGAGGTGAACGAGCACCGACGCGAGGAACCCACGCCGATACATCGACCGGTAATGAGCCCTGAGCTGCTCGGCCCTCCGAATCGCGACTGCCTCCGACATCCGCGGTACCCCCGTTCACCGAGCCCGGCGCAACCTCACTCCCGGTCGCTGGCTCCTCCCTGCACCCCCGTCTGCACCACGTACAGGCGCTGACCTTCCCGGTCCACCACGTAGATCTCGTCGCCCGCACCCCTGGCGAGCCCGCTGGCGAACCCGATGTCACGGACCACACCGACCGTCCGTGGGCTGGCCGGATCCTCGAGATCCAGGATCAGCACGCCACCGTTCCCGACGGCCACGTACGCCGTCTTACCCACCAGTACGGCGTCATGGGCAAATCGGATTCCGCGAACGTGCGCGACCACCCGCGGCGCCTCCGGCCGCTCGATGTCGACCAGGACCAGACCTTCCGAGCCCGCCGCCACCAGCGCCCGGTCCCCGCTCAGCGAGATGGAACGGCCGGTCGCGGGCAGCCGCACGTTCCCGAGCTCCTCCAGCCCGGACGCCGACCACGCCATGAGACGATCCCGGGCGAGCATCCACAACACGCCCGCGTACGATGCGTACGCCAGGTCCGTCACCACCGTTCCCGTCGCGTCCGCCCGCGCCTCCTCCGCGAGCTCGATCCGCGAGCCCTGCCCGCTCAGCCGCAGCCTCCGCAGCAGCGGGCCGCTCCCCATGACCACATGGCTCGCGCCGACCACCGCCAGCGCGTTGCCCGGTTCGTTCAGGATCAACCGCCCATCCGGCAGGTCGCCCCGCAGGCCGAACGAGAACAGCCCGGACATGGTGCTCGCGAGCAGCGCGTCGTGCGCCGGCACCGCGACCGCGGACGTGATCCCGCGCAGCTGGCCGCCCCGCGACCGCGGTACCCGGTCCGCCCCGACCGCCACGAGCCCCTCCCGACCCACCACCACCGCGCCGCCATCGAACGACTCCACGCGCTCCGGCAGCAGCCGGAGATCCACCGACTCACGCTGGAGCCGCGCCGACGGACCGGCCACGTACTTCGCCGCCGCCGCCTCGTCCCGCTCCCGGCCGATCATGAAACCGACCGTCGCCCCGGCGATCGTGGCCACCGACATGAGACACCCACGGCTCACGCACGGGCCCGTCTCACCGCCCGAAGGCCGCGACAACGCCGCGGGCACGAACCCGATGACCGCCCCCGTCGCCGCGTACAACCACCGCCGGTAATTCCGCGGGCCGCCGGACTCCTGCGCCACGGCCTCCGCCGCCGGCAACAGCACCGTCACCACCACAAGCAACGCCACGAGCGGCGCACGCCACGCCCAGCCCCACCTCCCCGCCCGACCGGTTCCCGCCATCGAAAGAGCGGCCGCTCCGCCTGCCCGTCCGGTCATTCTCCTTCGCCTCCCGCTTCAATGATCCGGAATTCACGCTCGGCCACCGCGCTGCGGCCGGCGTTCCGGTCCGTGACCGTCACCCGCAGCCCGTACCGGCCCGGAGGCGCGCCCGGGAGCTGGAACCGGAAATACTCCGGGATCTGGTCCCGCGCCACGACATGCGCCTCCTTGTGGAACCTCAGCTGTACCGCCTCCGTCCCCTCCGCCGTCAGGCCCCACTTGTCCGCCAGCTCGCCGACGATCCGCGAAATCAACGGACCCTTGCGCTCGAGCTCCTTGACCGTCACCACGAGCTCGATCTCGTACGACGCATACTGCTCCGCGTCCGGCAGCAGGTTGTAGATCTCAAAGTACAGCGCCACCGGGTCATCCGCGGTGTACGCCATCGCCGGGTTCGCCACGACCCGGAACCCCGTCCGGTCCGCGGGTTCCGCCGTGAGCGGCTCCACCACGTCCGCGAGCAACACGTCCGACACCGACAGCTCGCCCGCCTCGAACCGCCTCGGCTCCACCTGCACCCGGCCGACCGCCGCATGCCACGTCAGCGGCTCCCGCGCTTCGACTCCCACCAGGAACTCCCGGTCCGGATCCAGCGTCACCCGCCAGCTCTCCCGCCGCTCCCGGCCCACCGACCGGAATTCCAGAACCGCCTTCTGCGTCTGCCGCTCGATCTCGACCGCCCGCTCATCCTGGATGAACAGCCCGTACTCCAGCTCGCCCGTCTCGACCGCGGTATTCGCCGTCAGCTTCCCGAGCGGCAGGCTCGAGTGCACCTCGAGATCCATCTGCCCGCCCGGCCCGCGGAACCTCACGACCTGGAGCGGCACCTCGTAACGCTCGGGGATCGACGGCGCACTGAGCTGCGCCGGCTGGATCGAACGATACTCCTCGGCGTAGAACTTGAAGTCACCCGCGAAGGTCGCCCGCCGGTACCCCGGGTTCTGCCGGAAAACGAAGACCGGGCCCTTCTCCCCGTACGACCAGACGGTCGTGATCCGCCCGGCCCCGAACGGGTCCCCCGGCGCGGTCACGGCCGCCGAGAACGTCGCCTTCCGCAACGGCTCCCCGTACCGCACGTAGATCACGCCCCGGTCCGTGTCCCACCCGCGCAGGCCGTACTCCTCCACGCCGAACCGCATGTCCGCGTACGCCATGCGCGCCATGTACTCCGTCCAGAACTCGTTCGTGGACGTCAGGAACAGCGGGTCGGCCTGCGTCCAGAACCGGCGCTGGAACTCCATGCGCGCTTCCGGGGTCAGCTCGCCGTACAGCTCCTCCATGTCCCGGGGGAGGATCCGCGACAGGTCCTCCACGGCCCGGCGCTCATCCTCGTCCATCAGCGACAGCGCCACCTCGAACGCGCCCGCCGCCTCCTCGACCCGACCCTCCCGGTGATGCCCGAGCCCCAGCGCGAAGAACGCCTCCGGACGGGACGGCGCCGCCCGCACGAAGTTCCGGGCCACCTCCATGTACTCGGACATCAGCCCTTCGTCGATGAGGTAGGCGAGGAGATGCTTGTTCGCGCCGATGTGGCCGGGGGCCGCCTCCAGCGCCGCACGGAAGTGCTTCAGCATCGCCTCCCGCTCCGCCAGCCCCTGCGCATCCCCCGGGTACCGCGACTCGTCGAGCATCCGCCACACGTACTCGGCGTTGTAGAACGCCTCGTCCGCGCTCAACTGCGGGGTCCAGATGGGTAGGACGTGCCGGTAACGGAAGCGCAGCCACTGCGTCTCCCGGAAGAGCCCGAGCTGGAAGTGCACCTCGGCCAGCGTGCTGGCATCCGCGCGCGCCGCCTCCTCCAGCGCCCGGTTGAAGAGACGCGCCGCGTCGAGCCGGATCTGCTGCTTCAGCTTCAGCTTGCCGAGCTCGAGCATGTACAGCGGGTTGGAGGGATCGTAGCGCAGCGCCTGCTCGAACGCATCCAGGGCCTTGACCCGGTCCTCGTAATCGAAGGCGCTCGAGCTCGCCAGCGCGGCGTAGAGCTGGCCTCGCTGGAAGTAGGCTTCCGCGTACCGCGGGTCCAGAGCGATGGCGTTGTCGATGTAGGCGAGCGCGCCCAGGGTGTCGCCGCGAGCCGCGGCCTCGATGCCCCTTCTCAGCTCGTGCTGGGCCCGCGCATTCTGTGCAACCGACACTTCGGCGGCCCCCGCGAGCGCCAGCAACACGGTGGATACCACGAGCGATCGGTTCATTGCGCGGATGCAGTGGGGGGACGAGTTCAGCCCTAACATAATGACCGCCTCCGTGGACGGAAAGACCTTCGCCGCTCTATTATCCCCCGAGGGTACGGATCCGGGACCGGCTGGCCATGGTTTTCGATGTAGCCATCATCGGCGGCGGCATCAACGGCGCGGGCGTGGCGCGGGACGCCGCCCTGCGCGGCCTGAGCGTCGCGCTCTTCGAGCGGGAGGACTGGGGCGCCGGCACGACCGGCGCGTCCACCCGCATGGTGCACGGCGGAATGCGGTATCTCCTCTACGACGTGCCGACCACGCGCACCTCGTCCGAGGACGCCGCTCGCGTGCGCCGGATCGCGCCGCACCTGACCTTCCGCATCCCGTTCCTCTGGCCGCTCTACGCGGGCCGCCCGCTCTTCCACGAAGCCATGGAGGCGTTCCTCTCGGCGTACGATCCGTACGCCCGGCGAAAGGGCGGGCTCCGCCACGCCCGGCTCACCGCCGAACAGGCCCGGCGGATCGAGCCAGGGCTCGCGCCGGACGTGACCGGCGCGCTCACGCTGGACGAATGGGGGGTGGACGTGCACCGGCTCGCGGCGCTGAACGCCCTGGACGCGCGCGAGGCCGGCGCCCGGCTCTTCCCTCACTGCGAGGTCGTCGAGCTCCTCTTCTCCGGCCGGACGGTGCGCGGCGTCCGCGCCCGGGACCGGCTCGACGGCCGCGTCTTCGAAGTCGAGGCCCGGATCGTGGTGAACGCGGGCGGACCCTGGGCCGGCCGGATCGCCGCCATGGCCGGCGCCCGCGTCCAGCTCAGGCCCGGCAAGGGGATCCACGTCACGTTCGAGCGGCGGATCGGCAATCACGGCCTCATCCTCGAAGGGGTCGATGGGCGCACCATCTTCCTGGTGCCCCACGGCGCCGAGACGATCCTCGGCACCACGGACGATGACTTCTATGGCGATCCCGCGCGCGTCGATTATGAAGTCACGCGGGACGAAATCGCGTATCTGCTCGAAGCCGCCGCCCGCGCCATCCCCCAGGCCCGGACGTGGCGCCCGCTCCGCGCGTGGGCCGGCGTGCGCAACACCCTCTTCGAGTGGGGCGTGCACGCCGACGCCCTCTCCCGCCGCCACGAGGTGCTCGACCACGAAACCCGGGACGGCGTCCCCGGCCTGCTCTCCCTCGCGGGCGGCAAGCTCGCCTCCTACCGGCTCTTCGCCGAAGAGGCGACGGATGTGATCTTGGAAAAACTGGGCCACCCACCCCGGCCTTCGATCACCGGAGAACGCCCGCTCCCCGGTGCCGAGGCCCCGCCGGACTTCGTCCGGCTCGCCCGCGAGATCCCGCTCCCGCCGGCCGCCCTCGAACGGATCTGGCGCCGGCTGGGGAGCCGCATCCGCTCCGTGCTGGGCGACGCCGCGCCCGCCGACCTCGCGCCCATCTGCCGCTCCGAGGCCGTGACCGCCGCCGAGATCCGCTACGCGGTCGAGGTGGAGGGGTGCCGCACCCTCGAGGACCTGCGCCGCCACACGCACCTCGGCGCCGGAAGCTGCGACGGCGCCGACTGCGCCGCCCCCGCAGCCCAGCTCCTCGCGCGCCTCGCCGGCTGGCCGCCCGAACGCACCCGCGCCGAGCTCGACGCGTTCCTCCAGAACCGCTGGGTGGGACGCCGGCCCGTCCTCACCGGCGTGACGCTCGCCCACGAAGAACTGGTCCGGGGCATCTATGACCCGCCCGCCCCCTCCCTACCCCCACGCGCCTGATCCGCCGACCGCTGGATCCGGCCCGCCCCGGCCCGGACAGAGGCCCTCGACTACAGAACAACGGCTGGTTCCGCCCTCTCAGGACGGCGGCCCCACGCCCGACGCGCCGCCGCCGCGCGCGCACGCGGAATGCAGTACTTCCCGGACATGACCGTCTTCGACGCGGCCGGACTCGCCGACATTCACAACCACCTCGTGCCGGGCGTGGATGACGGCGCCCGCGGCCTCGAGGAGGCGCTCCGCCACCTGGCCGACCTCTCGGCCGACGGCGTGACCCGCCTCGCCGTGAGCCCCCACCTCGACGGGCGCCTCGTCCACGAGGACGGCGCCCTCGAGGCCCGCATGCACCGCCTCGCCACGGCGTTCCGCGAGCTGCGCGCCGCCGCGGCCGCCCGCGCCCCGCTCCCCACCCTCGTCTTCGGACAGGAGATCCTGGTCCCGGACCCGGACACCGCCCGGCGCCTCTTCCAGCACCCGGGTCTCGGGATCGCCGGCACGTCGTACGCGCTGATCGAGTTCGGATTCGATCTGGGAGAGGATCCGCCAGGCGTGGTGCGCGCGGTGATCGATGCGGGCCGGAAACCCATCGTCGCACACCCCGAACGATACCGCCGGAACGGCGGCCAGGTCGGGCTGGAGGAGATCCGATCCTGGAAGGACTCCGGCGCGCTGCTCCAGGTCAACGCCGGGAGCGTGCTCGGCGACTACGGCCCCGAGATCCAGGCCCGCGCCTTCTCCCTCATCGACGACGGCCTCGCCGACCTCATCGCCACCGACCACCACGCGGACTCCCGAGCCGTCTCCCCCGCACGCACCCGCCACGCCCTCGAAGAGCGCGGCGCCGCCGAACAGGCGACCCTCCTCCTCGCCACCAACCCCCGCAGGGTCCTGGACGACCAGGCCACGCTCCCCGTACCGCCCCTGCGCAGGTGAACGACCGCCCCCGCCCCGATCGTGACGGCGAACGCCCGGCCGCCGCTCCTCACCGCGGCCGCGGCGGCCCGCCCAGCAGCGGCACCGGATCCTCCGGCTGGCCCCAGCGCCGTACCTCGAAGTGCAGATGCGGCCCGGTCGCGTTCCCGCTCCGGCCGGACAGCCCGATGACCTGCCGCCCGTTCACCTCGTCCCCCACCCGCACGTGCGCTTCCTTCAGGTGCGCGTACAGCGTCACCAGGTTCCGGTTGTGCTCGATGACGACCGTGATCCCGTAGGCCCCGTACGGGCCCGCGTGCACGACCCGGCCCCCCGCCATCGCCCGCACCGGCGTGCCCTCCGGCACGGCCAGGTCCACGCCGTGGTGCGTGCTCGGCCAGAAGCCCATGCGCCGCAGCCCGAACGGCGAGGTGATGGGCGCGTCCACCGGCCAGCGAGGCAGACTGCACGCGCCGGCCAGCAGGAGCAGACACAGGAACGGGACCCGCCTGCGCATCTCAGCCCGCGCGCGCCCGAGCGCCCGGCCCGGAACGGCGCGGCGCCCCCGCCGAAACGATCCCACGCCGGATCACGATGGCGTGCCTCCTCACACGCGCCTCGCGGCCAGCCCGTTCAGGGCGCGCCCGTCCCCCCGGTCCACGCGTTGTTCGACCGGTCCACGTCCGGCAGCCGCCGATCGGCGTCGATGACCACGCGGCGCACCGGGCCCGCGGTCATCACCGTCTCCGTGTGCCGCCGCCGCCCGCCCGACCAGATCTCGACCGGCAGCGTCAACGTCTGCGTGCGCCCGTCCTCCAGCTCCAGGGTCAGCGGGACCGGCATCGGCGCACCCCCCAGATCCTCGATCGTGATGGAGACCCGGGCGCCATCCCCCGTGGGCTCGACCTGCACCGCCGCCACCGCCTGGTCCAGCGTCACCGTCTCGTACCACCACGGGTACCAGAACCAGTCCAGGTCCCGGCCCGCCACGCTCTCCACCGTGTTGAAGAAGTCCAGCGCCATCGGGTGCCGCAGGTGCCACCGCCGCGCGTACTCCCGGAGCGCCATGTGAAGCGTGTCCCGACCGATCACCGCCGACAGCGCCTCCAGCACCAGCGCCGGCTTCGAGTACGCAGCCACCACGAACGACGGACCCGGCGGATACAGGTCCGCCTCCCGCATCATCGGCTCCTCCACATCCGCGAACACCACCTGGAAGTACCCGGCCCGCTCCTGCTCCAGCCGACGCTCGTCCGGGAACCGGTCCGCGTTCGCCAACCCCTCCATGTACGTGACCAGCCCCTCGTCCTGCCACGCGAACCGCGGCTCGTTCGACCCGACCATCATCGGGAACCACTCGTGCGCCACCTCGTGGTTGATGATCGTGTACAGCATCCGCGGGTCGCCCACGCTCTGCACGAACGTGATCATCGGGTACTCCATCCCGTACACCGGCCCCTCGACGGACGTCATCTGCGGGTAGATGTACGGATGCCAGTGCTTCGCGTGGAATTCGACGGCGTGCCGGGTGAAGTCCGCGGCCTGCCGCCAGTCCGTGGCCTCGGGCCGGTAGAGCGCGTGGATCGCCACCGTGTCCGGCCGGCCATCCCCGTTCGCGTCCGGCGTGATGGCGCGCGTCGCGTCCCAGAGGTAGCGGTTCGACGTCGCGAACGCGAAGTCCCGTACGTTCCGGGCCTGGAACCGCCAGGTCAGCGTGCCGCCCGGGTCCCGCTGCGTGGCCACGCCCGCGCCCAGGTCCTCCTCCGTGATCACCCGGACGACGTCATCCTGCGCCAGCGCCCGGCCGAGCCGCTCCCTCACCGGCTCCGTCAGCACCTCCTGGGGGTTCTGGAGCGTCCCCGTGGCGGCCACGACCCACCCCTCGGGAACGGTGATCGAGACGTCGAAGTCCCCGTACTCGAGGTAGAACTCGCCCTGGCCCAGGTACGGCCACGTGTTCCAACCCCGGATGTCGTCGTAGACCGCCACCTGCGGGTACCACTGCGCCACGTTGTAGACGACGTGGTCGATGTGCCCCGTCCGCGGCGCGCCCTCCGGCGGGACCGTGAAGCTCCACGCCACGTCGATCGCCACGCTGTCCCCCGGCGCCAGCGGGCGGGGCAGCCGGAGCCCCATCAGCGTGCCGTCGATCGCGTAGACCGGCTCGTTCCCCGACGGCGGCCGGGCCATGTCCAGCGCCCGGGCTTCCACCCCACCCACCGCGACCCGCTCGACGGTCATCCCCCCCGTGATCGGGACCGGCTCCGTCCTCGGCTGGCCGGCCGCGAACAGGTTCTGGTACAGGTGCAGGATCACCGCGCTCAGCGTGTCCGGCGAGCGGTTGTGGTACACGATGGTCTCTTCGCCCTGGAGCCGCCCCGTGGCCGGGTCCAGCTCCGCATCGATCCGGTAGTTCACCCGCTGCTGCCAGTAGGCCGGCCCGGGCACCCCCTCCAGCGTCCGCGTGCCCGCCTCCACCGCCCGCGCGAACCGCTCCGGGACCGGCACCGGCCGCACCGCCGGCCGCAGGAACGCCAGCGGGTCGCCCGGCTCCAGCCCCGGCGGCAACGCGACCGGCGCCGGCCCGGCCGACGGCGCCGGCCCGGGCCCACACGCCGCCAGCCCCAGCACGAGTCCCACGACTGCCGCTCCCACCACACGCATCGGGTAGCCCCCCATGACCAGCCTCCAATCACGTTGGCGTTCCAGGTCGACGGACAAGGTGCAGCGGCCGGACGGTTCGGGCAACAGGCCGGGAACCGACCGCCGGCGCGCCCGGCAGACCACCGGCGACTCGAAGGCCGGCCGCCGCTCCGGGACGCGCGGCGGCGAGTCGCGCACCCATCCCGCCCGGATGGCGATATTTCATGGGATGGATATTGTGATCCCAGGGACAACCATTGTTGTCCCTGGGACCATAGTACTATGTATCACCACTCGCTGGCCTTCGTTCACCCCGCCGTTGGTGTCCCCGGCGAACCCCGCCCGCCGGGTCGGCAGGAGCCCGGAGCCGAGCAACCGTGGCTGCCCCTGTCGCGACCGCCGCGATCACCGTCCCGTCGGGGGCTGCGCCGCATCTCTACCTGGGCGACGTCGCACCCGCGACCGGCCCGGAGCGCCGCCCATCCTCGGCGGCGTCAGCCTCCTCCCCGGTCCGCCCGGGCCGCCTGCCCCATCTACCCATCGCCGCCCGGCGACGGCGCACGCACCGCCTCGAGCCCGATGGCCAGCGCGCCCGCATCCGGCTGGCCCACGTACCGGACGCGCACCACGGCGCCCGCGTCCCGCCAGCGCTCCAGCTCCGCCAGGGACGCTCGCCGCTTCTTCACCACGAACAGGTAGCCCCGTCCCGTCTCATCGAGCAGTCGGATCCGGTCGTCCTGCACGATCGTGATCCGCCCTTCCACCACGCCTTGCGCCGGGCGGGCGCTCGCCAGCGGCGTGGCCCCATCACGAACCCGCCTCGTGCCCCGCCCCTCGCCCCGCGTCTCACCCCGCACGACCACCCTCCGCCGACGGACCCGGCCAGGACTCGCGGGCCGTTCCTCCCCCGGAATCCCTTCCCGGCCGCACCGCATCCGCCCGCTCCGCCGCCGGTCCCGACGTCGCCCGGCTACCGGCTCCGCCTCGACCGCGCTCTGCCATCGCCAGTGCCTCCGACGCGGCCGCCGGACCGCTCCTCTCACCCCCGTTCGCGGCGCGGCCGGCACCCTCGCCGTACCCCGGCGCTTCTGGAGCCGCAGCCTGCCGATCCGGCCGTTCCTCCCGCCGGCCCCGACCCGGCCGCGCTCCGTCTCCGCGCACCGGCACCGCCGGCCCGGCCGGCACGGGCGCCCAGCGCCCCGCCCGCCCCGCGAACGCCCAGGTGTCCTCCGGCGTGTCCGCCGAGCGCTTCCCCTCCGCCAGGTCGAGCAGCCGGAGCGCGAGCCCGCCCGCGAGCGTGAGCCCTGCGGAGAGGAGCGCCGCGCGGCGGCTCGCCCGCGGCGAGGCCCGTCGCGTCCGCGGACGGCGGGCGGCCAGCGCGTCCAGGAGGAGCGGCGTCGCCATGCCCAGCGCCACCGTGAGCCCGCGCGCGATCCGGAACGATGCCGGGCGCCTCTCCACCGACGGCAGCCCCCGCACCACCCGGTGGCTCGCCGCCTCGAGCGCCAGCTCCGCCCCCAGCGATGCCCGCCTGGCCGCCCGGAGCCGCCGCCTCGCGCCCTCCGACCCCGCGCTGAACAGGTCGAGCGCCAGCGAGACCGCGGCCAGCCCGCTCGACACGCCCGCGGCCGCGTACAAGGGCCCGAGCACCCACCGTCGCGCCGCCCACGCCGGCACCGACGTGGCCGCCAGCAACACGCCCGTGTACCCGGTCAGGAAGAGCCCCAGCGGCAGCCCGGCCACGAGCAGCCCGCGACCGACGGCGCCCCGGGACTGCCGGGCCAGCGCCGGACGCTCCCCGAGCCACCCATCCCCCACGGCCTGCAACGCCGCCGACAGCCCCGCCACCCCGCCGAACCCGGCCACCACCCACGCGCCCGTGCTCATGGGCGACCGCGGCCGGATCACCCGCAGCATGTTCAGGAACCGCTCCGGCCGACCCAGGTCCAGGATCAGGAGCCCCGACCCCACCGCCACCCCGCCGAACGCCAGGTACCGGCCGGCGCGGAAGACGCCCGGGTCCCCCCGCCCCGCAACCGCCTCCGCCGCAGCCGCGAGCCAGCTCCCGCCCGCGATCCCGCCGAGCCAGAAATAGACCGGGATCAGGTACCAGTCCCAGAGCGGCTTCTTCACCGGCGGCACGCCCTGGTAACTGGTCGCCGAACGCCCCGCGAGCTGCCCCTCCCGCCGGACGTCCAGCACCTGTGCGTCCACCTCTCCCGGCCCGGGCCGGACCCGCCCGATCTCCGGCCTCCCGTACGGCGGCGCCTCCACCCTCATCCTCGATCGATCCTCTGTTGCGACGCCCCGGATCCCCACCAGAATCCCGCGCGCGCCCGGCAACGTGTCCACATGCGTATAGCGCACCGGGCCCGCCCTCATCCACCCGGCTCGACCCGGCCCCTCACCTCCCACTGCGCGCCGGCGGTCTCCGACACCGGCTCCGCGCCACCGGCACCCGCCTCGCCCCTGGACTCGCGGCTTCTCCCCCGCCGATCCCGAGCGGCGTCGGCCGCGCGGCGGCTCGACCGGAGCCGGTCGCCTCGGCAGCTGCCCGGCCCGCACCGCGGACCGTGCACGGCCCGACGTTCCACGCCGGGACCGTGCCCGTAGCGGTCCCCATTCCGCGCCATCGCCGGCCTCTACCCCGCGCCCGGCTACACCGACGCCCCTATCGGCCCATTGGCCGGCCCCTCTCACCCCTCCCCCCGCCCCGCGCGGAAGGCCGCCAGCACCGCGCCCGCGAGCGCCAGCGCGGCCAGGGCACTGGCCGCCAGCCCCACCCCGGTGTTCGCGGACGGACGCTTCGCCACCGGCGGCAGGTTGTAGACCTCCGGCCGGTCGATCAGCAGGAAGAAGCAGTTCAATCCGCCCAGCGCGCTCGTGTCGCAGTCGTCCTCCAGGACCCCGCCCGACCCGTACAGGTACGCCGGGATCCCCCGCGCCCTGAGCTCCGCCACCCGCACCCGCGCCCGCTCGAGCAGCTCGTCCACCGGCCCGAACCGGATCGAGTCCGTCGGGCACGCCTTGGAGCACGCCGGCTCGAGCCCATCCTTCAGCCGGTCGTAGCACAGCGTGCATTTGTGCGCCTTGCCCGTCCCCTCCCGGTCCACCTCCACCACCGCGAACGGACACGCCGGCACGCAGTACCCGCACCCGTTGCAGACATCCTGCTGGATGTAGACGGAGTCGAACTCCGTGCGGATGATCGACCCGGTCGGGCACGCCTCCAGGCAGGGCGCGTGGACGCAGTGCTTGCACACGTCCGACATGAGCAGCCACCGCGCGCCCGGCTTCGCCCACTGCTCGTCCGTGCCCAGATGCCCCCACGGCTCGAAGCCCGTTGGGAAGTCCGGCATCGGCGGCCCGGCATCCCGATCTCCAACCGCTGTCTGCCGATACGCGACGGGGCCGGCCCGATCGCCGGCCCCGTCACTCGCGCCGTCCTCTCGCTCCGTCATCCGGCCGCCGCCCGCTGGCGACAACGTCCGGTCCCCCCCGAACACCGCCGCGCCGTCCCGGCGCCGGGCACGGTCCCCGACCCCGGCCGCGGCCGGGCCGACGTCGCCCGGATCCCGCTCATCGAACTGCTCGATGAACCGCACGTGCCGCCAGGTGGTGGCGCTCAGCGCCCGGGTGTTGTCATACGACACGCCGGTGAAGTGGAAGCCCTCCGCCGGGAGGTTGTTCCACTGCTTGCACGCCACCTCGCACGCCTTGCAGCCGATGCACAGGGTGGTGTCCGTGAAGAACCCGTACGCCCGGCCCGGCACGATCTCCACCCCGGCGGTGCGCTCCGCCTCCCGGGCCCACGCCGGCTCTGCTCCGCGCCGCCCCGTCGAGTCCGTCGCGCTCATCGCTCCGCTCCCCATGTCCGCCCGTTCCGGTTCACCCGTGACGTTCGCGTCCCGCACCCGCCGGCTCCCGCTCGTCCCCGCCCAGCGTAACCGGTCCGCCACCTGTGCTACTGCGCCGCCGGTCCACCGCACCCGTCGGCCGCCGCCGCAACGGATCCACCCACCCCGCGGGCCTCCCCGGTCCCCCGGAGCCGGCCCTGCCCGGCGGTGTCCCGCACGCCGGGATCCCCGCACTGCGCGACGTCGCCCGCAACACCACCGTCCGCGCACGCTGCCCCGCGGTGCCCGCCCGGATACGCACCCACCGGCCACTTCACGGCGCCTCCCCCGACTCGCCCCCACCCCACGCCCGGCCGCGCCGGATGTCGCATGTCAGGACCTTCCCCTCGTGGATCGTCACGTTCGGGTCCGCGACCAGCGCCACCAGGTCGTTCGCCGTGCCGCCCCGCACCAGGCCCTCGTAGCCGAAGTGGTACGGGAACCCGACCTGATGGATCGTCCGGCCATCCAGCACCAGCGGCCGCATCCTCCGCGTCACCAGCGCCCGCGCCTCCACCTCGCCTCGTTCCGTTATGACCGTGACCCAATCTCCCGGTCGGATCCCCTTCTCCGCCGCGAGTTCCGGGCTCAGTTCCACGAACGCCGCCGGCTGCAGCTCCCCCAGCCAGCTGTTCCAGCGCGTCATCCCCCCGGCGGTGTGGTGCTCCGTGAGCCGATACGTGGTGAGCACGTACGGGAACCGCGGATCCGCCACATCGTGGTAGCGGTTGCCCGGCACGTCCCAGTGCCGGGCGAGGGGGTTGCGCTCCCGCCAGGCATAGATCGGGTTCCGGACCGGCGTCTCCCACGGCTCGTAGTGCGTCGGGAGCGGGCCGTCCTTCAGCCCGAACGGGAAGTAGAGCTGCGCCTTGCCGTGCGGCCTCAGGATGAAGGGGCCGTCGCCCGGGAGCGCGTCCGTCCCCGATTTCGTCGGGTCCGCCGGCTGGTCCGGAGGCTTGTCCTCCGGGAAGTCCGGCCGGTCCTTCCCCACCCAGCGCCGCTCCCCCTCGTCCCACCAGACGTACTTCTTCCGCTCCGACCACGGCCGCCCCCGCGGGTCCGCCGAGCAGCGGTTGTACAGCATCCGCACGTTGCCCGGCCAGGAGAACCCCCAGCGCGGGGCCACGTAGCCGTCCCCCTTCTCCCGCAGCGCCGCGTGGTTGTAGCCGGGGAAAACGCCCGCGTAGATCCAGCAGCCGCACGCGGTCGAGCCGTCATCCCTCAGCTCGTGGAGGTCCTCGAGCTGGCGGCGCTCCTCCCAGGTCGGCGCCCAGTGGAACCCGTTGATCTCCCGCAGCACGTACTCCATGACCGGCTCGTCGTGCGGCGCCTCCGTGGCGTAGTCCCACGTCAGCGCCTGGATCGGCCGGTCCTTCTCGTCCGTCGAATCCACGTACAGCGCCTTGAGCCGCCGGCCCAGGTGGTAGATGAACCAGGCGTCGGAGCGGCACGCGCCGGGCGCGGGCACCGCCCGGGAATGCCACTGGATGAGCCGCTGCGTGTTCGTGAAGCTCCCGTCCTTCTCCGCCACCGTCGCGGCCGGGAGCACGAAGATCTCCGTGCCCACCTCCTCGGGCCGGACCTCCCCGGCCACCGCCTCCGGCGAGTCCGACCAGAACGTGGCGCTCTCCGTCAGGAAGATGTCCCGCACCACGAGCCACTTCAGCCGGCCCAGCGCCTCCCGCTGGAACCGCGCGTTCTGCCCGCCGACCGCCGGGTTCTGCCCCAGGAGCACGAGCCCCTCGACCTCGCCCGCGTGCATCTTCACGAACATCGGGAGGTGCGAGTGGTCCCCGGTCACCCGCGGCAGGAACCCGTAGCCGAATTCGTTGCCCGCCGTGGCCGCGTCGCCGAACCACGCCTTGAGCAGCGAGACCAGGTAGGCCCGCGTCCCGTCCCACAGGGTGCCCGGCACGGCTTCGTTCCAGATGTAGTCGTCCAGCGTTTCATGCGTCCCGGCGGCCGTCGGCATGTGCAGGTAGCCGGGGAGCAGGTCGTAGAGCGTCGGGATGTCCGTGGAGCCCTGGATCGTGGCGTGGCCGCGCAGCGCCTGGATCCCACCGCCCGGACGGCCGATGTTCCCGAGCAGGAGCTGGAGGATCGCCGCGCTCGCAATGATCTGCGGCCCGGTCGTGTGCTGCGTCCAGCCGACGGCGTACGCGATCGCCGTCGTCCGCTCCCGCCCCGAGTTCTCGAGCAGCGTCTCCGCCACCTCCGCGAGCACCTCCGCCGGGACGCCGCACGCCCGCTCGACCCGCTCCGGCGTGTACGCCGCGAAGTGCCGCTTCAACACCTGGAACACGCAGCGCGGGTGCTCCAGCGTCGCGTCCACCGGCGGCGGGCCGCTCACCACCCGGCCCGTCCGGAGGCCCCGCGCCTGGGCCGTCGTGAGATCCCCGATCCGCGTCTGCTCCACCTCCTCCGTGTCCCGGCCCACACCCCACCGGACCACCCGCCGCGTTCCCTCGTACTCCCACGACCGCGGATCGTAACGCCGCTCCCCCTCGTCCCACCCCGAGAACACGCCGCCCAGCTCCGCGGCGTCCCGGAACTCCTCATCGACCAGCA
>CALCID010000002.1 GCA_937907535.1 uncultured bacterium | reverse complement strand
CCGGCGGCAGGAGGTTCAACGACTCGTTCGTGGACTTCTTCTTCGGGTACAACTATTGAAGACGGGCACAAAAATAAACGGCACAACGGCTTCGATTCCGGGTGTGTCCCAAGTGTGTCCCGTCATGCCGTCTCCCCGAGCTCGACGACGGCCCGGACCGTCTCCGGGTCCGCCTGCTGGTAGGCTGTCTGGAGCGCCTTCACGTCCCGCCACCCGCCGGCAACCATGACATCCTGAATCGGGAGTGCGCGCCGCGCCGTGGCCCATGCCCGGCGGAAGGCATGCCACCCGCCGCGTTCCAGGTGGGGTAGGCCGGCGACCTTCTCAGCCTGTCCGAGCCACCAATCCGCCACGTATTTCGGGACGGGCTCCCCGGGGCGCCGGTGGTAGGGAAAGAGCCACGCCTCGCCCACGGCGGGGTTCTGGCGAACGTAGGCGTCGATCTCCCGGCGCAGCGCCTGGCCAATCGGGGCGATACTCTCGAACCCTTGCTTGTCCCATTCCGCCCGCCAACGAATGGCCTGGGGCCAAGCATCGGCGATGCGTTCGTCCATGCCGAGGGAGGCGAGCGCGGCCCGCACCGCGTCCGGGGTCAGGAGCAGGTCTGAGGCGCGAAGGTGGCAGATTGCGTTGATCCGCCGCCCGGTGTGGTAGGCCAGGGCGAGCATGAGCCGGAACCGGCCGGCCGGATCGACTTGGTTTGCCACGTCGAGGAGCCTGCGGTAACGTTCCGCCGAGGCGACGGGGCGGCGGGGATTCGGCTCGACCGGCATCTTGATGTCCCGGACCGGATTGTGCGCCAGGAGCCGGCGCCCGCCTACCTTGAAACCCACCGCCCAGTTGCAGACCGTGGAGAGCGCCTGAAGCTCGTTTCGAATCGTGCCGGGGCCCGCCCCGGGCTTCGTCCGTGGATCGTCGGAACGGAGGGCGCCGGTCCTGCGCGCCTGTGCATACCCGTCAGCGTGGGTCTGCGAGAAGTCATCGATGGGAAACGGCCGCCCGTTGGGCTCCAGGTACCGGCCGAGAAGATTGAGCGCCCGTTCCATGAATTGCCGGCGCCCGGGGGTGAGGAGCGGGCCGCGATGGTGAAGGTAGAGGCGCCGGAGCTCGCCGAACGAAAGCGAACCGAGCGGCCGGCCGGTGAGCTGCAACTCCGCCAGCGCGCGCGCCAGCGCCTTCGCCTGCTCAACGGCAAGGTTCCGGTCCCGGTGCCCGAGGCTCTTCCGGTCCTTCCGGCCCTCCACGACGACGGATCGGTAGAGGATCCCGCCCGGCTCCCGCTCGAACAGCCGGACCTGGATGCCGGCTTCCTCAACGATCTTCGACCAGGGCTTACGCCTCGGCATCTCGTGCCTCCTGCTTTCGGGTCTTCCGCGCAGATTAATTGGAGGTGGGGCTCGCTACCGGCTGCGAGGAGATCTTCTTCTTGACCTCGCGCCAGCGGAGGATAAGCGCCTTGTCGGTTACACTCTCGCCCGTGAGTTCCTCCCAGCGTTCTCTTACTGCCTTCCAGTATCCCCGGGGCTGTTGGGCCCGGTTCGCTCCGCCGAGCTCCACCATGAGCCGGTGAAGCAATTCGTCTTTTTCCGTGAACCTGCCGGTCAGCCCGCCCGCCCGGGTAGAACGCCACGCGGCGACGATGTGCTGGAAGACCGCGCTCAATTCCTCGCGGCTGATCTCTGGCGAACGGAACGTAACGACGACCTCCTCACGCCGGATATAATCCCCGATGCCCTGGTTCGGGAACAAGACTTGCCCTATTTCCCTGTGTAGGCGGATGATGGCCCGATAGAAGCGGGGCTCCACGCCACAGAGAATATGCCGCACGATCTCGGGTTCCAGCGCCCCTGTCAGCCGCGCGGAGCTTGAGACAACCAGGGCGAACGCGAAGAGGGGGTGACGCCTGGTTGTGTACAGTTCCCGAACGGACCCATCGGCCAATTCGTAATGGCAAGTTGCGGGATAATCGAAATGTACCTCCGCGGACTCGCCCGTCAGCCTTTCGAAGTCGTCGGCGAGCTTGACCAGCTCTCCCATCAAGCGCTCACGGCGCTTGATTAATTCATCGGTCAACGATAGCCAATATTCTGAGTTCTTCCGCTTTATCCATTCCACCGCTTCGGCATACTCGTCCGACGCAAAGGGCGGCTCCTTACTACCGAAGTACATGAGCCGTACACGGGCTACGGCCGGGGTGATCATCCGGACGATCTCCTGAGCCGTAACCCGTGAATAGGGCGTGATTCGCAGAATCGGGCGGGCGCTTTCCTGCGAGCCCTCCCGAACCTCCGAGCCCTCCCGAACCTCCACATAGTCTTGCGCACGCCGAACGCAACGGGCGGCGAGTTCCAAGAGGGACTCGGTCCCGAATGCCTCCGACGCGACCTTCGGCGCGGCACGCCGAAGGGCCCAATCTGGCACTTTTGGGTTGAGTTCTCGGGCCTCCTGGTAGATCCGTTCCACGGAGAGCCGTCCCGTGGATCGTTTGGACATGATCCCCTCGAACGGTAAGGAGTTTGTCCCGGCAGAATCTTACCGACATACTATATGCCGTAGACCGTGCCGTCAAGCGGCCCAAGAGAAACCCCAAGGTAAACGCGCCAATGGCAACGAGAAAACGCCCCTACGTAGTGTCTACCCGTGTTACGCACGCGGAGCGTGCGCTGATCGAAGCGGCAGCTGAGGCCAGCGGCGTGACGGTGTGCGAGCTGGTTTGGCGTCTCGTCGTGCCGCGGGTACGTGACCTCGTCGTGCAGACGGCCGGCGGCGACGACCGTTGCCCGCGGCCCCCAATGCCAACCCAATGAACGAGACGCTGGTCGCCGCCGCGCTCGACTACGCCGCTCGGGGCTGGCGCGTCCTGCCGCTCCACACGCCGCAGCGCGGTGGCAGGTGTTCCTGCCTGAGCGACGGGTGCACCTCGCCGGGCAAGCACCCCCGCACGATGCGCGGCGTGCACGACGCGACGACGGACGAGGCGACGATCCGCCGATGGTGGGCCCGGTGGCCGGCCGCCAATGTCGGCATCGCCACCGGGGGCGGTCTGGTCGTGCTCGATGTGGACCCGCGACACGGCGGGGATGCGTCGCTCGCCGAACTCGAGGAGGCACACGACTGGGTCCGGACGCTCACGGCGCGGACCGGGTCGGGCGGGCTCCATCTCTACCTGGCTGGTGACCTGCCGGCCCGGGCGGGGATGCTCCCGGGCCTCGATCTCAAGGCCAGTGGGGGGTATGTGGTAGCCCCGCCATCGCTCCATGCCTGCGGCCGGCGGTACGAGTGGGTGGCGCCCGAGGACCTGCCGACCGAGCCCCAGCCGGTCCCGACCTGGTTCGCGGCCCTGGCGGCCCCGCCGCGGCCGGCCTGGACGCCACGGGCCGCCGGCGGGCTGGAGTGGGGACCGATCGGGCGCCGCTTCGTCGTCTCGGCGATCGAGCGCGAATGTCTGGCGGTCGCCGAGGCACCGGAGGGGACCCGCAACACCCGCCTCAATTGCGCCGCCTACAACCTCGCGCGGTTTGTCGCGGCCGGCCTGGCCGATGCCGGGACCGTGGCGGAGGCGCTGACTATCGCCGCACGGGCTGCGGGGCTACCTGACCGGGAAATCGAGCGGACGATCCGATCCGCGTTCCGGGCCCGGGAGGTGGCAGCATGACGCCCGCCACCGTCGCCGAAGATATCCGCCGCCTCGCCGAGCGCGCCGTGATCGGGGCGGCCTTCCAGGACGGGCAGGGGACGGCGCCCGAACCGCTGTTCGACCCTTCAGAGATCAAGTTTCGTCGGTATTTGGAGGCACCTCCACCACCCCGGCGCTGGCTCCTCGAAGATGTCTTGCCTCTGGGGGTAACCGGGCTCATGGCGTCGATGGGCGGCGCCGGGAAGAGCTACCTCGCGTACCAGCTTGGCATCAGCGTCGGGGCGGGGCTGCCGTTTCTCGGCTGGAATGTGCCGGAGCCCGGGGCTGTGCTGTACATCGCCGCCGAAGACGACGAGGATGAGCTGCACCGCCGCGGACTCGTCCTCCTCGATCACTACACCGCCGACCCGATAGCCCGCGATGCCGTAGCTGAGCATCTGCACGTGGTCTCGCGGGTGGGCCGCGACAATCTGCTCACCAACGTGATGGGCGACGGCGAGGTACGGCGCAGGCCGCTCGTGGAAAGGCTGATCGAATCCGCGATCAAGATCCCGGACCTGCGCCTGATCATCCTGGACCCCATCAGCCGTTTCCGTGGCGGCCAGGCCAACAACGAAGAGCATGCAACGCGCTTCGTGGAGGCGCTCGAAGCAATCCGCGAAGCCACCGGAGCCACCGTGCTCGGGCTCGCCCACGTGAGCCAGGCCGGGATCCGGGACGGCGGAGGCCAGGAAATCGTCCGCGGGTCCACCGCGCTGGTGGACGGAGTGCGCTGGGTGGCGACGCTTCAGCGCATGCGCCGCGATCAGGCTCCCGACTGGGGCGTGTCCCGAGATGACGCGCCGCGGTACCTCAGACTCGAAATCCCGAAGAGCAACTACGCCCCGCCATTTCCCGGCGTTTGGCTCCGCCGGGAGCTGGGGGGCGTGCTGGTGCCCGTCGAACTCGATGAACGGCGTGCCACCAAACGAATTGCTGAAGCCGAAGCGACGTATCTGGACGTGCTCGCGCGCCTCCAGCGCCTCCTGCGCGAACACGGGCCCATGACGCGCCGGAGGATTCGGGAGTTTGCCGGCGTCGCGGGACCATTGGGCGCGGGGGATCACACCGTCCGCAGTGTGATCGAGCGGGCCGTACAGGAGGGTGCCTTGATCGAGCGCCACAGCGCCGACGGCGTCATGCTCTACCCGCCCGCGCGGGAGGACGAATGACCCGGGGCGGCTGGGGCACGGTGGGGCACCGGGGCACGGGGCACCCCACGACGCACCCCACGATGTGCCAGCAACCACGCGCCGCGTTGTGGGGCACTGGGGCGTGCCCCACCACCCCGCGTTTGGCCAGCAACTATGCGGGTTTTCCTGGGGCATGCCCCACGCCCCCTACGGGGGCGGGGCGTGGAGTGCCCCGCCCCGTAGGGGCGGCGGGCGGGGCGCCCCACCGGCCACGGCCCCGCCCCGGGGCAGAGGCAATGGCAAGCACGTCGACGGACTAATCGGAGGCCGTGCCATGACGCTCCTCGACCTTGCGAACCGCTGGCGTTCCGAAGCCGCCCTGCTCCGGGCCTACGGGC
The DNA here is from genome assembly GCA_937907535.1 of uncultured bacterium. Classification (GTDB taxonomy): domain Bacteria; phylum Gemmatimonadota; class Gemmatimonadetes; order Longimicrobiales; family RSA9; genus CALCID01. The sequence goes on along the minus strand of CALCID010000002.1, from coordinate 4,566 downwards.
ACGAGAGCACGGCGCTGGCCTGCGAACGCCACGCGGCCGAGCTCGAGGAGGCGCTTCGGGCGGCGGAGGAGGAGACGCTCACGCTGGCCGAGGCCGCGCGGGAGAGCGGCTACAGCGAGCGGCGGCTTCGGGAGATGCTGGCCGAGGGCCGGATTCCGAACGCCGGCCGGAAGCACGCGCCCCGAATCCGGCGCGCCGACCTGCCGCGGAAAGCGAGGCGCGCGGCGCCGGGCGGCGGCTACGACCCCGTAGCGGACGCTCGGGCGATCTTGGGGCGGGCATCCTGAACATCGACCCAATCGAGAACAAGCAGGAGGCCGCATGACCAACCGAACCGTGAACGTGCACGCGCTGCGGGACCCGCGCCGCCCCCTGGGTGCGGACGTACGCCCGCTCCGCGTGGCAATCGAAGCCCTGGACCTCGCCGAGTTGTCCGAGGCGGACCGCGACGACCTGGCGCGCATGGCTGCCGCCCTGCTCCAGGCGCTGCACCCCTACCCGGCAGACTGGCGCCCCTCGAACGCGCGCGCCTGCCCGCGTGTGGTGGCCGGAAAGCGCTGCCGCCTCTACGCCGAAACGAGGTATGGGATCGAATACGACTGCGCGTGCGCGGGGTGGAGTCACACGCTGCTAGACCACCGGCGCATGTGGAGGACGCCGGCGGGCCACGTGCTCACCGCCGAGCCGTACCACGTGGACGGCGAGGAGCTCGCACGCTTCGTGGCCGTGTGCGAGGAGCTAGGGCTGCGCGTCACCTTGTCGGGCCGCTCGCCCTACTTCCCGGGCGCCGCGCTGCTACTGCGCGTGGAGCGGGCGGCTGCGCCCCGGCTCTTGGACGACTGCATCTGAGCCGTTGGAGGTGCGAGATGACCAAGACGCTTGGGGTGATCGCCGCGGCACGCGAGCGCGACCCGCTGCTCGAGCTCGAGGCGTATTGCCGCTCCACCGACTGCCCGGCGCGCGAGGTCACGATCCACGCGAAGGATCACGACGACGACTTGCTCCCGCTGCTCCGGCGGCGCGGTGGCCTACACTGCCCGATCTGCGGCGGGCCGCTCAAGCTCCACCACGCGATCACCTTCCGCGAGGCCGAGGCGCGGGGCCGGTTGGCGGCGCGCGGATCCGTGGCCGTTGAGATGTACGCGCGCGACCATGACACGCTGGCCGTGCCTATGGCCGTGTACCTGGACGACCGGCTCCCGCCGACGCCGCCGGGCTGGTGGGACGGCATGGGCCAGACAACCGACGAGGTGACACCATGAGCATCCACGACATCCCGACCGGCCGCGGCTACGGCGTGCGCGTCTCGCGCTCCAAGTTCCGCGGCAAGGAGCGGCTCGACGTGCGCCACTTCTTCGAGGCGCGGCCTGGGGACCCCGACACCCGCCAGCCGACGAAGAAGGGGGTGAACCTGCCGCTCGAACACCTGCCGCGGCTGCTCGCCGCGCTGCACGCGATCGAGCGCGAGGCGATCCGGGCCGGCGAGCTACTGGCCGAGGACTACGAGAACGCCGGCTTGGAGCCGCCGGCGACGCTCACTACGAATCGCTGAAGCGTGAACCGCTTCTTCCAGGCGGTCGGCGAGATGCGCACCCGAAAGCCCGAGGACATCCGCATGCGCTACGCACACCTGACCGAGGCCGAGATCTTCGGCCGCTCAATGCACCCCGAGTTTCGGCGAATGCTCCGGCCGATCCTCGAACGGCCGCTTTCGCCACAACGCTGGCGCGCCTTCGAGCGCGAGATCCTCGGCGAGATCGAGCGCCGCGCCGACGCGCTCGGCGTCACACCCGACGAAGCCCTCTACCTCACGGCAGTTGCCGCCCTGCGCCTCGCAAACGAAGAGGGCCGGCGCGAGCGGCCCCGCCAAACCAGGGAATGGCTCATCTGGTACCGCCGGCGCGTCCAGCAGCACGTGATCGACGACCTCTTGGGCGCCGCCCGAGAGCGGGCGCACGAAACGCTGACCGCCGCCGAGAACATCCCCGAGCCGGACCCCGTCGCCGATGCCGAACGCCGCGCCGAGGCGGTGCGGGTCTTGGACGAGCTCCAAGAGGTTGCCACCGAGGCCGAAGCCGAGGTCCTGGACCTGATTGCCGAGCTGATCGAAGCCGGGCTCCCGCCGCACCGGGCGCGCCTCGAAGCCGGCCGCATCACTGGCCGCACGCCGGCCGCCATGCGCCAGCTACTCCGGCGGCTTCGGAGGCGTCACGCTTCACGTATTCGGCGGGAATAAGAGTGAGAGAGGAAGCCATCACCTTCTCGGGAGGGCTCATGCAAATACGTGGTGGCATGCTGGTCGGAGGGCGGCCATTCGGCCCGTGGATGTTGCAGGCCATTGGGGGGCCGCCCCCGCCGGAGGCAATCCGGCGCCGCCAGCAGCAGATGATCGAGGCGTTACAGCAGCAGGCCGAGGCGTTCCGGCGGAATTGGTACCGGCACAGCGCCGCCGGCACCGCCCGGCGCACTCTCACGCCGGCCCAGAGGACAGAGCTTCAGCGCGTCCGCAACAACCTGTGGGCGCTCGGATGGAAGCTAGCGTTGGACGGCGCCGGCAAGCCCGGCTCCACGACCGCCGAGAAAGAGGAGCTCCGGCGGATCCGCGCCAACCTGCGGGCGCTCGACGCGCTCGACGCGGCCGACGCGCGCATCGATGCCGCAGCTGGCCGCTACGAGGGTGTCTTGCGGGATGTCGGCGCGGTGGCCGCATGGGTGGCGCCGGAGGTCCGCGCCCGCGCCGAGCGCGCCGCCGCCTTCGCCGCCGCGCGCTGCGGGCTCAAGACGCCGGAAGTGGTCTTCTTCCGCGCCGTTTCTGAACCCGCGACCCGATATTTCGGCTTCATGCGGCAGGACGTGCGGGACGCAATCTTCGTCAGCACCACGACGCTGCACCACGCTGACCAGCTAGAGCGCACCGTCTTCCACGAGATTCGCCACCTGGCGCAACACCCGGACATGGACACGAGCGTCCGCGAGCGGGACGCCGCCGAATTCGCTGAAAAGACCCTGAGCGACTGGAGGGGACAACATGGCTGCTAAGCCAATCGAGATCGACGGGAGCCGCTTTTCCGGCCCCGAGGAGCTGATCGACCGGGCGCTCCAACTCGTCGAGCGCGGCGGGCCGTACATGCCCAAGGAGTGCAAGATCATGGCGGCCGCATGGCCGTATCTGAAGGACCGGCCGCTTGCGTCCTACGCCGACTACAGGGCCGCCGATGTCTGCCGGACGATGTACAACTGGCATCCACCGTTCCAGCCGAAGCCGCAGCCGAAGACGCCCTTCGACGAACAGATCAAGGAAGCCGAGCTCAAGCGCGACCGACTGATTGCCGAACTGGAAGCCGCCCGGGAACGGTTCTGGTCCGCGCAAGACGTGCTGAACAGCGCCAGCGGGCACCGGTGGATCCACGACGGGGCCGGCTGGACGCTCCACCCGCCCAAGGACAAGCCCTCGGCGCGCGAGATCGCCGAAGCTCGCGATGCGCTCGAAGAGGCGAGGGCGGCGATCGCCTCCCTCGAACCCGCCGTGACGGCCGCGATGGTCCGGGTTAACGAGCTCGGCAGACGCCGGGGTCTGTGGTTGGCCTCCCGCAACTAAGACGCAGCGGGCCGGGGCTCCGCACGCCGTAAGGCTGCGGGCCCTACCCTCGAGGGTGCGCCGGCCCCGGCCCAAAAAAACGCGAGCCCAAAAAAACCGAGGCGAACCCGTACACGCGCGAGATCGAGGCGCCGCCCGGTCTAGCACCCACCCCCCCTGGAAGAAATCGACCCCCATACCCCCCTGTGGAGGTCATCCGGTGGAGGAGTTGACGCGCGAGAATTGCTTATAACGCGCGAACGGCGCCCGGGGAATGGTACGGGTAGGGTGAATGGCTTTCGTGGCTTCTACGGGCAAATACGGGCGTTTTCTCAACCGGACGCCCGTTCGTCTTCCCGTTCGAGGCGCGCCGCAATGCCTTCACGCCGGCGCGAGCACCACGCCGAGCTCGACGAGGAGCTCCCGGGCGCTCGGGATCCGCTCGGCCGTGACCCGGGCGAATTCCTCGCGGCTGATCGGTACGACGATGCAGACACCAGCCGATGCTCCCACGATCGCGACGTGCTGACCGCACCGCTCGCCGGTGCGCGGCTGGCCCGGAAGTCGGCGCGCCTTGGCCCGGCACTGTGCGAACATCAGCCCGTCGCCGGCGTGGATCCCGTGCAGGACATGGCCGCAGCGCGGGCACCGCGGATACCTCGACTCACAGACCGCTAATGGTCGCGTCATCGCTCATCGCAGTAATCGATGTCCTATTCTTCCGCGTCCCGTTCGAGGCGCCCCTTTTGCATCCCGGCCGAGTGTGCGATCTTCACGCTATGGCGCGGTCGTTCCCTGAGTCCGGGGGTGTGTCCCAAGTGTGTCCCGAGCACCGGCGAAAAGCGGCGAAAACCGGGGTGCAACCCGGCGAACCGAAACCGACAAGTGCCTGTGTGCGGCGAACTTCGCCGCTCGCCGCCCCGGGCGCCCCGTACGGGTACAACTACTGAGCCGGACGGGACTCGCGCCTGCGCCGCCGGATCCGCCCG
>CALCID010000001.1 GCA_937907535.1 uncultured bacterium | reverse complement strand
CGACCCGGTTACGTAGCCCTACCCCGAAGGTTGCCCCCGTGCTCGACCCGGTAAGGTGGCCTTGCCGCGAAGGTTGCCCCCTATTCCTGCCCCGCCGCCGACGCGATCACATCGAGATTCGGCAGCATCACGATCTCGATCCGCCGATTCAACTGCCTCCCCTCCGGCGTATCGTTCGACGCGACCGGCTGGTACTCCCCGTACGCCGCGCCGGACAGGCGATCCGGCGGCACGCCCGCGTCCAGCAGCACCCGGATCACGGAGATCGCCCGGGCCGCCGAGAGCTCCCAGTTCGACGGGAACCGGTCCGTCGCGATCGGCACGTTGTCCGTGTGGCCCTCCACCTGGAAGCGCCGGTCCTCGAGCCCCGCGAGCACCTGCCCGACCTCCCGCAGCGTGCGCACACCGTCCTGCGAGAGCGCCGCGCTCCCGGACCGGAACAGGATGTCCTGCGGCAGCTCGATGACCATGCGGCCCCGCACGATCTTCACGCTGAGCTGCCCGCCGTCGATCAGCGACTGGAACCGCCGGACCATGTCCTCGTAGATCCGGTTCCGTTCCCGGATCTCCTGCTCGACCTGGGCCAGCGCGTCGAGCCGCTCCCGGAGCATCCGGTACTCGTCGCCCTGGCGGGTGACCAGCACGTGGAGCCGTCCGAGCTCCCCGTTCGCCCTGGCCAGGTCCCGCTCCAGGCGGCTGACCTCGGTCTCGAGCCGGGTCACATCGGCCTCCAGCCGCGCGACGTCCCGTTCGCGCCGCCGGAGCTCCTCCGTGAGCTCGCTCTCCCTCCGCTCCCGCTCCTCCAGCGTGACCCGCATCCGCTCCTCGAGCTCGGAGTACTCCGTCCGGGTCCGGGCCAGGTCCGCGAGCACGACCTGGTGCGTGGATTTCCGGACACAGGCCGGGAGAGTGAGTGTCAGCGAGATCGTCAGTGTAGCAAGAAGGACTCGGGATCGGTTCATGGGTCCTCGGATCGCGCGTAGACGGTCGGATCGGGCCGGGAACGGCGACGCGGCGACGTCGCCCAGAGCAAACCGGCCGTACACAACGGAGTTGCGTGCGATGTCCGAAGCTACGGAACGCCAGGAGGGACGGCAACCGCGCGAGGGCGTTGCACCCCCGCGCGGCCGACCGTCCCTCCGTGACCGATGTCCGCCCGATCAGTGGCCGCTCGCCCCGGTCACCGGCACCGGGAACCCGCGCTTGCGCATGAGCGCGTCGATCCGCGCGTCCCGGCCCCGGAACGCCCGGTACGCCTCCGCCGGGTCCACCGTGTTCCCGACCGAGAGCACGTGCTCCCGCAGCCTCTCCGCGACGTTCTTGTCGTACGGGCCCGTGCCCTCCAGGAACGCCTCGTACGCGTCCGCGGTCAGCACGTCCGACCACAGGTAGCTGTAGTACCCCGCCGAGTAGCTGTCCCCGCTGAACAGGTGCAGGAAGTGCTGCGGCCGGTGCCGCATCACGATCTCCTGCGGCATCCCCAGCTCCTCCAGCGTCCGCTTCTCGAACTCCCGCGGGTCGATCGGCCCCCGGGACGCCTCGAGGTGCATCTTCATGTCCACCAGCGCCGCGGACAGGTACTCCGTCGTCGCGAAGCCCTGGTTGAACGTGGACGCCCGCTCGATCCGCTCCACCAGCTCCTGCGGGATCGGCTCGCCGGTCCGGTAGTGCACGGCGAACCGCTGGAGCACCTCCGGCGTGGACAGCCAGTGCTCCAGGAGCTGCGACGGGAACTCCACGAAGTCCCGCGCCACCGCCGTCCCCGACAGCGACGGGTAGGTGGCGTCGGCCAGGAAGCCGTGGACCGCGTGCCCGAATTCGTGGAAGAGCGTCGTCGCATCATCCCAGGACACCAGGATCGGCTCACCCGGCCGGCCACGCACGAAGTTCGAGTTGTTCGACACGATCGTCGTGACCTCGCCGTCGAACTTCGACTGCGACCGGTACGACGTCATCCACGCCCCGGACCGCTTCCCCGGCCGCGCAAACGGGTCGTAGTAGTAGAGCCCGACGTGTCGGCCCGTGCGCCGGTCCTTCACCTCCCAGACCCGCACGTCCGGATGGAAGACCGGCACGTCCTCCACCGGCCGGAACTCGAAGTCGTACAGCTCGCCCACCACCCAGAACATCGCCGCGATCAGGCTGTCGAGCTGGAGGTACGGCGTGATCGCGTCCTGGTCCAGATCGTACTTCGCCTTCCGGACCTTCTCCATGTAGTAGCGGTAGTCCCACGGCTCGATCTCGTGGTCCTTCCCCTCCGCGCGCACGACCTCGAGCATGTCCGCCACCTCTTCCCGGACCCGCGCCACGGCCGGGCCCCACACCGCCTCCATCAGCTCCAGCGTGCGCTCGGGCGTGCGCGCCATCGCGTTCTCCAGCCGCCAGTGGGCGTGCGTCTCGTAGCCCAGCAGCTTCGCCCGCTCGGCCCGGAGCGCGAGGATCTCCCGGATGATCTCGTTGTTGTCGTGCTCGCCGCCCATGTCGCCGCGCGCGGTCCAGAGCCGCCACGCCCGCTCCCGCAGGTCCCGCCGGTCCGAATACGTCAGGAACGGCTCCATGGACGAGCGCGTGTTCGCGATCACCCACTTCCCGGCCAGACTGCGCGACTCCGCCTCCGCCGCCGCCGACTGACGAAGCGCCTCCGGCAGACCCGCCAGGTCCGCCTCGCTCTCCAGCACCAGGTAGCGGTCGCTCTCGTCCGCCAGCACGTTCTGGTTGAACTTCGTGAACAGCTCGGCCAGCCGCTGGTTGATCTCCGAGAGCCGCGCCTTCTCCTGCGGCCCCAGCTTCGCGCCGGCCCGCACGAAGTTCGTGTAGTACAGCCAGACCAGCCGCTGCTGCTCCGGCGTCAGCTCCGCCTTCTCCGGGGACTCGTAGACCGCCTCGATCCTCCGGAACAACGCCTCGTTCTGCGTGATCCGGTCGGAGAACTCCGCCAGCCGCGGCGCCATCTCCCGCTCCACGGCCTGGAACTCCGGCGAGCTCATGTTGGATGCCCACACCCCATAGACCGCCATGACCCGGTCCAGGGTGCGGCCGCTCCGCTCGAGCGCGACGATCGTGTTCTCGAACGTCGGCGGCTCGGGGTTCGCCACGATCCGCTCGATCTCCTCGAGCTGCTCCCGCATGGCGGTCTCGAGCGCCGGCTTGAAATGCTCGATACGCACGCGGTCGAACGGCGGAACACCGCCGTAAGGACCCGTCCACTCGGCGAGGAGCGGGTTGTCTTCCACGGGGATGCGCGCAGCAGTCGTGTGCATGGAGCCGTAAGCGACGTCATCGCCCGCCGGTCCGAAGCGCGCCTCGTTCTGCTCGGCGTCCGCGGCCGCGGTCGCGGCGACCAGCGCGAGCGAGGCGGCAAGAGTATGCGTGTGGAGGAATCGGGCCATGTCCGTCTTCGTTGAGGTTGCGGTTGAGGGGCACGACAAGGCCACGCCCCGCGGCCGCGGGCACCGCGCCCGCCCCACCGCCGACGGCCGACCATGCCATGCCCGTCGTTGCGGAATTCCGTTTGCTCTGCCCTCGTCCGCCCCGCAATCCACCCGATCGACGCCCGCGGCCCATTCGTTTCGGGTTCGCGAGGCACGAGGTCTGACTCCGGTGCCGGAACGGTTCCAAAACCGGCCAGCTCGCGTTCTGGATACGCACGGACGCCCGCCGGGTTCCGGCGCCCGGCCCCGCCCAGCGATGGACCCGCTTCCCGCCCCGGGTACCCACCGGCGGCCACCGCCGCCACCCGTGCCCGTACCCATCCCCGGGCGCCCCCGTCGGGCAACCCGGCACGAAGCGGCGCAATCCCGCTTCGTCCCCGCACTTCCACCGATGCGGCCGTTCCCTTACCTTTTCGGTACGGCCGCATGCGCCGTCATACTCGCAGGACCGTGCGATCGGCCGCGTCCCCGCGCGGACGCGCACGGATCAGAGCTGAAAGGCCGGACTGGATGCCGTACACCAACACGCCGGAACACGACCACCCGATCCACCACGAAGACGAACCACGCACCGCCATCCTCACCTTCCGAGAACAGGCAGACGGTCGCAAAGTCAGTCGCCTCCCCGGCGGCAAGGTCGTACTGGTCAACCTCCCTTACGCGGACATGGTCGGAGACGGTCAGCGCTGGCGCGTCCGACTGCGGCACCGGGAGACCTACGCGGTCGCCGACCCGCTCGAGCGGATCCTCCCCGGCCCGACGGAGGCTGCGGACGCCGCGCACGCTCCGGGTCGCGCCGAGAAGGCGGCCGGGACGACGTCGCACAGGAACGGAGCACACCCCCTGGCCGCGGCGCGCGCCGACGACCCGACAACCGCCGCGCTGCCGGAGCTCGGGGACCCGGCGAACGCCGCGGAGGTGGACCCGGCCGGGTCCGCGGATGTCCCCTTCGCCGAGATGGCCGACCCGGTTACGCCCCCGGCCCGCGTCGAGCCGTCCGAGCCGCCGCCCGACCCCGCGAGCGTCGTCCGGCCCGGCGACCGCATCGCCCTCTTCGTGGACGGCGCGAACATGGACGGCGCCTGCCGCGCCGCCGGCTACTTCGTCGACTACGGCAAGGCCCGCAAGTTCTTCCAGGCCTCCGGCTCCTGCTACGCCGCCTTCTACTACACCGCGGACTTCAGCGCCCAGGACCCGCTCCAGCAGCGCTTCCTCGACTACCTCTCCCACGCCGGCTTCATCATCCGCCGCAAACCGCTGAAGGTGATCCGGGACGAGGAGACCGGCGAGCGCTTCGTCAAGATCAACCTGGACACCGAGATCGTCCTGGACATGCTCACCACCGCGGACAACTACGACATCGCGTTCCTCTTCTCCGGGGACAGCGACTTCGAGCGCGCCGTGGAGCTGCTCCGCTCCCGGGGGAAGCGCGTCTACGTGGTCACGTCCCGGCGGTCGCTGAGCCGCGAGCTCGCCTACGTGGCCGACAAGCCGATCTTCCTGATCGAGGACTACGAGTCCGTGCTGCACCGCGACGCGCGGTGAGCCCCGCCGCCCCCGCCCCCGCGCATTGAAAAGTCGCCGATCACCCGCCGGAGGTACATAGCTGGATCGGCCAGATTCCGCCGGAGCCCGGCTTCAACGGGGCACGAGATCGGCCGGGCCGGTCACGCAGACGCCCAGGTCGCGGAGCAGACCGTCCGCCACGTCGTAGATCACGCCGTGCACGGCCAGCGTCTGGCCGCGCGCCCAGGCGTCCTGCACGACCGGGGTGCGGCTCACGTTCTCGACCTGCGCGATCACGTTCAGCTCGCAGAGCCGCGCGTGCCGCGCCGCCTCGGAGCCGAGCCCGTCCAGCTCGTCCAGGTGCCGTCGCCGCACGTCCCGGACGTGGCCAAGCCAGTTGTCGCAGAGGCCGAGGCGGTCCTCCCGCAGCGCGGCCAGCACCCCGCCGCAGCCGTAGTGCCCGCACACGATGACCTGCCTCACGCGCAGCACGTCCACGGCGTACTGGAGCGCGGACAGGCAGTTCAGGTCCGTGTGCACCACCACGTTCGCGATGTTGCGATGCACGAACATCTCGCCGGGCAGCAGCCCGACGATCTCGTTCGCGGGCACGCGGCTGTCGGAGCAGCCGATCCAGAAGTATTCCGGCGCCTGCTGCGCCGCGAGCCGCCGGAAGAATTCGGGGTCCCGCCGCGTCCGCTCGGCGGCCCATGCGCGGTTCTGTGCGATCAGTCGGCCGAGATCCGGCATGCCGGTATCGTCGAGGAAGGTTCATCTGCGACGCCGCGTCCGCCACCGTCCGGCGCCGCGGCACCGCTGCGGGTGGGAGCGTGGGACCGGTCGCGGTGCGCGGCGTGGGGGGCGCGGCGGGCCCGAAGGTACGGCGCCGCGGGGAGGAATGGCAAGCGGCCGATCAGCGCCCGGCCGCCGGATCGAACGCACACCGCCCACCGGCGGCCGGCACCAGCTCGCTCCGGGCTTCACGTACGCCCGCGACCGCCCGGCCCAGCGCGATCCCGGCCCGCTCAGTCCGCGAGAGCCGGAATTCGGCGACGACGGGGCGGTGGTCGGACGCGACGGCTTCCGGGATGACGTCGACTTCCACGATCTCCCAAACGTCCGCGGGGGCCACGAAGATGTAGTCGATCTCGCGCTCCGGCGTATCCGACGGGAACGTCAGCCGCCGGTCCGCCGGCTTCGCCGCCTCCCGCACGCGTCCGCGGAACAGCGCCAGCGTGCGCGAGCCCGGCTGGTCGTTGAAGTCCCCGAGCAGTACGAGCGGTCCGGCCACGCCGTCCACATACCGCGCCACCTCCTGCGCCTGGGCGTAGCGGTACCCGTCGTCCTCCACCCAGTCGAAGTGGACGTTCACCACCGTGAGCGGCAGGGCATCCCCGGAGGGTCGTTCCAGCTCGACCGCCAGCGCCACCCGCGGCTCGTTCCCGTCCGGCAGCCGCACCGGGTCCACCCTCCGGATCGCGCACCGGGACAGGATCGCCATCCCGTAATGCCCGCCCTGGTAGTCCATGAACGCGCCGAACGCGTGGTGCATCCCCAGGAGCTCCCCGAGCCTCGCCGCCTGGTCCTCGCCCCCGCTCCGCGCCACGCCCTGGTCCACTTCCTGGAGGGCGACGACGTCCGGATCCAGCCGCCGGAGCACCGCCGCCGTCCTCTCCAGGTCCACCTCGTTGTCCGCTCCCCGCCCGTGCCGGATGTTGTAGCTCACGATCCGCCACGTCTCCAGCGCCGCCGCATCCTCAGCCGGATGGACGGTCGTCGACCCCGGCACCGGCTCATGCCGGGCGCAGGCGAGGAGGAGGGGGACAATGAGAAGGCCCCGGATACCGACGGACCAGCGCCGGCGCAGGATCGGCGGCATCACGAACCGCGCTCCCGCTCGACGGCCCGGTTCCTTAACGCAGTCGGATGTCCCGCTCATGGACGGACAACCCCTTCTGGCAATGTGTCTAGGATTTTGGGCGTGGATGCCGGAATATGGGGCCCGGGCATGCATCGGGTCCAGCACCCGGCCCGGTGCCGGTCCACGATCGCGGGGGTGGCCATAGCAGGCGGCTCGTTCGCCGTCGATCACCCGCACGACGCTTCCTTCGGGCGGCATCACCTAGCCACGCGCCGATCGATCCGGTGCCGCCAGACTCACCTCGTCCGGTGGGTCGGCGAATGCCCGCAGACTCGGCTCGTGCATGCGACGGGACCCGGCCGGGACGAACTCACAGCCGCTGAATCGGCACTCCCGGGCCCGGGCGCGGGGGAAGATCCTCGTCCGATCACGTCCCGGGAAACCGCGCGTTCCCCGGTGCGCACGGAGGTGCGGACCGCGCGGCGGGTGCTGGACCCGCTTGCATCGTTCAGAGGTCCTTCCTGAAGCAGACGATCCGTTCGACTTCCTCGAAGCCGAGCGCGCGGTGCATGGCAATGCTCGCGTCGTTGCCGAGCTCCGCATCCGACGCGAGTTCGGTGCACCCCTGCGCCCGGCCCCACGCTTCGACCGCCGCCACCAGCGCGGCGGCCACGCCCCGCCCCCGCCACGCCGGCTTCACGAACAGACCCTCCAGGTACGCGACCCGGCCGGAGAGGCAGCCCTCCGCATACGGCCGGATCCCTGCCTCCGCGAAGCCGATCACCTGTCCATCGTCCGCCACGGCGACGAGGACTTCGACCTCGTTCGGCGCCCCCACGCCACGGTACGCCACTGCCTCGCCCCGGACCGACCCTGCCTCGGCCCACCCCTTCGCCGCGAAGTAGGCCGCGATCTCACGCCTGTGCTCGCCTGGCTCCGACGGCCACAACGCCTGCCGCATCCGCTCCCACTCCGGGGCGTCGCCGGGGCGGGCCGAACGGATCGAGATGGCTCCCATCCTTCAACCCTCGGCGCCCGGCCGGGATGCCCCGGGCAGATACCGCCCTGGAATCGGGTTCTCCGGCCGCTCGATGTCAAACACCAGGTTTGCCGCCCACCACCGCGCGCCGTCGAACACGAGCTGCACGCTGTTGATCCCGCGAGAGATCGGCTCGCCGTCCGGCGCGATCCGTGACTCGTAGGTGCTGAGCACGTGCGCCACGCGCCCGAACCGCTCGACCCGCGGGCCGATCTCCCATTCGTAGAAGCCGCTCTCCCGGTAGAAGAACCTGGCAGCCGCGATGAAGCCCTCCACGTCCCACGACCTCAGCACGTACTGCGATGTCCCGTCCGGCGCGCCCCAGCGATCGAGGGTGAAGCGGCCGCCCGGGAGGAAGAGCGAACGGAGCCGGTCCCAGTCCCGCTCCCGCTGGATCCCGGCCGGCCCCGAGATCGACTCGTAGACGGCCGTGACCGCGGCCTCCGGCAATTGGACGTCCTCGGCCCGCGCCTCGGGCCGGCCCAATAGGTCCAGGATCGCGGCGCGCTGTTCTACGTCCATGGGATCGACCTCCGGTGGCAGGGGTTGCGGGAAGGGCGGGCGCGACGGCGCCCTGGATGCAGTCGAGAGGTGTGCGGCACGCAGCGAATGATTGCCCTGCGCCCGGCCGCGGCGCAACGGTGCTAAGGTCCGCACAGTGATGCGGTGCCCGCCGGCTCACCGAAGGACCGGCGCCGGGCAGCTTCCGGGTCGGGCGGCCTCTCGGCGGCTCGCTCCGTCCTCGTCGATCGGGCGAGCGCGCGGGGCGCCGAGCGGCCGTGGACTCGTCCTGCGGCCGCGAGTCGTGTCGCCGGCCCGCGACGGCGCCGGGCGACGCCGCGCTCCGGCTCGCCGCTGCCAGGATCAGGAGCGCTCGCCGCCCGCGCCGGTTGACACAGGGTCCGTGGTACACGAATTCGCGTCATGAAGAGCAGACTCAGGAACGTCACCATTACGCTCGACGAGGACGTGGCCCGCTGGGCTCGGATCGAGGCCGCGAAACGGGACATCAGCGTGTCCCGGATGATCGCCAATCTGCTGCGCGAAGAGATGCTCCGCTCCGACGCGTACGAAGACGCCCGGCGCCGCGATTTCGCGCAGGAACCGCGCGTCCACCGGAAGCCCGGCCAGCGGCTCCCCACTCGCGACGAGCTGCATGAGCGCGCCGATCTTCGTTGACACGAACGTCCTGGTCTACGTCCGGGACCGGACGGATGAGGAGAAGCAGCGGCGTGCGGCGGAGTGGATGGCCGCGCTGTGGGACACGCGCCTGGGGCGCCTGAGCGTGCAGGTCCTCCAGGAGTACTGCGTGACGATCACGAAGAAGCTCGACCCGCCGCGTACGCCGGAGGAAGCGCGCGAGGACGTGCTCGCCCTCGCCACCTGGAAGCCGTTGCCGATCGAGCTGCCCCTGATCGAGCGAGCCTGGTCACTCCGAGACCGGTTCGGATTCTCGTGGTGGGATTCGTTGATCGTCGCCGCGGCCGTGAAGGCGGGCTGCCGCTACCTACTGTCCGAGGACCTGCCCGACGGCCTCGACGTCGACGGCCTCACGATCATCAACCCCTTCACCCACTCCCCCACCGACCTCCTCCCCTGAGCCCCCATCGTGCACGTGCTCGTGCTCGACCCGGAAAAGCAGCCCTGCCGCGAAGCTTCCCCCTACTCGTGCTCGCGCTCGACCCGGTGAGGCGGCATTACGGCGAAGGTTGCCCCGTGCTCGTGCACGTGCACGTGCTCGACCCGGCAAGGTAGCCCTGCCGCGAAGGCTGACCCGTACTCGTGCTCGTGCACGTGCTCGACCCGGCGAGGTAGCCCCGCCGCGAAGGCTGCCCCCGTGCTCGTGCTCGACCCGGAACGGTCGCCCTACCGCGAAGGCTGCCCCGTACTCGTGCTCGTGCACGTGCTCGACCCGGCGAGGTAGCCCCGCCGCGAAG